>DAORXN010000015.1:0-51547 GCA_035358955.1 Syntrophales bacterium | reverse complement strand
ATGTGGCAGTGCGGATTAAACCCGAGGTAGTCGCCGAATGTCTGGACGGCGATGAAGAAAATAGGGACAGACCCTATTTTTAAGAAAATAGGGACAGACCCTATTTTTTACCCATTTTTTAAAAATATTTGTCTCTCCTGCTGTCACACGGGCAAGGGAGAAGTGGCGCTCGTAAGCTTCCCGAAAAACCTGATATTCTTAAGCCTCCCGTCTGTTTGCTGGAGGAAGCCCGGGGCAAGCCAGGCGGGCAAATGGTCTGAGGGATTCCCGGTCAATTTCCTCTATGGTCCCCACTCTCTGAGCCGGCCCATGTTCTTCCGTAACGCTCCAGGAGGTGCCGTATTTATTTTAGCAGCACTTCACTCTTCTCCAGCTGCTTCTTAGCTTCCCGGTAGCCTTCTTCAATGGCCTCCTGGGCCCGGTGGAATTCCAGAAACCGGATGTGACCCAACCGCGGCTGAATGAGCAAATCTGGTGGATCCGTTGCTAACCTCACGGCCGTGATTTGAGCTTCCATGATGTTTATCGAACTTGTCAGGACCTCAAAGATGTTGGGTACAGGGTCCCTTTGCAACCATTGGCGCACTTGCGACAATGCGGGCGAACTCAATTCGTTGAGCTTGCCCGCCAATTCCTGCACAATTCTCCATTTGCCGGGTAGTGCCCGATCCTCCTCACACTCAGGTGATTTTTCATCCGGTTCATGGCCATTCATCAACCTTTTTTCGAATATGTCGTGGTTTAAATCTACCGCTATGATGTAATCCGCTCCCATATTACGCACTACACTCACCGGAACAGGATTGACCAGTCCCCCATCAACGAGAAAGTGCTCGTCCTTCTTTACGGGCGTGAAAATTCCCGGCACCGAAATGCTCGCCCGAATGGCCTCGATGAGATTTCCCTTGTTCAACAAGACCTCCCGACCCGTATTTAAGCTGGTAGCCACAGCGCAATAAGGCATTGGTAGTTCTTCTATCTCCATGTCTCGTATGTGGCTGCGAAAGAAATCGGTGACCTTTTCTCCGTCTATGAGCCCGGACCTCGGGAATGTCACGTCTAGGAATAAGACGATTTGTTTCCAGTTGAGTTGACGGGCAAAATTCTCCAAGACATGAACTTTTCCGAGGGCTAACGCTGCCGCAACCAAGGCACCCATGCTGGTACCCGCCACATACTTGATCTCCATCCCTGCTTCGGTAAGTGCCCTTATTACGCCGATATGGGCCCAACCCCTCGCAGACCCACTGCCCAGGGCGAGACCGATCCTCCGGGGAAACCCCTCTTTACGTTCCCGATTGCTCACTTACCAAGCTCCTTCCGGGTAACCTTCTTGATACAGGGTGCTCCTATCTTCTTACCTTCCCAAGGGGGAAGGATTGACCGCTGGGAGCGGGGATAGGATACTGGGCCCGCTTGAAAACCTTCTCCGCCAGCGTCGGCACCTCGCTATCCACGTAGTTGGCTATTTCCGCCGTTTTTATAAAGCCGTCCCCGTCGTAATCCGCCTTCCCTCTTAGTCCTTCCGCCAGTACATAGGTAAAAAGGCCGTGATTATTGTAACCCTCAATGGCTTCCTGCAAACCTGTGGAGGCAGAAAGCACAGTAGATCCGACGGCGCGGGAAAGTATCTTCATGGCCGTCTCCTCGCTCATGCCCCTTGAAAGCATGGCAACCTGAATCGCCTCCCCCAGTTTCCCGGCGTTGCACGTATCGATGACGATGAATTTCTTGGTGGAAGGGATGTTGGCAATGAGCTCCTTCATTTCTGCTTGGGTAATGGCGTCTTCTCTAAGACGGGCGGTGCTTACAGAACCCACGTTGGACGTAATCAGGAAAAACTCTCCCTCGTCTACGGTACCATGACTCGCCACATAGAAAACGAAGACATCGTCGGGATTCATCGATCTGAAACCCAAAAGGGTCTTCTTGATGCTCTCCTTCGTCGTTTCTTCTGGGCGCGATAGCACCTTCATCTCCACTTTCTCGAAAAGCGGTGCCGAAACTTCCCTTATCGTCCCTGCAAACAGTTCGGCATCCGCCGTGGCATACTTGAGCTCGAGTTTGGGGTTCTTGAAATGATTTATTCCTATCGCTACCCCATAGAGGGCAGGCTTCTTTAAGTGTGAAATGTTCGCCACCACCCGATGAAGGGCGGGGTTACTCTGCATGGTATTTTCTCCATTGAAAGCCACCGCCTGGATGACATTCTCTCCCGGCAGCAATTTTAGGCTATAGGTTCTAACCAGGGCCTTCTCATCTTCTCTACGCACCACCGCAATCGCCCGCGATCCGTCAAAAATCACAGACGTCTCGTTGAGATAAATCCTGATGTCACCTATTCCACCCCCCTGGTCCTTAATCTTCAACGTCAATCTGAGCTCGTCTTTATCGGTGTGGGTAGGGGTATCAATAATCTCCACGGACGGCGGCATTTTCACCTCGGCAAAGGACTTGAATTCTTTCAAGGTCTTCCCCACGAGGGAAACTTTCACCAGATCGGGGCGGAAAAAAGCTTCCCGATAATTATCGATGCCGAAGACCCTCTCGCCTACCCGCACGTTGAGATAATGGTCACCCCCCGGCGAGGCGTTATAGTATCCCTCGGGCGTAACGACGATCCATTCACCACCCTTGAAACTGATAAGCCTCGCTATTTCCTGCCCCGACTCCACCTGCCAGAGCCTTACGCCGTCATCACCGGTTGAGGCCAGGCGACGCCCATCAGGGCTGAAGGAAACAGCCCATACTTGATTTTCATGCCCTCTTAAGGTTTTAATTTCCTCGCCAGTTTGGGTATCCCACAATTTCACCGTTCCATCCAAGCTACCAGAAGCTATTAGTTTCCCATCGGGTGAAAAGGCGAGGGAATTGATCCAATCTGAATGACCGGATAGAACCTTTTCCCCACTCCCGGCCACCTCTCGCAAGGTAATGGTCTTGTATCCTCCCGAGGCGACCTGCCTGCCATCAGGACTGAAAATTAGGCAGTTAATTCCGCTTTTATTATCGCTAAAGGTCCTTATCTCAGTGCCTTTCATAAGGTCCCAGATCTTTACCGTCTTATCAGCACTGCCGGATGCCAAAAACTTCCCATCCGAGCTTATAGCCACAGAATGGACAAAAGAGCTGTGCCCATGCAGTGTTTTGATACTCATATCTCCCAGAGCGATACCTACCCGACCTTTCTCACCTACAGGCGTGACTGCTGCTTGGAACGTTTCCTTTCCCCTCAATACGGTAAAGTAAATTTTCCGGCCGGGGTTTTCGCGCACCGTGGAAACAAAATCAGGCCAGGATCCGAGGGGCTTGTCATTAATGGCTAATATGAAATCGCCCTTCTTTATGCCCGCCCTATCGGCCGGGGCACCGGGCTCGACCTCCCCCACCGGGATACCCCGCATGTTATTAGATGCATCCCAAACTTTTAAGGTGCCATCCCAGCCAGCCGAGATCACTAAACGGCCATCCGACGATACTGTAACGGAGCGAACTGTAGTTTTATGCCCGTAAAATACCGATAATTCTTGCCCGGTATTTACATCCCAAATGCGAACCGAGGGGTCTTTTGTTTCAAAAAATGAGCCGCTACAGGATACGACCTTCTTTCCGTTTGGGAAAAAGGTGGCATCAAGGACCCAATCTTTATGACCCTTCATCTCTTTCATAAGCCTACCGTTATTTACATCCCACAATTTAAGCAATCCGTCCGCGCTCCCTGCAAGAAGTGACCTACCGTCGGGGCTAAAAGAGACGGGAAAAACCGTGGACACGTTCCTCCCAAAAGCTTTCAGCTGAACGCCATCCTTTGCATCGAAAATGCGCACCCCGCGACTTACATCTCCGATGGCAAAAAACTCCCCTTTTGGACTGAAAGTGACGGCATCCACCGCGCCAAAATCACCCTTAATGTTTTTGACGAGTTTATCCGATGCCATATCCCACAGGAAAATTTCTCCCAAACCGCCCACCACCAGCTTTCTGCCCTCCCGGTCAACGGCCGCCGAATAAAAGTGGATGCCGGGTTCTCCCAAGGTTTTTACTTCCCTTCCCGTCATGGCATCCCAGATCCGCAAGGTATCGCTTAAGGAAAAAACGTATCTCTCCGATAGAAATCCAACCGTTTCTATATCCCCGTATTTCGGGTCGTACTTGAATTCTCTTACCTTCTCCCCGCTTTCCATATCCCAGAGAATTAAGACTCCTGAGCCGGTTCGCTTCATATAATCGTCACTGCCACCGGAAAGAATGTATTTCCCACGGGGACTTATGGCTACGGACTGAACGAAGTTACTATGCCCCTGCAAGGTTCTAACGAGGGTCCCGGACGGGAAATCCCATATTTTTACCGTTTTGTCTGAGCTACCGGAAACGATAAATTTCCCATCCGGGGCGTAGGCAAGAGATCGCACGGAATCGCCATGACCAGATAGCCTCTTTAATTCTTTGCCCTCGACAAGGTCCCAGATAATTATGGCCCTATCATGACCACCCGATGCGAGATACCTGCCATCACGGCTGATGGCGATAGTGTAGACTTGATCTTCATGACTGCGAATGGCCTTCACTTCCCGGCCAGTTTCTATTTCCCAAACCTTAATGGTCTTGTCCAGACTCCCGGTGAAAATGCGCTTTCCGTCGGGATGGAAGGCAATGGCCGAAACCTGGCTCGTATGGCCGGATTGCACATAAATTTCTACCTTTTCGTCTCCCTGGGCGAAGGTAGGCACCAAAATCATCATAAAAATGATCGCCCAAGCCTTAAACAGATACCCTTTCATTTTCCGCCTCACTTGATCAATTTGAATAAAGGATTAGACATTTTGTCGCCCCCTGTCAAAAGATTGTTTTTACCCGAGTGTATCGCGGCAACCAAAATAAAGCGGGGGGAAGAAAAACACCTTGACATGCGCCTACAAATAGGCCATTTTCCTTCCATAAATGGAGGAGTTGGGAAGATGGTAAAGCTATGGCGCTGTGAGATATGCGGGGATCCTTACATCGGAGATAGTCCACCCACGAATTGCCCCTTTTGTGGGGCTCACAGCCGGTACATCAAGGAAGCGAAATTGGCGGACGTAAACTTCCACGTTCCCCTTACGGAGAAAGATCGGGCAAATGCCGAATATGCCCTTAAGGTGGAAGTGAGCAATGCCACTTTTTATGCCTGCGCCTCCGAAGCAACGGACGACGCGGAAGGCAGGCTTCTCTTTAAGGCCCTAAGTAAGATTGAGGCCGAGCACGCCTCCATCTGGAGAAAGATACTGAAGCTAACGGCGGTACCCAAGGGAGACGATACCTGCCATACGGAAAATACAGAAAACCTGAAAGAATCTCACGCCCGAGAAGAAAGGGCGATCGCGTTCTACAAAAAGGCGGCCGGGGAATCAGATAACGAGAGGATAAAACAGATATTCGAGGCCCTCGTGGAAATCGAGTCGGACCACCTGGTACTCTCCGAAGAGCGGCTGAAGAAATAGATTCCGCTTCGTTTTGCCCATTAACGATTTAAATGCAGAGCACCTCAATCGGTTAGATCGCCCCTTGGGTCTCACCGCCTGAGACAGCGCTTTGTGCTCTGGGCAGTAATCACAGGTAAGATCTGATTTTGCCCTTTCTATTGAATGTGCTTAAGTGTTCAACGATGAAACCTTCTATTTTTTCTCCGAAGTGGAATTCCGTGTCTCATCCTTCTTCTTTCCATCTTCCTTCTTGGCCGGAGATTCTTTTTTTACCGGGCTCTGGATGGTGTATCCCTCCTCTTTGGCCTTGTAACCCCCGTAAGCCCCGGCCCCGGCTGCCGCTACATACCAGCAACCGTAAAGGAAAGTAATCGTCGTAAGTATCATCACGCCTTGTAATAGGAGCTTTACGCACTTCACCCTTCATTCCCCTTGCAATTTTTTTGCAAAGCTACCATGTTTGGTAAAGAACGTAAAGACTGAGGGAGGACGGTCATGAGATTTGCCATCATGGGTACCGGCGGGATGGGTGGTTACTACGGTGGGCTACTGGCGAGAAGTGGTGAGGACGTTGCTTTTATCGCCCGAGGAGCACACCTAAAAGCCATCCAGGAAAGAGGCCTCAAAATAAAAAGCGTCCTTGGTAATTTCGAGGTCAGGCCTGCCCAGGCCACAGACGACCCTGCTTGTATCGGTCAGGTGGACGTGATCCTGTTTACCACCAAGACCTATCAAACGGAAGAGGCCGCTTGGATGATCAAACCTATGGTTGGCCCCAAAACCACGATCGTCTCTTTTCAGAACGGGATTGATGCGGCGGAAAGAATCGGGGCCATCGTGGGCATGGAGCACATGTTAGGGGGGGCCACCTGGTGTTCGGCAGCTATCGAGGAGCCAGGTGTGATAGGCCACTACAGCCAATTCCGCCGAATCGCCTTGGGCGAGCTCGATGGAAAGCAAACACCCCGTTTGGAGACTTTGGCCGAGGCCTTCCGAAAGGCCGGGGCCACGGTGGAGATAAGCGAGGACATCAGGAAAGTCCTCTGGACGAAATTTGCCTTCATCGCCCCTCTCTCCCTCCTGGGGAGCTTAACCCGCCTCCCCCTCGGGGATTTCCGTTCGGTACCAGAATCACGCACCCTCCTGATAGAAGCCATAAGAGAGGTGGTCACGGTGGCTCGTAAAGCGGGCATCAATCTCGATGAGAAAGTGATAGAAAACACGCTCATCTTCATCGATGCGGGTGAGCCGGGGCTAAAAGCCTCCATGCAACGCGATGTAGAAACAGGGAAGCCTTCGGAACTCGAAGCGATGATCGGCACCCTCGTCCGCATGGGAGAAAAACTCGACGTACCCACGCCGGTTATGAAATTCGGTTACGCCGTGCTGAAACCGAGGGAATTAAAGGTGATCGGGGCGGCTTAAAGCCAACCTACGAAGCCCACCCTTATCTGATTGAGATTATCTTGGGCAAGTCCAGGCACCTTGTCTGCCATGAACGCTTCCTGCAACCTTAAAATTGCGGATCCCCAACCGTTGGATTTCATTCTGATGTTTATCAGAATCCGGTGATTTTCTTAAATTTTATGCTTGACACTTGGTTCCTTTTAAATAAAAAATAAAATACATCTCTCATTCACCAAGAATGATTATCATGAGCATAAAAATAAAGCTATTGGGTTCAGCATGTTGAGGGATTCTTTTATCAAAAGGTCTTTCGCTAAGATCAATCTCATCTTTTTCATCACGATTCTTATCATGTCTGGCTGCGCCTCCATGCCATTGGCCCCATCGACCGACGATCTAACAGCAAAAAAGTTTATTCCGGCTCAGAATAGAAGTTTAATCTATCTTTACCGTGATGAAATTTTTGGGGCCGCTATTCCCATGCGAGTATTCATCGATGGTCAGCTTGCAGGCCAAACAGGACCCCTTTCCTATTTTCTATGGGATGTTCTGCCAGGTGAACACACAATAAAATCGGTAGCCGAAAACGAAACTTCTTTGAAATTAATTACTCAACCGGGAAAGGTTTATTATGTGCGGCAGGAAGTAAAGATGGGAATGCTGACAGCTCGCTCAAAGTTGTACCAGGTTGATGAACAAACGGGTAAGGAAGCCATCAACAAGTGCAAGCTGTTGACTTCTACGGTTTTTGATGCCATCTTGATTTCTAAGGGTGCTATGCTCGCAAGCAAAGGCGAAACCAGTCTTGCGGCCGGTTCTTCTCCTTCAAAAGAACCGGTTACCCAGGCAAAGATAGACGAAAAAATAATTTCCGGCGCAAAACCTTCAACTCCAGAAGAAATTCCCAAAGTCATCCCCAAAAGTGGTTATACGCTGGAGTTTGAGCCCGCTATCTTGAGTTTGCAAAAGGGTGATTATGAATCCGCCTTCAGACATGCCGATTTTCTTTACAGGAGAACGGAGCAGAAAGATGGTCCCAAACAGAATAAGTATCTCTCGCTATTGGAGAGGGGAAAGATAGCACTGATGGCGGGACAATATGATCGGGCAACTGCTGATCTTCAAGAAGCAGAAAGGAGGTTTCTTACCATAGAAGGAACCATTTCGATCGTGGAAGGATTCGGTTCTCTACTTTTGGATGACACGGTAATGGAGTACGAGGCGGAAATGCACGAAAAGTTGATGATCAGTCCTTATCTGGTTCTTGCCTATCTTGGGCAGGGAAATTTTGATGGCGCCAAGGTCGAAAGAAACCGAACCATTAACAAAATACACCAGTATATAGATGAAAAGCCCCAGGAAAGGGCATATCTCGAAAACCCCTTTGCCAGGTATTTATCAGCCTTGATCTATGAGATGGAAGAAAAGACCGATGACGCCAAGATCGAGTATAGAAAGCTTAAATTAGAAAGAGAAGTAGAGCGTTTGGAAAACAAAAAGTCTAAAACAACCGACCTGGTTATTTTTATAGAAACAGGCCATGCCCCACAAAAATATGAGAAAAGATGGGGCCCTCAACAAATTCCTACCCCGCAGGGAACAATTACTCTCGGTTTTACCTATGCAGGCTATGCGCCCCTCCCTTCAGAAGTAAGCACCCCTACAATTTATATAAATGATAAATTGGTAGGAGAATCAGAGCTTTTGTATGATTTAGAAAAGACAATCCTTACTCAATACGAAAAGAATAAAGCATCTCTGGAATCGAAATTGGTAGCACGCATGACCGCTAAAGCCTTGACCCAAATGGCGGCAAAGATGGCAGCCAAAGAAGCCTTAAAAAAAATTCCCTTTGCTTCGATGTTTGCAGATATGGCGGTGGATGCAGCAGCTAAAGAATGGTTGGCTATGGAGAAAGCCGACTTAAGAGGATGGATGACCCTACCTAAAAAAGTTAATTTTATGAGATTAAATAACGTTGAACCGGGGGAATATACAATCAAAATTGATTATGGATGCGGAATACAAACGAGAAAGGTGGTTGTGGAGAAAGATAAGGTCAACATTCAATATTTTGCTTTTTCGAAATGATAAAACATTTGAGAGGCAGAATACATGAAGAATAGTAAACTAATTTTACTTTTCATCCTTCTTGTGATTTTAATTTTTGGCGGATGTGCCACCACTATTCAACAAAACATTGCAGATGAAGAAACAATTACCGGTGCCGATTGGTCAGCCAAAGATGTAAAAGATGTTTCTGAATATATGGTGAGCTCCATTATAAAAACATCGAGAACTCCTGGGTCGGTTTTAGCTGACAAATCACATTGGTGGATACTGGCCAGAGATTTGAAAAACGAAACAGACGAACACATAAATACCCGGGTTATCATGGAGAAAATTAGGACGAGACTGATAAATGAAGGTGTCGCTCGTTTTGTAGATGACCAGGCATTAAACGATATATTGAATCAACTCAAACTACAACAATCAGGTCTTTTCGACAGTAAAACGGTAGCACAGGTCGGAAAACTCGTGGGAGCGAAATATATCTTAAGAGGAACTATTTCTAACATACGCAAGAGAAGCGAACGGAAAGACATAGTTTATTACAATATAATTCTACAAATTGTAAACATAGAAACGGGCGAGATTGTTTGGACTGACGAAAAAGAGGTCCAAAGGTTGAAAATCAAAGGCATCTTCCGCTAACTCATAAATTTCATTGCAAATCACCTTTTTACCTACATAAACAATCAAAAAGGGACTGCAGGCTTTGAAATCTGCAGCCCCTTGATCTTGCTGGAGCCGATGGGGAGGCTCGAACTCCCGACCTGCTAATTACGAATCAGCTGCTCTACCGTCTGAGCTACATCGGCAGGGAGCATCTAACTAAACCAGATTGCCCTTTCTTGTCAAGGGTGTATAAACAATTTCTTTACCTTGACAAGGTAAGGCCCTTTTCATAGGATGCGTCTATTCTCATGAGGAGGCGTGATTTGAAAAATTTTCTTTTGCGCGTAGGAAAAGTTTCGCCGGCGAAAATTACTTTCCTCATTATCCTTCTCGCCTTGGTGGCCTTTTTCGTTGATACGCCTTTTTTCAAATTCATAGAACTCAAAAGCCTCGATTTAAGAATGGTCTATCGGGGGATAGCAAAGCCGGGACCTGAGGTAGCGATCGTAGCCATCGACGAAAAGAGCTTGAGCGAGCTTGGACGCTGGCCCTGGTCGAGAGCCCAGATCGCACGCCTCGTCCATAGCTTGAAGGCATACGAAGTAAAGGCCGTCGGCTTCGATGTTGTCTTTGCCGAACCGGAAGGAGAAGCAGACAAAATCCTCGCCCAAGCCATAGCGCAGGCAAACAACGTGACATTGGGGTACTTTTTCCATACGAGCAAGCGAGATATGGGGCACATGAAAAAGGAAGACATCGAGGCGGGGTTAGAACTAATCGGCAACTCCCAGTATCCCCTGGTCCAGGTAAAGAAAAACCCCGATGAAGGGAATCTCATACAAGCCTACGCCGCCGTACCCAGTATCGAATTGATTGCCCAGGAAGCGGTAAACAGCGGTTTCTTCAATGCCTTTCCCGATAGTGACGGTGTTATCAGAAGCGCCCCCCTGGTCATCAAATGCGGAGAAAACTTTTACTTTCCCCTTTCCATCGCCCTTATTTTGCAATACCTCGATAACCCACCGATAAAACTTACCTTAAGCGAAATCGGTGTGGAAAACATTGTCATCGAAAACTTACGCATCCCCACCGATGAAGCGGGGCGCATGCTGATCAACTATTTAGGACCGGCCAGGACGTTTCCCCATTACTCGGCTACAGATGTCATCAACCGAAAAATCGCCCCGAATTTACTTAAGGACCGCATCGTCATCGTCGGAGCGACGGCAACGGGTATCTACGATTTACGGGTGACACCCTACAGCAACATTTATCCGGGGGTGGAAATACATGCCAATGTCATAGAAAATATCCTACGCCGAAACTTCCTCGAACATTCCTCCTGGACTTCTTTCCTCGATGTGCTGGCTATCGTTATCTTCGGAACCCTCGTAGGCATCATCGTTTCCCGGACGAAGGCCATCGCGGGCTTGATTACCACCGCCATCCTCGTTTTATGTTTTCTCGCTCTCAACTTTATCGCCTTTACTAAATTCCGGATCTGGTTCTATCTCATCTACCCACTCCTCACAATGATTACCATCTTCCTCTTTATCAACATTTACCGTTACATCACCGAGGAAAGGGAAAAGAAGAAAATTAAAAACGCCTTCCAATACTATCTCACCCCCACGGTAATTAACGAAATCCTCACCGATCCGTCCAAGTTGAAATTAGGCGGGGAAAAGAAAGACCTCTCCGTCATGTTTTCCGACATAAGAGGATTCACTACCATTTCGGAGCAGCTTTCGCCGGAAGCCCTGGTCAGTCTGCTCAACGAATACTTGACCGCCATGACCAACAAGGTTTTTAAGTACGATGGCCTCCTCGACAAATACATTGGGGATGCCATCATGGCCGTGTTCGGCGCCCCCATCGACCAACCCGACCACGCCCTTCGTGCCTGTCGGACGGCCCTCGAAATGATGGAAGAATTAAGGAACCTCCAAAAAAAGTGGGAATCCGAGGGTAAACCAAAAATAGACATCGGCATCGGTATCAACAGCGGAGACATGGTCGTTGGAAACATGGGGTCCGAGATGCGATTCGATTATACGGTCATGGGCGATAACGTCAACCTGGCCTCCCGATTAGAGGGGTTAAACAAGGAGTACGGCACCCACATCATAATCAGCGAAAATACGTTCGAGCGGGTAAAGAACGATTTAATCGCCCGGGAAATAGATGCCGTCCGGGTAAAAGGCAAAAGGCTCCCCGTGAAGATTTACGAACTCATAGGAGAGAAGAAAGATGCCCCCCTACACGAGGCCTATATCCGGACTTTTGAAGAAGCCTTAGCCCGATACCGGGCCCAGCAATTCGATGAAGCCGCCGGTTTATTCGAAAAGACCCTCGAACTACGTCCCGGTGATCCACCTTCCCTCATGTACCTCAAGCGTTTGGTGGAACTGAAGGAGAACCCCCCCGGGGCGGACTGGGACGGCGTCTTTACCATGACGAGGAAATAAATTCTCTTCCCAAGGAATACGAACTTGACGGAAACGCAAGCTTACAGAAGCTGGGTAGAAGTAGACCTGGACAATTTTGAGAAAAACTTGTCCGAGATAAAGCGCCTGGTGGGGCCGCAAGTCAAAATCATGCAGGTGGTAAAGGCCGATGCGTACGGTCACGGGGCCATCGAAATCGCAAATGTGGCCTTAAAAAACGGTGCTTCTTATTTGGGTGTGGCCAGTGCCGATGAAGGCGTCCAGCTTAGGGTAAGCGGAATCGAGCAACCCATCGTAATTCTCAGCCCATCACCGGCAGGTGAAATTAATGAAATCATCAAGTACCGCCTCACCCCCTCCGTCTCCGATCTCGCCTTCGCCCGCGAGCTAAACAAGCAGTGCGAGAAAGCCCAGGTGCTGATTCCCGTCCACCTTGAAGTGGATACGGGGATGGGGCGAGGGGGCATCATAAGCCACGAAGCAGAAAAGGTCATCGAAGAGATCCTATATCTTTCTCATATCTGGATCGAGGGTATTTTTACCCACCTTGCCTCCGGGGAACTCAAGGATGACGCATATAACGAGGAACAATGGGCAAGATTCAGTAATCTCCTAAAAAAACTTGCCAGTAAAGGCATCCACATACCCCTGAAACACATGTCCAACAGCGGCGGCATCCTCAATTTTCGTTCTTTCGACCTGGACATGGTAAGGCCGGGGCTTATGTCTTACGGCATCTACCCTGCTCAGGAAACCCGCCGCCGGGCCTCCCTTTATCCCGTCATGTCGTTTAAGACCCGCATCGTCCTCGTCAAAGAATTTCCTCCTGGCTACAGCATCGGCTACAATCGAACCTTTACCACCCAGCGTAAAACCAAGATCGCTACCATTCCCATAGGCTACGGTGATGGATACGGTGTAGTGCTTTCAAATCAGGGCGAGGTCCTTATTCGGGGCCGAAAAGCCCCCGTCGTGGGCCGCGTATCTATGGATATGTGTACCGTGGATGTAACGGACATCCCCTCATGTGAGATAGGAGATGAAGTGGTCATTATGGGGAAACAGGGAACGGAATCGATTTCCGCCACCGATATTGCCCACCGGGCCGGCACCCATGCTTACGAGATACTTTGCACCTTAGGGAAACGCGCCCCCCGCATATTCCTTCAAAAAGGAAAACCAAACACCATCCTTCCTCGCTTGCGGCGCATATTCATTCCCGAAGAGGAAAAGTCCCTCGCCCGAATCGGTAACCTCATACGCCACTGCTTTCAGGCCAGGGCGCACGATACGGAAATGGGAGACGCCATATATTACGAAATGTTCGAAACCCTCTTTGGCAAGGAAAACAGGCCGCTCGAACTCAGGGAAAATTTCTCTTACCGAATCAACGTGTCGGAATTCGCTGCCGAAGAGATCATTTCTCTGGGTTATCGCCCCGATGCCCTGCGCGTTACAACGTGCATCGAATATTCGAAGATCTTGCGCCATGATGAATTTATTATCGGCTGCGCCTTCGATGAAGAACAACTGGGTGCCTTCTTCGATGATCCCCGCTGCGAGTATAGATGGGTCTTAAGTCGGGATGACAGGCTGAATCTGGAAAGAGACTTTCAGGTCAAGCGCGTAACCATCGACGACGAAGAGGTGCCCGTCCTTAGGGCAGGTACAACGGCGCGTGGCTATGAGGTCGTCTGCGGCACGGATAAACTGAAGGATAAGTTAGACAAACCGGTGAAAGTCAAAATAGAGATATTTACCCGGAAATCCAAGAGCAACAACATATTTACCGTCTATCTCGTCTATCCCACGCGGGGTGTCAACATTTATTTTGATTATGAGAAGGCACGCTTTCGCGCCGTCAGAGAAGTCTTCTTCTTTGCCGGCAAACAGTTGAAGCCCGAGGTCATAAGGAAAAAGGGAAAGTCCATCCACATCAAGGTCCGAGATGATCGGTGGATATTCCCAACGAGCGGCGTCGCCTTTGTCTGGGATATTCTTTAACGGGAGGTCAATTAGATGTCTCATAAATTACGGGTAGGCATTATTTTAGGGGGCATGTCCTCGGAGAGGGAAGTCTCCCTGAATAGCGGCCGAAATGTTTACGATAATCTGGATCCTGAACTTTACGAAGGGGTGCCCATTTTTATGGACGCAACCGGTGCCCTGTGGATCATCCCATGGAGCCTCATTTCCCAAAATACGACGATCGATATAACAGAGCATCTCCCTACGAAGGCCAGGCGCATATCCTACGAGTCCTTACCCGAATTGATAGATTTTGCCTTTATATCCCTTCATGGCAAGTACGGGGATGACGGCTGTATCCAGGGGTTGATGGAGATACTCGGGATTCCATATACAGGTCCCGGCGTTCTTGCCTCGGCCTTGGGAATGGATAAGCACATCCAGCAGATGATCCTGCGTTCTTACGGCCTCGATGTGCCGGATAGCGTAATCGTCCACGAGAAAGAATGGAAGAAAAGCCCCGACGAGGTGAAGGTTATGCTCATAAGCCGGTTTGCCTTTCCCTTCTTCGTCAAACCCACTCGAGAAGGTTCCAGCGTAGGGGTGGGAAAGGTAAAAAGCGGGGAAGAAATAGACGAAAGAATAAACGAGGCCCTAAAATGGGACAACGCCGTCTTGGTGGAGGAGTTTCTCGAAGGTATAGAATTTTCGTGCATCATCCTGGAAGAAGACGAGGAAGTGTTTGCCCTGGGACTTACGGAAATCCATCCGCAAAGTGAATACTACACTTATGACGACAAGTACATGCCAGGTCGATGCCGAAAATTCACGCCCCCCAAAAACATTCCGCCCGAAGTCGTTGAAAGAATAAAGAAAGAAGCGATCGCCGCTTTCCGTGCCCTGGGTTTCCGGTCTTACGGCAGGATCGATGGATTCTATCTGCCCGACGGGCGCATCTGTATCACGGATCCCAACTCCTCCTCCGGGATGGCCCCCTCTTCCTTTTTCTTCGAACAGGCAGCCTGTGCCGGGATGCTCCCTTCTATGATCATATCACGCCTCATCCAGAATGCCTTAAAAATCCACCAGGCTAAGCAAGGACCCCTGATGTAAGGTAAAGTGCAATCTCCCTTTACAAGCGGGGCGAAAATTTCTATATAGGTCCAAAACACCTTAAGCAAAGGAGGATAATATGAATAAAAGATTAGCTATTATCGGCGGATTTTTACTGGTCTTTCTTGCCGCTTCCTTAGGGCAGGCCTTCGAATTGGGCGTTCGGGGCTACTATTGGTTTCCCGCTTTTCGAGGGGATATTAAAGTAGATAAAGATTACTTAAGTGGTACCGAATTTAGTGCCAAGGACTACATGGACGTAGGCAACAAGGGTTATCCCTCCCTCGAGGCTTACGGCGGTATCGGGAAGCATCACCTAAGCCTCATGTATACCCAGATCGGCCATTCCAACGAAAACCTCCTTTCGGCTAATATAAATTTTGCGGGAAAGACTTACCCGGCGGGTACCACGACCGATGCCGACCTCACCCTGCGGGTAATCGACTTAGAGTATCAGTATGACATCTTCAAGTTCAAGCCCATTCTTGCCGGTTTTACCTTGGGGGTTATAGGTAAGCTGAAATACATTGACGGGGAATCGAGCCTCTCCGCCCCGATTATCGGTAAGACAAAGGAAACTTACGGTACAATCGTGCCTATGGTCGGGCTGGGTGCCCACCTTGGGCTTTTGGCCAATATCCTCGAAGCCCGTCTAAAGGTAAGCGGTATGGGATACTCGAACAACCTCTACCTGGATGGAATGGCGGATATTTCCGTTACCCCCTTTCCTTTTGTTGATATTAGCGCCGGCTACCGAATCATGAAGATAAAGATGGATAACGTTCAGGACGTTACCAACGATTTCTTCTTAGCCGGACCTTACATAGGTCTCAGTATAGGATTCTGAGTGAGGTGTTGATGGAGGTGGCAGACGCCAAGGAAAGTAAACTGCGGGTGGGCATCATCATGGGGGGGCTTTCTTCGGAAAAAGAGGTCTCCCTCGAAAGCGGGCGCAATATATTCAGCAAGATGGATCGCCGTCGGTTCGAACCGATCCCCATTTTCATGGATAAAAAGGCCCGTCTCTGGGAAATCCCCCTCAAATTGCTCATGCGCAACAGTACGAGCGATATAGAAGAGGACCTCGAAGCAGAAGCAAAGCCTATACACTATGAATCTTTGAAAGAAAGGGTCGACCTCGTCTTTTTAGGTCTCCACGGAAAGTACGGAGAAGACGGTTGCATGCAGGGGCTACTTGAGCTCCTCCATATCCCGTACACGGGCTCCGGGGTTTTGGCCTCGGCCCTGGGTATGAACAAGTACGTAGCAAGGCGGCTTTTGTCGGCCAATGGGATAGACGTACCAAAGAGCTTAATTGTTTTGAAAAAGGAGTGGGAAAGTAAGCCAGAGCAAGTCCAATCCCAAATCATAAACGAGGTCGGCTTTCCCTGCGTGGTCAAGCCCGTTCGGGAAGGCTGTTCCACCGCTGTAAAAAAGGTGGTCAATGGAAGCGGAATACCTGCGGCCCTCGCCGAAGTGTGGAATTGGGACCCCGCTGCCCTGGTGGAGGAATTCATCGAAGGGGTCGAGGTGACCTGTGGTGTCCTTGAAGATGAGACACCCTGGGCCCTCACGCCCTCGGAAACCATTCCCACCGAGGATATCCTTTCTCTGGAAGACAAATTCCTCTACGGGAAAGGGGAAAACAAAACACCCGCCCGCCTACCCGAAGCGACGCTGGAAAATATCAAAGCTACGGCGCTAAAGGCCTTCTCTGTCCTCGGCATCCGAGGTTACGCCCGGATCGATATGTTCGTCCGGAAAGACGGCCGCGTGGCCGTTCTCGAGGCCAACACCCTACCCGGCATGACCCCTTCAACCGTCCTCTTCCATCAGGCAGCCGCCCATGGACTAACCCAGACGGACCTCATCTCCCGTATAATAGACTGCGCCGTGAAAGCTCATCGTGAAAAGCGGGGTCCTCTGTAATCGATAGATGCAAGAAGACCATCCCTACAACCCCATCCTCTTTTTTCGCAATCCCCACGTGCAAACCATCCTGGCGAGCTCCCGTTTGCGCGCACGAGGGACGGTGCATTTTCTTGAATCATCCGAACCCCGGATTATTTCCACTTCTCAAGGAACCCGTCTGCTTGGCTACTATACCGCCCCGCTTTCCCCTCGTCGCAAAAACGGCTACGTGCTTCTGCTACACGGTTGGGAAGGTAGCGTTAATTCCGCCTACATGCTTTCGTTGGGAAGTTACCTGGCCCGACAAGGGTACGCCGTCTTTCGTTTGAACTTTCGAGATCATGGAGAAAGCCACCACTTGAATACAGGCCTTTTTCACGGGGCCCTCATCGATGAAGTCCAAGAAGCGGCGGCCAAGGTGGCTAAAGAAAATGGGCAGGCTCCCTTTTACATCGTGGGATTTTCTTTGGGCGGCAACTTTGCCTTGCGTATCGCCATGCGTAAGTCCAAAACTTTGAAGGAAATGCCTAATCTTCGGCATGTTTTCGCCATCAGCCCTCCCCTCGATCCCCTGAAGGCCACGATCCTCCTGGACGAAGGGCCGGCCATCTATCGTTACTACTTCATGAAGAAATGGAAACGGTCCTTAAAAAAGAAGCAGGCCCTCTATCCCCACCGATACGATTTTCGCCCCCTTCTCTCTCATCGGACGTGCCTCGGCCTTACAGAGGCCATCATGCCTTACTTTCCGGAATTTTCCGATTACAGGAGCTACTTTCGCCTCTACACCCTTCCGGGAGAAGCGTTCGAGAACATCTGCGTGCCCACGACCATCATCGTCTCCGAGGACGACCCCGTTATCCCCATCAGAGATTTTGACGCCATCCCTGCCCTTACGAACCTTTTCCTCTATCGGTTCAAATACGGGGGACACTGCGGCTTTTTTCAAGATTTTTCCCTCACTTCCTGGTATGAAAAGAAAATAGTGAGCACCATAGAAAATTCAGAAAATAGCTGAATATGGACACGCACCCCCTCTATCCACCTTTAGAAAACTTCAAAGAACTCGTCATTAAAAAATTGGGTGAATTCCCCGACCTCGACTTCCCAGCGGTATGGAACTCAATGAAGAAAGATGTCTTGGAGCAGGAAAACCGCCGGGCGGCAGGGGTCCTGCTCCTTTTGAGCGGCTCCCACAATGATGACGAGCAGATTTACGTCCATCTTATAAAGAGGTCCCGCCGCGTAACCCAGGGCGGGGACGTAAGTTGCCCCGGCGGTATGTTGAACCCCCGTTTGGATAGTTGGCTCACCTTACTAATCCGACTCTACTTCTGGCCCGTTCTGGTGGGCTCTCCCAGAACCCTGGCTAAACATCGCGGCCCCGAAACTTTTCAGCTTATCAATCTGTTTCTGGCTAACGCCCTCAGGGAAACATGGGAGGAAATCGGACTGCGTCCGTGGAATATCAGGTTTTTGGGGCCCCTGCCGACCTATTCCCTGTACACCTTCCAGCGAACGATCTTTCCCCTCGTGGGCTGGATTCGCCATCCTTGGAAAGCCCGTATTAGCCGCGAGGTTGACAGAATATTTCAGATACCGCTTTCAGCCTTCTTCGATATCAATAATTACACACATTTTTTCGTGACCAGCGACCACGATGCCTCCTATCACCTAAATCTGCCTGCCTTTGTCATTCCCGGTGAATCCAGCAGAAAGGAAATCCTGTGGGGCGCGACATTCAATATAATCATGAGGTTTTTGTTTATCGTCTTTGGCTTCAACCTACCCTCCATTCCGGAAGATGCCACCTCTCATCGGATTTTGACCCCCGAATACATGAAGGGCAATCGGGACTTATGAAAATTTCAGGGTTTATCTTTGACTTTGACGGCACCTTAACGACCCTGAAGGTCGACTTTTCTCGCATGAGAAAAGAGGTGGTAAGCTGCCTCGAGGCATACTCCATCCCCCAGGAGGTGGCAAGGGATAAGTACATCCTCGAAATGGTGGAGGCGGGCTTTGAATACCTGTGTGATGTAAAAAGAGAAAACGCGGAAGCCTTTCGAAGGCAAGCCTTTGAAATCATAGAAAAACTTGAAGTTTCCGCAGCCCAAATCGCTAAACCCATCGAAGGCGTTGTGCAAATGCTCAAAAGTCTCAGGACACGGGGAATGAGGACGGCCGTGGTTACGAGAAATTGCCTTCAAGCCGTCACGATTGCCTTCCCCTCCCTTTCACTGTTAGTAGATGCCGTGCTTGCCCGCGACCAGGTCAAGCAGACGAAACCCCATTTAAACCACCTGGCGAAAGCCCTGAAGGCCATCGGGACGGAAGCGAAAGAGGCCGTCATGGTAGGAGACCACCCGATGGACATCATGATGGGAAAAGAGGGAGGGCTAATGGCCGTGGGGGTACTCACCGGCTCCGGTCGAAGAGAAGATTTCTTGGCCGCAGGGGCCGATTACGTTCTCGCCTCGGCGGCCGATTTGCTCGACCTCCTTGACAGGATGACCCGTAGAATTTAACTAATGCCATGGAAAGGAGAGAGACCATGAACATAAACCGAGAAATCTTCCGGGAATATGACGTCCGAGGAGTGGTGGATAAGGACCTGACGGAAGACGTCATTTACCAATTGGGGCGTGCCGTCGGGACCCTGGGTAAATCTGAAGGGGTAAAAAACATGACCGTGGGCAGGGATTGCCGCCTGAGCTCGGCCTCCTATGCGAACGCCATAATCCGGGGATTGAAGGCATCCGGAATAAACGTCATCGATATCGGGCTTTGTGCTACCCCCATGCTCTACTTTTCCATCCGTCACCTCGGGGTGGACGGTGGGGTCATGGTGACGGGAAGCCACAATCCGCCTGATTTCAATGGGTTCAAAATCTGCATCGGGCCCGATACGATATACGGGGAAAAGATTCAGGAGCTAAGGCGAATCATAGAGAACGAATCGTTTGCCACCGGCGAGGGAACGGTGGAAGTAAAAGAAATAACCCAGGCGTACCAGGATTATCTTTTTCAAAATGTAAAGATTTCCGCATCCCTATCTGTTTGTGTGGATGGAGGAAACGGGGTAGGTGGTCTATTTGCATGCCCCATCATGAGAAGATTTGGTTGCCAAGTTGACGAGCTTTACTGTGAACCGGACGGCCATTTCCCCCACCATTTTCCCGACCCCACCATCCCGGCCAACCTTTCGGACCTGATAAACATGGTAAAGGAAAGAAAAGCCCACGTGGGCATTGCCTACGATGGAGATGCAGACCGGCTGGGGGTGGTAACCAACGAGGGACGCATCCTGTGGGGCGATGAACTCATGATTCTATTTTCCCGGCAGATCCTAAAAAAAACGCCCGGAGCGGCCATTATCGGCGAAGTGAAATGTTCTCAACGCCTATATGAAGATATAGCAAAGCACGGCGGACGACCCATCATGTGGAAGGCCGGCCATTCTTTGATTAAGGGGAAGATGAAAGAAGAACACGCGCTACTCGCGGGAGAAATGAGCGGGCATTTGTTCTTTGCCGATCGTTACTTCGGTTTCGACGATGCCATCTACGCCTCCCTTCGTTTGCTGGAAATCGTTTCGGAGGCCGAGCAAGACCTTTCTTCCCTCCTTTCCGATGTACCCCCGAGCTACTTTACGCCGGAGATCAGAATCGATTGCCCCGATGAAATGAAATTTATCGTGGTCAAAGAGGTCACAGAACGCTTGAGAAAAGACTATCCTGTCATCGACATCGACGGCGTCCGCGTTCCCTTCCCCGACGGATGGGGCCTCGTGAGGGCCTCTAATACGCAACCCGTTCTCGTCTTACGCTTTGAGGCCTTGAGCGAGCCAAGGCTCAATGAGATACGCGCGATAGTTGAGGGCGCCTTGAAGGAAGTCCTGGCCACCCATGGCATTCACTAAGCATCATCACGCCATCGGGCAAGGTCGCGAAATTTTCCCTTGAGGGATTAAGCATCAATTTATAACCAGGACTTGGCCGACCTTGAGGGAATCTCCATTTCCCCTTATTTTGTTCAACGTCTTCAGTCTTTCCACATCGATGTTATTTCTCTGCGCGATTCTAATGAGGGTGTCTCCCTTCTTCACCACGTAAGTGCTCCGCTTGGAGCGGGTTGTCTTGGCCGCCGCGGTGGTTGCTTTCTTCAATCTTATCACCTGTCCCACCAGTAAGGTATTCGACTTAAGGCCGTTAATCTGCTTTATTTCGTCGGCAGGAATTCCAAACTTCTGGGAAATGGTAAGGAGGGTATCACCCTTCTTCACCCGATAAAGCCCGGTATCTTCCGCCTTTACCTGTGGGGCCGGCGAGTGAGCTGCCCTCGCGATGGGCACGACAATACGCTGCCCCACTTTTACTTCTCTTTTTCCCAGACGATTGGACGCCCTGATGGCCTTGGTCGTGGTACCGTATTTCCGGGCAATGGTATAAACCGATTCCCCCGGCCTTACCCGGTGAGCAACGTAAATGGCCCTTCCTTTACGCTTGGCCAGAGGCAAAGGCTCCGTCCAGTGCGGAATCTCCTCGGCGAGGGCCAGGAATTTCTCTTTCAATCCCGAAGGTATCTTGAGTTCATAAGGTCTCTCCGGTGTGATCTTGAACCTCAACTCCGGGTTGAGCAGGGATAGTTCATCTTCGGACACCCCCAAGGCGCTCGCAATGTCTTTCAGGTGCGTTTGCCTGCTCACCGTAACCACTTCATAATTGGCATTCTCCGGTAGGGGCTTTACATTCTCCAGGTCCAACCCGTATTTCTTCGGTTCCCGAATCAAATGCAAGGTGGCAAGGAATCGCGGTACGTACCGCGCCGTCTCGTAGGGCAAAGCCTGATACAAGTCCCAAAACCGGTCGAGGTAATTTATCTGCTGGGCGGAGATAACCCGGGCCACGCGCCCTTCCCCACAGTTATATGCCGCCAAGACGGTGAGCCAATCCCCGAACATGCCGTGCAAGTCCCTGAGGTAACTGATTGCTGCTTTTGTTGATTTCAGCGGATCCAAACGTTCGTCAACCCAATCATCGCGGTTCAGCCCGTACTTGTAACCCGTGGAAGGTATGAACTGCCACAGGCCTAACGCCCGGGCGGGAGAAAGGGCGGATATCTTGAATCCGCTTTCCACGAGGGGAAGCCACGAAAGCTCCTCCGGCAAACCTGCTTTCTTCAGTTCTTCTTTGATCATGGGGCGAAACCGAAAGGACCGCTGATAGGAAGAGAGGAAAAATTCCCGCTCCGGACCGAGGAAAGAGCGGATCTCCTTTTCCACGTCCTCGTTCATGACCAAAGGGATCTCCCCTCTCTTTCCCTTGGTAGATCTCTGCATGGAGCTATAAATGGTGACGATCTTTTTCGAGATGAGGAGCCTCAAGTCATCTTTCTGACGGGCCACCTTGGTATCACCATTCGTATCGAGCATTATGGCATAGGCTTGATCGAGGAGTTCGAGGGCTTCTTCCAAGCGCCCTGCCTTCCACTTGGCGTCTGCCTCCCCTACGAGGGACAGGGCCTGTTCAATTACATCTTCGTCTTGCTCGAGGCTATCTTCCGCCTTGATACCTTTTTCTGCTAACTTTTCTGTCGGATTTGTCTCTTTTAGGAGATGGGGTTTGTTACCCTCACCGAAGGAAGGGTGAGAAATCGAAAGGACCACCAAAGCTACTACACTTAGGATGCACGTGGGCAACTTTCTCATAGCTCACATTCCTCCTACATGGACTTTCCCCTCGGGTTTTCCCTCCCTTACCACAAGTCAATTTCCTGGGACAACAAAAAAATGCATTACTTCCCGGCGGCCAACAGATAAGCCTCGATGAAATCGTCGATATCTCCGTCCAGCACGCGATTTACATCCCCCGTTTCTACGCCGGTCCTATGGTCCTTTATCAGGCGGTAGGGATGGAGGATATAGGAGCGAATCTGGCTACCCCACGCGATATCCTTCTTGGACTTGTTCAGTTCATCCATCTTTTCTCTCTTCTCCTGCAACTTCAGTTCATACAGGCGCGAGCGGAGATACTTCATGGCCATCATGCGGTTCTTGTGCTGGGATCTTTCGTTCTGGCATTGCACCACGATGCCCGTTGGAATATGGGTAATTCTCACGGCGGAATCGGTTTTGTTCACATGCTGCCCCCCCTTGCCGCCGGCCCGGAAGGTATCGATCTTCAGATCCTCTTCCCTGATGTCTATGACTATATCGTCGGAAACCTCTGGATAGACGAAAACGGAGGCAAAAGACGTATGCCGCCTTGCGTTGGCATCGAACGGGGAAACACGCACCAGGCGGTGAATGCCTATTTCGGCCTTCGCATAACCATACGCATAGGGCCCTTCGAGGGTAAAGGTCACGCTTTTTATACCCGCCTCGTCTCCCGGCAGCTCGTCTATAATTTCAGTTTTGTATCCCCTCCTTTCCGCCCATCTCAAATACATGCGCAGCAGCATTTCGGCCCAATCCTGTGCCTCCGTACCCCCGGCCCCGGCGTGGATGGACATGATGGCATCCATGCGGTCTTCCTCGGCGGAAAGCATATGCCTTAATTCCTCGCTTCGCACTTCACGTTGAAGCCCAATCAAATCCCGTTGCAGATCGGAAATGGTCCCTTCATCCGTCTCTTCCACGGCCAGAGCGTAAAGTTCCTCGATCTCGGAAAGGTGCCTACCCAATGCCTGCCACCTTTCTATCTCTTCTTTCAGGCGGCTTTCTTTTTTCAGGATTTCTCTAGCCTGTTCGGGGTCGTCCCAGAAATCGTTTCGCGAGGTAACCTTTGCAATCTCTGTTAATTCCCTTTCCTTTCTCTGGATGTCAAAGATACTCTCCTAACTTATCGATCCGCCGACGAAGATCGGCCACGTTTTCCTGCCAGCCTTCAATCATTTTCCCTTCCTCCTCCAAAAATTTAAAATGCCTAAAAAAGCAAATCCCAAACAGCCGAAAGAAAATATATCTCCCTGCCGACCGTAAAAGGTGCTTTCCCTCGTTAACTTCACCGGGCCGGAAATGGTGGCGGGCTCGAAGAGTTGTGTTTCTTGTTCCAAGCGGCCCAAGGGGTCGATAATGGCGCTAATACCGGTGTTGGCTGCCCTCACCAGGTAGGTCTTGTTTTCCACCGCCCTCAAGATAGCCATGGACAGGTGCTGATACGGAGCCGACGTTCGCCCGAACCAGGCATCGTTCGTTACATTGACGAGGAGATTTGCCCCCATCTTAGCATAGGTTCGCGCCGCCGCGGGGAAAATGGCCTCGTAACAGATAAGCACCCCGACTTTCGCCTCGCCCATTTCAAGGGGGATGTAACCTGGCCCCGTGCCAAAATCGCCGATTCCTTGCACCAATTTGCCGATGAAGGGGAAAAGGCTCCTTAGCGGGACGTATTCCCCGTAGGGAACGAGGTGCACCTTGTCGTACCTGCCCTGAACGACACCTTGCTGATTGAGGAGATAAACGCTGTTGAAGATGGTTATTCGATCGTCTTTTTCACGTCTATAGCTGGGGCTGCCGAAAAGTAACCATACCTTTTTGCGCTTCACCAGTTCGCCAATGAGATCCTTGTAAGGTGATGGGTCTTGATAGAAGAAAGGGGTTGCCGTCTCCGGCCAGACGACGAGGCGCGTTTCCTCCCTAGCCACCTTTTCCGTCAAACTTAGATAGTCCGCCATCGTAGCATGTTGGTAGGCGGGATTCCACTTTACGCTCTGGTCCACGTTCCCCTGAACTACAGCCACCTTTAACTCTTCGCCCAAAGACCATCTCTTCTCTATCTCGTTCATGCGGTAAACGCCGTAAGCCGAAACGATGGCCAAGAGAAGGACGACACAGGCAACTCGCCAAACCTGTCGGCGACGCGTAAAAAAGAATTCGTAGAAAAAGGCGTTCACGAGGACGATGAGAAAGGAGATACCGTAAACGCCGGTAATATCGGAGATCTGGAGCAGAAAGGGGAATTTGAATTGAGAATAGCCCAAAAGGGCCCACGGGAATCCAGTAAAGGCATGTGTTTTTATATATTCGAGGGAAGTCCACAGTGTGGGGGCAAAGCACATCAGGGGGAGGCGATTGCTTTCCGCATAAGCTACACCGGAAGCAAAGATGGCCGTATACAGACCCATATAACAGGCAAGCAAAAGAAGGGCACCGATACCCACAGGCCAGGGTAGGTTTCCGTATTTGACGACGACGTAGGCAATCCAGTAAAGGATGCCGAGATGGGCAATAAGACCGGATAGGAAACCCCAACCGAAGGCTTTTTTTGCAGCCTGCCCCGATACGGCCATGAAAAGCGGAACCAGTGCCACCCAAGCGAGGAAGCCGGTTCCGAATTTGGGGAAGGATAGAAATAGCAACACCCCCGCCCCGAGGGCCCAGAGGTGGCGTGACCAATCACGGCCCTTTACACTCATTTTCATAATATTTCAGAGACCTCTCAAGTATTCCGGCCTTAAAATGCGTTCGTTTCTGCTCTCGATTATGTGATGGATGGTGGCAACGGCCGCTTCCTTTTCTTGCGGCAGCCTTAAACGTAAAGGGAGGTAGTTGGAAGCATGGTTGGAGGTGAAAAAGCAATTCGTCAAATTGCTCTGACCAATAATCACGCCCAATTCTTGGAGATACCCGAAAGTATCAGGCAATTCAAAGCGGCCATTTATATAGTCTTCGTAAAGAGGGGTACCCGGAATGAGCATCACCGTCAAAGCCCCGCAGAAATCGGGGTCAATATCCGAGATAATCCTGGCCGTATCGCGGGCGTGGTCCATAGACTTCTCTTTTCCCCCTATGCCCAAGAGAATCGTGATAGAAAGGGTAATGCCCGCTCGCTTTACCCTTCTTCCCGCTTCCACCATCTGATCGTAAGTTACGCCTTTGTGCACGGCCGAGAGAATTTCCTCATTTCCCGTCTCCACGCCCAGGTAAACGATACCGAGGCCACAAGCGAAAAGTTCCCTCAAATTTTCTTCGCTCTTGCGGAGGATACTTTTGGCGTTTCCGTATACCCCTACCCTTTCCACGTGGGGAAGCGCCTCCTTGATCAGGCGCAGGATCCTTACGAGCCTCTCCTGGGGAATGATGAGGGCATCACCGTCACAGAGAAATACCCTCCTTACGTTCCTATAATACCGGGCGGCCTCAACTATATCTTCTTCGATTTCTTTATCGCTTTTGATCCTAAACCTCACACCCTTATAGGTCCCGCAGAAGGTGCATTTGTTGTGTGAACAGCCTACCGTTACCTGCAAAAGAAGGCTCCGGGCTTCACTGGGCGGCCTGATGATGATCCCTTCATACTTCATGGGCAAAACCTACTCCTGATGAAAAGAGGGGTTAACCACCTTGGCCAACCCCTCTTACTATGCTGGCGGGGCCGAAGGGACTTGAACCCTCGCCCTCCGGCGTGACAGGCCGGCGTTATAACCAGCTTAACTACGACCCCGCATTTTCAATTGTTCCCCTTTTAGTAACCTCAATTGCTCTGAAACCGTTTTCACACGGTCTTTCTTTCCTGGTAGGCGGAACAGGACTCGAACCTGTGACTTCCACGGTGTAAGCGTGGCGCTCTCCCAGCTGAGCTACCCGCCCATGTTTGTACCAAAATCAAGTATTTTTTTACCAATCCCAACCTCTTTTGTCAAGGGGTTAGGACACAGGAGCAGATATACTGCTGAAAGATTCACCCCGCCGACTTTGTTCCGGCCTTTCCTCCTCCACTAATGCCACCTTCAACACTTCGTCCATGTGCTCGACAAAGACGAGGTGAAGCGCCTTGAGGACGTTACTCGGTACTTCCGCCAGGTCTTTTTCGTTATCTTTCGGAATGATGACGGTTTTGATGTTTCCTCGATGGGCGGCTAGGAGCTTCTCCTTTACGCCTCCAATGGGGAGTACACGGCCGCGGAGGGTAATCTCGCCCGTCATGGCCACATCACCCCTTACCTTCTTCCTGGTCAAGGCGGAAACGATAGAGGTGGCCATGGCAATACCCGCCGATGGACCATCTTTCGGTATGGCCCCTTCGGGCACGTGAATATGGATATCCGTCTCCTGGTAAAAATTGGCGGCCAGGCCAAACATCTCCGCCCGGGCCCGCACATAGGTCAAGGCCGCCTGGGCCGATTCCTGCATTACATCCCCTAACTTGCCCGTGAGCACCAGCTTACCCGTTCCTTTCATGACCGAGGCTTCCACGGCTAACAATTCCCCACCCACCTCCGTCCAGGCCAAGCCCGTCGTGAGGCCCACTTGATCCTTGCCTTCCACCTCTCCGTGTCGATACTTGGGCACGCCGAGATACTTGCCCACGTTTTTTGAGGTAATCCTAATGGGCCCTTTGATCCCTTCTGCCACGATGCTCCGAGCCACCTTTCGGCAAATAGAGGCTATTTCCCGCTCTAAGTTCCTCACGCCGGCCTCCCTCGTGTACTGACGGATGATGGTGAGGATGGCGCCATCAGTAAAGCTGATTTGATCCTTCGTCAGACCGTTGGCCTCCATCTCCTTGGCCACGAGGAACTTCTTGGCTATGTTCAGCTTCTCCGGCTCCGTGTAGCCGGCAATGCGGATCACCTCCATGCGATCCTGGAGGGGAGCAGGAATGGTCTGGAGGACATTGGCCGTGGTGATGAACATAACATCTGAAAGGTCATAATCCACTTCGAGATAATGATCGTTGAAGGCGTTGTTCTGCTCCGGATCCAGAACTTCGAGGAGGGCCGAGGCCGGATCGCCACGGAAATCGGAACTCAGCTTGTCCACCTCGTCCAGGCAGAAGACGGGATTCGTCGTCCCGGCCTTCTTCATGAGCTGAATTATTTTACCCGGCAGGGCACCGATATAGGTGCGCCGATGACCGCGAATTTCCGCCTCATCCCTCACCCCGCCGAGAGAAAACCGTACGAACTTCCTGTTCGTAGCCCGGGCCACCGAACGGGCAATGGAGGTTTTCCCTACCCCGGGGGGACCTACCAGGCAAAGGATGGACCCCTTGTTCTTCTTCACGAGATTCTGGACGGCCAGATATTCGAGGATCCTTTCCTTGACCTGCTTTAAGCCGTAGTGGTCCTCTTCGAGGATGGCTTCCGATTCCTTCAGGGTGTACTTGTTTTCCGTCTTTTCCGACCAGGGCAGATCGAGAATCCAATCGATATAATTTCTTACCACCGTGGCTTCCGCCGACATGGGTGGCATGAGCTGAAGCTTCTTTATTTCCGATTTTACCTTTTTGTAGGCCTCCTCGGAAAGCTTCTTCTGTTTCAATCTGCGCTCGAGCTCAGCAATTTCGCTCTTGAACTCATCCTTTTCCCCCATCTCCTTTTGGATGGCCCGCATCTGCTCGTTCAAATAGTAGTCCTTCTGCGTCTTCTCCATTTGCTTCTTGACGCGGCGCCTGATCTTTTCTTCCACCTGGAGGATTTCTATCTCCCCGAGCATGAGTTCATAAACAGCCTCCATCCGGCTGTTGACATTTGCCCGCTCGAGAACGCGCTGCTTATCTTCTAACTTCACGGTGAGATGGGAAACGATCACGTCGGCCAATTTCGAAGGCTCTTCTATGGCATTGACGGTACCGATCATCTCCACGTGAATTTTCCGACTTAACTTTACGTACTGTTCGAAGGCCTCCTTCAAAGAGCGCATGAGGGCGGCTGTCTTCACCTGGTCGTCATCGAATTCGTCGGGCATCTCTTCCACTTCCACGGAGAAGTACTCTTCCGTGGTGAGGTACCTCTTGATGGCACCCCTTTCTTTGCCCTCCACGAGCACCTTCACCGTGCCGTCCGGTAGCCTCAGCAGCTGAATTATGATCCCGATGGTGCCTACGGTGTAAATGTCACTCTCCACCGGGTCGTCTTTCTGCGCCGACTTCTGGGCCACCAGGAAAATTCCCTTCTCCTGCTTCATGGCCTCTTCCAGGGCGGCAATGGATTTTTCCCGCCCGACAAAGAGGGGTACGATCATATGCGGAAAAACAATCACATCCCGTAAAGGCAAAAGGGGAATGCTGATTAATTTCCTTTCCCTATCATTCATCCAATCCTGCATAAAAATCCTTCCTTCATGCCATCTCTGTTTTTGATTCGTAAATGAGGATCGGTGCCTCTCGATTCAGCACCACCTCTTCGGATATTATACACTCCTTCATATCCCGTCTCGAGGGCAATTCGTACATGACATCGAGCATCACCGTCTCCAGGATGGAACGTAGTCCCCTGGCACCCGTTTTCTTCTCGATGGCCAGCTTCGCAATAGCCCTTAAGGCACCATCGGTAAATTTCAATTTCACGTTCTCCATTTCGAAAAGCTTCTTGTACTGCTTGATGATGGCATCCTTGGGCTCTACGAGGATGCGTACCATGGCCTCCTCATCTAACTCATCGAGGGTGGCAATCACAGGGAAACGTCCCACGAATTCGGGTATCATACCGAACTTTATTAAATCCTCCGGCTGGACCTGGGCGAGGATATCCCCAATTTTGCCGTGTTTCTTACTCCTTACTTCGGCTCCGAAACCTAAAGAGCTTACCCCTTCCCTCTTGGCGATGATATCTTCGAGGGAGTTGAACGCCCCACCGCAGATGAAGAGGATATTCGTCGTGTCTACCTGGATGAACTCCTGCTGAGGATGTTTCCTTCCCCCCTTGGGAGGCACATTGGCGAGTGTTCCCTCGATGATCTTGAGCAGGGCCTGTTGCACCCCCTCACCCGACACATCCCGGGTAATGGACGGGTTACCCGACTTCTTGGCGATCTTATCGATCTCGTCAATGTACACAATGCCCCTCTGAGCGCGCTCCACGTCATAGTCCGCATTCTGCAGGAGGTAAAGGATGATGTTTTCCACATCTTCCCCCACATATCCCGCCTCCGTCAGGGTGGTGGCATCGGCAATGGTAAAGGGCACGTTCAGCATTTTGGCCAGGGTCTTAGCGAGCAGCGTTTTCCCCGAACCGGTAGGCCCGATGAGCAAGACGTTGCTCTTCTGGATTTCTACCCCATCCTTGTCCGCAGGCGCATGGAGGCGTTTGTAGTGATTGTAAACGGCTACGGACAAAACCTTCTTCGTCTTCTCCTGGCCAATTACGTAGGCATCGAGGAATTTCTTTATCTCCATGGGGGTTGGTATCCCCTTCCTCGTCTCTTCCTTTCGCCTGGGTATGCCCCCTTCATCCTCTTCCACGATGCACCGGCATAGTTCGATGCACTCATCGCAGATGTAAGCGGTGGGACCTGCAACCAGCTTCCGTACCTCGTTTTGACTCTTGCCACAGAATGAACAGTAAAGCATGCCGTGTCCATCCTGATAATCTCTTCCTCTTCTTGCCATTTCTTTCCCCTTTTGTTTTTTTACTGCCTTTTCGTAATTATTTCATCAATTATGCCATATTCCTTGGCCTGCGCACTGCTCATGTAATAATCCCGCTCCGTATCGGCCGTAATTTTCTCCACCGGATTACCCGTAAGCTCCGCCAGGATGCGATTCAATTCTTCCTTCAGGCGGAGAATCTCCTTTGCCTGGATATCAATGTCCGTCGCCTGCCCCTGAAATCCCCCCAAGGGTTGATGGATAAGAATCCGGGCATGGGGCAGGGCATACCTCTTGCCCTTCGTCCCTGCGGCCAAGAGGATGGCCCCCATGCTCGCCGCTTGCCCCATGCAGAAGGTAGAGATGGGGCACTTGATGTAATTCATCGTGTCGAAAATGGCGAGACCGGAACTAACGTGGCCGCCCGGCGTATTGAGATAGAAGAAAATGTCCTTATCCGGGTCTTCCGACTCCAGATACAACATCTGGGCAATGACCACGTTGGCCACATTGTCATCGATGGCCGTTCCTAAAAATATTATTCGATCCTTGAGAAGGCGCGAATAGATATCATAAGCCCGCTCACCGCGACCGTCCTGCTCTATTACGATGGGAATCAGACTCATGAGCTCACCTCTGAAGACGATTCAATGTATTCACTACTGGCTTCTATGAATTCAAAAACCTTGCCAGTGAGGAGGTCCAATTCTATCTGCTCAATCACACCCTCCTCTTCCAGATCCTTTCGCAAGGTCTCGTAGTCCACCCTCCGCCTTGCGGCCAGATCCCTTATGTAAGATTCCCTTTCCTCTTCCGAAACCGTAATCCCTTCTTTCGCGGCAATGCTCTTCATGAGAAGAAAGGTTTTTACGACTTTTTCTGCCTCTTCCCGATACATATCTTTCATGCTGGCGATGATCTCCGACACCTCCCGCGGATCCATACCCCTGGCGGCCCAGTGGCGGTAACTGTCCATCATCATATACATGACCTGGCGCTCTACTAGGACATCGGGGGCTGGCACTTCATTGACGCTAAGTAGATTTTCTACGATCGCCTCCCGAATTTCCTTTTTTGCCTCCGCTTTCTTCTCCGATTCGATGGATTCCACTACCGCCGCCCTCAGTTCTTCGAGGGTTTCATAGCGATCAAAATTCTTTACGAACTCCTCATCAATGGCCGGCAGCTTTTTTTCCTTGATGCCCTTAACGACCACGTGAAAAACCACCTCTTTTCCAGCGAGCTCCCGGTTTTGATAATCGGTGGGAAAAGTAAGAGTAAACTCTTTTTCTTCCCCTTTCCTTAACCCGATTACCTGCTCTTCAAACCCGGGCACGAAAAGACCTGCACCTACGTGCAAGAGATAATCATCCGCCTTCATATTTTCACGAGGCTTCCCATCGAGAAATCCCTGAAAGGAGATAGAAACGAAGTCATTCTTCTCTACGGGTCGATCCGCAGAAATTTCCTCCATGGTAGCGTACATTTCCTGAATCTGCTTGAATCTCAGAGCGATCTCTTCTTCCGTCGCAGAAGTATCCTTTTTCTTTAATTTCAACCCCCGGTAGCCGGTAGGCTCTAAGACGGGTTCCACCTCGAAGGTAGCCGTGAAAGAAAAGGGTTCGTTTTCTTTGAAGCCTTCTTCTTCGATTTCCGGTCGAGACAGGGGCGTTACCTGGCACTCGTCGAGGGCTTCCCAGTAATAGCGGTTAACGAGACTGTTTACCGTCTCCTCTCGAATATATTGGCCGTAGTGTCTTTCCAGTACCGGCCGCGGGACTTTACCCGGGCGAAACCCCTTTACCTGCGCGGTCTTTCCCACCCGACGCGTTACCTCTTCCAATTCCTTCTTCGCTTCATCCCAGGGGATTTGGAAGGTTATCTTCTTCTTTACGGGACTTATGTCCTCTATCCGAAATGCCAAGCTCGTTTCACTCACCTTTTATCTCCTTTTAAGACCTGTCCAGGCCATATTATTTACATCTGGTGCGAGAGAAGGGATTTGAACCCTTACGGTTTTACCCGCTGGATCCTAAGTCCAGTGCGTCTGCCATTTCCGCCACTCTCGCAGTATACATGTATTTTATATGCACCGGGAGGGTAAAAGTCAATCCCGGAAACCCACGGGGCTTTATCTTAACTTGTTCCTTTTCGCAAGGGATTTAATTGTTTTCTTCTCGATCCTTGAACTCCGCTGCCGTCGTAAAGGGGATCGTCAATTTATAGACACCCCCCGCGAGCACAGCTTTGACGGGAAACGGTGACTTTTCAAACACCTTTAGCATGGCCTTATTGTCAGCAAGTACATCGGCCGTAAAACCACTGATACCCTCCTCCCGGGCAATGCGGATCAGCAAATCGAAGAGAAAAGAGGCAATGCCGTAACCCTGGTACTTTTCGTCCACGATAAAGGCCAGATCGGCAAAAGGTTTGTTGGCATCCCTTACATAACGGGCCTCGGCAATAATCCTTTCCATCCCTCCCTCTTCAATTACCCCCACAATGGACATCACGTGGCGGTAATCCACATTGACGTATTCCTGCATTTTGTGATGAGGCATTGTCTTTATCGGACTGAAATAGCGATAATAAACAGCCTGATCGGAGAACCGATAGAAAAGCCTCCTCATCTCATCCTCATCGGATGGTTTGATCGCCCGAAAACGCACCACCAAACCGTTTTTGAAACGATGACTGCAGGCTACCTTCTCGGGATAGAGATATCCGCTTTCGGGAAAGTAGATCTGATCCGCATAGATCATCTTGGCTTCTTTGGCCTGCCTCACGAGTTCTGCCCGATCATCGGGGTGGGCAATTTCAATCAAAGCCTGCGCCCTCTCCCGGAGGGTCTTTCCCATGAGATACGCCACCCCGTATTCTGTTACTACGAGGTCCATCGATTCACGATTGGAAAACTGAAAAGGATACTTATCCACGGAAAGGACGATATTGGGCTCCCCGTGACGATTGCGACTGGGCAGGGCAAAGATGGTGCGGCCGCCCTTGGAAAGGGCCGCCCCCATGAAGAGCTCCTGAACATTTCCGGGCCCGGCAGTCACGTTACCGCGACCCGTATGGAGGGCTACATTGCCCGTGAGATCCACCTTTCTCGCCGGGAGGAGGGCGGTCATCTTGTCGTTCATACCGATGATCTTGGGATCCATGATAATGTCCTCCGGCTGGAACTCGACGAGCGGGTTCTTATCCAGCCACTTCAAGAGCTCCTTCGTGCCCAAGATATAAGAAACAGAACATTTACCGCGAAAGATGCTCTTATTGCGATTCGTTACGGCTCCACTCTTGATGAGATCCATGAGGGCATCCGTGATGAACGGGGAATGAACACCCAAATTCTTTTTCTTCGCGAGGGTTATGGCCAACGCCTCGTAAAGGGGGCCTATACCGTAAGAGATGCAAGCCCCGTCTTCAACCACGGAAGCGACATTCTCGGCTATTTTCATATAAACGTCTGGAATAGGCCAGCGCTGCAGATAAAGGGGAGGCTCCGTGGATTCGACGAAGTAATTAAACTCATCCACGTGCACCAGGGTATCTCCCATGGTATGGGGCACTTCATAGTTTATCTCCCCCACAACCATATGGGCAGACTCAAGGGCTGCCCTCTCCACATCCACGCCCACGAGATTGGCGTAACCCGCCTCGTTGGGTGGGGTTATCTGGATAAAGGCCACATCTATATGAATGGCACCGGACCTGAACAACCACGGTATTCTCGAAAAACGGCTCGGAATGAGGTCTACCTTACCTTGCCGGATGGCTTCATCGGCAATCCAACCGGAAAAGAAGGTCTTTAACCTGAATTTACGGGCATACCTTTCATCAATGGCGACGGCATCGCCCAAGCTCACGAGCTGGATGAGCTCCAAATCCTGCAGGTTACTGCGGTCGGAGGCCATGAGATGCTTAACCAGCGTTCGGGGTTCGGCCATTCCCGTTCCGATGAAGATGGTCATGCCGGGTTCAATCTTTTCCAATACCTGCTGGGGGGTAACCAATTTTTCTCGCCACATATCTCTTTATCCCCTATTGGGATGAATAGCTTTTGTCAACCCCATTTTCTCAATGCGATAAAAAAAGAAGGGCACGAGGGCCCTCCTTTTTTAAACGCGAGGCTCACCATTAGGCGATCCGGTATACCCCCCTCTTTTCCTTCACAACGACCCCGGCCTTCTCCGCGCGATAGATTACAGACCAGATCTGCCTCGCCGAAAGCCCGGTCTTTTCCTGCAGCTCTGCAGAAGAGATGCCCTGTTCCCCGGCTTTGGTTATAAGGTCCATTACCATTGCCTTCACGCCTTTCATGGATACTTTTTCCTTTGTCACGCGTGGCTTCCTAATACTTTTCCGGGTTTCAACCTGAGTGGTTTTTCTCCTCCCCCTTCGTTCCTTTACCTCGGGCTTAACTTCCTTAACCAGTTCCTGGACCCGATCGAAATACTCCCGAATAAACTCTTCGGAGCCCTCTATTTCGATCTCCCTCGTTACCGGATTGTATTTTATTCTCGACCTCTCCACCACTTTCATACTCTCCTTTCATTCTTTTTTTCTCAAAGCACTCCTACATACCAGCAAAACACCTGTTAGCTAAATTATATACATTAATCACGCATTGTCAAAAAAAATATCACATTTCAAAAAAATCATCGTTTGTCTTACGACAATTTTTCCCTTGACAGACCAGAAAATGTTTCGTATCAAGAATCCTGACCGCGAGTCATAATTGACTTCCGGCAAAATGTGTTCAGGCCATTTTTAATGGGGATTACAGCGAAGAGAAATAAGATAAGGGAATTAAGGCGCCAGGCCATACTGAAAGCCGCACGTAAGCTTTTCTTTGAAAAGGGTTTTAAAAACGTCTCTGTCGAAAGCATTGCCAAAAGAGCCAACATCAGCAAGGGGGCCGTCTACCTTCATTTCAAGAGCAAAGATGAAATTTACACGCATCTCCTCCTTAACGAGGTAGACCGGCATCAAAAAATCATCCAGTCCATCGTAGATGAAAAGAAAACGGCTTTCGAATCCATCAAAAATATTGCCTTAAGTTACGCCGATTTTTTCCTCCATGACCCGGAGCTCTTCCGCATCCTTATGAATTACATGTTAAACCCCGAACATCTCGAACTGACGGAAGAAATGGATAGAAAGCTCTTGATCGCCGTCAATAAAAATATCGACGCCATCTCTGAGCTTCTTAAGGCCGGGATAGAGGCGGGGGAATTCCCTCGCAACATCAATATTTTTCATAATCGAAACGTGATCTGGGGCATGATTAACGGGATCATTGCCCTGCACCTTTTCACCGGCCCCGAAGAAAAGAGGGGGGGCCGTATCAGGAACACTATCGATGAAGGCGTAAGCATTTTTTTGAAGGGGCTGAAGGAATTTTGAATAAACCGCATTTGGCGGAAAAATAAGTTCTTTATAGGCAGGAAGAGACCAGTACCTCAGGTACCGAACCTCCTTTCCCGCCCGTAAAGTAATCACAAGGAGGAAGATTATGGCGTATCAAATCAGGAAGGCTGCCGTATTAGGGGCAGGCGTTATGGGAGCCGGCATTGCAGCACATCTCGCCAACGCGGGAATCGAGTGCTACCTGCTGGACATCATCCCTCCGGAGTTAACAGAGGAAGACAAGAAAAAAGGGTTAACGGAGAAGTCTCCAGAATGGCGGAATCGTTTTGCCGCCAACGGCCTGGCGGGCGCCACCAAGGCAAAACCGGCCGCCTTTTTCAGCAAGGACCTGGCCTCCATGGTGACCGTGGGAAACTTTGAGGACCATTTGGGCTGGCTCGCCAATGTGGACTGGGTCTGCGAAGCCGTGGTGGAAAACCTGAAGATCAAGCAGGATTTATTTGCAAGGGTAGAAAAGATCGTGCGGCCCGACTGCATCGTTTCCACCAATACCTCCGGTATACCCATCAAAGACATCAGCGCCAAGTTCGGGGCCAATTTGAAGAAGCACTTTCTGGGTACCCATTTTTTCAATCCACCCCGCTACATGAAACTTATGGAAATCATTCCCGGTGAAGAAACGGACCCGGAAGTCGTGGACTTCATGGTCAAGTTCAGCGAACGAACGCTGGGCAAAGGCGTGGTCATCTGCAAAGACGTGCCCAACTTCGTCGGTAATAGAATCGGCGTGTTCGACATGTCCAATGCCGTCAACCTCATGATGGAAATGGGTATGAAGATCGACGAAGTTGACGCCATCGTTAACAAATCCATCGGCCGTCCCGGCACCGCCATCTTCGGCACCATGGACCTCGTGGGCATCGATACGGGCTATCACGTCTCCAAGAACCTATACGAAGCCGTGCCTGACGATGAGTGGAGGGACATGTTTGCCCCCTCGCCCTTCATAGAGAAGATGATTGAGAAAAAACTGCTCGGCAACAAGACCAAGCAAGGGTACTACAAGAAGGCCAAGGATGCCAAGGGCAAGTCGGTGAAGTACATGCTCGATCTGGAAACCTTCGAGTATGTCCCCGCGGGCAAGCCCAAGTTCGAATCCATCTCCGAAGCCTCGAAAAAGGAAAACGTTGCCGAAGCCATAAAGACCGTTTTCACAGGAAGCGACAAGGCAGCGGAATTCGTTCGCAAATACCTGTGTCGCAACTTCATCTACGCGGCCAACCGCGTGGGGGAAATATGCGACAACATCCTCGCCATCGACAACGCCATGAAGTGGGGTTACAACCATCAGCTGGGCCCCTTCGAGACCTGGGACGCCGTAGGCGTAAAAGAGGCAGTCGAAGTAATGAAGCAACTCAAGCTCAAGGTGCCCAAGAAGGTGGAAGAGATGCTGAAGAAGGGCTTTACCTCCTTCTACCTCAAGAAAGAGGACGGCCTTTACTACTACGATTTCAACAAGAAAGATTACGTCCTCGCGGAGCCCAATCCGAGGATCATCTATCTGCCCTCCTTGAAGGAGAGAAATAAAATCGTTGCCGAGAATCCGGGTGCTACCCTCGTGGACATCGGGGACGGCGTGGTTTGCCTCGAATTCCATACGAAGATGAACGCCATCAACAACGACCTCATCGAGATGATCAACAAAAGCTGCGACATCGTGGAAAAGGACTTCGTCGGTATGGTGGTCGCCAACCATGCGCAGAATTTCTCCGTCGGTGCGAATATTTTCGACGTGATCGTGGCCGTGCAGAAGGCTGAATGGGACCTCCTGGAGCAGAGCATCGCCGCCCTCCAAAATGCCAACATGAGGCTCAAATACTTAAGAAAACCCGTTGTGACCGCACCGGCCGGCATGGCCTTAGGCGGAGGTTGTGAAATTGCCATGCACGGCGCCCGCTGCCAACCGCACGGGGAAACCTACATGGGTCTCGTCGAGGTGGGAGTCGGTGTTTTGCCGGCGGGCGGTGGATGCAAGGAGCTGCTTGTGAGGATGACGGAGGGGATCCCCAGCGGCGTCGTTGAACAAGGGCTGAACCTCCAATACTACATGGCCAAGGCTTTCCAGAACATCGCCACGGCCAAGGTATCCACGAGCGCCATGGAAGCCATGGAGCTGGGCTACATCCGCAAGACGGAAAGTATTAGCATGAACCGGGACCAGCAGATTTGGGATGCCAAGCAGCTCGTACTCGCCCTGGACATGACGGGTTACAAGCCGCCACGACCGGCCCTTATTCCTGTTATGGGTGAAAACTTCCGCGGCTTCGTGGACGCCATCCTCTACAATATGAGGCATGGAAACTACATCTCCGACTACGACGTATTTGTGAGCCAAAAGGTGGCTTACGTCCTCTCCGGCGGAGACTGCGCGGAAGGCACGTTCGTCACGGAGCAGGAGATATTGGATCTGGAAAGAGAGGCCTTTTTAAGCCTCTTGGGTCAAAAGAAAACGCAGGATCGCATCATGTACATGCTCAATACGGGCAAACCCCTGCGCAACTAATATAAAAACGAAGCGAGCGATGCCTTAAAAAGGGTGATCGCTCGCTTAGACTGGAAGGAGGAAAGATATGATCGATGCAGTAATCGTGGAAGCAGTAAGGAGTCCGGGCGCACGCTATAGAAGGGGCGGCCTGGCAGCTACCAGGGCGGAGGAATACGCCATTCAGGTATTGAAGGGGCTTCTCGCTCGGGTACCTCAGCTCAACCCCGCCGATATCGACGATGTAATCGTGGGATGTTCGTTCCCCGAGGCCGAAACGGGAATGAATGTGGGCAGAATCCTTGCCATGGGGGCCGGCCTACCCATTTCCGTCTCCGGCATGACGGTTAACAGGTTCTGTTCTTCTGGGTTGCAGGCCATTGCCGATGCCACGGCCAAAATCCGGGCCGGATGGTCGGAAGTCATTATTGCAGGTGGGGTGGAAACGATGACGCACATTCCCATGGGCGGTACTTCCATGCGTCCCCTGCCGGAGTGGAAAATGGATGGTTCCATGCCCTATGTCTACGTCAGCATGGGCATTACCGCCGAAAACGTCGCCGCCAATTACAATATCAGCCGGGAAGACCAAGACAAGGTGGGAATGGAGAGCAACCGCCGCGCATTCGAGGCCATCAAGGCAGGCAAGTTCAAAGATGAGATCATCCCCATTACCGCCTACCGATACACCCGGGACAAATCCGGTAAGCGTGTACGCACCACCTTCACCTTTGATACAGACGATGGCGTGAGATGGCCCACGACAATGGAGCAAATGGCTGCTCTGAAATCTCCGTTCAAGGCGGGCGGTTCCGTTACGGCGGGTAATTCCTCCCAGATGACGGATGGAGCGGCTTTTTCCCTGCTCATGACGGCAGAAAAGGCAAAATCCTTAGGGCTAAAGCCACAAGCCCGCATCACCCACTACGCCGTGGCCGGCTGCAAGGCGGAAGAGATGGGTGTCGGACCTGCCTATGCCATTCCCAAAGTGCTCAAAATGGCAGGGCTTACCACCAAGGACATAGATGTATTCGAAATAAACGAGGCCTTTGCTTCCCAGTTCATCTACTGCCTGCGAGCAACGGGGCTCGAAGATCGCTACTGGGCAGGAGATGTGAACCCGAACGGCGGCGCCATTGCCCTCGGCCATCCCCTCGGATGCACCGGGGCCAAACTCACCGCCCAGCTCATTCACGAACTCAAGCGGCGTGGAGGCAAGCGAGGTATCGTTTCCATGTGCATCGGCGGCGGTATGGGCGCAGCTGCCATCTTCGAAATGCTCTAAGAAGCAAGCGATTTAAAAAAGGGGCCCCAACTTCCGGGGGCCCCTTTTTGCCCTTGCAGTTTTGCTCCTTTTGAATTATATAAAAAACATCTGGGCGGTTAACTCAGCGGGAGAGTGCTACCTTCACACGGTAGAAGTCACTGGTTCGATCCCAGTACCGCCTACCATCTTCGAAATAAAAAAGGCGGGTCAGATGACCCGCCTTTTTCTTTCCCTTCGGTCAAATCAATACGTAAAGGCTTCGTCCGTAATTTCGAGGGGCACCTTTTCACCGGCTTTGATCGCCTCGCATCTGGCCTTGACGGTGGTCAGGATCTCGTTGGCGAAGAACTTGGCCGAGGCAATTCTTCCGCTATAGAAGGCCGCCTCTTTGTCTTCCCTCTCCAAGGCCTTCTTCTGACCGATACTGTACGCCTTCTTTTCCTCGTAAATGGCCTGAAGCTTCTCGTTTGCCACGCAGGCACCGTCGATGAGGAAGTGACCGAGGAGTACATCGCCGAAAATTTCGAGGAACTTGCAGGCATAGAGGATGGGAATGAGAAAGTCTCCCGATTTCCCTACCTGGGCAAAGTACATGGTGAGATCGAAGCAGGCATTGGCCGCTTCCTCCAAGATGGCGGCATACTTGCTCAGCTCGGGTACGCCTTTCGCCCGGGCGATGTTCTGCTGAATAAGCATGGCCATGTTCATGACGTTGGCGCCCTTCCTCTGGGCCAACTTCCGTCCCACCAGGTCCAGGGCCTGAATGCCGTTCGTTCCCTCATAGATCTGGGCAATCTTCTCATCCCTGAGATACTGCTCCATGGGGTACTCCTGACAGTAACCGTATCCACCGTAAACGTCAATGGCCGTCGAGCAGATGAGGAGGCCCTTATCCGTCGTATAGGCCTTGACAATGGGGGTAAGCAGGTTGAGGAAGCCTTCCCACTTTTCCCGCTCTTCCGGCGTCTCGGCCGTATGCATCCGATCGATGCAGTAGGCGGTGAAGTAGCACAGGGACCTCAAGCCCTCCACGTGGCTCTTCATCCACATGAGCTTCCGACGGATGTCGGGGTGATTGATAATGGTCACCGACTTGGCATCGGGGTTGTTCATCTCCCAGATGGCCTTCCCCTGGATGCGCTCCTTGGCATAGGCTACGGCATGTTCATAGGCGGCCGATCCAATATCCAATCCCTGCATACCCGTGCCCAGGCGTGCCTCGTTCATCATCTGGAACATGATGCGCATACCCTCGCGTTCCTTGCCCAACAGTTCTCCGATGCAGTTGCCGTTTTCACCGAAGTTGAGGGTCGCCGTGGCCGAACCTTTGATGCCCATCTTGTGTTCGATGCCACCCGTTACTACATCGTTGAATTCACCAAGGGAACCATCATCATTCACCCGGTACTTGGGCACGATGAAGATGGAGATACCCTTTGTCCCGGGAGGATCGCCCTCGATGCGGGCCAGCACGGGATGGACGATATTGGGGGTGAGATTATGGTCACCGGAGGAGATGAAGATCTTCGTGCCCGTGATGAGGAACTTGCCGTCCGGAAGCCTCTTGGCGGAAGTCTTCAGGGCACCTACGTCGCTACCTGCCCCGGGCTCGGTGAGACACATGGTTCCCGCCCACTCGCCGGTGTAGAGCTTGTACATGTACTTGTTCTTCTGTTCTTCGGTGCCGTAGTTCTTGATGAGTCCCGCCGCCCCGTGCGTGAGTCCCGGATACATACAGAACGCGTAATTGGCGGCGCCAAAGAGTTCCATGTTGGCAAACTGAACCGAAGACGGGATACCCTGACCGCCGACTTCCGGTTCTTCCGCCGCCGCGATCCACCCGGCTTCGCAGTAGGTCTTGTAGGCGGCATGATAACAGTCGGGGACGTAAACCTTCCCGTTTTCGAACCGACAACCCTGTTTATCCCCCTCTTTGAGCGTGGGCGCAATGACTTCCACCGCCATCTTTTCTGCTTCATTGAGGATCATAAGCAGATCATCTTTTGTGAAATCTTTGAACTTTTCCGTCTTGAAGAGGTCCTCGATCTTGAGCTGCTCAAAGAGGACAAACTGTTGATCACGCGTGTTTACCAATAAATTGCCCATAGCTTACTCCCTTCCGTATTTTTTATGGTGAGATTTAGCTCACCTCATCTCCTCAATCCACGGGCAAGCAGTATAATTTCATACTGACCATAAGTCAATAAAAAAGTCGCACCATTTCAGACAAAAGAGGGGCAAGGGGCAGGATTTTTTTTCTTACGTTCCAAAAATCTGCAGTACTCGTTAAACCTGGCCAGGGCAAGCACGGCCCTTTCCATGCCATCGTAAATGGGTACGCCGGCCTTAAGCACCATCTCATCCAGTCGGGGAATGACGGCCCTTATATGCGGATCCGGTCGATACTGGCGTCTCACAATGACGAGGGGGTGATCCTTCAAGCGCAGTCTTCCCTCTTCAATAAGATAATGGGCTACTTTCTCGACATAGCTTCCAGACGTGGAGCGGCCATGGAGCCAATCTAAGGGCAAAGAAAAGATGAAATTGTCTATCTCTTCACTTGAAGCAAGTATTTCCAACACCTCTCCCAAGGCAGGGAGGTTGACGAAAACGGGTACGGCATCGATAGGATTCTTGATCATGGTCCCCGCCGGGGGTATGTACTCGCGAAGCCTCTTCACCAAATTAGGAGAAAGGGGTGGGAGGACCAAACCCACGCGGGCGCAGGCATCTGCCACGAAGACGCCGATCCCTCCGCCGATCCCGAGTACCGCTACCCGAGGCCCCGTCACCCACTTTAAATGATGACACATGAGCACCACATCCGCCATTTCCTCGAGGGAATTAACGGGGATGACCCCCGTTTGCCGGAAAAAGGCTTGCCAGATCTTGTCACCCCCTGCAAGCGACCCCGTATGGGAGGAAACCGCCCGGGCACCTGATTCCGTCATCCCCCCTTTGAACAGGATGATGGGCTTGGATAGATTAAGGCGGGAGACGATTTTTAAGAACCTTCTGCCCTCCTTTACCCCCTCCAGATACATGGCAATGATACGTGTTTCTTCGTCCTGCTCTAAGTACTCGAGAAAATCGGGGCTATCCAGGGTGAGGGCGTTACCGTAACTGATGGATTTGCTTATGTGTATCCCATACCTATCGGATAGATAGTGGGTAAAGTCCTCTGCATTGCCGCCGCTTTGACTGACAAAGGCCACGGGACCCGAAACGGCTGAGGCACCAACCCACGTAACCATCCGCGAGGCCGGCACGTAAAGACCCATGCAATTGGGCCCGATGACGTTGAGTTTCCCCTTCCTCGCTATTTCCTCCATTTTCTCCTGGAGCCGAACCCGCTCCGGCTCTCCCGTTTCCTTGAATCCCGAAGTAAAGATATGGATATTCCGATTACCCGTCGCTGCACACTCTTCCAAAACGGACGGTACTACGGGGGCCGGAACGGAAACAATGACCAAGTCCACCGACTCAGGCAAAGCGCTTAAATTAGGATAAGTCTTTATACCTTCTATCTCATCCACGTTGGGGTTGACCGGGTATAAGCGACCGGAAAACCCAAACTGCCTCATGCACATGTACATGCCGGGGAAGCCACTTTCCGGGGGGCGGCTCGCCCCCACCACGGCCACGGACCGGGCGTGCACCATCTGGTCCAAAGCCTTGAAAATTTCATCTCGATCCCTTTGCGCTGCCCTGGCGGAAACCTTCTCCCCCCTGATCACGAGGGCATCCACCGCATACACCCGACCCTCTCTATCGACCATCAAGGGATTGATATCTACTTCCTCGATATCTGGATTCTCCATCCCCAAACGAGAGAGCCCCAATAAGGTCTTGACGAGGGATTCCCTATGGGCCGGCCTTTCCCCGCGAAATCCATCGAGGAGGGTCCGAGCCTTTATTTCATCCAACATGCGGAAGGCTTCTTCTTCCGAAACGGGGGCGATGCGAAAAACCACGTCGTCCAAGGCCTCGGTGAAGATTCCCCCCAGCCCGAACATGACGGAAGGACCGAACTGGGGATCCCGGATGAGCCCCGCCACGAATTCCCTTTTCCCACGTATCATGGGCTGGATGACGAAGGATTCCACCTCTTCCTGCGCCCGCTCGCGTATGGCTTGGCAGGCCCTTTTCACCCCTTCTTCATCGCTTACATTCAGCATGACCACACCCAGCTCCGTCTTGTGGATCAGTTTTTTCCCCACCCCCTTGACCACCAGGGGGAACCCGATGAGACGACAACACGCAATCGCTTCATTTTCGTCGCGCACCTCGTATTCATCAACGACGGGGATGCCGTAGCCGCGAAGTAATCTTTTCGCCTCCACCTCGTTTAAGACTTGCCGATTTTCAACCACCTTCATCGTTTCCTCCTTTTTTCGATGTAACCAAGGCCGCGATCAAAATGCGCTTGGCCAGGGATAGGGTTCTCGTCTTCAATTTATGTCCCTTCTTGGCATCCGATTTTATATCCTCTAACTGAATGACCCCCACCAACAGCCCCCAGATGAGGTCGGCCAGTTCATAGACGTTTACTTCCTTAAGGAGCCCTTTTTCCATGCCGAGAGAAAGGATGCGACGGCAAAGGGCGAAGTTCTGCCGACCCTTTTCGTTCAACGAGTCGCGAAGTTTCGGCTCCAACTCGTTAACCAATCCTTCCTGTTGAAAGAGTTGGAGAATGCGGAAGGTATCCGGCCTACTTTCATAGCCGTGGTAGAGGGCATCCATGAGGGATGAAAGAAGGGCCTCTCCGTCATCGATATCCCCATTTGCTACCCTTTCCTCCACGGTCGCCAAGGCCCGATACGTGTCGTCGATCAGGGGGGCCATGAGGGAAAAGAAGAGCTCATCTTTCGTTTTGAAGTAGAGATAAACGGTGGGTTTCGTTACCTCCGCGGCACAGGCGATTTCGTCCATCGTGGCCTTGAGGTAACCCTTAGCGGAAAAAACACTTCTCGCCGCATCCAGGATGCTCTGGACACGCTGCCCCTTTTCTCTTTCGCGTCTTTTCTGGCAGATAAGCTTGAGTTCTTCCGGCGTTGGCAATTACTTTACCCACAGTAATAAACTTACTTCGGGTAAGATAATTACCCCGGAAGCCCGGCCGTGTCAACCTAAAAAAGGGGGCAAAGCCCCCTCTTTTACATTTTTCTTAGCTCCTGCTTTAGGATTTTCCCCACCAGGCTCTTGGGCATAGCGGAGAGGAAAACCACTTCCTTGGGAACATAAAAACTCGTGAGTTTCGTGCGGCAAAACTCAATAATTTCCTCCGGTGTGGCCGTCTCCCCCGGCATCAAAACGACGAAGGCCTTGATATCCTCACCGTAGACGGGGTCCGGTTTGCCGATGACTGCCGCCTCCGATACCTTGGGATGCATGTAAAGCACTTCTTCGATCATGCGCGGAGATATATTTTCGCCTCCTTTGATGATGAGATCCTTTTTGCGGTCCGTAATCCAAAAATACCCATCCTCATCCACATAACCCACATCGCCTGTGTGTAACCAGCCGTTTCTGATCGCCTCTTTCGTTTCTTCCGGCTTCTGCCAGTATTCCTTCATGATCTGGGGACCTCGGATGACGATTTCCCCCCGCTCGTTAGGCGCCAGCATCCGTCCCTCGTCGTCCATAATGCCCATCTGGGTCCCCACCATGGGCTTTCCTATCGACCCCACTTTTTTTAGACCTCGAATGGGATTTACCGCATTGTTGGCCCCCGCCTCGGTAAGCCCCCACCCTTCTATGATTTCAAACCCGAACACCTCCTTAAATTTTTTCCACGTCTCGAGGGAAAGGGGGGCCGACCCGGAAAACCAGAACATCATGGAACTCAAATCGTACTTCTTGGGGTCCGGATAGAGGAGCATGTACACGTACATGGTGGGTACACCCGAGAGAAGATTGGCCTTGTAACGCTCAATGGAAGAAAAAATCTTCTCCAGGTCGAAGTGGCCCATTAGCACCGTCTTCGTCGTTCTAAAAAGGCTATTGTTCATGGTGGCGATGCCGTAGGAATGGCACAAGGGCAGGACACCGATGGCGGTTAAGCCGTCGGGTATGTCGTTCTTTACCGTTTCATGCTGCATATAGGCATTGTGATAGAGGGAGCCATGGGTATGAACCACACCCTTTGGCCGGCCCGTGGTGCCCGCGGTGTAGATTATTGCCGCATTATCATCTTCCTGGGTGTCTTCACAGTCGTTCATTTCCGGGCTCTCATTCACAAGGTCTCGGAAGGCAAGCGTATTGGGGCCCGCCTTTCCGTCGATGAGTATGACGTGCTTGACATCCGGTGCCGAAGCCAGAGCTGAGTTTATCTTGGGCAAGAAGTCCTGGCGGCTGATTACGACCTTGGCCCCCGAATCCCGATAGATGTAAGCCGTCTCTTCCTCACCTACCAGATAATTGATGGGGACGATGACGGCGCCCAGTCGCCAAATGGCACCAAACGATTGCAACACTTCGGGGCAATTTGGGCTCTGGACGATAACCCGATCGCCCTTTTCCACCCCCAGGCGGTGCAAGGCCGAAGCGAGCCTTTTCGCTTGGGCGAGTATTTCGAAATTGGTCATCTCTCGGTCTTCGTAGATAAGCGTGACCCGTTTACCTACCTGCTTTACCCTCTCCTCCCCCAGCTGTGCCAGATTCATTACCTTCCCTCCTTAATGGCATTTATTTCCCCCCGGGTATCCCCATGGAGGCCAAAGCTTAACCTTTGATGGAAAAAGGATAGCCACTTTCATACCACATCCGAAAAAAGTATTTAAACAGAAATTCCATTGACAACTTTTCTCTGTTCCCTTATATGATAGAAAACTTTCACTCAAAAAGGGGGAAAATATGAGAATACTTGTCGCCTACACGGGAGGAAGTGAGATTGATCGCAAGGTCCTTGAACTTGCCAAACAGCATGCCAAGGTATTCAACGCTAAACTCTACATTGCCACTTCTTTAGAACAGGTTTCGGAAGAAAGGGATGTGAAAGAAGTGGAAAGGCTGGAAAGCCATCTCGATTATCTGAAGGATACTATTTCCAAAGAGGGCATCGAGTGCGAGGCACATCTCCTTGTGCGGGGGCTCACACCGGGCGAGGATATCGTCGAATTCGCCAAAGATAACAAGATCGACGAGATCTTCATCGGCATCGAGAAAACCTCCAAGGTGGGCAAGCTCCTCTTCGGCTCCAATGCCCAGTACATTATCCTCGAGGCACCGTGCCCCGTGGTTTCGGTGAAATAACGCCATTAATTCCCTTTTAAGGCAAGTCCCCTTATGCGGTTAAGGGGACTTTTTTATTGATTCCCAAGGTGCCCGTGAGCGAAATAACCAGAGTTGCATATGGTCACAAGTTGGTAAAGCCAGAAGACGTCCTGGTGCGCCTCGAGCCGGGAATGAGCATTTTTATCAGCTCGGGGCCCGCCGAACCGAGGACCCTGACCAAAACCATGATTAACTCCCCCCTTCCCAACCTCAAAGACTTGGAGGTAATTCAGCTCATCAGCTTAGGTGAGGCGCTTTTTGCCTATACGCAAAGCAAGCCGGGAAAATTTCGATTGAAGACCTTTTTCTCCGGCTGGGTGGCAAGCGAAGCGATCACCGCCGGGGCGGTAGATTTGATCCCCTGCCGCATTTCCCGCATCCCCCCTCTCATTGCTTCGGGGCTCATCTCCATCGATGTCGCCTTTGTGCAGATTACACCTTTCGACGAGAGGGGCTTCGCCAGCCTGGGCATCGCTATTGACGCCGCGAAGTTTGCCCTGGAAAGGGCCTCCCTCGTCGTAGGGGAAATAAACCGAAACATACCCTGTACCATGGGGAACACTTTCGTCCATATAGACGAATTCGACTACCTCGTCGAAGCCCAAGATCCGCCCATTTACTTTCCCCGCTGGCCTTACGACAAGGTCATGGCCAAAGTGGCAGAAAATTGCGCGTCCATCATCGAGGATGGAAGCTGCCTTTCCTTCTACCCCGGCTCCCTCTATGAAGCCCTCACTTCCTACCTTGCTCGGAAGAGGGACTTGGGTGCCCACACCTTCTTCATTACGGATCCCCTCATGGACCTCATCAAATGTGGGGCGGTGAACAACAGGCGAAAGAAATATTTCCGAGACAAGACCCTCACCTCTTACGCCCTCGGCACCGAGGAACTCCTCAAATGGCTTCATCTCAACCCCCTCGTTGAATTCCAGAGCACGGACATCGTGGGCGATTACAACCGCATCAGTTTGAACGACCGGGTAACGGGCATCCTTCCCGCCCGGAAGGTGGACCTCACGGGCAACATCGCCCTGCACGTGGGGAAGGGAAACGTAATCGCCGGACCCGGTCAGGCCATGGAACTCTTCTCCGTAACCCAGTTTTCCCGGGGCGGTCGCAATATCTTTGCCCTACCCAGCCGCAACCTGAAAGGTCAATCCAATATCCTCGTCTCCCTGGGCAACCTTCCCGGGCAATTCACTAATCGGGAAAGCCTGGACCTGGTGGTCACGGAATACGGGATCGCCTCCCTGGCCGGTAAGACCATCCGGGAACGCGCCCAGGCCCTCATCGACATCGCCCACCCCGACGATCGCGCCGAGCTCATTCGTCAGGCCAAGGACGAGCGACTCCTCTTCTCCGATCAGGTTTATCGTGCCGAAGCGGCCGTCATGTATCCCGATTACCTCACGTGCACCCATCGGTTCAAAGATGGTACGATGATCACCTTCCGGGCCATAAAGCCCTCGGACGAAGAGGAAATGAAACGCCTCTTCTACCGTTTTTCCGATCCCGGTCAGTTCTATCGATATTTCAGCGAATCCCGCCCCATGCCCCAAGCGAAGTGGGATGAATACGTAAACATAGACTATCACTCCACCATGTCCATCGTCGGTGTCTGGGAAAGTGAGGGCATCCCCCGCATCGTCGCCGAAGGCCGATACCAGATGCGCCATGACCTCCTCATGGCGGATATATCGTTCATCGTGGAAGAGGGATTTCGGGGAAAGGGCGTAGCCTCGTTCCTTTTAGAATTATTGATCACGGCCGCTCGAGAGAGGGGAATCGAGGGTTTCGTGGCCGACGTGCTGGCTAACAATCAGGCCGTCATGAGGGTGTTTGAGAAATCGGGCTATCCCGTACAGGCCGTCTTGACCCACGGGGTGTACCACTTGACCCTTATGTTCACTCCTCCATCCGAGTCGGCACGTAAGGGGTAAGGGATGTCCCTCTTTGTCCTAAAAAAAATCGTCACCCACTTGCTTTACCCCTTATCCATCGTGGTTATCCTCTTCTTCGCCGGGACGGTCTTATCCTTAAGGAAAAGATCACGCAAGCAAGGGAAAATCATCCTCATCTTGGGCATCATTACTCTTATTCTCTCCTCCTTTGAACCTATAACAGACCGTGTTGTAGCCATCCTGGAGCGGAAATATCCGCCCCTCACGGAGGAGGCCATAAAAAAGCTACCCCCCGTGAAATACATCTGCGTCTTAGGGGGAGGAACCAATCCAAATCCCGGGCGCCCCTTCACAAGTCAGCTTTCCCGTTCTTCCATGGTGAGACTCGTAGAAGCCGTGCGCATTTACCGGCATCTACCGGGAAGCAAAATGATCCTCTCAGGTGGCGCCGTCTTTACCGATCCGCCGGAGGCGATTGTTTTTTCCCATGTCGCTCAAATCCTTTCCGTTCCTCGAGAAGCTATCATCATCGAAGCCCAATCCCGGGACACGGCCGACCAGGCCAAGTGGGTAAAGTCCATCGTTTCCGACTCCCCCGTGATCGTCGTTACCTCCGCCCTCCATATGCCCCGCTCGGTTGCGCTCTTCGAGCAGTTAGGATTGAAGGTCATCCCCGCCCCGACGGACTATCGAACAACGGGAAAAGCGGCCAATCCCATCAAACGATTCTTCCCCTCTCCCGACAGTCTTCTCAATTTGGAGTCGGCCGTCCACGAGCTATTGGGCCTCGCCTGGATCAAAATCTCCCGTTGATGTCCCATGTAAGCCGTGATAGAATTTTTCAAATTCAAGGAGGTTAGCAAATTATGAGCAAGCGAAGATGCGCCATAACGTTAGCGTTTTTCATTGCCCTGTTCTTTTTTACCCCTGGGGCTTTTGCCCAGAAGAAGGTGACCGTTGCCGTCCTTCCTTTTAACGTTAATAGCGCGGAAAATATAGAGTACGTGAAGCAAGGCGTCTGGGATATGCTCATCTCACGCCTCTCCACCAATGAAGGCGTAACGGTTGCGAGCAAGGAACAAGTCATGGAAACCATCCAGGCCCTCAAAATAAAGGACCTTACCTTGCCCAACGTCTACGCCGTAGGTAAAAAATTGAACTGCGACTTCGCCGTCTGGGGAAGCATTACCAAGATAGGAAATAGCGTCAGCATCGATGGGAAGCTCTTAGATATTGCCGCTTATACCCACCCCGTGGGTCTCCTCTCACAAACCCAGGGCATGGACGAGGTAATCGGAAAGATAAACGAACTGGCAAAAAAGATTAACGATTACATTTCACAAAGCAAGCCCAGTACCCCGGCCCTTTCGGTACCCACGACGGGTACCCCCACTGCTCCCCCGGTTCCTCGAGCCGAAGGAAGTAAAGAAGACAAAATCTTAAGCACGATGAGGAAAGCAAAGAGGGCAACCTTAACGGGTGCCATCAACCCGGATTTCATCTCCGGTGTCATGCCGCGGGATAAGAAGACCTTTTGGATGAGCCAGAAATACCCCACCGAGTTTAGGGGTATAGATATCGGGGACGTAAACGGCGACGGTCTCAACGAAATCGTCGCCATCGATAGAAACAGCGTCTACATCTTCCAGAAGACAGGAAACGAAATGCGCCTCCTCCAGAAACTGCAGGGAAAGGCAACGGACAACTACTTGGGCGTCGATGTCTATCCCTTGACGGGCAACAAGGCTTACGACATCATCGTAACCAATGTTTTCACCAGCCGGGGCCCCAACATGTACCAGCATGTAGTCCAGTCCTCGGTCATCTCTTATAAAGACGGAAAGTGGCAGAAAATAGCGGATAATCTTCCCTGGATATTCAGGGCGATTAACAACTCGGGCACCGTTCGACTCTTAGGGCAAGAGCTCTCCGCCAGTGCCACTGCCCCTACTGGCATCTCCGGTCCGTTCGATTCGCCCATATACGAAATGGTATGGCGAAACGGTAAGGTAGCAGAAGGAAGAAAAATGAAAATTCCGAAAGGCCTTTGCATTTACGGACTAACCATCGACAATTTAGGGGAAGGGAAAGACAAGATTATTGCCCTCAACAAGTACGATCACCTCCTCGTCATGGAGGAGACCGATCGCGATATGTCGAAGATCGAAGCCCTCTTCGGTGGGAAAGAAATCTTATTCAAGAGCGAAGATGTTTTCGGCGGCAGCAACCTCTTCCTTCCCATGTACGGCCAAGACGACTTAGGTGATGACTATACGGAATTCAACTACTACCTAAATCCCCGTATCATCACCTACGATCTGAGCAAGACGGGAAAGAGGGAAATCTTCATTGCCAAAAACGATGCCCCCTCGGGAAGGCTTCTCAAAAATGTCAAAATATTTACTTCTACGGAGTTTTACTGCCTTCTGTGGGATTCTATCGGGCTTGAGGAGAACTGGAGGACCAAAAAATTAAGCGGCTACGCTGCTGACTATCAGATTAAGGACATCGATAACGACGGGGAAGACGAAATCGTCATTGCCCTGGTGGCGTCTTCCGCTTCCTTGGTGGCGCAAAATAGCGTGATCGTGTCATATAAGCTCAGGGCCTCCGAATAGGGTTGACAAAAAAGAAGGTTTTTGTTAGGCAGGCAATTAAATAAAGGGCGGTGTAGCTCAGCTGGTTAGAGCATACGGCTCATATCCGTAGTGTCCGGGGTTCGATTCCCTGCACCGCCACCATTTGACCATCCAATCTAATCACATAAAGTCCGAAAAGCCCTTAGAACTAAGGGCTTTTCCTTTTTCCCTTCCTTTGTCAACGGCGGCTCTCCCAAGGTGAACCAATACGATGTCCGGGAAGCAAGAAACAAGCCGAGGAGGATGCTTA
>DAORXN010000014.1:0-52222 GCA_035358955.1 Syntrophales bacterium | reverse complement strand
AAGAACTGGGATGGTCTCCCCGGGAATCGTTCGAGTCGGGCTTAAGAAAGACGATTGACTGGTACATAGAAAACCGCGCCTGGACGGAGAGGGTCCGAAGCGGCGAATATAAAACGTGGATTAAAGAACACTACGGTTGAGATTACGCATTTGATTATGGCCTGAACCTATCAAGAGGGAAGCATGCTTCGATAGAGGGCTGGGGGTTACAAGCAGACGAAGGGGGCGTGATGGCAAATGCCCTTACTAAGGCTGTGAAGGTGGCGTGGATATCGGCATGGGCCGGGGTAGCCACTTTCGTTCTTTTTTGGCCCGTCACCATCGCCGCCCTTGCCAGTAAAACGGGGAATTTGGCCTTTACCCTGACCAAGTGGTGGGCCTGCTTTATGCTTTTCGTAACCCGCGTGCAGCCCACGATACGTTTCCAGGAGAAGATCGACCCCCGACGATCCTACATCATTATTTCCAATCACCAGTCGAATTACGATATTCTCGCCCTCGTGACCACGTTGGGTATCCAGTTTCGCTGGATCATCAAGAAAGAAATCCGTAAAGTCCCCCTTTTCGGTTACGCCCTATATCTTGCCCGCAATATCTTTATCGATCGGGGAAAAAGAGAGGAGGCCATTCGAAGCATGAAAGAGGGCCTCGCCCGTCTCCCCGCCGGGGTGAGCGTCATGTGCTTTGCCGAAGGTACCCGTTCCCCCGATGGCCGACTTCAACCTTTTAAAAAAGGGGGGTTCATCATGGCGATCGAAAAGGGTCTACCCATTTTACCGGTCGTGGTCAACGGCAGCCGAAAGGTGATGCCCAAAAAAAGCCTTGTTTTCACACCTGGTCCCATTGAAGTGGTGGTAGGCGATCCCATTGAAACCGCCGGTTTTACCCAGAAAGATTTGCCTGAACTCATGGAGCGAACCCGGCAGGCCATCCTCGCCTATCATCGCGGAGAATGATGGCACCTTCAGATTTACCATTCTTGAAGAAGAAAAAAATCACCACTTGGGGACAGAAATTGCCTCCCATCCGGGCGGTGGCCGTCACCCTGCCCCCAGAGATTCCCTCACCAGCATAGCATCGTTATGGGATGGGAGGGATAGGTGATGGGCCTGTGGCCTCCATCTTCATGAGAGGGAAGTTCAAAGGGTCGGGGATGGCTGCAAAAGGGGAAACTACTTTTCTTTGGCCAACATTTTCCCTGGATCAATTTCCTGCTGTAGGTGTCAGTAAGCGATGCATCCCTTGAAGTATCTATAAGGACCTGCGCATCGGCCTGGAAGGTGGCTTTCAACTGCCAGGTGTTTTCAAATTGGTTTGTTCCAGCGATGGTAATGGTCGCAACCTGCCAGGACGAAAACCCAGTGCATGATATTTATCGGCGACCTTATCGGTGCTGTTTCCTGTGAGATTTGAGCATGGGGCCGCTGGCGGCCGAAGGGATATGAGGCAAAACCAGTACATAGTAATAAGTGGTTCTCCATTTTGATACCAATTAAGGATAGGCTCTTTTAGATCCTCATAGCTCTATTATCCATGTTCTTTTGGCAGAAAGAAACCTGCCCAGCAGTAAAAATGAACGTTGAGATAATAAAACGAAAGAGATATAAAGTATGCATTCAGATAAAGATTACGAGGGAGAATAAATTTTATGAGATATGCGAATAGAGAAGAAAATGAGTCGTTCCCTCTAATGGTTATGGAGGCATCCGAATACGCACCTAATCGGTGTGTCTATCGAAACGATGAAGTGGGAATATGGCTTTATCACGCTAATTGCTTGGAGTTTATGGACGTGCTGATAAAAAAGTTTCCTATGGGTAAATTCGATATGATTTTTGCGGATCCCCCTTATTTTCTTTCTAATGGAGGTATTACCTGCCATGCGGGTAAAATGGTGAAGGTAGATAAAGGTGCTTGGGATAAGTCGCGTGGTGCAGAAATAAATCATGAATTTAATTTGTCATGGCTTTCAAGATGCCAGAAATTATTAAAGCCGCATGGCACGATTTGGGTGTCAGGCACGCATCATGTAATTCATTCAGTTGGATATGCTATGCAACAACTTGGAATGAAAATTTTGAATGATATTACTTGGGAAAAGCCAAACCCACCACCTAATTTATCGTGTAGATATTTCACACATTCGACAGAGACAATTATTTGGGCTGCAAAGAACGAAAGAACAAAACACCGCTTCAATTACGAGATTATGCGGCAATTAAACGCCGGCAAACAGATGAAGTCTGTTTGGACCATTCCTGCTCCTAATGGAGAAGAAAAAGCTTTCGGAAAACACCCAACACAAAAACCAATTGCGCTTTTAGAAAGAATCATACTTGCCTCAACTAATGAAGGAGACTTGGTATTTGATCCATTTGCCGGTAGTTCAACTACAGGTGTCGCTGCAGTTAATCTAAAACGGCGCTTCGTGGGGTGTGAATTAGAGAGTGATTTTATTTCCCTCTCTATAAATAGGCTTGAACAAGCTGTGAAAATGAAAGAATCTTCTTTGGCTTTAGCATAGGTGATTGTATGAGAACAGGTGGTACAGGTGGTCGAAACACCATAACAGGCTTGAATTTTGAAGGCAAAGTTGATCTGCTAGAACTTATTCAAAAAATACCGAGTTATGAAGTAAGAAAAATAACCAATCAAGCGGGGGTAGGTATTTTTTTTGAAGGCAAATTAGTGGCCCGATGTTTTAGGAAACATGATTTCTACAGATTTTTGGGTGAAAACAAAATTGATTGGAAAAAAGTAATATCCAGAAAAATTATTCCCGATGATGCATTATATGTAATAGTGAGAGAGACGTTATTTCTTATAGAAGTAAAATATCAGCAAGTAGCGGGATCCGTGGATGAAAAATTGCAGACTTGCGATTTTAAAAGGAAACAGTATATGAAGCTGGTGTCTCCTTTGGGTTTGAAAGTCGAATATGTATACGTACTTAGCAACTGGTTTAAAAAACCGGAATACAAAGATGTGTTGGATTACATAAATAGCGTTAACTGCCATTATAAGTTTAATGAGTTGCCGTTAGCATGGCTGGGCTTGCCCACGATAGATGATACCCGAGGAAGGGCTTGAATTTATGGTGGCAAATGTTCGAGGAGTATCTTCACGCCTATGGCAATGAGGACGAGGCCGCCTAAGATCTCCACCTTTCGTCCGAAGAGGTGGCCGAGGATGCGTCCGAAAACGAGGCCGAAGGCGGTCATGAAGAAACAGACGACACCGATGATAATGGCGGGCCTCCAGACGGCAATTTTAATGAGGGCGAAACTGAAGCCGACGGCAAGGGAATCAATGCTCGTGGCAAGGGAGAGGAGAATTAGCGTCCAGCCCCGGGTAGGGTCGTTTTCCCTTTCTTCCTCTTCTGCAAAACCCTCCCTGATCATCTTAATTCCCACGAGGGCGAGAACGGCGAAGGCCACCCAATGGTCGAACTGGGCGATCCATTGGACGATAGCCGCCCCCGCATACCAGCCGATTGTGCACATGAAAAACTGAAAGAACCCGAAGGAAAAAGAAAGGCGTAAAGTAGGAGCGATATATAATCTCTTACTCGTCCCCCCAATACCGAGGGATACGGCCAGGGCGTCCAGTCCGAGACCCACGGCAATGACCATCGTTACCCACATATCCATCCGGTGCTCCCTATCGTTCGAAGCGATTCCTGTCAAGGTGATTTAACGATTGAATCGCTGCCTATCCGGTAGTAAAGTATATGCAAATCTTGAACATGGCCAAGAAGGAGGTTTTATGTACCAAGAGGCGGATTGGGAGGAAATTAAGAAGGCTTACGTAAAGAAATTCGCCTCTCAAGAGGAGATTTTTTCCCGTATTCATAGGGGCGATAGGATTTTTATCAGTACCGCCTGTGCCGAGCCCCAGTATACCATTCAGGCCCTCATGAACTACGTGGAGAGTCATCCCAAGGCCTTTGCCGAGGCAGAGGTCATGCACATCTGGACCTTAGGTATCGCCCCTTACGTGGAGGAGCGATACACCTTCAATTTCCGGCATAATTCCTTCTTCGTGGGAGACAACACGCGGGAGTCGGTAAACAAAGGGGCGGCCGATTATACCCCCGTCTTTCTCTCTCAGATACCGCGCCTCATTTACACGGAGAGGATCCCCATCGATGTAGCCATCATCCAGACCTCCCTTCCGGATCGGAACGGGTACGTAAGCCTCGGTATCAGCGTGGATATTTGCCGGGCGGCGGTGGATAAGGCGAGGCTCATCATTGCCCAGATGAATCGGTTCATGCCCCGGGTACACGGGGATACCTTCATTCACCTGAACGATATCGATTACATTATCCGTCAAGATGAGCCCCTCCTCGAGTATGCGCCGCAGGTGCCGGACGCTGTGGCCCACCAGATAGGGAAAAACGTCTCCCGCATCGTGAACGATGGAGATACGATCCAGCTCGGTTACGGGAGTACTCCCAACGCCATTCTGAGCCATATGGAAGGTAAAAACGACCTGGGCATCCATTCTGAACTCCTTACGGATTCCATGGTTAGCTTGATCAAGCAAGGGGTGGTGACCAACCGACGCAAGAACATAAACCGGGGGAAGACCATCGCCTCTTTCTGCATGGGGACGAAGGAGACCTATGAGTATCTCGATGACAACCCCACCATAGAATTCAGGAGCATCGATTATACTAATGATCCCCGCATCATCTGTCAGATAGAAAATATGACCGCCATTAATGCCGCTCTTCAGGTTGATCTCACAGGCCAGGCCACGGCCGAATCCATCGGAAGCATGTTCTACAGCGGTATCGGAGGCTCGGCCGATTTTATGCGGGGCGCCGTTTGGGCCCCCGGGGGCAAAACCATCCTCGTCCTTCAGTCCACAGCGAGAAACGGAGAAGTATCCCGTATCGTTCCGTTTCTCGATAGCGGCGCCGGCGTGACCTTAAACCGTGGGGACATCCATTACGTCGTCACGGAATACGGCATCGCCTATATCCACGGAAAAAACATAAGGGAACGGGCCATGAGCTTGATTGCCATCGCCCACCCTCATTTCCGACCCGATCTCATAGAGGAGGCCAAGCGTCTGGGCCTCATCTACTCAGACCAGGCATTCATACCCGGGGAAAAGGGGGAATATCCCGCCTATCTGGAAGTGGTTAGGACGACTAAAACGGGCCTCGTCATCAGACTCCGACCCGTAAAACTGGATGATGAGCCCCTCGTTAAGGACCTATTCTACGCCATGTCGGACAAGAGCTTGGAGCGGAGGTTCATGGAGATAAGGTACGATATCCCCCATCCCATGAGGCAGGCCTTCGTGGCCATTGATTATACGAGGGAAATGGTGATTCTCGCCACGATTGAGGCAGGGGGAAAGGAAATAGCCGTCGGGATGGGACAGGCCATCAAGGACCCCGAATCACAAATGGCGGAAGTGGCCTTTGCCGTAAGGGATGACTATCACGGTCAGGGCATTGGCACGGAGCTTCTTTCCTACCTCACCCAATGGGCAAAGAAGGAGGGATTGCAGGGATTTACGGCCGATGTCCTCATTGAGAACAAACCCATGCTCCACGTCTTCGAGAAGATGGATTACGATTTGCGAAAGAAGGTGGAGGCGGGGGTCTATGAACTGACCATGAAATTCAAATAAAGGGAGGGGGAGATGGGAAAGAAAATAAGCTGGGTAATAGGGATTTTCTTTGCCGCCATCTTGGTGATTGTACTTGTTGCGGGAATTATCGTTTACATTACGGTGGACAAGAAATTCGTGGCAGCTAAGCTTGCCCAGACCTTAAATCGCCACGTGACGATTGAGGCCATCGATGTAAGTATCTTTTCGGTATTTTCGGGAATAGAGGTAAGAAAGGTAGTCATATCCAATTTCAAGACCCCAGCGGAGAGGGAGAAACTTGAGGGGAAACCCGTCGCATCGGAAGATACGTGGGTCCGGTTAGATGCCTTCCGTTTCAAGATGGCGTTTATCCCCCTTCTAAAGAGGGAGTTTAAGCTAAAAGAACTCCTCCTTATTCGTCCCGCCATTAACCTGGTGAAGAACAGGGATGGTTCCACGAATATAAGCGATCTTCTGCTGCCCGCAGAAGGAACTAAGCTAAAGGAAAAAAAAGAGGAAGCCCCGGTCAAGCCGATTGGTGCCGATCTGATTCCGGGGGCTATTTCGGTGGGGGAAATCGGCCTCAAGGACGGAACGATTGATTACTACGACGCAAGGAGCGGTCATCATTTTCGACTATACAACCTTACCTTTGTCCTGCACGACATTCAGATCGATCCCGCAGACCTGAAAAACAAAGATGTAATCCACCTCTCGTTTTCTACGGGCTTAAAGACCGTGGGTTCTCTCAAGACGGGCGGCATCCAGAGTTTCAACGTCGTCTTCGATGCCACGGGGAAGGTGATACCCTTCGATGTAACGTCGCGACTTCTTAACCCGGAGGTATTCCTTCACGTCTCTTTGCCGGAAGGGGAGATAACGGGGCTCCAAATTTTCAATGCCGTCTCTTCCCTCCCCGTCTTAGGTGAATATCTCGGTGATTACGTGTCATTCCTTAAGGGGACGCAGCGATGGAAAGGATCGCACGAAAGTGCCGTGGACGTAAGGTACAAGGAAAATCGTGTCGAACTGAAGAATGGTCGGCTAACCCTCGCCCAGGCGAAGGTTTCTTTTGCGGGAGAAATGAACACAAAAACGAAAACGGTGGATATGGACCTGGGAATCTACATGAACAAGGAAATCAACGAGGCGGTGAAGGGTTCCCTAACGAAGAAGATCGGGGCGGTGATTAACAGGCCGGAGGTGAGGAAGTACGTAAGTGCCGATGCCCTCGCCCAGGTAGCCATGAAACCCCTGTTGAATAAGGAAGGGGCCATATATTTCGTGGCCAAAGTGGGGGGAACAACGGATAAGCCGGCGGTGAAAATTGTGAAGCCTGAACTCAAGTCCCTGGGGGAAGTGGTCAAGGAGGCCTCATCCCAAGTTGCCCTTGAAGCCGGTAAGGAAGCGGTGAAAGGGGCCGCCAAAGGGTTAATGAAGGGTGAGGGAGGGAAGCTTTTCGAGGATGTAGGCGGTCTCCTCCAGAAGAAATAATCGGCGGTGAAAGGTATGAAGAAACTGGGCCTTAAGCTCAAGGGTATCTGGCACTTTCTTTTGGAAGACATCTGGCGCATCCGTCGCACGACCCTGCCCAGCCGGAAGGCTTCGCTCCTTTCTTTGGTAAGGGTTTTGGTTTTGTCCGTTCGTGGCTTCAACGAAGATAAATGCCAGCTTCGCGCCTCGGCCCTAACCTTTTACTCCCTCGTTTCCATCGTGCCCATCTTGGCTATGGCCTTCGGTATTGCCCAGGGTTTCGGCCTGGAGAAGCTTTTGGAGGCCCAATTGAGGGAGATGTTGGCGGGTTATGAAGAGATACTGGCACACGTGCTCACCTTTTCTCACTCCCTCCTCAAAAATACGAAAGGGGGACTCATTGCCGGGGCCGGTCTCATCGTCCTCTTCTGGGCGGTGATCAAGGTGCTGGGGCAGATAGAATATGCGTTCAACGACATCTGGGGGGTGAAGAAACCGCGTTCCTTCGGGCGGAAATGCGCCGATTACCTGTCCGTCATGCTTATCTGTCCCGTGATCATTGTCCTCTCGGGCGGGGTGACGGTGTTTCTCTCCGCCCAGTTGAGCCTCGTTATGAACAAGTTTGCCGTCCTCGGGGGCTTGCGGGGAAGCGTTCTCTTTTTCTTGCGCCTTTTGCCCTATGCCATGATGTGGGGGCTCTTTACCTTTCTGTACTTTTTCCTTCCCAATACGCGGGTACGAATGGCCTCTGCCCTCCTGGGCGGTGTCGTGGCCGGCACCATCTTCCAGGTCGTGCAGTGGGCTTACATCACCTTCCAGATAGGGGTAGCCAGATACAACGCCATTTACGGAAGCTTTGCTGCCCTTCCCATGTTTCTTGCCTGGATGCAGATAAGCTGGCTCATACTTTTATATGGGGCCGAGCTTGCCTTTGCCCATCAGAACGAGGAAACTTACGAGTTTGAACCCGATGCCGCCCGGGCCAGTCACCGTCTGAGGGTACTACTTTCCTTAAGGCTCATGCACCACCTCGTCCACAAATTCATTCGGGGAGAAAAGGCCCCTACGGCGAGGGAAATATCCCAAGAGCTGGAAATTCCCATCCGCTTCGTGAACGACCTTCTTTACGATCTTACACGAAGCCACCTTGCCGTCATGGTGAACGAACGGGATGGTGATGGTGAGCCTGGATATCAACCGGCCCTCGACCCCCAGGCCATCACCGTGCATTACGTCATTGACAAACTGGAAAGAGAAGGGGTAAACGAGCTTCCTTTTCTTACCGGCCCCGCCTACGAGAAACTCATTTCGTCTCTCCATGCCCTTTCGGAGCAGGTAAGGCGCTTGCCGGAAAACGTGTGCCTAAAGGATATAAAACCGGTCTAATACGTAATTTACGAAGTTTTCTTTTTCGCCGCCATTTCCCGGAGAACGTATTTTAGCACCTTTCCCGTTGGGGTCCGGGGGAGCTTGTCGATCACTATTACTTTCTCCGGCCATTTGTACTCGGCCACCTTCTCCTTTTCCATAAAGGCCCTTACTTCCTTCAAGCTGATTTCGCTGGCCCCCGGTTTAAGCTCGATGAAGGCACAGACCCTCTCCCCGAATCTTTCGTCGGGCATGCCCACAACGGCCGCATGCATGACCTGGGGATGCTTGTAAAGGATGAACTCCACCTCCTCGGCGCTTATGTTCATCCCCCCTCGGATGATGATGTCTTTTAGCCGCGTAACGAAGTGGTAGAAACCGTTTTCATCGAGGTAGCAGGCATCCCCGGAATGATAGAAGCCGTCTTTGTCCCATCTTTCGCGATTGAGGTCTGGTCGCTTGTAGTAACCGGCAATGATGAAGGGGGCCTTCTGACAGAACTCCCCAATCTGCCCCACCCCCAGTTCGTTTCCCTTTTCGTCCACGATCTTGGTCTGACTGTAGAGTTGAGGGATGCCGATGGTGGTGGAAACGAGTTCCGGCGAGAGCCCCAGCTCCGTTACGTTCAGGTGGCCCTCGTTGGAGCCGAAACCGTTCCAGACGAGGCAACCGAATTTTCCCATCATCTGCTCTATGACCGCCGTGGGACAGGGGGCACCACCGGTGACAACCACTCTCAGGGAGCTCAAATCGTATTTTTCGAGCTCCGGGTACTGGAGGAGGGCGACGTGCATGGAGGGGACGCCGGCATATACCGTGGCCTTTTCTTTTGCAATGGTCTGCGCCATCGTGGCCGGCTGAAATCCGTCAAGGAGAATCAGGGTGCCACCCACCATGGTCATGGGTAGAATACCCACACTCTGCCCGAAGAGGTTAATCCACGGCAAGGCCATGACCACCCTGTCGTGAACGTTGAGGGTCAGGTGATGGAGAAAACCCGACCGCTCGAAACTCTTCCAATGGTTGTGGGTTCGCGGGCAACCCTTCGGGTCGGCTTCCGTGCCGGAAGTAAAGCATAAGGTGAGCACGTCGTTGGCATTGATGGGGCAGTTCTTGTCCAGGTAATCAGGGGCGAATTCTCTTTCCAGGGCCTGTTCCCACATCGCCCCGAACGGGACGCACCCAGCCGGCACGTCTTTTCCCAAAACGATGATGTGCTTTAAAGAGGCGTGTTTTTGCCTTAGGTTGCTCATCATTTCCGGGTAGTTAAAGCCGTAGTATTCCGCCTGGACGATGGCGCCGGTGGCCTCCGTGAGCCCGATTACGTAATCAAGTTCATGTTCCCGCCACTGCATGGCAATGGGTACAACACAGGCACCAATGCGGGCGAGGGCCATCTCGATGATAACCGCCTCCACGCAATTGGGAATCTGGGCGATAACAAGGTCGTCTCTCTTTATGCCTAAAGCGAGGAAGTTTAGGGCAATTCTATCCACCATTTGCCGATATTGAGACCACGTGAGTCGTTTATCCTGGTCAATGAGGGCTTCCTTTTCCGGGAAGGCCTCGGCCCACCTCTTTATGTAGTCGATGAAGGTCCATTTGTCCCAGAAACCGAGTTTTGTGTAGTATGCTATTTGTTCCGGCGTAACGTTGCTCTCGATAGCCATACCCTTCCTCCTTTCGTGGTTGGAGGTTTTTTACCTGGCGGCGTGAAAATGCGCAAGACCGAATTATGTAACAGGCCGATATGTTTGGCGAAGCGAGATGGGGCTAAAGTTTTAATCTGAGCAACCGATATAGATAAAGGGTAGTTATTTCTGCCGTGGGGGATGAAAGGATGGATTTTTCTTTCGTTGTCGATTCTCTTCCCTGGCCGGTTGTGGTGGTGAGAGGGCGGGAAGAGGTTGAATATTTAAACCCGGCGGCAGCGGCTCTTTTAGGCCGGCGAGACGAGATTTCCTCCCTTTTGAAAAAAATCATACCCCGATTACCCGTCAAATGGGAAATTGAGAAGGAAGGCAAGAGACGCACCTTCGAAGTTTCCGCCGTAAGAAAAGGGGAATACCAGATCGTCATCTTTCATGATCGGACGGAGCTTGCCGACCTCGAGGAAGCAAGAAAGGAGGCGGAGGAGAGATTCCGAACCTTTACGGAGGGGCTCTCCCATGCGGTCACTTTGATTCAGGAGGTGGATGGCATCCCGCAGCACGTCTACGTGAACCCCGCCTTTACAGAAAAAACAGGCTATACCTTGGAGGATTTGCGGGGGCGGCCTTTCTATGAAATCATGGACCCCGCCCTACGCCCCTTAATCGAAGAGAAGGCAAAAAAGCGCCTCCAGGGAGATACGAGCCACGGCTACTACGAGTTTAAAGTCACAAAAAAAGACGGCACGTCCATGTGGGTGCGGCTGGTTTCTTCTTACGTCATCTATCAAGGAAAGCCTGCCATTTTGGGTTCCGCCCATGATATAACCGACTTGATCGAAGCGCAGCGGATGCTGCAAAAGGCAAACGAGGCATTTGCCAACATCATAAATGCCTTACCCTTTGCCACCTTCGCCATAGACCTAAAAGGGAAGGTGATCGGGTGGAACAAGACGATGGAAGTCTTAACGGGTATCCCCCCGGGGCAGATTATGGGAAAGGGTGAGCGAGCCTACACGTGCGCTCTCTATGGCGATAAAAGGCCCATTCTCATAGATAAGGTGCTCGACCCCTCTGTCGACCTAGGGTCGACGTACGATGACATCTTAGAGCGAAACGGCATCTGGTATGCGCGGGGCTTCATGCGCCTGCCCAACGGTCAGGAATCCTTCTATCTTGCCGTGGCAAATGTTCTGCGGGACGGGGAAGGTAACGTCATGGGGGCCGTCGAGTCTATCGTTGATATAACCCGTCAATTTGCCGCCGAAGCGGCCCTCCGTGAAAGCGAGAAGAGGTTCCGCGCCCTGACCGAAGCATCTCCCGATATTGTAATGCTCTTCGATCGAGAGGGAAGACACTTATACTGCAACTTAGCCATCAAGAAGTACACGAAACTTGCGCCGGAAGATTTCATTGGCAAGACGCACCGGGAGCTCAATTTCCCCCCGGGTCTGGTGGATGAGGTAGAAAAGGCCATAGAAGAAGTTTTTCACACGGGTAAGACCATCCGCAGGCAGCTTTTCTTGAAAAACGGCCTGTGCTTCGACTGGCTTCTTACGCCCATCTTGTCCCAGAACGGGGAAGTTTCGCAGGTCATCACCACGGCGCGGGACATTACGGAAATAAAGAAAATCGAGGAAGCCCTCATCCGTTCGGAGAAGATGGAGGCGATAGGAAATCTTGCCGGTGGCGTGGCCCATGACTTCAACAATATCCTCCAGGCCGTTCTCGGTTATGCGACCCTCATTCAGGTAAACCATCCGAAGGAAAGCGACGATTATGTCCGGGCCCAGCTCATCATCAATGCCGCCTCCAGTGCGATGGAACTCATCCGTAGGCTACTCGGCTTTGCCCGTAGTTCTCCAGGAGAGATTAAACCTCTCGATATCAATGATGAAATCACTAAGGTCGTTCAGATGTACGGGCGGACGAGGAAAGGGATCGAGATCCATATCAAGTTGGGACACAATTTGCCCACCATCGAGGGTGATAGCGTGCAGTTAGAACAGGTGTTTCTCAACATCCTCGTCAATGCCGGACAGGCCATGCCGGAGGGGGGTGATATCTACATTGAGACAAAAGAGGTTTTGGTGGATGAGCAGACGGCCCGCATCCACCGGGCAAAGGCGGGCCATTACGTGAAGGTATCCATAACGGATACGGGTATCGGCATGGACGAGGAAACGAGGTCGAGGATCTTCGAGCCCTTCTTTACCACCAAGTCGCCGGAGGAAGGAACGGGCCTGGGGCTCACGACGGCCTACGGTATAGTCAAGGCCCATCGAGGCTACATCAGTGTTTACAGCGAAAAGGGACAGGGAACCACCTTTGGCGTTTATCTGCCCGCCTCCGGCAAAGAGACTGTAGAAAGACAGAAGATGGAAAAAACCATTCCCACGGGAAGTGAGACCATCCTGGTGGTTGATGATGAACTCCCAGTGCTTGATGTGGCGGCAGACCTGCTCGAGTATCTGGGCTACAAGGTCTTGAAGGCCACCGGCGGTGAAGAGGCGATTAGGATCTACGGGGAGAAGAGAGAAGAGATTGATTTGGTGATTCTGGACATGATCATGCCCCGTATGAACGGGAAAGATGTTTTCTTGCGGCTGAAAGATTTGGACCCTGCCGTTCGGGTGTGCGTTACCACTGGCTACACCCAGACGAGTCAGGCCCTCGAGATCCTCGATCTGGGCGTTAAGGCGTTGATACGCAAGCCTTATACGATTAGTGAACTGGCCAATCGTATCCGGGAGATTCTCGACTAAAATTCTTTTGACACCCGCCGGTTATTTTTCTATGTACGAGGCGAGTTTCTGCCCAAAGGAGGAATCACCATGATTAAAACCAAGATGACCGAAATGTTTGGCATCAAGCATCCTATCATGCTGGCGGGGATGAACTGGATAACGGAGCCCAAGCTGGTTGCCGCCGTCTGCAATGCGGGAGGATTGGGTATCTTGGCCGTTGCCCGCTACAATCCAAAGGAAACGAGGGAATGTATCCGTGAGATAAGGTCGCTGACGGATAAGCCCTTTGGTATCAATCAGATCCTCATCGGGCCCGGGGCGAAGGAGAACATCGCCGTGGCCATCGAGGAAAAAGTGCCGGTCATCAACTACTCCCTGGGTAAACCCTGGTTTATTAACGATGTTCACGCCTATGGAGGGAAGGTGATGGGAACCATTGCCATTGCCCGTCATGCGGCGCGGGCGGTGGAGTTGGGTTGCGATGCCATTGTCGTTACAGGACATGAAGCGGCGGCCCACGGGGCGGCAGCCACTTCCATGGTTCTCATCCCCATTGTGGCCCGGATGGTGAACGTGCCCATCATTGCTGCAGGTGGATTCTACGATGGTCGGGGGCTCGCGGCGGCCCTGGCTTTGGGGGCGCACGGTGTATCCATGGGAACGAGATTTATGCTCGTCAAGGAAAGTCCCGTCCACGACAATTTCAAACGCCTCTGCCTGGAAGCAACGGAGCAGGACACCCTCTATGACAACGTTTTCGACGGGATGGATGGCCGGGTGTTGAAGACGAAAGCGGCCATAAAAATGACCCAGCGTGGCTTCCCCATCATCGAGGCCTTTAAGGGGGCCCTGCTCGTGAAGAAGCTCCTCAATCTCTCCTATGGGAAATTTATCGCCTCTGCCTTCGCTATGATGACGGCCGAGGAAGGTCACCCCTTATGGGTACTCGCCCGTCAGGCGGTAGGGAATATGAGGCATTTAAAGGCCATAAAAGAAGGAGATACGGAAGAAGGTATTCTCTTTGCCGGCCAGTGCTGTGGCGGCATCTCGGATATCAGTTCCACCCAAGAGGTCATTGACCGGGTCATCGCCGAGGCCGAAGAGACCATTGCCCGTTTGAACGGCCTTAGAGGTTAGTGCATAACGGCCCCGCCGTCTACGTTGATGGCCTGACCGGTTATGTTGCAGGCCTCCTCCGAGGCAAGGTAGGCAACGAGAGAGGCTACGTCCTCCGGCCTCTGGGGTCTGCCCAGGGCGGTGAGGTTCTTCGTTCTCATCTCGAATATCTCGAGAAGAGATTTGTCTGCCAGGGAGGCATAGCTCTCCTTCATGGCTTGGGCCAGCTTCTCCCACCCGGGTGTGAAGACGTAACCTGGGCAGACGGCATTGACGGTAATGTTGTACCTCCCCAACTCTTTCGCCATGACCTGGGTAAGCCCTATCACCCCGAATTTGGCGGCGCTGTAAGGGCCGATCAAGGACTCCCCCAATTTCCCAGAGATGGAAGAGATGTTTATTATCCTCCCCGAGCGTTTCTTTATCATCTCGTTAGCGGCGGCCCGAGAGCAAAGAAAGGTGCTCTTTAAGGTGATTTCTATCGTCCTATCCCAACTTTCTGTGGGGATCTTTACCACCGGCAAGGGGCCACCCACCCCTCCTCCCACGTTGTTTACGAGGATGTCGAGGGTCCCGTATCTTTCCAATACTTTTCGGAAGCAGCTACCTACCGCCTCTTCGCTGGTGGCGTCGGCTTCGATGGGTAAAGCTTCCCCGCCCTTACCGGCAATCTCTTGCGCGACTTTTTCCGCATCCTCTCCGGAAAGGTCCACGACCGCTACCTTTGCCCCCTCTTCGGCGAGCCTCAAGGCAATGGCACGACCGATACCGTTGCCCCCACCTGTGACAACGGCCACTTTATCCTTGATTTTAAGGTCCATTTTTGTTTTCCTCCCTGAAAAAGACGGTGTGTTTCTTTAGTAGCGATTATTTCGGTGCCCTTGTCAAGGGGAAAGATGGTGTTGAAAGCCAGATGGAACTCATTTTAGTCCGTCATGGGGAGACGACCTGGAACCAGCAGGAACGTGTCCAGGGGATAAGTGATATCGGATTGAGCGAGAAGGGTCGAAACCAGGCCTGGAAATTGGCCGAGGTGCTGAAGGAAAGACCCCTCTCTGCCATTTACTCCAGCCCCCTTTCCCGGGCGTACGAGACGGCGAAGATTGTAAACACCTACCACGGGCTTGCCATCGAGGTAAGGGAAGGGCTCAAGGAAATGAACCAGGGGGTCTTTGAAGGCCTGTCCTTTCGGGAGCTCATGGAGCGTGAAGGGTCCTTCCTCTCCCAGTGGATCAAGGACCCCGCTCAGGTCACCATGCCGGGTGGAGAGTCCCTGCGGGATGTTCAAAGGCGGGCTTGGCCGGTCATCGAGGAAATCTTAGGAAAAGGGGAAAACAGCCTCCTTGTCTCTCACAACTTTACCCTCTCCACCATCCTCTGCCGGATCATGGGGCTTCACCTCTCTCGCTTCCGCCGCGTATCGATGGAGCCGGCATCCCTAACGGTTGTTCGCTTCGTAGACGGAAAGGGAGAAGTAGAGATCTTAAACGATTGCCGTCATCTTATATAAACGGTGGGGTCCGGGATCCCGGCCTCAAGGAACCCTTTCTTTCGCAAAAGGCAACTGTCGCATTCACCGCAGGCGTACCCATCCGGTGAGGGGTCGTAGCAGCTGTGCGTGAGGCGGAAATCGACGCCCAACTCGTATCCCCGGCGGATAATCTCGGCCTTGGAAAGGTTAATGAGCGGGGTCCTGATCTTTATTTTTAGCCTTCCTTCCACCGTGGCCTTGAGGGCTAAATTGGCCATACGCTCGAAGGCGGCTACAAACTCGGGGCGACAGTCGGGGTATCCGCTATAATCCACGGCGTTTACCCCGATGAAGATGTCGGAAATCTCCATGACTTCTGCCCAGGCGAGGGCCAGGGAAAGAAAAACCGTGTTGCGCGCCGGAACGTAGGTGACGGGGATTTCCCTTTTCTGCCGTGCCTCCCTTCTTCCTTTGGGGACGGGGATGGCAGAGGTGAGGGCCGATTGGGCGAAGATTTCCGGGTTGATTTCCATAACGAGGTGTCTTTTTACTCCCCATTTCTCCGCGAGGGTCTTTGCCGCCTCTATCTCCCGGGCGTGCCTTTGCCCGTATCGGAAGGTGAGGGCGTAGACGGCATACCCCTCCCGGCTCGCAATAGCCAAGGTCGTGGCCGAATCCAATCCACCGCTGAGAAGGACGATGGCGCCCTCGCCTTCCATCATACCCCCCTTCTTTCCCCCCAGATGACCTTGTGGAGGGGAATCTGCATCCTCACCCTCAGGCGATCCCTTAGAATCCAGTCCGCGAGCGTTTGAAAATTTAGGAGACCGAAGACCGGTGAGAGAAGAGGGGAAAGAGGACGATCCCCCAGGGAATAACGTTCGATTACGTCCTTTGCGTACTCGTAATCCTCCCTGGTGACGACCACGAATTTCACCTCGTCCTTTGGTGTAAGGAAGTCCATGTTTTCCCATCTCATTTGCCTGTGCTCTCCGCTGGAGGGTAGTTTTACATCCATGATACGGTGGCTCCTTTCGTCCACCACCCCTATGTTGAGGCTCCCGTTCGTTTCGATTAAGACCTCCCATCCCCCGTCTAACAGATCTTTTATCAATTTCGGCGTCCCCGGCTGTAAAAGGGGTTCCCCACCCGTAATCTCCACGAGGTTACAGCCAAAAGAGCCGAGGCGCGTCTTAATCTCATCAATATCGAGCAGGGTCCCTTCGTCGTAAGCATACGTGGTATCGCAGTAGCGGCAGCGCAAATTGCAACCCGTAAGGCGCACGAACACGCATGGACGCCCCGCATGGGAAGATTCTCCCTGAAGGCTGTAGAAGATTTCGTTCACCCACAGTTTCATTCCTCTTCCCGGTAAATGACGCCCGTTTCCGGTGTCTCGGCCACTTCCACGCGCGAAACCCGAACGCCCTTACCTGAGAGTCTCTTCTTCATTTCCTCGAAGATGTATCGGGCGATGTTTTCCGACGTGGGGTTTACCCCCCGGAAGGGTTTAAGTTCGTTTAAATACGCATGGTCCAGCTCCGAAACCACTTCTTTCAAATGGGTTTTCAAAGACCTGAAATCTATGGCCATGCCCAGGGAATCAAGGCCGTGAGCCTGGACGTAGGCCCTGACAGACCAATTGTGACCGTGCAGTCGGGCACAATCGCCAGGGTAATCGATCAACGTATGGGCGGCGGAAAATCTCGCCTCGGCGTATAACTCATAGCTCTCTTTCATGGCACCCCTTTATGGCCTACCTATCACATTTCTCTCTGTCGTACAATTGACTTGACTCAACTTAGGCCATGGATTAATCAGTGGGCAAGCTTTATGAAAGGTGAAGGAACGGTGGGGCCGGAAAAGGTAAAGACGGTGCTCTTCTTTGTGGTGGTCGTTACTTCTCTGATCCTTTTTGCCTATCTCATAAGTCCGTTCTTCGGGCCCCTTTTTTGGGCCGCGGTGATCGCGGGCCTATCTTTTCCCCTTCATAGGAGAATTTTGAAACGTTTGCGCTCCCCAAATCTTTCCGCCTTTTTGACCCTCCTTACGGTGACGGCAGCCATAATCGTCCCTTTGATCCTCGTGGGCACACTCATCCTCATGGAATCGGTGGATATGTTCCAGGCGTTGAACGAAGAGGCTTCTTCCCTCTTGGAGAAGCTCAAAGTCTTCACGGCCCGCCTCGCTTCTTATCCTATTTTCTCGCGCTTGACCATTGATGCGGCCACCCTCACCAAGGCCATCACGGATGGTGCCCGGGGTTTTATCACCCTTCTTTTCGAGAACATCCGATATCTTACCCAGAATACGGTGGTTTTTATTGCTAAGTTTTTCGTCATGCTCTACGTGCTCTTTTTCTTTCTCCGGGATGGAGAGGCATTAAGGGAGGAAGTAAAGGATCTCCTGCCCTTTGCGGAGGAAAAAAAGGCAGCCCTCCTTAACAGCTTTACCCGCACGGCCAAGGCCACCCTCAAAGTGACCATTCTCATCGGGGGCATTCAGGGCCTCCTCGGGGCGATTTTGTTTCTCGTCTTAGGGGTAAAGGGGGCCCTGACCTGGGGGGTCGTGATGGCGGTCGCTTCCATTATTCCCGGCGTCGGCTCTTCCATCATCTGGGCTCCGGCGGGTATTTTTATGATAATTGCGGGCGAGACGGTTAAGGGTTTGATCATGCTCCTAGTGGGGTCGCTCGTTATCAGTTCAGTGGATAGCCTCCTGAGGCCCATCCTTCTCAAACAGGGTGTGGAGATGCACCCCCTCATGGTCTTTCTTTCTTCCTTGGGGGGAATTGTTTGCTTCGGTATTATGGGCTTTGTGCTGGGGCCTATAATCGGCGCCCTCTTTCTCACCCTGATTTCGATGTATAAAAGTATCTACGTGGCGGAAAGGAAAGATCATGTGGAATAAATTGGATAGAAGTTCCTACCCTCTCTTGCAGGAATACTTTGCCCATCAAACGTATCGTTTGAGCATCTACAGCTTGCCCTCGCTTATTGCCTGGGGTGAAGGGGCTTATCAGGCTTTTTACGATTTTGCCGGAGAGTCCCTCATCCTCTCCATGGAAGAGGGGGTAGGGGAAAACAAGGATAGATACCTTCTCATGCCCCTAAGCCGGGAGACCTGGGCCCCTACTTGGCTTTACGAGCTCGCCCTTGCGACGGGCATAAGGCAGATTAGATTCGTGCCGGGCGATTATATCAAGACGGTAAACGAGGACAGTATCTGGCCATGGTTCGAGATCCGGGAGGAGAAGGCCTATGCCGATTACGTTTATCTGGCATCGGATCTCGCCGAACTTAAAGGTAACCGGTATGCGAGGAAGAGAAATTTAATTCACCAGTTTGCCCGTGATTATCTTCATGAGGAACGGGTGGAAATAGGGGCGATTGCAAAAGCCCACCAGGCAGAGTGTCTTTCCTTCCTTGAGGCCTGGTGCGAGGAACGCAACTGTGACGGCAAGGGGGCAGAGAAGTTGCTCATCTGCGAAAAAAAGGCCATTGCTGCCGCCCTCGAAACGATCGAGGACCTACCCTGGCGCGGGCTCTACATAAGAATCGACGGCGAAATTTGTGGCTTTGCCATCATGTCGAAGCTCACAGGGGAGATGGGAGTTCTTAACTTCGAAAAGGCCTTCGGACACGTGAAGGGGCTTTATCAATTTCTCGACCGCGAATGCGCTCGCCGGTTGTTTTACGACCTCAAATTCATCAACAAGGAAAGTGATATGGGAATCGAGGCTCTGGCCGAAGCCAAAAGGTCATACGAACCTGTAGAAATGGTTAAATCTTTCAGTCTGACGGCTATTTGAGGATTATGCCTACCCTCGAAAAAATAGGAAGTGTTTTGGTCAAGAGGCTAAAAACGCTCAAGGAAACCTTTGTCCTCGCCTACGAGGTTTTTGCCCATATGTGCGTGCCTTCTACTTACAATCCCGCGGTAAGGATGGTGCTCATCAACCAAATTTACTTCACCGCCGTTCAGATCCTGCCCCTTTTTCTTACGGTCTCCATCCTCCTGGGTATGATCCTCATCGGCATTGCGGGAGAGTATTTAAGAAGTATCGGTATGTTCCACTTCTTCGGGGCCATGATCATGGGCTTTGTCGTCAAGGAAGTGGCCCCTTTTATCACGGTCCTCCTCATTGCCTTGAGGTCAGGTGCGGCCATCAATACGGAAATAGCCGTCATGAAGGTAAACAGGGAACTTGCTGCCCTGGAGGCTTACCGGATAAGTGTGGTCAAGTATCTCCTTGTGCCCCGGGTCTTAAACGGCATCGTGTCCATCGTGATGTTGGGTTTCATCTTTTCCATCTGTGCCCTCATAAGCGGGCTTCTATCCTCCCGTTTCTTCTTCGGCTTGAGTTACGATGATTACATCTCCATGCTCGTGGACGCCTTTTCCCTGCACGACATAATCGTCATGGGGATAAAATGTGCCATTTTGGGTTTCTTCATTGTGTTTATCCCAATTAGATTCGGCATGTCCGCAACCGAGGAATTGACGTCCATTCCCATCGCCGTTCTAAACGGCATGGTCCAGGTTTTTATCTCCATCATTGTGATTGAGGTGGTCGTATTAATACTCGATTCATTTATGGCAAAATTGATATAGAACTCTTTTCCGATGAGCTTAGCCTAAAGGAGAAGCGAGGAACCCTCCTTGCGGGGTTGGGGGACCGTGCGTGCATTGTTTCACCCCTTTATCCCCTCATTTCCAATCTTTCCGTCGTGCAGAATGTGGCCCTCATCAAGGAGTATCACGAACGTTGGCCACGCCGGAAGGCAGAAGGGTTTACCTATGAACTCTTGACCCGCCTGGGCATGGCAGAAATAGGGCCGAAAAGGAACCCGGCCCTGACCAATGCAGAGCGTTTCATCGCCCTGCTTCTGAGGGCGGCCCTCATGATAGGGGACGTCATCGTGATTGACCGGCCCTTTATTATCATGCCCGATTTGTACAAGGCGGATTTCATAATAAATGCCTTGCAAGGAATAGAAGAATTTTTTAATCAGTGTTTGATTCTCGACTATTCATGGAACGATGAAAGGTACGAAGGTTTCGGGTATGAAGCGCCTGTCCGTTGAGTGGAAAGTAGGGCTGTTTATCATCTTGTCTCTCTTGATCATTGTTTCCGCTCTTACCTATCTCGCCCACAAGAAAGGCATGTTTGAAAGGGGGCATACCTTCACCCTCCATTCCCGAACGGGCGAAGGCCTCACCGTGGGCATGCCTCTGCACTTCTCCGGCTTCAAGATAGGAAAGGTCACGGACCTGGAATTAAGCCAGGCGGGATTGGTGGTAATCAAGGTAAACGTGCCTACCCGCCATGTAAAATGGCTGAGGAAAGATAGCCGCTTCGTCTTGGAGCGCCCCATTCTCGGCTCTACGAAACTTACGGTCATAACGGAGAATATGGCAAGTCCCCCTCTGGACCCGGGATTTATCCCCCTGGTCACGGAGGTGAACGACATCAACGAAACCATAAGGAAATTAGAGCCCCTGTTAGTGAAGGTTTCCCTCATTCTGGACCACGTGGAGAAGATTACGGGAAAGATGGCGGAACGAAACTCTCTCCTGGAGATGACCATTTCCGATGAAGAGGCTGTGAAGGCCGTATATGAATCCTTGAAGAACGTGCGGAAGATGACAGAACACCTGAATAAGATACTTGCCCGGACGGAAACGGAGCTCTACGGGCCGGAAGGAATAAAACCGGCGGTGGTGGACGTGCTCAAGGAGGTGATTGCCAATCTGAAGAAGACGGAGGAGGTCCTCGACAACGTAATCAAAATGAGCGTTGATCTCTCGAAATCGACGAAGGATATAGAGGTTTTGAGAAAGGATATCGATCGCGCCGTCCACACGATAAACAGCGTGATTGATGAAATAAACCGCAAGATACCTTTCAAGAAGGAAGAGAAGTTGGAGCTACCGTAAATGAGAAAGTTGATTCTGTTCATTTCATGTCTCCTGATCCTGATTTCTTGCGGCGGGCCGCCTGCACCCGGATGGCTTTCCACGGCCGTGAGCCGTTTGGATCAGTTCAAAGCCGAGTATCTGGGCGGGCGCATGGACGTAGCGGAGATGAATTATAATCTCGCCCTTACCGAGATAAAGAAGAGCGGGAACATGGAGGTGCTGGGTCGGGCCTACCTTACGAAGATGGCCTTGGGGGTTGCCCTCCTCGATTCCCCGCCGGGTGAAGATTTTCTCGCCATCCAGACCCTCTTTCCCTCGGCGCAAAATGGCTCTTATTACGCCCTCCTTCAGGGCCGCTTCACCGATGCGGACCCCAAAGCTCTTCCTGAGGCTTACACCAAATTTGCCGCCGCCTGCGCCCGGGGAGATGAGAAGACGGCTGATACCATTGTGGAGATCAAAGATCCCCTCTCTCGCCTCATTGCCTGCGGTATCTTTACCCTCTATAAAGGGGATAAAGAGGAGGTGCTGAAGATGGCCGTCGAGACCGCTTCTCATCAAGGATGGAAGAGAGCACTAACGGTTTATCTAAAGAGACTTGCTGCTTACTACGAACGGATGGGTCGGGCAGGCGAGGCGGAAAGGATGAGAAGCCGCCTTTCGCTCATGGGGCCTTAAGGGCCTTATGCGACCCTGGCGAACCGCGTCCAACTCGTGGTTGACCACGGGGGCAGTTTCCCCGGGTCCTTTTTCATTTCCATGCCGCACTTGCGGGCAAAGTAGAGGTGGAAATCCGAATCCGGTGTAAGCTCCGGGTGAAAGGCCGTAACAAGGATGGCGTCATCTTCCGCCGCCGCGATGTAGTCTTCCCTTTCGATGAGCACCTTAACCCCCGGCCCGCACCTCTTTATCTTAGGAGCCCGGATAAAGATGAGGGTAAGCGGACGGGGGGAGACGGCGGGGACGTAAGCCTCTGCCGCAAAGCTATCGAGCTGACTTCCGAATCCGTTACGCTCGATTTCGATATCGATGAGAGGCAGGTGGGGCTTCTCCCCTATGACGTGCCGGGCAAGAAGGATGGCCCCTGCACAGGTTCCCCAGAGTTTCACGCCCTGCCTGTGAAGATCTACTATGGCCCGATCCAAGCCGTTCAGCTTCATGAGACGGGAAAGGCACGTGCTCTCTCCCCCGGGGATGATGAGCCCCTTTATGCCCGCCAGGTCCCGGGGCGTCTTTACCCGTTTGGCGGGAAGGCCGAGACGGTCGAGGTGATCCAGGTGCTCGACGACGTCACCTTGTAGGTCGAGGACGCCTATCATTACCAGCCTCTAACGGCGAGCCTTTGTTCTTCTGGGATCGTGCCGATTTCCAGACCCGGCATGGCTTCCCCCAGTCCCATAGAAACTTCGAGGAGCTTTTCTGGGTCATCGTAATGGGCCGTCGCGATAACGATGGCCCGAGCCCTCTTGACGGGATCCGCCGATTTGAAGATGCCGGAACCCACGAAGATGCCGTCACATCCCAATTGCATCATGAGCGCTGCATCGGCCGGGGTAGCAATACCGCCCGCGGCAAAGTTGACCACGGGAAGCCTTCCCAATTCCTTCACCTTGAGGGCAAGCTCGAAAGGTATGCCGTTAGCCTTGGCAAAACCCACTACCTCTTCCACTGGCATGGAGACAAGCTGACGGATTTCCCGGTTCATGGTGCGCATGTGGCGTACCGCTTCCACTACGTTGCCCGTTCCCGCCTCCCCCTTGGTGCGAATCATGGCGGCCCCTTCCGCGATTCTCCTTAAAGCCTCTCCCAAGTTTCTCGCGCCGCAAACGAAGGGGATGGAAAACTTGGTTTTATCGATATGGCACTCTTCATCTGCCGGGGTTAAGACCTCGCTTTCATCGATGTAATCTATTTTCAGCGCTTCGAGAATCTGGGCTTCCGCGAAATGACCGATTCTCACCTTTGCCATGACGGGAATGGAAACGGCCTTTTTAATGGCGAGGATCATAGAGGGATCTGACATGCGCGCTACCCCACCCTGTGCCCGGATGTCCGCCGGTACCCTCTCGAGGGCCATGACTGCCACCGCCCCGGCCTCTTCGGCAATACGGGCCTGCTCGACGTTGGTCACGTCCATGATGACGCCCCCTTTTAACATCTGGGCTAGTTGAATGTTTAATTCATGCCTCCTGCTATCCAATTTTCACGCCTCCTTACTGAAGATTTATCATAAAATGTCTTGCGATTTTTGCATATTATACCACTTTTAACACTTTTGCGCCCCTAATCTTTCGCGCCTTGAGATCCTTTAAAGCCTGTCCCGCTTCCCTTAGGGCATAGGTTTGAACCTCGGGGGTAAGGTGCATACTTACGGCCAGTTGAAGGAACTCCTCGATATCCCTTCGCGTGACATTGGCTACCGACTTTATCTCCTTTTCCATCCACAAGTCACGGGGATAATCGATCTCGGCCATACAATTTCGATCGCCCGGTTCTTTGCGGATGGCATTGATGACCAACCTTCCCCCCGGGGCAAGGTAACGCAAGGCCATCAGGATGGGTAGCCAGGCCGGGGTTGTGTCTATAATGGCATGAAGTCTTTCCGGTGGCTCTTCCGTCGTGTCTCCGGCCCATATAGCCCCTAACTGGCGGGCAAACTCCCTTTCTCCTTCGCTTCTGGCAAAAACGTAGACTTTCGTCCCGGGAAAGAGATGCCTTACCGCCTGCAGGACCAGGTGGGCAGAGGCGCCAAAGCCTGTGAGCCCTAAGTTCTCCCCATCTTTAATGTTTGAGAGCTTAAGGGAACGGTAGCCTATGGCCCCCGCACACATGAGGGGGGCCGCATGGATATCGCTGATGCCCTCGGGTATGGGAAAGGCGAAATCTTCGGGTACCTTCATAAATTCCGCATACCCCCCGTGGCGGTCGCGACCGGTGGCGATAAATTCCGGGCACAGATTTTCTCTGCCCGTGAGGCAATATGCACACCGACCGCAGGCGGAGTAGATCCAACCCACCCCTACCCGATCACCGATTCGGTGGCGTGATACCCCTTTACCGATTGCAACCACCCGGCCTACCACCTGGTGCCCGGGGATCACCGGTAGCACAGGGGGTAAGCTGCGGCCTTCAATTTCGTCGAGCTCCGTATGGCAGACGCCGCAGGCGGAAACACCGATGATTATTTCTCTGTCTCCTGGTTCCGGATCCGGCACTTCGGTATATTCTACCGGCTCGCCTTCTTCCGTAATCGGTTTGATTTCTTTTATGACGACGGCTTTCATGGGCTCTTCACCAGTAGTTCCTGACTTTAATTCCCCTCTGGGAGAGGATTTCCTTTATCTTACCTATCGAGTAGAGATTGTAGTGCACCAGGGAAGCGATGAGGGCCGCGTCGGCCCGCCCTTTCGTTAAGACCTCTACTATGTGATCCGGTGTGCCGGCACCCCCCGAGGCAATCACCGGGATGCCTACGCTCGTGGCAATGAGCCTGGTTATTTCAAGGTCGTAACCCATCTGTGTCCCGTCGGCATCGATGGAGTTGAGGCAGATCTCTCCAGCTCCCCGTTCTTCGGCTTCTTGGGCCCAATTGAGGGCATCCAGCCCCGTCGGAGTTCTCCCCCCGTGGATGACGACCTCATAGCCGGACGGAATGCGGGCCGTCTTCTCTACCCGCCTTACGTCCATGCCTAATACGATGCATTGGCTTCCGAAGGCACGGGCCCCTTCGTTGATGAGGTATGGATTCAAAACGGCGGCCGTGTTAATACTCACCTTTTCGGCCCCTGCCCAGAGTACACCCCTCATGTCTTCTACGTTCCGGATGCCGCCCCCGACGCTAAAAGGGATAAAAATGTTTTCCGCCACGCGCCTCACCACCTCAATCATGATTTCCCTGCCCTCGGCCGAAGCGGTAATATCGTAAAAGACTATTTCGTCTGCCCCCTGCTCGTAATAGGCAATGGCCGCCTCCACAGGGTCTCCGATATCCACGTTGTCTTTAAATTTTATCCCTTTCGTGAGCTTTCCATCCCTCACGTCCAGGCAAGGTATGATCCTCTTGCTAAGCATCTTGGCCCGACCAGTTAGAGAAATTTTTCAGGATTTCAAGTCCCGGCTTCCCGCTCTTTTCCGGGTGGAATTGAACGGCGACGATGTTTCCGGCGGCAACGACAGAGCAGAAAGTAAGGCCATAATCGGTCCATCCAATGGCGTGGGAGTTTTCCTGTGGGACGGGAAAGTAAGAGTGGACAAAGTAGAACTCCGCCTCATTCGTAATGCCCTCAAAAACAGGGTGAAAACGGGTGAACTCTACCCTGTTCCATCCCATGTGGGGTACCTTCAGGCGGCCGCTCGCATCAGACATGCCTTCTGGAAATCTCTTCACCACTCCCGGGATGAGTCCCAGGCAGGGGGTTTCGTTTTCCTCGCTAAAATCCATGATGATTTGCGTGCCCAGGCAGATGCCGAGGATGGGGACCCCTTTTCTTTTCGCCTCTTTCAGGAAATTGTCCATCCCCGTAAGCTTTAGGTCGGCCATGGCCTGGCCGGCTGCTCCCACGCCGGGGAAAATTATCCGCTCGCAATCTGCAAGTTTCGCTGGGTTATCCGTGATAATGGCGGGGATGGAAAGGTGCTGCAGGGCCCGCGCCACACTGGTTAGGTTTCCTGCCCGGTAATCGATAATGCCTACCATGAAAGTAAACCTTTCGTTTCGAAGTAAAAGGATATGTTAGCACACTGCCTCAATCTGGGCAATACTTCTTTCCCTGCCAGGTATCCCTTCTTTTCAGCTCCTGATCGATACCGTTTATGACCTCGAGTTTGTTTATGGCCCAGGCGGGGGCAAGGAAGATGTCCTTGTAGCCGTCGGCCGTGAGGCGTTGGATGACCATTTGGGGGGGAAGTATTTCGAGGATATCACAAACCGTGAGGATGTATTCGTCTTTCGACATGAGGGTGATTTTTCCCTCTCGGTACATGTTTCCCAGGGCGGTGCCGTCCAAGATGAGGAGGGAGTGGATTTTTATACCCTGAATGGGAAGACATGCCAGGGTTTGAGCTGTCTTGAGTATGTCACGTCTCGTTTCTCCCGGAAGCCCGACGATGATGTGGACGCAGATATTTATCCCCCTGTCTGCCAAGCGCTCGATGGCGTTGAGAAAGCATGAGGCGTCATGTCCGCGGTTGATCAAAGCCAGGGTATGATCATGAATGGACTGAAGTCCTACTTCCACCCAGACATGATGGGTTCGGGCATAATTTTCCAAGAGGGCAATCGTCTCCCTGGGCAGGCAGTCCGGGCGAGTGCCGACCGAGATGCCGATGACGTCCTCTTCTTCTAGGGCTTCATCGTAGAGCGCCTTTAAGTGTCCTAATTCTCCGTAGGTATTGGTAAAGGTCTGGAAGTAGGCGATGAACTTTTTCGCCTGCCTGGCTTGTCGGTAGTATTCCTTGCCCTTCCGTATTTGTTCCGCCACCGAAGGGAGGGCACCCGCCTGTCTAAGCTTGGAGCCCCGCCCGTCGCAATAGATACACCCTCCCCATCCCACCTTACCGTCCCTGTTTGGGCAGGTAAAGCCAGCGTCGATGGGCAATTTATAGACATTGCAACCGAAGAGATTGCGCCAGTAACTCTTCAGGTCGTAGTATCGCTTATTGTTTTTCCAGAAGTCCGGTCTTTTATCCATCTCCCCTTGACATTTCAAATGCTAACAAAGCATAAAGATGTCAAGGAAAATGAGTAGGTAGGTATGACGCGCAGTTACGATATCATTGTGGTAGGAGGGGGACACGCCGGTTGTGAGGCCGCCCTGGCGGCGGCGCGGATGGGATGCGAGGTGCTTTTGTTTAACATCAACCTTGATTCCATTGCCCTCATGTCCTGTAATCCAGCCATCGGTGGGGTAGCCAAGGGCCAGCTAGTAAAAGAGATTGATGCCTTGGGGGGAGAGATGGGGAAGGTGGCGGATAGAACGGCCGTTCACTTTCGCCTCCTCAACTCGTCCAAGGGACCGGCCGTCCAGTCCTCTCGCTGTCAATGCGATAAGCGCCTCTATCACCTCACCATGAAGGCCGTTCTGGAGCGGGAACCGAGGCTTCATATCAGACAATCCCTCGTAGAGAGGCTTCTTCTGGAGGGGAGTAGGGTTGTGGGGGTGGTGGACAACATCGGCGTGGCTTATCACGCAAAGGCCGTGGTAATCACCACGGGGACCTTCTTGAACGGTCTGATACACATCGGAGAGACCCGTATCCCGGCGGGGAGGGCAGGGGAGATGGCGTCCATCAATCTGGCAGAAGACTTGAGGTCTCTGGGTTTTGAAATGGGGCGCATGAAAACGGGTACCCCTCCCCGCCTTCGGGCCTCCACCATTGATTTCTCCCGCCTTGAGAGGCAGGATAGCGATCCGGAGCCGAAGCCCTTTTCCTTCACGACGGAAAAATTGAGGGAGGAAAGGTTGCCCTCTTTCTTTACCTATACAACCCCGTACACCCATGAGCTCATAAGGGGGAACATTACCCTTTCCGCCCTCTACTCGGGCAGAATCAAAGGGATCTCGGCTCGGTACTGCCCCTCTCTCGAAGATAAGGTCATGAAGTTTTCCGATAAGGAATCCCATCCCGTAGTGCTGGAATTTGAGGGGATAGACACGGAGGAGATCTACGCCAAAGGCTTGGGCAATAGCCTCCCCCCCGACATTCAAGAGGAGATCGTACACTCCGTACCGGGACTTGAGGAAGCGGAAATCATGCGATACGCCTACGCCATCGAGTACGATTATGTCCAGCCCACCCAGCTAAAGAAGACCCTGGAGACAAAGTTGATTTCCGGCCTTTACCTTGCGGGGCAGATCAACGGCACCTCGGGTTATGAAGAGGCGGCGGCGCAGGGGTTATGGGCGGGAATAAATGCGGCGTGCGCCGTTATGGGGCGGTCGCCTTTCGTCCTTGATCGTTCTCAGGCATACATGGCGGTCCTCGTGGATGATCTCATCACCCGAGGGGTTGACGAGCCGTACCGCATGTTTACCTCCCGGGCAGAACATCGTTTGATTTTGAGGGAAGATAATGCTATTTTCCGCCTCGCCCATTTTGGGTTCGAGCTGGGCCTGCTCAAGACGGAAGTTTACGAGCGCATAAAAGAAATGGCCCGGGAGGTGGAGGAAGGTATTGGGCATTTGAAGGCAGCAAAGATCTACCCCGTGCCGGCTATTAACGAGGCCTTGGAAGCGGTAGGGACGGAGCCCATTCGGAGCCCTGTCAACCTCTTTCACCTCCTGCGTCGCGATGGGCTCAAGTACGATGACTTAAAGCCCCTACCCGGCTGGAGGCCCATTTCCCACCCCTGGGTGAAAAAAGAGATTGAAATTGAAGCCAAGTATGAGGGATACATAAAGAGGCAGAAGGAGGAGGTAGAGAGGCAAAGGGAGCTGGAAAAGAAGAAGATTCCGAAGGACCTTGACTACGATAGCATTCCTGGCCTGTCCAATGAACTGAAGACAAAATTGAAGAAGGTGACCCCCGAGACGATTGGCCAAGCCAACCGCATCCCCGGCATGACCCCCGGGGCCCTCACGGCGATCATGGTGGCCATAAGAAAAAGGGATTTGGAAAAGAGGATGGAAGAAGGAGGTAACGGATGATGAAGGGAAAAATGGGAAAGAAGGTGGGGTATCTGACAATCATCGTCACGGTTTTAATTCTGCCCGCTTTGCTCTTGCAGGCAGGCGGTCCTCCACTCAAGGAGAACCCTTGCGGTGTATGTCATCAGGACTTTAAGAAGATCTTGCCGGGAAATCACCCGCCAATCGGGGAAGCAGCGAAAAACCCGTGCCTTTCGTGTCATCAACCGGACGAAAAGAGAGGCGAAGCCACCAAATTTTCTACCTTGATTCACAATAGCCACAAGGAAGGGGGCAAGGTGACACTCACTTGCAACCAGTGTCACGCCCTCTAATATCAACGATAGTCAATTTCGAAGGAGGAAGGATATGGCCAGTGTATGGGTAAATGAAAGGGATTACAAGTTTGTGTTATTCGAAATTTTCCGGATTCAGGACGAAATCCTGGGTAAAGGTCCCTTTGTGGATCATGATGCGGACATGGTAAACATGGTCCTCGATGCGGCCATCAAGTTTGCAGAAAACGAAATTGCCCCCACGTATCCGGATGAGGTGCACGGAAAACCCGTGGAGGCGGTTTTCAAGGACGGTAAGGTCTATGCGCCGGAGTCTTATCATCGTCTCTGGAAACTCTATCGGGAAGGAGGATGGCTCACCGTATCGGAAAGCCCGGAGGTGGGCGGTCAGGGTTTCCCGGAAATAGTGGGTGCCTCTTGTAGCGAGATTTTCCTTGCCTGTAACCAGGCGTTCAACATGTACGCCGGTCTTACCCACGGGGCGGCCAAACTGGTGGAGAAATTCTGCTCCGATGAGCTCAAGGCCATCTATCTGGAGAAGATGTTCAGCGGAGAATGGGCAGGGACCATGTGCCTCACGGAGCCGGGGGCAGGTTCGGATGTCGGCGCCTTGAAGACGACGGCACGCCGGAACCCCGACGGGACCTACTCCATTACGGGTACCAAGTGCTTTATCTCCTCCGGTGACCATGACCTCACGGAAAACATCATCCATCCCGTGCTGGCGAGGATCGAGGGAGATCCTCCCGGAACGAAGGGCATTTCCATCTTCCTCGTACCCAAGTACCGAGTGAATCCCGACGGTACCTTGGGCGAGTTCAACGACGTGGTCACGGGCGGAATTGAGCACAAGATGGGAATCCACGGCAATGCTACCTGCACGCTCAACTTTGGGGAAAACGGTAAGTGCATCGGTTACCTCATGGGTCAGGAAAGGGAAGGCATGAAGGTCATGTTCCACATGATGAACGAGGAGCGGCAGGCCGTCGGTATGATGGGCGTAGCGCTCGCAAGTGCCGCCTATCTCCATGCCCTTGACTATGCCAAGCAGCGCCTCCAAGGTAGTAACATCATGTCGAAGGACCCCACCGTCCAGGTGCCCATCATCCAGCACCCCGACGTAAGACGCATGCTCCTCAAACAGAAATCTTACACGGAAGGCATCAGGCAGCTTTGCATGTTCTGTTACTATGCCATGGACAAGAGGAAGGTGGCCGAAACGGAAGAGGAAAGGGAAAAATGGACGGGGATGGTGGATATGCTCACGCCCATTGTGAAATCCTACTGCACTGAGATGGGCCTAATGGTGAATGATCTGGCCATCCAGACCTACGGTGGATATGGATATTGCAAGGAGTACCCCGTAGAGCAGATGATGAGGGATCAGAAGATAAACACGATCTATGAGGGCACCAACGGCATCCAGGCCCTCGACCTCTTAGGACGGAAGTTGGGGATGAAGGGCGGGGCTTACTTCATGAACTTAATCGGGGAGACGAAAGCGGCCATCGAGGAAGGCAAGGCTTCCGAATTCAAAGAAGAGGCTGAAATCGTGGAAAAGGCCGTCAATGCCATCGTGGAAACGGCCATGAAATTCGCCCAGCTCATGAAGAAAAACCCATTCGTGCCTCTCATTGCCGCCTGCGATTTCCTCAACTGTTTCGGGGATGCCCTCTGCGGCTGGTTCCATCTGCGTTCCGCCCTGGTGGCGAAAAAGGCATTGGAGACGGCGGACGTGGAAAAGGAGAAGATGTTCTACACGGGAAAGATTGAGGGGGCCAAGTTCTTCATTCATCGTGTTACGTCACTCGTGCCGGCGAAGTGCGATATCCTCGTGAAGGACGAAACAAGCGCCATGCGTATCCCGGAAGAGGCCTTTGCCGTTTAATTGAGCGGGAGGGCATAATAAATGGCCACGGCAGAGGGCATGCACCCCCTGCCGTGGCCTTCATTTATTCCTATGGCGGAAGATAGATCTCATAACGGTCAGGGGCCGGAGGCCACAGGGCCCCGGGTAATCAGGGCCATGGGCCTCGTCTTCGGCGATATCGGGACGAGCCCCATCTATACCCTCACCATCGTGTTTGCCCTTTTGCCGCCCACGAAGGAAAACGTCGTGGGGGTGCTCTCCCTGGTTTTTTGGACTCTGGTACTGCTCGTCACGGTGCAATATGCGTGGCTCGCCATGAAACTGGATCGGGAAGGTCAAGGGGGGACTATCATGCTCCGGGAGATACTCCTGCGCTGGGTAAAGCCGGGGCGGATGGCCGCCATTGTCTCCCTCCTTACTTTCATCGGTGTATCTCTCCTTATGGGAGACGGTGTCATTACCCCGGCCATTTCCATCATTTCGGCCGTGGAAGGGGTCCTTCTCATTCCGGGGTTGGAAACCCTCTCAGAGAAGGCCATCGTCGCCATTGCCGTGGGGATTACCCTGGCCTTGTTCTTTTTTCAAAGAAAAGGGGCGGACCACGTCTCCGGGGCCTTCGGTCCTTTTATGCTCGCGTGGTTTATAGCGCTCTTCGTCTCCGGTTTCTTTTCCCTGCTAAAGGAACCTACCCTGGTCAAGGTGATTAATCCCTTCTACGCCGTTAACTTCCTGGGTCGCCACGGACTTTTAGGGTTTATCGTCCTTTCCGACGTCGTCCTGTGTGCCACCGGCGGGGAGGCCCTCTATGCCGATATGGGTCATTTGGGGAAACTTCCCATCAAAAGGGCTTGGTGGTTCGTCTTCCCCGCCCTCTTCATAAATTACCTGGGACAAGGGGCTTTTGCCCTCCATAATCCAGATGCCCGTCCCTATATTTTCGGCCTGGTGAAAAGCCAGGCGCCTTTTCTTTACCTTCCCTTCCTTATCCTTGCGATTGGGGCCACGATCATCGCCTCTCAGGCCATGATCAGTGGCGTTTTTTCTATCGTCTATCAGGGCATTACCACACGGCTTATGCCCCTCCTCAAGGTGAGCTACACTTCATCGCACCTCAAATCCCAGATTTACATCGGTTCTGTGAACTGGATCCTCATGATGGCAGTCATACTCGTTATTCTCGTATTTAGAAAATCGGAGAATTTAGGTGCTGCTTATGGACTGGCCGTCACGGGTGCCATGAGCGTAACGTCCATCATGCTGGCCATCATCTTTTATTTTCAAAAGAAATTTGCCCTGTTTGCTGTGGCCCTGGGGGTTATAGCCGTGGATCTCATCTATTTTTCTTCCACCTTGACGAAGATACCTCACGGTGCTTACTGGTCTCTCATCCTGGCCGCGGTCCCCTTCATCATGATAGTCATTTGGACAAGGGGTCAGCGGCTCCTGTTCTCATCTTTGCGCCCTCTGGATATCGAGACGTTTCTTGTAAGTTATGAACAGATTTATGCGAAGGGACGGGTCATAGAGGGCACGGCTATTTTCTTTGCCCGTTCCTGGAAGGTGGTCCCGCCCTATGTGTCCCATTGCATGTTCAGTAGCAATATCATTTACGAGAAGAACATTTTCGTTTGCATCAATCGAACCGATGCGCCCTTCGGAATTAAGACGAACTATATAAAAGGCCTGGGTACCGGCCTCGATGCCCTGGAGATAGAGGCGGGCTATTTGGCGAGGATAAACTTCGATGACATCTTCAAGATGTATGACATAAAGCCCAAAATCATCTTCTACGGCGTGGAGGACATCATCACGACCAATCCCGTCTGGCGCATCTTCAGCCTGATTAAGAAGGTTACCCCCAACTTCGTCCAGTTCAACAAATTACCCGCTTCCAAGGTGCACGGCGTGGTGACCCGGGTGGAAATGTAAGGGCAAAGTACGGAAGGTTATCTCTTTAGCAAAAAATAGGTGCAGCGCTTTTATTTAGAGAATTGAAGGCTGCCCCTACGTTGCCTACCGCCTTCTCCACCCACTCCAGACGGGGATTCCGCTGGCATCGCGCAGGATCAGCACCTCTTCTCCCTTCTTCACTTCTGCAGCGAGGATGGCGGGTTTACCCTCGAACGTAATGCGTGAACCCTTTACTGCGATCTTGTCCTTGGGCATGATCTTTACATCCTGGTTTTCGATGTACCAATCGGGGCCCAGGTGCACAGAGATGGTTTCCTTTTCCGTTTTAACGACCACATACACGCCGTATTGCATACCTCTCATGGGCGCGATCTTTCCCACAGAAACCACTTCACCGCTGATGGTCTCCACCGCCTGAGGGTTATACAACTTGTTGTAAGGTGTCCCTGGCCCCCAGCCGCCTGCGCCTTTCCACCGCACACCGCGCTGGGCCCATGCATCGAGGCTGGACAAGCACACCACCGTCACCATTATTACCATTAAAGTTACGAGCTTTTTCATGTTCCTCCCCCTTTCTTTGCTGGCAAGTTTTTCCTTGGCGAAAATCGCCCTCACCCAACATATGCCGAGTATTGTGTTCCATCGTAGGTAGCCATTAACTTTTTGTCAATATTAAAAATCTTAAACAGCTCCTTCCTCGATGCGTTATCCTTGCCAAAATTGGAATTTTGTTGTTCTATACGAATTGTTCGGCGTAGATGACGCTAAGGACCAACTCAGTTTGAGGAAGGATTTTGAAAGGCGCAAAATTTATTTCCTTATGTGGGGTGATGTTTTTCGTCCTAACCCTCTGCCATTGTGCCGTCCAACCCCACATCAAGACGGAAAAAGCAGGGGTGGAGGCGGGCGTCAAAGAAAAAGTGCCCCTCGGATTTGGGCTGAAAATATCGCCGAATGGGCGCTATGTTTTGTACGTGGGCGGTACGGGTACCTTTAGCCTCTACGACCTGGCCGAAGGAATCCAGGTATTGGGAGGGAATTTTGCACCGCGAAAGGTAATGGGCATCCCGTGCGGCGGTGGCGCCGCTTTTTCGCCGGATGGTAAGTATTTCGCCATCGGAGGCGAAAAGAGTATCGGGCTTTGGGAGATAGAGAAGAAAGAAGAGGTAGGCAGCTTTGACATAGAAGCGTGCGCCGGCCTTTCGTTTTCACCTGATGGCAAGTATCTCTTGGCCGTCTCTCCGGGACCGGATCGGGGCTTTTTCGCTCCTGAAGTTCCTGCGATCGTTTCTCTGTTTAACGTCACCACGGGCAGAAAGGTCAAAGATTTCGCAACGAAATCTTATCAGATTTACTTTGACGTAACTTTCTCGAAAGACGGGAAATACGCCTATACCACCCCTGACTTCAGAATGTGGGATATTCGCACGGGCAGAGAAATAAAAAAAGCTCAAGCATGCCCCACTTTTTCCTTTGCCGCGCAATCCACAGTCACCGCTTCCCCTGATGGCAGACACGTCATCACCGGCTGCACGTCCGGGGATATAATCGTCTGGGATGCCCGGAGCCTGAATGAAATAAAGAGGATAAAGGGGGAGCAGGCGGCGTGGTCGTTAGACATTTCACCGGACGGCAGGTATCTCCTCTCCGGAGGAGGGGGAAAGATTATTCTAAGGGAGATCTCGACCTGGAAAGAGGTCAAGATTATCGATCACCCCTCTTTTTTTGAGGCTTTACATTCCATCGCCGCCAAATTTACCCCTGACGGCAGGCGCATCGTATCTTTAGCCGGTGATGCTGTGAGGGTGTGGGACGTGGAATCGGGAAAGCAATTGGCTTCTTTCATTACCTTCCAGGACGGCGAATGGATTACATTAACACCCGCAGGGTACTACAACAGCTCCGAACGCGGTGATCAGTATTACGTGGTGAAGGTTAACGGCAAGGAATACACGATCGAACAGCTACGGGAGGCGTTCTATCGGCCAGACCTGGTAAAGCTTGCTTTGTCAGGGCGATCGCTTGAACTTTACCGGTCCATGGCCGAAATTAAGCAGCCTCCGGAGGTGGAGATTATGGAAACACCTAAGGAGGTTAACGCGGATGAGGTGAAAATTAAGGTCAGGCTCACGGACTTGGGAGGGGGGATAGGCGATGTGCGGCTCTATCTCAACGACACTTCCATTCTACTCGATAGCGCCAGGGGAATTAAAATTTCTTCGCGGCCGGAGGAAAAGGTCATTTTCAAGACCTATAACGTAAAACTTTTGCCCGGAGATAATGCCATCAAGGTGGTTGCTTTCAACGCCGATGGTTCCATGCAAAGCAAACCGGCATTGCATATAGTGAAATCCACATTTAGGGCCGTGCGCAAGCCGTCCATGCATGTGCTTGCCATCGGTATCAATGAATACAAGAACCCGAAACTCACCCTTAAGTTTGCGGCGGCAGATGCAATGCTTTTCGCCAACACCGTGAAGGAGGCGGCGGCCCCCTTGTTCGAGAAGGTTGAGGTTAAAGTGTTGACGACGAGGGCGGAGACGACGAAACAAAACATCAAGCAGGAACTGGAAGGCCTCAGGTTCCTCAACCCGGATGATGTATTTGTCTTTTACGTGGCAAGCCACGGTACGGTGGATGAGGGGGAATATTTCCTCATAACATCGAACGTTGGTTCCCTCAGCACCTTCAGATTAAGAGAAGACGCCTTGACCCAGACAGAACTAAAGGAGCTGATGGCCAATATCCCTTCTACTAAAAAGATGATTGTAATCGATACGTGCAACGCCGGGAAGCTCGGCGAGGCACTCCAGGTCGCCATGATGACGCGCGGAATGAGTGAAGAGACGGCCATAAAGATACTTTCCCGCGCAGTGGGTTCGACGATTCTCAGTGCCTCCACATCTCTCCAGGAGGCCATGGAAGGTTACAAAGGTCATGGCTTGTTTACCTACGTGCTTACCGAAGGTTTAAAAGGGGCCGCGGATGCGGACAAGGACGGTTTTATCAGGACCCTCGAGCTTGCGAGCTACGTGGATAGCGAGGTACCCACCCTGGCAGAGAGGGTTTTCAAACGTGTTCAGTACCCTACAGCCACGCCGACGGGCCAGTCCTTCCCCGTGGGAAAAGTGAAGAAATAGATTTCTAGCGTAAGATTCAGGTTGGTTTCACTCGAGTTCTATCTTCAGCGTTTCGAGGATGCGGCAGACCATCCCATAGTAACCCACGAGAATGGTTAGCTCCACTAACCCTTCCTCACCCAAAATCTTTTTGACCGCCTCCACGGTATTTTCGGAAACGCTTATGTTTAAGGTTTCCTCGTCGGTAAATCGGAGGATGATTTTTTCTTCCTCGCTAAATTGATTAGAAGATTCCCAGGCAGGTAAGGCCTCGATTTGCGCATCCCGCACCCCCACCCGGTGCGCAATTTTCACGTGCTGAGCCCACTCATAATGCGCCCTAAGGAGGTACCCTACGCGGAGGATGACAAGCTCGCGCCACACGGGTGGAATCGTTCCTCTGAATAGGAGGCTATTGCCAAGCCTTAGAAAGGCTGCCCCGGCTCGAGGTGAATTGGCAACTGCCCGAAATAAATTGAGTATTTTACCTCCCCTGTTGTTTATACCTGTAAATATTTCTTTGAATTCCGGTGATACCTCTTCCTCAGTAAGAAGCTTAACCCGTGCCATAACGAATTCCTTTCGTTTAACCAATCCTTGCACTTTGTCCACCATCTACGGGAAGAATGACCCCTGTTATAAATTTTGCCTCATCGGATGCCAAAAAGAGGGTCGCATAGGCCGTATCCCACGCTGTTCCCATACCTCCCTTGAGGGGAACCTTTGATGCCCTTTATTCCCGCAGTTCTTCCTTGCTTATGCCCCGGGCACGGGAGATGCCCTCAATGGCCATGGGGGTGTCCATGAGGCCGGGCATGACGCAGTTTATACGGATGCCGACACCGGCATAAATCATAGCAAGACTTTGGGTAAGGGAATTTACCGCCGATTTAGATGATTTGTATGCGAGCATGGGTGTGGCGCAGACCGCAGCGATGGAAGAAATGTTCACAATGGCCCCTTTCCCTTGAGCTTCCATATAGGGAATGACATATTTGCAAGTAAGAAATACGCTTTTTGCATTTACGTTATAAATGCGGTCCCAATCTGCCTCCCTCAACTTTACCGGACCCAGCGCTTCTCCACCCGTTCCCACGTTATTTATGAGGATGTCAATTCTTCCGTACTTCTTAATACACGCCTCGGCCACGCGGCGACAGTCTTCTGACTTTGTCACGTCTGCTTCAAACGAGCAGGCTTCTCCACCTTCCTCAAGGATGATGGTGCGCGTTTCTTCTGCCGACGCCAGGTTCTTATCCACCAGCATGACGCGGGCTCCCTCCCTCGCAAAAAGAATGGAAATCGCCCGGCCGTTTCCTATTGTTTCTCCAGGAGTTTGTCCTGCACCAGTTACAATGGCAATCTTGCCTTTCAATCTCCCCGGCATGCCCCCTCCTTTTTTCGCATGATTTCCCATGGGCGTTTATCCACCAAGTTGAGGCGTCGCTGGTGGTTGTAATGGCCGCTCCATTTTCGTCTCCCCTTCTATATACATTACCGGGGTGCTTTCTGCAAGCTAAGGACATTTAAGTTTGCAAAACATGTCTGTTTATTGAGGTTCAGACGTTCGAAATGTAAGGGCGGAAGATGGTTGCAAGATGGAAATGAAAGGATTAATGTAAGTTCATGAAGAATTTAGAGAAGGGTAAGAAGGAGAAGACGGTTATTGCCCCGATGGAGGGGAAACGGGGCGATTTCCTCCCTTCGCTCGATGAGCCGCTACCGGGCGGGTGAAGCGCCCCACTTGAGGGGGAGGCGGTTTCGCTTCGCCAAAGGTTCCAGATGTGGTTCAAGCTTCAAATAGCCCGGGCAAAGGTGGTAAAGCATCGCGCCAAGGTGAATTTCTTAAAGAGATGGCCCTGATATTTTTTGCCTCAGGTGGCATATCTTTCAACATCTGGTCGTAAAAGGCAAATCTGCAAGTCGGCATGATAAATAAGCCTGGGCGCCATACAAAAAGGGTTAGCCACTTAAAGAGCTAACCCTTTTTATTTCCATTGGTGCCGAAGCCGGGATTTGAACCCGGACAGGCGCACGCCTACTAGACCCTGAACCTAGCGCGTCTACCAATTCCGCCACTTCGGCCTTGAAGTTTTTTAATACTGGGTTAAGCCCCTTGTCAAGGGGAATAACGGGTCTTATTTTACCTTGAAATACGCTTTCAATCTGTTATGTTTCCCGAAGCGACTTACACAAGGGTGGAAAAAATGGAGGTAGTGAAGGGTTGGGAGAACATACCCCCGGCTTGGAGGGGGGCCTGCTTGACGATCGGCAATTTTGATGGCGTACATTTAGGGCATCAGTACATTTTCGATAAGGTGCGTAGGGAGGCAAAAGATAAGGGGGTGCCTTCCGTGATCCTTACCTTCGATCCCCATCCGAAGATGATAATCCACCCGGAAATCCGGCCCTTTTATCTCATCACGACGCTGGAAGAAAAACTGGAACTCATGGGAAGACACGGGATAAGCGCTTGTGTGGTTATTAAATTCGATGAGGCATTTGCGAGGACGACGGCCGGGGAATTTGTCCGGGGCATTCTTGTCGAGAAACTCCAGGCGCAGAAGGTATTTATCGGCCACGATTATACCTTCGGTCGGGGGAAGGAAGGAAACGATGCCTTTCTCATGGAGCAGGGGAGGCGCTTCGGTTTCGAGGTGGAGGTAATGGCCGCCTTCACCTTAAACGGGGTGGTCGTGAGCAGTACCCTGATAAGGAAGGCCATTCTCGTAGGGGAAGTGAGAAATGCCAGGCAGTATCTCGGCCGGCCCTACAGCATTAAAGGCAAGGTCATCGAGGGGCACCATCGGGGAAAGAATCTCGGTTTTCCCACGGCCAACCTTGCCCCGGAAAAGGCCCTTTTACCACCGGATGGCGTGTATGCCGTAAAAGTCAAGGTGGATGGCCTTTCGCTCAACGGGGCCATGAATATAGGTACCAACCCCACTTTCGGCGATGAGAAAAGGAGTATCGAGGTTTTTCTCCTTGATTTCGAGGGGGACATCTACGGCCGAGAAGTGGAGGTGTTCTTCTTCGACCGCGTACGAGAGGAGCGAAAGTTTCCTTCGATCGATGAACTCGTCAAACAAATCGCCCTGGACGTGGCGAAGACAAGGGAAATGCTTTCTATCTCGTGACAAAGGCACTTCACCCCTGGGAGGTAGATTTCAAGAAAGCCGTCCAGATTCAGCAGGAACTCAAGGGGCTCCTTTGCTGTGAGGAGGGCCTTTATCCATCGCCTATTAGGACTATAGCCGGGGTGGATATCTCCTATGCCCTAAAGAGCGACCTCCTTTTTGCCGCCATCTGTGTTTTTTCCTACCCGGACCTAAAGAGGTTGGAAGTTGTACACGGATGCGAGAAGGTATCCTTCCCCTATGTGCCTGGACTCTTGAGCTTCCGCGAGGGGCCGGTAATCGTTTCCGCCTATGAGAAACTTGCAGTAAAGCCCGATGTTGTTATCTTCGATGGCCAGGGCATTGCCCACCCACGCGGCCTGGGCCTTGCTTCTCACATGGGGATCGTGCTTGATGTCCCCACCATCGGTTGCGCCAAAAGCGCCCTCGTGGGCACCTGGGAGGAACCCCCGGAAAAGGCCGGGACATTTTCCCCTCTCGTTTACGAGGGGGCGGTGGTGGGAGATGTGGTGAGAACCAAAGACCGCGTCCGTCCGGTCTTCGTCTCGCCCGGGCACAAGTTGGGGAGAAGGGCAGCAAGAGAAATCGTTCTTACGTGCCTTCGTGGTTATCGCCTCCCCGAGCCTACCCGGCAGGCCCACATCGAAGTAAACAAGGTGCGAAGGAAGAAAGGCGTGTGAAGACCCCCTCTTATGGCTGGTTAAATGTACTGGCCGTCATGATTGTCTACGGTGGGCTCTGCGGAAACGTAACTTACGCCTACGGGGTATTCTTACCCGCCATGAGCGAGACCTGGCAATGGCCGAGGGCCGCCCTCTCCGGTCCTTACACCTTGTTTCTGCTCGTGGGTGGGCTTTTGGGGCCCCTGGCGGGCATAACCTGCGCCCGGTTCGGTCCACGCCTCAACATCATCGTTTCCAATTTTATCGCGGCCGTGGGACTCCTTTGCATGTCCCAGATGAAAGAAATCTGGCACGCCTATCTGTTTTTCGGGTTGTTCTGCGGTCTTGGGATTGCCTTCGGCGAGTTCATTCCTTCCACTACCGTGGTGAATAACTGGTTTGTGAAAAAAAGGTCCTTGGCCATGGGTATGCTCTTTGCCGCCGGGGGCATCGGGGGATTCATCATGCCTCCCTTGATCGGTTATCTCATAACCCGCTGGGGGTGGCCTGCTACCTGGGTATTTTTGGGCATTTTCCACCTCTTTTTTGTGAGCCTCTTGGGGGGTCTGCTCATAAGAAACCGACCCGAGGACGAGGTCAAAAGGGCGCCTAATGGTTTCATGCCCCAAGAAGCGTCCAACGAATGGCAGGTGGGGGAAGCCATCCGCACGCCTGCCCTTTGGCTCATCGTCTGGCTTTTTGCAGCCATCCTCTTTGTCGTGAATATCCTCTCCACTCATCAGGTCTCTTATCTCGAAGAATGCCGCTATTCACCCCTCTTTGCTGCCTCTGCCCTCGGTTTCATGTTGGGGGTAAGCATCGTGGGCCGTCTTCTGGCCGGTTATTTGGGGACGATCTTCGACGGGAGAAAGGTGCTCTTTGTCTCCTTCCTCCTCACGTCCGTTGGGTTGTTATGCTTGATTCATGCGGGCCTAGCAGTATTTGTCTATTTGTATGCAATTTTTGTGGGCCTTGGCTTTGGAGGAACCATTGTTACGATTCCCGGGCTGACGGCCGATTTCTTCGGGCGTGCCCACTATTCCCGCCTCATGGGATGGGTGGCCCCCATCATAACCGTGGCCGGCGCCATAAGTCCCCTGCTCGCTGGTTACCTAAGGGATTGGACGGGAAGTTACCGACTTCCCTTTGTTATCGCTTTGTTCGTTGCCTTGGGCGGGGCGCTTTGTTCTATGTTGATGAAAGCGCCCGTGAAAAAGAGCGCGTAAGTTTAGAAAGGAGGAAACTATGAAAAGGTTTATTTGCGCAGTAATGGTGCTTTTCGTTCTTTCCCTCTTTGGGACGGCCTGGGCCCAGATGGGAATGAAGACCGGCCCCACCATCTATGGGGAATTCAAACCCGTTGTCGGAGGGTGGTCTGAGTATCAGGTGGTGGCCAAAGGCAGTCCCGGGCAGCAGATGAAGTTAGCCATAGTGGGGAAGGAAGGGGATGCGTTCTGGTATGAAACGGTATCAGAGGGTAAAGAAGGAAAGGTTATCTACAAGATGCTTGTCTCCGGAAACCCGAACGATGAGAAGGCCCTAAGGAGGGTGATTTTCAAGCAGGGAAACAATCCCGCCATGGAATTACCCGTAAAGCCGGTTGGTCGAGCTCCGAAGGGAGACGGAAAGAAGGCCAAGATGGTGGATAAGGGCATAGAATCAATTAAGGTGCCGGCAGGTACTTTTAAGGCACGCCATCTCCAGTATGAAGGCAGAGAAACCGTGGATGTCTGGGTGGACGAAAAGGTTTCCCCTTACGGGCTTGTGAAGTCTAAATCGAAAGACGTGGAGATTACCCTTTTGGGATATGGGACGGGGGCCAAAACGCTCATTACGGAAAGGCCCCAAAAGTTCCAAATCCCGAAGATGCCGGGAAGGTAGTCTTTTGAAGGGCTAATTCCGGCTGAAGTAGATGTTTCCTATGTAACCTTCGGCGGAGCTACCCGTGTGCTGGGAATTGATGTAGATGCGGATGCCCTGGGTGGGACCGGGTGGCTCCCCGTTTTTTACATCCCGAAAGAGGGCCTTATAGTCCTCGTAAATGTTTCTCTTTTCCGTAATCCACCGGCCCAACTCGTCGTCGCCGTTTCTCACGATTAGGTAGCGCACATACTTGGTCAGAGGGGAGGAACTTTTAACCACCGTTCCCTTGGGTGCCTCGTTATCCCAGAGATAGGTGAGCACGGGGGTGTTTAGCTTTTGCGGAAACCCCAGGGGAGAAAGGGCAATGTAGATCTGGAGGGCCTGATCGTCGGCGCCGGGACGGCGGATATCCCCGCCTTCAGGAAGTCTCATCGCCCGCCAGGTCCAGTTGATATACCGATACTCCCTTATATCCACGTTAATGGGCCTTTCGATGCCGAATCCGGAGCGGGCATCGCTTTCGAGGTGGAAAAAATACACATCCCCAACTTTCATCACTTTTATCTTGGGGGTGCCTGCCTTCCGAACGATCGACCAGCCTTCGGGAACGCCATTTACGAGTTTCAATTCCCGGTAGCACGCCACGGGTACCTCGTTGGGAGAGAGGGGTTTTGCCATATTTACCCAGACAAGCATTAACACTAAGGCGAGGGCCGCCAAGACCCCCCGGAGGATGAAACGGGGTGGGAAAGACATTACTTCTTCGGCTCTCCTTCCCCGTAGACGGACATGATTTCGGACCGGGTGAGGATGGCTTCCACCCGGGGGCAGTGTTCAAGGATGTGCTCTTTTCCCCCTTCTTCCCGATCGATGAGGGCAATGGCTCGATCCACAATGAGGCCCGCTTCTTTGGCGCGTTCGATGGCGGTGATCGTGGAACCACCGGTAGTGATCACATCGTCCAGAATGGCCACCACTTCCCCGGGGGCAACGTTTCCTTCAATGGCACTCATGGTGCCGTGGTCCTTCTTTTCCTTACGCACGATGAACGATTTTATGGGCCTCCCCTTCTGGAAAGAAATGACGGCAAGGGCATTGGCCATGGGATCGGCGCCTAACGTGAGGCCGCCGGCGGCGGTGACTTCTGTACCGGCCAGCATGGAGAAGAGGATCTCTCCGATTAAATTCATCCCTTCCGGGTCCAGGGTCGTGGGCTTGCAGTTGAAGTAGTAATGGCTCGCTTTCCCGGAGGCAAGGATAAAAGGCGGGTCTTGGCGGTATTGAAAGGATTTCTCTATGATAATTTCGATGAGCCTTCTTTTCCGTTTGTCATTCATGTTTTTTGTCCGAGCTTATCAATTTTTCCACCACCTTGACCGCTTCCACCCCGTCTTTGGCATAGTAGGCGCCCAGTTCCCGCGCGTAGGCCGGGCTTACCACGGCGCCACCGAGGAGAAAGGGGGTGGATAGACCCGCATTTCGGGCCGCGCTGATGACTTCTTTCATCATGACCATGGTGGTAGTCATGAGGGCGGAGAGTCCCACCACCTGCGGCTGTGCTTTACGGATGGCTTCGATGATTTTTTCCGCGGGCACGTCCTTTCCCAGGTCCAGGACGTTGAACCCATGATTACGCAGCATGAGGGCTACGATGTTTTTCCCTATGTCGTGTATGTCGCCCTGGACGGTGGCCATGATAATCGTGCCCTTCAAAGCCCTTTCGCCTGCGCTCTCTACAAGAAAAGGTTCCAGGTAGGCAAGCCCTTTTTTCATCGTCTCGGCACTGGCCAGAAGCTGGGGAAGAAAGAACTCACGGCGGCTGTACCTTTCTCCTACCTCGACGATGGCGGGAATCATTACGTTGTTCACCAGATCATGAGGGTTTGTACCCCGCTCAAGGGATGCGGAAATGGCCGTTTCTATGCTTTCCCGTTCCCCTTCGAGGATACAGGCCTTCACCCTCTCTTCGGGGTGAAGGGACGATAGGGCTGTTTCTTGAGCCCTCTTGGGGGCACCGGAAAAATGGGAAAGGTATACCACCGCCCCGCGGTCCTTCGCGAGGAGGACATCGGCCGCCCTCTGCACGGCCATCACCTCGGGGGAGGCGGGATTTATTATGGCGAGGTCGAGGCCTTCCCTTTGGGCCATGGCGATAAAGGCGGCGTTAATCCACCTTCTTTCGGGCAGGCCAAAGGAGACGTTGGAGATGCCGAGGACGGTTTTTACGCGGAAATGTTCGTGGCACCAGGCGATAGTGTCCAGCGTTTCCCGAACGGCGTCTTGTTCCGCCGCCACGGTGAGGACGAGACCATCCACGACGATGTCATCTTTGGCAAATCCGTATCGCCTGGCCTCGCGAAAGACAGACCTGATTACGGCAATGCGCTCCTCCTTTTTCTGCGGAACGCCTCCATCCGTGATGGGCAGGAGGATGAACATGGCCCCGTATTTCGCTACCACGGGAAGGAGTCGGGCGAGCTTCTCCCTCTCTCCGGAGATGGAATTGATGATCGCACGCCCCGGGTACACGCGCAAGGCGTGCTCGATTGCCTCCACATTGGGTGAATCGAGGACCAAAGGGAGGGTAGTACTGGTGGAAAGGGTCAGGACGGCCCTTCGCAACGTGGAGACCTCGTCGATGCCCGGCATACCCACGTTTACATCGAGGAGCCTTGCCCCCTGTTCTTCCTGTTCCTTCGCCATCTGCCGGATCAGACCCATGGAACCCTCTCTCAGGGCCGCCTGGAGTTCTTTTTTTCCTGTCGGGTTGATCCTCTCCCCGATCACGGTGAGGGTGGGATGTTCCTCGAAGACGAAAAAAGAGCGGTGGGAACTTACGGCCCCCAAGGCCTTGCGCCAGGGTGGCCTGGGTTCCGCGTTCCTTAATTTTCCTTTCAAGGATGCAATGTGCGCGGGTGTGGTTCCACAGCAGCCGCCTAAGATATTGGCTCCCGCCTCTACCAGATGGGGGGCAAAAGAGGCAAAAGCCTCAGCCTCCATGTCGAAGACCGTGTGCCCTGCTTCCATCCTGGGCAGGCCGGCGTTGGGTTTCGCGACCAGTGGCACGGTGGCGTAGGGCTTCATCTTGGTGATCCAGGGCACCATTTCGGCCGGACCGGCGGAACAGTTGCAGCCTACCGCATCTGCCCCCAAGGCTTGGAGGGTGATGAGGGCCGAGATGGGGTCCGTCCCGTTTAACGTCCGGCCGTCTGATTCGTATGTCATGGTCACCAGGGTGATATGGTCTCCCAATTCCTTTACTGCAATGAGAGCCGCCCGCGCCTCTTGAATGTCCATCATTGTTTCAATGACAAATCCATCCACCCCGCCTTTCAAAAGTCCTTCGGCCTGCTCTTTGAATACGGCCACGGCCTCTTCGAAAGGTATTTCCCCAAAGGGCTCGATAAACCGGCCCGTGGGTCCCAAGTCGCCCAAGACGATTACCTCCCGCCCCGCTGCTTTTCGGGCCAGAGCGGCGAGTTTTTCGTTTATCTCCTTTACCGCCGAAAGGCCATATTCGGCGAGCTTTAATCTGTTTCCTCCGAACGTGCAGGTATAGATGGCCTGCGCGCCTGCTTCTATGTACGAACGGTGGATGGAGGTGAGGATTTCGGGATGCTCAAGGCACCAAACCTCCGGGGAGACACCGGTGGGCAGGCCCCTCTTCTGAAGCTCCGTTCCCATGGCCCCGTCTAAAATGAGGACCTTCCCCTTCAGGAGTTTCTGGAATCTGTTTCTTATACCCAATTTGACCTTCCTTTCTCGGTTCCTTCGGTGATGCCCGTTACGGCCGTCACCGATTTTTCGGGGATCAAGATGAACCGGGAGGAGACGTTAACCCCTATTCTATCCAGATGGAGAAGGCGATGGAAGATGACCTGGTTTTCGAGACCTAAGTCGCCGTACCCCGGGGAATAGCGTTTGTCCATGAGGGTTTTGCCCTCTCGGCGGATGATCTGGTTTACATATTTCATGAGCCAATCGAGGGCAGCGTCCGTTGTTTCACTGGCCACGGCGTCGAAAATGGCAGCGCGGGCAAGCTCTCCTTTGTCCATGAGCCGTCCGATCTCCGTTGTAATTTGGCCCCCCGCCGTGGCGGCGAGGAGGAGGACCTCTAAGCAGCCCTCAAGGAAGAGGGCGAGTTTATCGCTCTTAAGGACGTCCCCCGTTTCCAGTACCACGTAATGACCCTCTGAGACTTGGCTGCGAAGGCGGCGAAGGGCTCCTTTCATGGAAAGCAGGTTCCTCGCCTCCTCGATGGCGGCCTTAATTTCTGCCCTTTGCTTTTCCGAGAGGGAGGTGATCTCGGAACGGTACTTCAGGCGGTGGTAAACGGCATCCACCGGGATATCCCGTATGGGCAGGGGATCGAAGTATTGCGTCTGGCCCATCATCACAGCAACTTAAGGAGCCTTTCCACTACCCGGTCCCCCATTTCCGACGTGCTCACCAGGGTGAGACCCTCCTGCCAGATTTCTTGTGTCCGGAACCCGTCTTTCAGGGTTTGCCTGACGGCCTCTTCGATGGCAGATGCCGCAAATGGTTGGGAGAGGGAGTATCGAAACATCATGGCCACGGAAAGAATGGTGGCTAAGGGATTGGCGCAGTTCTTACCCGCAAGATCGGGAGCGGAACCATGAATGGGCTCGTACATGGCGTACTTAACGCCTAAGCTCGCCGAGGGGAGAAGGCCGATGGAGCCTGTGAGCATGGCCCCCTCGTCGCTTAAGATATCGCCAAAGAGATTAGACGTAACGATGACGTCGAACTGCGCGGGATTCCAGAGCAGCTGCATGGCGCAATTGTCTACGTACATATGTCGGAGCTCCACCTCGGGGAATTTACTGCCCACCTCGCTCACTACTTCCCGCCATAGGGCCGAGCATTCGAGGACGTTGGCCTTGTCCACGGAAGTTACCTTCTTCTTTCTTTTAGCCGCCGCCTCGAAGGCAATGTGAGCTATGCGCCTGATTTCTTCTTCATCGTAACGCATCGTATTGAGCCCTACCCTTTTGCCGTTTTCTCTCTTGATTCCCCGAGGGGTACCAAAGTACACGTCACCCGTGAGTTCCCGGATGATTAGAATGTCCGTACCCCGGATTACCTTTTCCTTCAGGGGGGAGGCAGAGATAAGTTCGGGGAATACTACAATGGGTCGTAAATTGGCATAGAGGCCGAGCTTTTCCCTCAGACCGAGGAGGGCGCGCTCTGGTCGCAGGTGGTATTCAAGGTTATCCCACTTAGGACCTCCCACTGCGCCGAGCAGAACGGCTTGGGAGTTTAAGGCCTTCTTCAGGGTTTCTTCGGGTAGAGGCTCCCCAAAGGTATCTAAGGCGCTACCACCGGCCAGGCCTTCCCAGATGTTTATATTTAAGTGTTTTTTCTCTCCTACGACCCGGATTATCTTGAGTGCTTCCCGGCAAATTTCGGGGCCGATGCCGTCTCCCGGCAGGACGGTTATTGCTATTTCTTTTGCCATTTTTCCTTCCGTTAGGGGTTATTCTTTTTCTGGGCGGCAATGTACCTCATTAAACCGCCCGCCTTGATGAGTTCCTGCATGAAGGGGGGGATGGGTTCCACCCTTACCTCCCTGGGCACCGTGCTTAGGATGGTGATGACACCTCGATCCCCGTCGATTTCTATTTCATCGCCCGTAGAGACGAGGGAAAAGAGGGCCGGGGATTCGAAGATGGGGAGCCCCATATTAAAGGCGTTGCGATAGAAGATTCGAGCGAAGCTCTTGGCCACCACACACGCAATACCGGAGGCCTTGATGGCAATGGGGGCATGCTCCCTCGAGGAGCCACAGCCGAAATTCTCTCCCGCCACTATTATGTCGCCCGGTTTCACCTTCTCCGGGAAAGTGGGATCTGCGTCTTCCATGACGTGTCGGGCCAGGTGGGCGGGATCGCTCACATTTAAGTATCGGGCCGGTATTATCTGGTCCGTGTCTACATTGTCCCCGAACTTCCAGATTCTTCCTCTGAACTTCATATTATCGCACCTAAGTTTTTTCTTTCCCATACATCATTAGGACCCTTTCTTCAACGGGCAATAAAAGCGCTTGTAATGTGGGCGAAATGAAGTTATAAATTGGCCAAATTCCTGCCCATGGTAAAGGAGGAGATTTTTATGATTACCAGGAAAGTAAAGGATTTGCTGAAGGCCAAGAAGAAGGAGGTGTTTTCCATCGAACTGGAAGCCCCGGTAAATGATGCATTGAAGCTCATGGCGGAAAAGGAAATTGGGGCCCTCATGGTGGTAGACAAGAAGGGGGAAGTGGTAGGCATCATTACGGAGCGTGACTATGTGAGAAAGATAGTAGCCTTGAACAAACCGGCAGGCAAGATGAAGGTAAAGGATGTGATGACGCCGGCGGATAAAATGTTCCGCGTAAGCCCGGAAACTTCCGTAGAGGAATGCATGATTCTCATGACGGGTAAGCATATCCGGCATCTCCCCGTGTACGAGGGTGGGAAGTACGTCGGACTTATCTCCATCGGCGATGCGGTAAAATCCGTTATTTCCGAACAGGAGCTCTTGATAGAGCAGTTGAGCAATTACATAGCGGGCAGGGTTTAGAAGGGAGGGGAAGTGGGATTATGGGGTCCTTCTTCCCCTTTTCCATCATTAAACCCTTTTTTCGTTCACCAGGCGGGCGAAACGTTCGAAAGAGCGGTCGTAAGTACGTTCCACGTCCGGAGGAAAAGCGCAGGCGGGAAGCTGCCTCATCTTGAGATGGTAGGAGAGGCAATCACAGCACATGCCCTTCCGGGCGCATGGGTCATAAGAGCAGATACAGCGCTTTAAGTTGGTCTCTTTTTTACAGTCCATCGCATCCTCCATAAAATGTTTTATCTCATCCAGGCTACTTTGGTCGGTTTTTTGAGAGAGGATAGTTCCCTTCAATCAAACGTGGTTTTGGTGCTGGCCATATTGATGCTACCGTAATGGACACCCTTGACGGCGCAAATGCTATCGGCGAGGGTTTTTATCTTCCGGGCGTGGCCGCGGACGGCTACGATCTCGAGGCAATGGTCATGGTCGAGGTGGATATGTTGGGTGGAGACGATTACCTCCTGGTAGTCATGCTGGATGTCCGTTACCTTGCTCAGGAGCTCGCGGTCGTGGTGATTGTAAAGGAATGTGATGGCGCCGGCCACCTCCTGATCATCGGCCCATTCACGGGAAACCAGTTCCCGCCTTATAAGGTCCCGGATGGCTTCCGACCTGTTGTCGTAGAGGCGCTCCTTGATGTGCTCATCGAAGCGCCGAAGGAGGTCTTTTTCCAGAGAAACGCCAAATCTAATCAATTCCGACATAGGATCACCGAGAAAAAAATAGACGAGGGTGGGGCTAAAAGTCAAGGGATAAAAAACCCCTGCCCGGGGAGAGGAGGCGTCCGGGCAGGGGAGGAAATCACTCGGCCTTGATGGCGATTTTTTTCCCTTTGGCACGAGCCTCTTCCGTCTTGGGCAGGGAGATGGTAAGCACGCCCTTTTTGAAGCGGGCATCTGCCTTCTGGCTGTCTATATCCGCGGGCAGAGGAATCGTCCTTTGGAAGGCCCCGAAGGTCCTCTCCATGTAGTAGTAGTTTTTGTCCTTATCCTCTTTTTCTTCCTTTTTCTCTCCCTTGATGGTCAGGGTATTGTCGCCCAGGATTACCTCCACGTCCTTTTCATCCATCCCCGGGAGTTCCACCTTGATGGTGTATTCCTTGTCGTCTTCCTTGATGTCAATGGCGGGAGAGAAACGGCCCATGGATTCCTCAAATGGAGTGAGGTCAAACCCGCGGAAGAATTCATCAAACAGCCTGTTCATCTCCCTCTGAATCGTGACGAAGGGATGCTCGCGGTCCCGCCGGGAAAGCTCACCCTGCCGCCAGAGAGAAGGAAGCAAACTCCGTCCGAACATATGAAACACCTCCTTTCGGTAATTTTATCCTGCCGTTATGGCTATCTTCCTTGCCTTAGCCTGTTCGGCCTTGTGCAAGGTGATCTTCAAAACGCCGTTCTTGACTACGGCTTCAATCTTATCCCGATCTATCTCGTCGGAAATTGTGAACGCCCGCTGGTAATCGCCGGTTCCGTATTCCGTATAGGCCAGGCTGTACCCTTCGAATTTCTCCGCCTCCGCCCGGCCCTGGATGGTCAGGACGTTGCGATTCAGGGTCACGTCCACCGTTTTTTCATCCACCCCCGGCATATCCACGAGCAGGACCATGCCGTCTCCTGTTTCGTATATGTCCACCTTAGGTACGTATACCTTACGATTTTGCTTTTCTTCGTTTACCCTCGTTGCAGCTGTAATCCTTTCTTTTTCCATCTCCCAACCCTCCTTCCTTCAGCTCGATTTGATGGCGATCTTCTTGGGTTTTTCCGATTCTTCCCGCGGCAGAATCAGTTTGAGCACGCCTTTTTCGTAGCGGGCTTCCACCTTTTCTCCGTTGATCTTGAATGGGAGCTGTAGCGTTCGGCTGAATTTTCCGGCCATCCGCTCTTTCCGGTGGTAACTCTCCCTTCCTTTCTTTTCCTCTTCTTCCCGGGTACCGGAAATGGTTACCGTGTCGTTCAGGATGGAGATATCCAATTTTTCGATGTCAATACCGGGAAGTTCCGCCGTCACAATGGCCCCCTCTTCATTGAGCCAGATATTGACAGCGGGGTATACTTCCTCGAAGGGATAGGTAAACCCCGAAAAGAGGCGATTCATCTCATTTCTCAGACGCATAACTTCCCGGAATGGGTCCACTTGCCAAATGCTGGATATCATCACGCACCGACCTCCTTTCCCCAATGGGCTTGTATTCCATTGATATCTTTTGTTATTTTGCTATCTTCGCTGCTAATTTAAGGGTGGATTCCTATCTGTCAAGGGGGGCTATTTGCTACGGAGGTTGTACTTTATCATCTTGAGTTGGAGGCCCTTGCGGCTTAAACCCAATTCTCGTGCCGCCTTGCTTACGTTACCGCCGCACTGGGCGAGGCACTGGGCGATGAGCTGTTTTTCCACTTCGTTGGTTTGTTGCTTGATGAATTCTTTGAACTGCCCGGGCGGCATCTCCTGAGCGGAGATATCGAGGGTGGGCTCGTGCTCCCTTATTTCCGGGGGCAGATCGGAGACGGTGATGGTATCTCCCTTGGCAATAAGGACGAGTCTTTCGATCAAATTTTCCATTTCTCTTATGTTTCCCGGCCAGGGGTATTCGAAGAAATACTCCAGGACCCCTTCTTCGAAGCCCTTGACGTTTCTCTCCAACTTCCGGTTAAATTTATCGAGGAAAAACTCCGTGAGGGCCGGGATGTCTTCTTTTCTCTCCCGGAGGGCGGGCAGGTGAATGGGAAGCACATTGAGCCGATAGTAAAGGTCTTCCCGGAATCTACCCTCCCTTACGTCTTTTAAGAGGTTCCGGTTAGTGGCGGCGATGAGCCGCACATCCACCTTGATGGTTCTCAGCCCGCCCACCCGTTCAAAGGTCTGTTCCTGCAAAACCCGGAGGAGTTTAACCTGCATTTCCTTGGGTAACTCACCGATTTCGTCCAAAAAGAGGGTACCCTTGTGGGCGAGTTCCAACCTGCCCGGCTTGGATACGACGGCTCCGGTAAAGGCCCCCTTCTCATATCCGAAAAGCTCGCTTTCCATGAGGTTTTCCGCAATGGCAGCGCAGTTTATCTTGATCATGGGTTGATGGCGCCGTGGGCTGTGGGCATGAATGGCATTGGCTATGAGCTCCTTGCCCGTACCTGTTTCTCCCGTAAGGAGGATGGTGGTCGTCGTAGGTGCCACCCTCTCGATCATAGAGAAGACCTCCTGCATGGCGGGGCTAATTCCGATGATGCCGAAGCGGGAGAGCTCTTCCCGGTTTAGCTGGACCTCTTCCTCGTTGCAAGACCTCGTCTTTACGGCCTTCTGGATCACGTTTTTGAGGTCATCTTGCTCGAACGGCTTTGTGATGTAATCGAAAGCCCCTTTTTTCAAGGCATCCACGGCCGTCGCCACCGTGCCGTGGGCCGTAATAATGATCACAGGGAGCGACGGGTAGCGATCCGTCACCTTTTCGAGGAGACCCATGCCGTCCAGGCGCGGCATTTTCAGGTCCGTGACGATCACATCCACCGGGTCTTTCTGGATGATCTCGAGGGCCTCGATGCCATCGGAGGCCGTAGAAACACTGTAACCTTCCTTCTTCAGCATGGCGCTCAGAACGAGGCGCATGTTTAATTCATCGTCGACTACGAGTATCTTTGCCATAGCCTCCAACTCCTCATGGGGCGGCATGGAGCCTGATATGGAAAATACTTCCCTGCCCCGGAATGGACTTCACACGGATGGTTCCGCCGTGATTACGCACTATTTTGTCACAAATGGCAAGGCCCAATCCGA
>DAORXN010000013.1:56565-62148 GCA_035358955.1 Syntrophales bacterium | reverse complement strand
GCCGTGACTTTCGAGGTGGAACATAAACGGCTTGATATCAAGGGTCTCCTGGGTGATGTTGTGGACCCCTCCCCCGGGACTTAAAAACTATCCTTCACTGTGGAGAGGTCGCCCACAGAAAAAATCTTCATCGGCGGCGCTAAAACCTGCGAAGGCACCGAAAATCACATGTAAGAAATCTTCCGCCACCCTTCGGTCGTAAACGGCAAGGGATACGTGATCCCGCCTACATCTTACTTTCCTTTCTTATAACCAACCTCTTCGCCCCCTTTTCCTTCCGGAGTTTAGAGGCATCATCTAAGATATGTCCCACCAAATTTACCTCGCTCGCCGGGACAGGCTCCGGCCCGCGGCTCATGGGGGTCGGTCCGAAGAATAAGGCAAGCGCCTTTCCCGGAGGCCAGTAACCGATATCCCCTACCTTCAGTTGCGTCGTCGCCGTCTCATCGAGGGCAAAATCCACGGGAATGGGAAAGTAAAATTCATCGCCCCACTTATCGGGCATGACCTCGAGGGGCAAAACGTCACTTATAGCCTTGGCGCATTTAGTATCGAAAAGCTCCGCCTGGAGGGATGTTTGCCCCACCTCGATCCTTATTTTAACGCCCATACCCTACCCCCTTTACGACTTCATTTTCTCCTTTATCTCTTCCAGCTTTTCCCGCCGTAGGTAGTATTTCCCGCTTGGCGCCTTCACAACGATACCTTCCTGCAGCAGCACCTGGAGGGCCTGCGGGCGCAGGTTCTTCGTTCCCACGCGGAAGAAATTCTTTCTTTCGTCCTGGACGGCAACAGCCGTCTTCTCGTTGAAGGCCCGGGCCGCCTCGAGCTCTGCCACGATGCTAAGGCAGATGCGCCTCATCCCCAAGCCCGAAAGATACATGGCGACCAGGACGAACAGGATAAAACCCAAGGCAAATAGTAAAATCTGGACATAGATGGGCATCTTTCTCTCCCAAACTGCTTATTGAACGAGGGATGCTTATCATATACGATGATGATGAACAATCCTTTCGGGTAGAAGAAGAAATGAGACTGCTAGTAAGAGGCGGGAGCATCCCCGCCGCCTACGGGGTAAAAAAGGGCTACGTGGATATGCTGCGTGATCGCCGTGACTTAAAAGGACTGGAAATTATAAACCGCTCCCGCTTCCGGGAAACCTCCTTCGATGCCATCGCGACTTACAACGAAGACGTCATACCCATAAGACCGCAAGCCATCCTCCTTCACTTCGGCGTGGATGATGCCTTTGCCGGCGTTTATCGCTCCGAGTTTCAGGAAAATATGGTGCAGTTCATCCGGCTGGCCCGGGCACAATTTAATCCCGTTTTTTTCCTTGCCACCGCCCAGACCTTCGACGATCCCCAGGAGATGGAGGCCGTTGACATCTTCTACCGGTCCTTGAGAATCGTCGCGACGGACCTTTCCTGCCACCTCATTGGCGTCCATACATACTGGGCGGGCTATCTCACCACCCACCATCTGCGATCGAAAAACCTCACCCTGCCCGATGCCCGCTATCCCAACGAGAAAGGGCACGAGGTCATGGCGGAGGTCATCGGGCGATGGCTCTCACACTTTCTCACCAGAGAAATAGCGCACCCGCCTGAGGCTTGATTTTCCATCACATTTCTTTCGCCTCCCTAAACATTTGTTCTTGCCTTATTGACCTGGAGTCAGAAATCTGTTAAACGCCTTACGTTTCTCACGAGGTGACCCATGATCGATTTTCACACGCACAGTACCTTTAGCGATGGAGAGCTGATTCCCGCCGAACTCGTTCGACGTGCCCAGGCGAAGGGCTATCGGGCAATCGCCATCACGGACCACGGCGATCAATCCAACCTCGATTTCATCATACCCCGCCTGAAGAAGGTATGCCAAACCATCTATGAAACGACGGGCTTCCTATCGTTTCCCGGCATCGAGCTCACCCACGTTGTTCCCTCCACCGTAAGCTCCCTGACCCGGGAGGCTCGCGCCTTGGGGGCGGCGATCGTCTTGGTTCATGGAGAAACCATCGTGGAGCCAGTATGTCCGGGAACCAATCGGGCCGCCATTGAAGCGTCGGTGGACATTCTCGCCCATCCGGGTCTTATTTCGGCCCAAGAGGCGAAAATGGCAGCCGAGAAAGGGGTCTTTCTTGAGATCACGACAAGAAGAGGACATTCGCTCACGAACGGCCACGTCCTGAAAATGGCGCGCTTGGCCGGGGCTCGCCTCATCATCAATACCGATGCCCACAGCCCCGACGACCTTACGGAAAAGGAAAGGGCGGCCCTCATCGCATCAGGGGCTGGCATGGAGAGGGGGGAAATAAGGGAGATGTTCTCCCAGGCAGAAAAACTTTTAACAGAGCTAAAAAGGCGCATGGGGTGGCTTTAGGGAATGGGAAAGGCAAGGTCATTGCGCATCTGTCTCCTCTCTTACCGCGGAAACCCCGCCTCCGGCGGCCAGGGTGTTTACATCAAGTACCTAAGCCGGTCCCTGAGGGATCTGGGGCACGAGGTGGAGGTCATCTCGGGTCCCCCTTACCCAGAACTCGCCGAAGGGATCAGGCTACATAAACTCCCGGGCCTCGACCTGTACAACCCGGAACACATGTTCCGGGTATCAAGATATCGGGACCTCCTTAATCCCCTCAACCTGTGGGAATTTGCCGTCATGTGCACGGGAGGCTTCCCCGAACCCTTCACGTTTGGCCGACGTTTGTACAAGTTCCTGAAGGAAAAGCGACCGGCCTACGATATCATCCACGACAATCAGTGCCTCGCCTATGACATGCTGAAAATCCCGGAGATGGGCTATCCCTTCGTGACCACCATCCATCACCCCATAACGGTGGACAAAAAAACGGAACTCGCCGAGGCTCCGAATATTATCAAGAAAATCAAAGTGCTCCGCTGGTACTCCTTTTTGAGGATGCAACTTCGTGTGGCCCGAAGGCTTAAGAAAATCATCACCGTCTCCGAGTGCTCCCGCCGGGACATAAGTCGGGAATTCGGGGTCCCCATGGAGCGTTTCCGTGTCGTGCCGAACGGCATCAACACCGATGTCTTTTATCCCCTCCCGGAAGTAAAACGCCGTCCCCATCACTTAATCACGACCAACAGCGCCGACATGCCCCTTAAGGGTTTGAAGTACCTGCTTTTAGCCGTCGATTCCATTAGGAGAAATCGCCCCATTCACCTGACCGTCATCGGAAAACCCAAGCCGGGCAGCGAAATAGAAAAAATGGTGGAGTCCCTAAAATTAAACGGGCATGTCCACTTCACCGGTCGCATCCCCGCCGGCGATTTTGCCCGCTACTACGCCGAGGCCACAATCGCCGTGGTGCCTTCCCTCTACGAGGGATTCGGCATGCCGGCGGGAGAGGCCATGGCCTGCGGTGTTCCCGTCATCAGCACGACCGGCGGAGCCCTGCCGGAGGTGGTGGGGGATGCAGCCTATCTCGTGCCGCCGGCAGATAGCGAGGCGCTAAAGAAGGCCATCATCGACCTCCTCGATCATCCGGAAAAACGCGCAGCCTTGGGAGAAGCGGGGCTTAAGCGCGTAAGGGACTCCCTCACGTGGGAACATGCGGCCAAAAAAACCCTCGCCGTGTACGAAGAAGAGATAGATGATTACCGTCGACGTGTGTAAAATGGGCATCAAACGGGGGATGAAGGTCCTCGATGCAGGCTGTGGGGCGGGAAGACACTTGTGCGAGGCCTTCCGGGAAGAGGGAGTGGAGGTGGTGGGAATTGACCTCAATCTCGAGGATCTGAGAAAGGCGCATGGGTTACTTCATCTCATGGCCAAGGAGAAAGGCGGAAGCTGGCTTCTCATAAGAGGAGACTTAACAAAGCTCCCTTTCCGGGACGGGGCGTTCGATGCCGTCATCTGCTCCGAGGTGTTGGAGCACATCCCGGAAAACAGGGAAGCCATCAAAGAGCTTGTCCGGGTTTTAAAGCCGGGCGGGACCCTCGGCGTAAGTGTACCCAGATTTTTCCCCGAGAGGCTCTGCTGGGCCTTATCCGAGGCGTATCACAGCGAAAAGGGAGGTCACATCCGTATTTACCGGAAGGGGGAGCTCATAAAACTCCTTGAATCGGCGGGCACAAAATGCGAAAAGATTCACTATCGGCACGCCCTGCATTCCCCTTACTGGTGGCTCAAGTGCGCCGTGGGGCACAAAAATGATGACTTTCCCCTCGTAAAGGCGTACAGGAAATTCCTCGAGTGGGACATTATGAAGAAGCCGTTTATCACCCGGGCGCTGGAAACTTTGCTCAACCCCGTTTTGGCAAAAAGCATCGTGTATTATCTGAGAAAGGTGTCTTGATGACCATGAAGCCCATTTTGGAACCCAAGAAAAAGGAAGATATCAGCACCGAAGTAGAAACCCTCGCCCGCTTCATCACGGGCATCCAGAAAGAAGACGGGGAAATACCCTGGTCGGTGGGAGGGAAAACCGACCCTTGGGACCTTGTAGAAAGCGCCATGGGCCTGGCCGCCTCGGGCTACACGGAAGAGGCGGGACGGGCCTACGAGTGGCTCGCAAGAAAACAGCTCCCGGACGGAAGCTGGTACTCCGCCGTGAGAGATGGTTTTATCGAGGACTACACCCGGGAATCCCACTTCTCGTCCTACATTGCCGTGGGTGCCTTCCACTATTACCTGATTACGGAAGATAAGGCCTTTCTCCGGGACCTCTGGCCCACCGTCAAGAGGGGTATCGAGTATTCCTTAAGCCTTCAGGCCCCGACGGGGGAGATTTACTGGGCCAAGAACAAGGCGGACAAAATCGATCCCATGTCCCTCCTTACGGGGTCGAGTTCCATCTACATGAGTCTCAAATGTGCCCTCGCCATCTCCTCCCTACTCGGCAGATTTCAGAAGAGGTGGCACACCGCCTGGGAAAGGTTGGGATATGCCATTGTCCATCTGCCCCATCACTTCAACATGATAAAGTCGAGATTTTCCATGGACTGGTACTATCCCGTTTTGTGCGGGGCCATCACGGGCGAGGAGGCCCTGGCGCGTATTGACAAGGGTTGGGAGAAATTCGCGGTACCGGGCTGGGGGGTAAGGTGCGTAAGTGATCGCCCCTGGGTCACCATGGCCGAGACGGCCGAACTCGTCATTACCCTGGCCGCCGTCGACATGTACGAAGAAGGGGAAATGGTACTGGAATGGATCAAGGACAAGAGATACGAAGACGGCTCTTATTGGATGGGGGTCACGTTTCCTGATACGGTCATCTGGCCGGATGAACGGACTTCCTGGACGGCCGCGGCCGTCATACTGGCCTACGATGCCCTTCACGATATCTCTCCGGGGGGTTGCCTGTTTCGCCATTCATTCTGGGAGGCTTTAGGGAGGGAAGATTTAAGCGTTGCGCAGAGATTCAAGGCCGTACATCCTTAAGAGAATCGATCTGGGCTTCCAGTATTGGTACACGAATCATTTCCTGCGTCCCCAGTTCGAACATCTGGGCCACAGCCCCTGGTTCATGAAGCCCTGGCATGTAAAACTCTTCGGCGGGCCCATCAGCCTGGGCAATCATGCCCACGTCATTGCCACCCCCGACAAGAAGGTAAG
>DAORXN010000013.1:51146-56465 GCA_035358955.1 Syntrophales bacterium | reverse complement strand
GTGATGGGCGGGCCTCACGTATCCTTCGATGTCGTCAATACCCTAAAAAATTACCCTGCGATCGACCTCATCGTCATTGGGGAAGGGGAAGCCACCATTGCCGAGCTCGTGGCGGCCCGTTTCCAAAAGGAAAATTTCCCCGGCGTGGCCGGCATTGCCTTTCGGGACGAAGGAGACATAAGATTCACACCGCCCAGAGCATTGATTGCCGACCTTTCCACCTTGCCCTTACCGGCCCGCCATCTTTTACCCCTCTCCCGCTATCAAGCTTTAGGGTTTCCCATCAGCATCATTACGGGCCGGGGCTGCCCTTACGAGTGCATCTTCTGTCAGGGCCGACGCATGGTGGGAAGCAAGATGCGCCACCGACCGGCGCAAATGGTAGTAGACGAGATAGAAGACATCCTCTCCTACGGAATCGACCGCATCAACGTTGCCGACGACCTTTTCGTTTCCCACAAGAGGAAAGTACGCGAGGTCTGCGAGGAAATCGAAAGAAGGGGTTTGAAGTTTGCCTGGAGCGCCTTTGCCCGCGTGAATACCGTAGACAAGGAAACTCTTGCCATCATGAAAGAGGCGGGGTGCGATGCCATCAGTTTTGGCGTGGAATCGGGGAACCAGGAAATGCTCGACCGGATCAAGAAAAAAATTACCCTGGACCAGGTGCGTCGGGCCGTGGAGATGTGTCAGGAAGTAGGCCTCATTGCCCATTGCTCTTTCATCGTGGGCCTGCCCGGCGAATCCCCGGAGACCCTCAAAGAAACGAAAGAATTTGCCGAAAGCCTGGGGAAGATCGACTACGGCTATCATCTCCTCGCCCCCTTCCCGGGAACCACGGTAAGGGAAGAGGTGGATAAGTACGACTTGGAAATCCTAACGGACGACTGGAGCCTCTACGATGCCAACCATGCCATCGTGCGTACCTCCCGTCTCTCCCCCGAAGATATCCGCCGTTTCGTGGACGAGTTTGAAGGGGAAATTGCGGAGGCCTGGGAGCAAAAGGTGAAGGCTTATTTTGCCGGCACCCTGAAGGACCCGTGGGATGTCCTCCGCGTGGAGGGCCACTTCCGAACCCGCTGCATCTTCCATCTCCTTTCCGGAGATGTCATTGAGGAGGTGGGTGACTTCCCAGGCGTGGCTGAAGCCGACGCATCTTTTCCCCTTCTTTTGGAGCGCATCCACCAAAAAACCGGTGATCCTCCCGCCATCGTTGAGAAGGTTTTAAAAGACATTATCTCCCGCGGTTACGTCAAGGCCTTCCGGCAAAGTGGGAAAGTAACATGGAAATGGACGCACAACAACCGCCGCGATGAATAGGGCGGAAAAGAAAAGGAGGTTTTTATGGATCGATTGAGATTTTCCGTGGAAGGAAAAGTAGCCCTCATAACGGGGGGAAGCCGGGGGATAGGGAGAGCCAGTGCCCTGGCCCTGGCCGACCATGGGGCCCACGTGGTGGTATCGAGCCGCAAGCAGGAAGACTTGGATAAGGTGGCGGCGGAAATCTCCGCCCGGGGCGTGCGGGGGGTGGCCATTGCTTCTCACGTGGCCAAGTTGGAAGAGTTAAAAACCCTCGTGGATAAAGTGCTTAAAGAATTCGGCCGGATAGATATTCTCGTGAACAATGCCGGTACCAATCCCTACTATGGCCCCCTCATCGATCAAGACGAAAAGACGTACGACATCACCATGAACGTGAATCTCAAAGGGGTATTTTTCTTAAGCCAAATGGTGGCCCGCATCATGAAGGAAAAAGGTGGGGGATCCATCATCAACGTCTCCTCCATCGGCGGGCTTAGGGCCGGGGAGCTGGGCATTTACTGCGTCACCAAGGCGGCCGTCATCATGCTGACCCAAGTTATGGCCAAGGAGTGGGGTCCGTATCAGATCAGGGTAAACGCCATCGCCCCGGGGATTATCAAAACCCGCCTCTCGGAAGCCCTGTGGAAAGACCCAGAAGTGGGGGCGCAAGCAAAAGCTCAGATACCCCTCATGTCCTTAGGGGAGCCGGAGGACGTAGCGGGGGCCGTGGTATATCTGGCCTCGGATGCAGCGAGATACGTCACGGGCGCTACCTTCGTCATCGATGGGGGACGCGTCCACGGCGAGCCCTCCTGGTTCAAGAAGTAATGTCGTCCGTCGCGGGAAGGCGGCTTTCGCATGGAACACCGGTCATGCAAAGTCCGCAACCGGCATACTTTCCTATGTAACCGGGACCGTAAGCCCCTTCAAGCCAAGGTTTCTGATCCACCGTAAGGATCTCGTAGCAACGCAGCTTATCGTGCCCCTCGGGGGTGATGGCCCCCCGGGGGCATCTTTTCATACACGCCTTACATCCACCTGTCCGGTAGAAAAGACAGTAGGCGTGCGGGTCCTCGTAAGGTCGAGGGGTCAGTTCCATTTCATGGGCCACCACGATGCTCCCGCACCTCATGGCCACACCCCTTTCCGTTATCAAGGCATCGCTTAAGCCGAACGTACCGAGCCCTGCCGCATAGGCCACATGCCTCTGAGACCAAAGTGAGGCGATCCCATAAGGGCCGCGGGAGATGGAAAATAAATTCGAAAGCTCCGGTGCCACGGCACCAATGCCCAGGTCGTCGAAGACGGAAACCAAATGGCGGCTTAAGGCATCAATAAACGCCTGACCGAGCCACCTCGTATGATTCCATCTCAAGGCCGGTCCGTGTTTTTCTTCGGCATTCGCCCTCTTCGTAGCCTCGAAAATGGGCAGGACAAAGGAAATTACGGTAAGTTTCCGGAATGTTTTTCCAAAGGTCCGGGCCATAACCTCTTCCGGCAGGAGATGGGCGGGGTGAACTACCTCCCGGAAGCGATGAAAGATGGGGTCCTCTCCGTCGGCAAAGCCCACGAGGGGCCCTTCGAAAATCGGTTCCCCACCAAACTTTTCCAGGCGGTTTAAGGGACTCTCGGCCACGAACTTGCGTATCGTCCGGATGACAAACTCATTTGGATGGCTTAAAGGTGCGTTCTTCATCCTCTTTCCCTCCCCGGAGGGCATTTCATGCTTTCTTTCTTCTGTCAAGCTTTATGGGAGGCATTTTTCATCGGGACAAGAGAAGAAAAAAATGATAAAGGGAGGCAACTTTAATACGGAGGTTTGTCATGTCCTATCAATGGATCGAACTTAAAATTACCGACCACGTGGCAGAGGTTGGGCTCAACCGAACAGACAGATTAAACGCCTTGAGCTATGGATTGGCCACAGAAATAACCGAGGTTTTCCGAGCCTTGTCGGATAACGACGAGGTCTGGGTCGTCATTCTGAAGAGCAACGCCCGTATCTTTTCGGCCGGCCTCGATCTCATGGATGCCGCCTCGCGGGGGCTTCTCGGTTCCCCGAAAGGCCTCCTCGACATCCCCTCCCGGGAGAAGAACATATTCGAATGCTGTCATGCCATAGAAGAATGCAAGAAACCGGTCATTGCCGCCGTGCACGGCATGTGCGTGGGTGCGGGTCTGGATATCATTTCTGCCTGTGACTTGAGGGTCTGCACTAAGGATGCGCAATTCTCCCTGAGAGAGGCAAGAATCGGCATCTGCGCCGACATGGGTGTGCTCCAGCGACTGCCCTTCATCATCGGGCAGGCGTACACGAGATACATGGCCTATACGGGCCGGTTCTTCAGTGCCTCCGAGGTGGAGAAGATGGGCTTGGTCCTCTCCGTCTTCCCCGACCGCGACACCATGTTAGAGGGGGCAAGAAAAATAGCGGAGGAAATAAAGGAGAGCGCCCCCCTCGCCGTTCAGAGCACGAAAGAGGTCCTGAACTTCAGCCGCTTCGTCTCCGTCCGGGAGGGCATCACCTACGCCGTCCACAAAAACATGGTTCTCCTCGCCACGGCCGACTGCCGTGAGGCCATGACGGCCTTTATGGAGAAGAGAAAACCCGTCTTTAAGGGTGAATGAGGCATGGACCTGAGGCTGCCCAAGCTGCTAGGCGCCGAAGGAAAGGAAGAATTAGTAAGAAATTTTCTCGTCGCCAGGCCGACGATAAATATCGGAAAAGGGGAGATGCCCCTCATCCAGATCGAGGCAGATGAGCGTTTCATTTCGGCCTTAGAGAGAGAGTTCATGAGAAGAAGGGCAATTTACGGCCTGGAAGCCATCAAGGAAAGGCTTGAAAAAGAAGAAAGGGGATTGAAAGAAAGGGGCACACGGGTCTCCCGCCTCCTCATCACTTCTCGGGACGGCTCGCCCAGGTTTTATCGGGAAGTAGCCCACCTTCTAAATCGGTACACCCCTCGGCTCATGGGGCTCATCATCGATCTGGACAGCAGGGCCTTAAGTGCCATATGCGGAAGAAAAGAGAGAGGGACGGTTAAGGCCGTCATGGTAAACCACAAAGCAGGTGTCGCCGAGATACTCGGCGCCCTAATCTAAAAAAGGAGGTATCCTCATGATTGTAGTTACCGCCTTCATCAAGGCAAAAGAAGGAAACGGAGACGACCTGGAGCACGTAATCAAGGGCTATGCCCCGAAATTCCTCGAAGACGAAGGTTGCCTCGAATACAGGGTGCATAGGCGTCTTGACGACCCCCATCTGTTTTTCTTTTACGAAAAATACGCCTCCGATACGGCCTTGAAGAATCACAGCACCTCGCCCCATTTCAAGGAAATGGGGGCGGCGATGAGGGCATACGTGGACGGCCGTCCGGAAATAAACATGTATCGGGAGGTCTAAGCCTTGGCCCTCTGGTTCAGGGGGCAGGCGCGGATACATTCACAGCAGGCAACCCAGTAATCGTAGCCGGCCGTGTTGATGACACGTTCTATTTGGGCGCGCGCCTTCTCATCCTTCAAGGCAATGGGGTAGATGGCGTGCTTTATCGTATAGGAAAGGCAGGTCCTCTTGTTAAATTGGCCGTTCTCATCGAAGGCCTGGGCGGGACAGGCCTTGATACATGCACGGCAATGAGCGGGGCAGGGGTCGCCCGCGAGGACCTCATCGCCTAAGATAGGAAGGTCGGTCACCACGGCCCCCAGGCGAAGGAGTGAACCAAAGACGGGATGGTAAACCTGGCCGCTTCTCCCCATCCTGCCCAGCCCTGCATTTATAGCCGCATGTTTCAGGGACAAAAGGCCCCAAGGCTCAGGCCCCTGGTAGGTAAGGGGAGCAAAACTGGGAACGGGCATGGCCCGGTAAGGTCCCTGGGATTCGAGGAAATTGCAGAGGTAAACGGCGATCTCATCGAGGCGACGGTAGATGGTGTGGTATGCACGGTGAAGACCGTAGAGGCTGTATGCCGGCGAGTCGAAGACACCGCGGGGCGTAGTAATACCGAACACGATGACCGTTTG
>DAORXN010000013.1:42571-51046 GCA_035358955.1 Syntrophales bacterium | reverse complement strand
GAATTCTGGCGGCGTTTTTTCGGCCTCCCCCAGGAAAGGGACAGGGAAAGGGAATTCACCCGCCAAAGCTTAGGATCGGGCTTCATCATTTCGCCGGACGGCTACATCCTAACCAACCATCACGTCGTTGCCCGAGCCGACAAGATCAGGGTAAAACTTTCCTCCGGCCGGGAATACGAAGCCCAAGTAAAAGGTACCGACCGGGACACGGACCTGGCCCTCATTAAGATCGAGGCCCAAGAAACCCTTCCCACGGTGGTTTTGGGCGACTCAGATAAGCTGGAAGTGGGTGAATGGGTCGTGGCCATCGGCAACCCTTTCGGCTTAGAGAATACGGTAACGGCGGGCATCGTGAGCGCCAAGGGGCGGGTAATCGGATCGGGCCCGTACGATAACTTCATCCAGACGGATGCCTCCATCAATCCCGGAAACAGCGGTGGTCCCCTCTGCAACATGGCCGGTGAGGTGGTGGGCATCAACACGGCCATCGTCGCCCAGGCCCAGGGCATCGGATTTGCCGTCCCGATAAATACGGCGAAAGACATCTTGGCGGATTTGAAAATGAAGGGCGCCGTAACGAGGGGATGGCTCGGTGTCTCGGCGCAGGACATCACCGAGGAGATCGCCAAGAATCTGGATTTGAAGAGCCGAGAAGGGGCCCTCGTGGCGGAGGTATTTACCGGTGAACCGGCAGACAAGGCCGGCATGAAGGTGGGGGACGTCATCGTTTCGGTGGGCGGCATACCCGTCGCGAATGTGCGTAGCCTGCTCTATGCCGTGGCCAAGCAGAAGGTGGGGGAAAAGGTGCCCGTCGAGGTGATGAGAAACGGGCAAAAGATTACCCTGAAGGTCGTCATCGGCGAAAGAACGGAAGGGCTTAAGATCTCCGCCGGCGGCCAGAGGGGGGCGGAATTCTTCGGCATGACGGTGGAGGAGGTGACCCCCCAGATGGCGCGCAATTTGGGCCTGAAAGACAAAAAGGGCGTCATCGTCACGCAAGTAAAGCCGGGGAGCCCCGCCGATCAAGGAGGCATCATGGAAAGAGACGTCATCGTTCAGGTGAACCGACGTCCCATAGGGAAGTTAGAGGACTTCATCTCTGAGATGAATCGCAGCGTGAAAAGCGAATCCGTCCTCCTCCTCGTCGTCCGGGAGGGCCGTTCCCTCTTTCTTACCCTGCGTCCGAGGATGTAAGACCTTTCCACGTGGGTCGTTCGAGAAAAGACCCTTCTACGTGGCCTTCCATTTCGAGGAACATCGGCCAGGGAACGGCAAAGGTCATCAGCTGCCCGGAGCCCAACTGCTTTTTCGTATAGAGGCGGGCCGAGATGTCCGTGAGACCCACCACGGCCCGGGGTTTTTCCTTTTCCCCTTCCCGGTACGGGTAGATGCCCACCGTCTGGCAACCCGCCGCGTAAGGGATGATGACGTTTTCGTTTCCTTCCCGGGCATAATTGGCAAGGATTACGAGGGCCGAGAGCTGATCGGGGTTGACGAAGAAGATGACCGTCTTGGGTGCTTCATCCTCCGGTCGTACCTGGTCGAGGGGTTTGAACACCACGTACCGGGCGGGGATATCCCTCATGGGTAGTTCTTCGATGAATTTCTCTACGAGCGCGGGGCTCTTTACGTATCTCTCCCCGTGGAGGAAATGATCGTAACTCTCCGCCGTAAGATAGGGCCTTACCTTTTCGGCCAACTCCTTTCCGCCAGGGCGCGCCTCATTCCCGATGGAAAGGAAATAACAGAAGCCTTCTACGCCGCCGGGGAACTTTTCGTAAGCATTACCGAAGCCCAGTCCCACGCCCCCACCGTAACACCCCACCGTTTCTCGGCTCGCCACCGCCACCTTTCCCCGGGCGGCCGCCGTGATCAGCCACATGACACAACCCCACTTCCCCGGTTTGTATTCCAGAACGGCTTGGGGCTTTACGTCCGTCCACGAAAGGGCGACGGTTCTTATATCTTTCATTCCCAAGGCTTCGGATATTTTGCTTTTCACCGGCTACCCCCTTGCTTTAATTTTTCTCCACCATTATAATACAAAAAATCCAAAAGATGAAAGGAGAAGACGAGATGGCCATCACCTTACCCGAACTGCCCTTTGACCGGGAGGCACTTGCCCCCGTCATCAGCGGTCAAACCATTGACTTTCACTACGGCAAGCATCACCGGGCTTACGTGGACAATGCCAACAAGCTCCTAAGCGGGACGGATTTGGAGAACCTCCCCCTCGAGGAAATTATCAGGAAAACCGCCGGGGATCCGGCCAAAGTGGGTATCTTCAACAATGTCGCCCAGGCCTGGAACCACACATTCTACTGGCACAGCCTGAAGCCGAAAGGGGGTGGAGAGCCGACTGGTCCCATCGGCGAGGCGATCAAGGCGACATGGGGAGAATTTGCCAAGTTCGTGGAGGAATTCAGAACAGCCGGGGTGACCCAGTTCGGCAGCGGCTGGGCCTGGCTCGTCCTCGACGGGAACGCCCTAAAAATAGTAAAGACGGCCAACGCCGATACCCCCATCGCCCACGGCCTCAAACCCCTCCTCACCATCGACGTCTGGGAGCACGCCTACTACCTCGATTACCAGAATCGCCGCCCCGACTACCTTACGGCCGTAATCGAGAAGCTTCTAAACTGGGATTTTGCCAACGAGAACCTCAAAAAATAGAAAAGCCGGGTGGCCGCAAGGCCACCCAATTTTTTCAAGGAGGGAGAAAGATGAAGTGCAACGTAGGAACGACGGACCGGATGATCAGGTTTTTCGTGGGAATAATTATCCTCTTTTTAGGCCTCTACTATTCCAGCTGGTGGGGTTTGATCGGCTTCATTCCCATCATAAGCGCGATTCTTCGTTTTTGCCCCGCCTACGTACCCTTCGGCATATCCACGTGCAAGGAAAAGGACATGGGGTAGAAAGGCCCCACTACATAGGGCATAGGCAGCGCCTTCGGGATAGGTTTTTGAAGACCGGGGTGGAGGGACTCCACGATTATGAAATCCTGGAATTGCTCCTTACCTATGCCATACCCCGAAGAGATGTAAAGCCCCTGGCGAAGGAACTCCTCAACCGTTTCGGGAGCTTTAACGGTGTCCTCGATGCGGAATTAAAGGAACTACTCAAGGTAGAAGGCATAAGCCACCTCAGCGCCTGCCTCATCAAGCTCGCCAAGCAACTCGTGACCCTCTACCTCAAAGGGGAAGCGAAAAAGAAGGTCAAGATCTCCTCTCCCAAGGACATGGCCGACTTCTTCCGCTCGTATTTAGGAGGGCTTAAAGAGGAACAATTTTGTGTGGCCTATCTCGACTGTCAGAACCAGCTCATAGATTTTGATACCCTCCAGCGAGGAACGGTAAATGAGGCCATCGTCTACCCCCGTCAGGTCTTAGAACGGGCCCTCGAGCGAAAGGCCGCTTCCCTCATCCTCGTCCACAACCATCCTTCCGGGGTGCTAAAACCATCCGAGGCAGATCTGCGCCTGACCAGAACCATCAAGGAGGCAGCCCGCCTGCTCGATATCGTCGTCCACGATCATGTCATAGTCGGCGAAAACAAAATGTTGAGCTTTCGCGAAGAGGGGATCATGCCCTGAGAAAAAAGATGCTTGTCCCAGTAGTTTTTTTCTGATACGCAGGCGCCGAACCCATGACGGAAGTTAAGGTAAAAAAGGGAAATGGGCGATTTTAGTAGAACCATCGAAAAGGCAAAAGAGGTATTGGAACTGGAAGCGGAGAGCATTCGTCAGCTTACCCGGAGGCTCGATGAAAGCTTTGCCCGAGCGGTGGAGGTCATATACCGAGCCAAAGGCCGCGTGATCGTGACGGGCATAGGAAAATCGGGCATCATCGGGAAAAAGATCGCCGCGACGCTAACCAGTACCGGCACCCCGGCCCTTTTCCTGCACCCCGTGGAAGGCATGCACGGTGACATTGGCATCGTCACGAAAGACGACGTCATAATCGCCATCTCCAATAGCGGGGAAACCCACGAGCTCAATTTGATTCTCCAAAGCGTGCGGGAAATGGGGGCCGCCCTCATTGCCCTCACGGGGAACCCACGTTCGACCCTGGCCCGGGCGGCAGACATCGTCATCGACGTGGGAGTTGAGAAGGAGGCGTGTCCCTTCGGTCTCGCCCCCACCTCGAGCACGACGGCCACCCTCGCCATGGGAGATGCCCTGGCGGTGTCCCTCATCGAAAAGAGGAACTTCACGGAACACGACTTCTACAAGTTTCATCCTGGAGGCACCCTCGGACTCAGGCTGAGGGCAAAAGTTCGAGACATTATGATCCGGGGAGAGGAAATACCGCGCGTCTATGCGGGCACCCCCTTGAAAGAGGCGGTCGAAGAAATGGACGCCAAGAACAAGGGTTTTGTCCTCATTACAGACCGGGTAGATACCCTCCTGGGAATTCTCACGGACGGGGACTTGAGGCGCATCGTAAAGAGCGGCCGCCTCAGATACGATTTACCCATCGACGAATTCATGACAAAAAATCCCAAGAGCATCGACGAAAACACGACCCTGGCCGCAACCATCGAGGCCATGCAGAGGGACGAAATCACCACCCTCGTCGTGGTGAACGGAAGCCATAAGCTCCAAGGTTACGTCCATCTCCACGACATCTTAGGCCGAGGTGGAAATCTCAAGATCAGTCTCTTCTGAAAGTCTTGCGCAGCAGCTCTAAGACGCTTCCGTAGATGAGCTCATCCGAGCTCGCCCGAGGGCCGGCCACGTTGAGAAGGACGATGGAATTTTCCCTCTTCCAGCGAAGGATCCGTTCGGCTGCCTCATCGAGGTCTTTAACTTCCGACAAATTCACATGCAACCAGGGCTTCCCGTGAAGAATGGCGCAGTGCCGGGTAAAAGACGAGCCACCGGTCAAGGGACCACGTGAAACGATGAGCGTTCCGTCCGCCTCGAGGACGTTTTTTTCCGTCCTGGCTGCATAGGATGAGGTAGGCATTTCCCAGACGCGATACTTTATGTCAATCACCCCGTCTTCCGCGAGCCTTCCCCGGGGCACCCATCCACCGTGTGGGATCGAGTTTTCCACGGCAAAATCGAGGGCCGCCCGATCGGCCCCCGTCTGCCCACCGGAGATAATCATGAGGGGCTCTCCCTGAAAAAACCTAACTTCGGGAAAAAGGCAAAGCAGGTATCTTACCACCGTCACGGAGAGGCTGTTTCCCACGAGGCGCCACCTCTTACGGACTGAAATGGAAGGGGGAAAAGAAAAATCCGGGGGAAAACCCATGAGCCGCAGGATCTCTTCCGGTGAGAACCACCTCACCCCACCCGGCGCCTTCACATAGGAACCGGCACGCATATAAGAACGACCGTAACCACTGGTAAAACACGTGGCATAGGCATCTTCCTGGCCGGGATCTATTATGTGAAAACCGGGCCCAAACTTTTTTACCACCTCCGGGGAAACCATCAATTCAGGAGGGGGTTCTCCCTTCGGGTATACATCCAAATAATCCGCGATGGGTTCTAAGGGTGTCTTTCTCGGTGGTGGCAAAGTGAGGATTCCGTCTCTTGAGGCGATAAGATAGTACCGGGGCCGCCTCATGGGTATGCCCCAGGCGGTGGGGCAGAGGAAAACTTCCCGAGATTGGAAACCACGGGCTTTAAGAAGCTCAACCAATCGCTCACGCATGCGGGATTTAGCAAAGCCCTCCACATTTTCCAAGGCGAGCAGATGGGGTAGTTTACTTTCTGGCCAATCAGATAGGATTTCCAGCAAGCGTTTTAGGCTCGCCGCCCGGGGATCCCGCTCGTCCCTTTCCTTTCCTCTCACGGTGTAAGGCTGGCAAGGGGGCGAAAGCCACCAAAAATCCGCTTGGAACTCAGAAATTTTTTCCGGTGTAATATGTTCGAGATTGTCGTTATCAAGCAAGTGACGGGGGAAATTCGCCAGGTACACCTCCCGGGCGAGGGCACTTTGATCGAAGGCGTTAACGACCCGAATATTCGTCCCCGAAGCTGCGGCCGCAAAACCCCCGATCCCGGAGAAAAACTCCAGGGCCCGAATGATATACGGTGCCTGCAACTTTTCACCCATATGCCACCTATAGTAAACCTTTCCTTCCCCAAAACTCCCTACCTGTCAAGATGCACTCTATTCTCGAGCAACCGGAACTGGCTTTTCCCGCTTCACCATGATAGTTAATGAGCGAGCGGAAAAATAAAAGTCGGGCAACCAAGATCAACGATTAACTTTTTTTAGAGGGAGGCACAGATGGAAAAGAAGAGGACAATTAAAGTGGACCGGCGGGAGTTCATAAAATGTGTGGGCCTGGGGGCAGGCTTCTTTACCTTAGGGAAACTTGATTTAGCCGAGGCCGCCCTCCTGCCACCGGCTAAAAGGAAAGAAAAGTACGACGTAGTGGTCATCGGGACGGGATTAAGCGGTATGTCAGCAGCTGTCGCCGCCCAGGAAAAAGGGGCGCAGGTTGCCATACTCGAAAAGTTGCCGACCGGACAGGATGGCGGCAACTCCCGACTGGCGGGCGGTTTTATCGCCATCACGAGAGACAAGAGCCCCGAAGCCAAGGAAGAATACATAAAAGACTTCATGAAGAAGAGCATGGAGAAGGGGAACCTTGCTCTGACCAAGATCCTTGCCGATCAATCTCTCGAGGCGGTGGAATGGCTGAAGGTGTTCGGTGTGGAGCTTACGGATCCTATGACGGTTGCCGGTTATAACGTCAAAAACGTAATATTCAAGCCCGGTCCTTACCAAGGCATGCCCAAGGGACTCGCCACGCTTAAGAGCGTCTTTATCAAGAAAGGAGGAAAAATTTTCTACGACACCAAGGCCAAGCAACTCATCATGAACGAGGCGGGTGCGGTGGCCGGAGTAAGGGCGCAAGATGCCCATGGCTTAAAGGATTATCTGGCCAAAGCGGTCATTATCGCGACAGGAGGCTATAGCGCCAACAAGGAAATGCTCGAAATGTTCGTTGACCCCAATGCGGACGAAATGATGGTTCGGGGTCTAAAGACGGCGACCGGCGATGGCCTCCTCCTGGCAAGAGAAGCAGGGGCCATGTGGGTAAACATGGGTGGCATGGCAGCCGTCCACGTGGCAGCCGTCTCCCCCAAAAATACGGCGGCGGGTAACCCCTTCATGGCCATTGCCTACACTGTGGGTATCAACAAAGAGGGCAAAAGATACGTGGACGAATCCCTTGGATACGTAGCGAACGGCAAGGCCGCGATGAAGCAACCCGGCCAGACGGTGGCGATGATCTTCGATGAAAACATTAAGAAGCAACCGGGCGTCACCGCGGCCGTAAACCAGTTCAATCGTTTGGGAATTGAAATAATTGAAGCGGGGAGCCTATCAGAGCTGGCCGCCAAAATCGAAGTCCCCGCCAGCAATCTCGAAAAGACCATCGCCGAGTTCAACGCCGCCGTGGTAAATGGGTCGGCTCCGGGCGCCCAGCCACCGAAGAAAGCCTTTGCCTACAAGATTGAAACTCCAAAATTCTACGCCTTTTACCCCTTGGTCCCCGGGATCACCATCACCTTCGGAGGCATCAAGATAAACGAAAATGCCCAAGCGCTGGAGCCGGACGGGAAGATTATCCGGGGCCTCTATGCGGCAGGTGAGTGTGCCGGCGGCCTATTCTATGAAGACTACATAGGTGGTGGTTCTCTCGCCAATTGCCTCGTTATGGGCCGTATTGCCGGCTTCCACGCGGCGACACAGGCAAAGCAAAAGAAGGGTTAATTTCCTCCCCCGTGGCTACCCCCTAAAGGGGTAGCCACTTAAAAATTTTTCTCCCCAAAATTTTCTTGACTTGGAACAATATTATGGTATTTATATACCATAATTATCGAGGAGGTTTCTTTTGAAAAAAAGTTTGACTTCCGTTTCGGAGGCCTGCAGCCTTGCCTTTCATGCAATGGCGATCCTCGCTCAATCTCCCCAAGCCTGGCACCGTGCCGAGGATATAGCCCGTGCCCTTGACGCCTCGGTTCATCACCTGCTCAAAATCTTTCAGCGCCTCAAGAAAGCGGGCCTCGTCTTGTCCACCCCCGGCCCGAAAGGGGGACATAGACTTGCCAAGGAAGCGCAAAACGTCAGCCTTCTTGACATCTACCGGGCGATAGAGGGGGACTTGCCGAAGAAACCCTGCCTATTTGGCCGCAGTGCCTGCCGAGCTAAATCCTGCCCATTTGCCGAGCTCCTCGAAGAAGTAAACGAAAAGGCGCGTCTTTACTTTTCCCAAAAGCGGCTCTCAGACCTAAAACTCACTTTAAGAGAAACAAAAAGGAGGTGAACATTTGACCTCCAAAATATACATTGACGAAACCCTGTGCAACGGATGCGGGCGGTGCACAACTGCCTGCGCCGAAGGAAGCTTAAAAATCGTAAATGGGAAGGCCCACCTCGTAAATGAGGACCTCTGTGACGGTTTGGGCGCCTGTCTTAATACCTGTCCCCAGGGCGCCATTTC
>DAORXN010000013.1:31263-42471 GCA_035358955.1 Syntrophales bacterium | reverse complement strand
GGCTGCCCGAAACTGGACGATATCAAGTTCTACGAGGGAAAATTGGAGAAAATCATTTCCCTCAACGAAATCCGCAAAATAGAAGTTGCCTACATGGAGGTACCCTGCTGCGGCGCTCTCCCAAGGGTCGTTTCGGCAGTTAGAAAGAGGTTGGAAAAATCGATTCCCCTTACCCTTACCCGGGTGGGGATAGATGGAAGAATAATTGAATCGAAAACTGTATAGAGAAAGGAGAAGGCACCATGGAAAAAGAAAGAATATCCGTTCATCCGTCCGTCCAGCAGGCCTACGAGAGGATTAAGAGGGAAGGCCTCACCAACGTCTGGGATCGATACCAGGCCCAGGGCCTGGGAAGCAACCCGGATCAGAGATGCCCCTTCTGCATGGGGGGTGTACGCTGCGACCTTTGTTCCAACGGCCCCTGCCGGGCTGACGCGGCCAAGGACAAAAGAGGGGTCTGCGGCATTACTGCCGATGGCATGGCCATGCGTATGATGCTCTTGAGAAACGTCATGGGGGCAAGTACCTATCACTACCATACGGAACAGACCATCAAAACCCTGAAGGCGACCGTGGAGGGGAAAACGCCCTTCTCCATCCGGGAGCCGGAGAAGCTCATTCTCTTTGCCCAAAGGCTTGGCATCAAGGAAAAGAATTCTCCCGCCGAAACGGCCCTGGCCCTGTGCGCTTTCTGTGAAGCCGACTTCCATCTCCAAGACGGGAAAAGCAAAATCGTCGAGGCCCTGGCCCCGGGAGAGAGGAAGGCCTTATGGAACAGGTTAGGCGTATTTCCCACCGGCATCTATACGGAGATGATGAACGCCACTAGCTCTTGCCTTACCAACGTGGACGGCTATTACCGGAGCCTGGCCCTCAAGGCCATAAAACTCAGTATCGCTATGGCCTATCAGAGCCAAATTGTAAACGAGTATCTGCAAGACGTCCTCTTCGGAATCCCTCAACCACATGCCATGCGGGTAGATTTAGGGGTACTGGATCCCGATTACGTTAACATCCTACCTAACGGACACGAACCCTTCGTCGGTTTTGCCTTGGTGGAGCTCGCTCGAAAGGAAGAGTGGCAGGCACGCGCTCGTGAAGTGGGCGCCAAAGGTTTAAGGATAATAGCCAGCATCGAGACGGGGCAGGAGATGATTCAGCGATGGGAGATGGACGATGTCTTCTACGGATTTACGGGTAACTGGCTTACGCAAGAGGCCGTTCTCTCCAGCGGGGCCGTCGATGTCTTCGTCTGTGATATGAACTGTTCTTTGCCCGTGGACCCCATTTATGCGGAGAAATTTCAATTTAAATTGATCCCCGTAAGCGAGCTCGTGGCCTTCGAAGGGGTGGAAGAAAGGTTGAACTATGAGCCGCAAAAGGTAAGAGCGCAGGCCGAAGCGCTTATAAAAATGGCCCTCGATAATTTCAAAAGCAGGCACAGCAAGATCGAACCGACCATGAACTTGCCTATGAGAGAAGCCACCGTAGGTTTTTCTCCGGAGAGCATTACCGCCGCTTTGGGCGGAAGCCTCGAAAAACTCCTTACGACCATCAAGGATGGGCACATTCGAGGGATCGCGGGACTGGTCTCCTGTACTACCCTCCGGGATAGCGGTCAGGATGTCCACAGCGTCGCCGTCGCCAAAGAGCTTATCCGGCGAAACATATTGATCCTTTCCATGGGATGCGGAAATGCGGCCATGCAACTTGCCGGCCTGTGTTCAAGAGAAGCAGCAGACCTCGCCGGAGAAGGCCTAAAAGAAGTCTGCCGGAGTTTGGGCATCCCACCCGTTTTGAGTTTCGGTACCTGCACGGACACGGGAAGGCTCGCCGACCTTCTGAACACCGTATCCCAGGCCCTGGGTGGGGTTCCCGTCCCCGACTTGCCCGTCGCGGCCGTGGCACCGGAGTATATGGAACAGAAAGCCACCATCGACGCCATTTTCGCCTTGGGCATGGGACTCTATACCTACGTAAATCCCGTCCCCTTCGTTACGGGGGCACCCCGCCTGGTCAAGCTCCTCACCGAGGAATTGCCAAACGTGACCCAAGGGGTGCTGCACGTGGAAACAGACGCGGTCAAGGCTGTGGAAGGCATCGCTGCCCACATCGAAGAAAAGAGGAAGAAATTAGGCCTATAATCGAGAAAGGAACGAAGATGGACAAGTACACTTGTATTATCTGTGGTTACGTTTACGACCCAAAAGAGGGGGATCCCGAGGCGGGTATTCCCCCTCACACCCCCTTCGAAGAACTCCCCGACGATTGGGCATGTCCCGTATGCGGGGCCGATAAATCACAATTCGAACGCTCTTAGGGGAAGACTAGTTTTCTCCAGCGGGTGCGCAAGCGAAGAGAGTTGGTGACGACGGAGACAGAACTTAAGGCCATAGTGGCGGCACAGATCTCCGGCGTAAGGAGAATACCGAAGCAGGGGTAAAGGGCACCGGCCGCAATAGGAATGCCGACGAGATTGTAGATGAAGGCCCAAAAGAGATTCTGCCGGATGACCCGCATGGTTTCCGCCGATAAACGGATGGCAGCACCAACGTCCAAAAGGTCATCCCGGATTAAGGTGATGTCGCTTACCTCGACCGCCACGTCCGTACCTGCACCAATGGCTATACCGAGGTCGGCCATGGAAAGGGCGGGCGCATCGTTGATGCCGTCGCCCACCATGGCTACCACCTCGCCCTGCTCCCGCATACTTTTAATTACGGCCGCCTTTTCCTCGGGGAGAAGCTCGGCCATGACTCGGTGAATACCGATTTCTCTGCCTATCGCCTCGGCGGTAAAGCGATTGTCTCCCGTGATCATGGCCACTTCAAGTCCCATACCCTGCAAGGATAAAACCGCTTTTTTCGCCATCGGTCTGGGCACATCCATCACCCCTATGAGGCCCAAAACTTTCCCCTCGGTGGCGACGAATACACAGGTCTTTCCCGCTTGAGAAAGACGTTCGTATTCTTCTGCCATTTCCGCCAGAAGGACGCCTTCTCTTTCCATGAACTTCGCATTGCCCAAAAGGACCATCGCCCCCTCGACAATCGCCTTCACCCCCAAGCCGGAGACGGCGGCAAAATGTGCGACACCCACGGGGGTGATCCCCTCCTCTCGCCCTTTAAGCAAAATGGCCGCCGCAAGCGGATGTTCCGATGAAACCTCAAGAGACATGGCCATTTTTAGGACCCTTTCCTTATCCACACCGGGGGCGGGGATCACGTCCGTCACCTCCGCCTTACCCATCGTCAGGGTACCCGTTTTGTCGAAGACCACCGTCGTCAACTTGTAGGCCTGCTCTAGGCTCTCACCTCCTTTGATCAGGATACCGCTTTCGGCACCCAAACCCGTGCCCACCATGACGGCGGTAGGTGTGGCAAGGCCCAGGGCACAGGGGCAGGCCACGACAAGAACGGAGATAAAGTTGAGGAGGGCACGACTTACCTCATGCCCGGGGACAACGAAATACCAGACGAGAAACGTAACGATCCCGATGGCAAATACCACGGGCACGAAGACCGCCGCCACCCGATCGGCCAATCTCTGGATGGGGGCTTTGGAGGCCTGGGCCTCTTCCACAAGTTTTATGATGCCCGCCAGAACCGTATCCTTCCCGACCTGCGTGGCTCTAAAAACAAAGCTCCCGTTTTCGTTCATCGTCGCGCCGAATACTTTGTCTCCCGCCTGTTTCATAACCGAGAGGCTCTCCCCCGTAAGCATGGACTCATTTACCCAGGAAGTGCCGGAAACAACCACCCCGTCCGTAGGAATCTTCTCTCCCGGCCTGACGAGAACCAGGTCGCCCACTACGAGCTCTTCCACCGGAACATCTAACTCCTTACCCCCTTCCAGTTTGCGGGCCGTCCTCGGTTGGAGGTCCATGAGGCGTCTGATGGCGGCCGTCGTCTTTCCCTTCGCCCTCGCCTCGAGGAGGCGCCCGAGGGTGATGAGGGTGACGAGGATGGCGGCGCTGTCAAAATAAACATGGGTAGCGTGGGCATGAGGAAAGAAGGTTACCAGGGTCGAATAGAGGTAGGCAGCAAGCACCCCCACGGCCACGAGGGTGTTCATATCCATCGTTAAATGGCGCGCCGCCTGCAGGGCTCCGACGAGGAACCTTTTCCCCACCCAGAAGACAACGGGCGTGGTGAGCAGAAAAAGAAAAACGCGCAGGGCACGGACAGGGAGTTCCCGCAACGGCCCAATCCAGTGGGCCATGGAACCGGTAAAAATAAGGAGGCTTAAGAAAACACCAACGATAAACCTCTTTCTCAGATCCTCAACTTCTTCTTCTCGCGCCTTAAGTATGGGGTCCGAGCCTTCCTCGGGGGCAAGCCCCAAGAATTCGTAACCGCTATCTTGGATGGCCTTCTCTACCGCTTTAATGCCGGCCCATTTTTTTTCGTGAACAATCTTAGCCCGCCCCGTGACGAGGTTGACCGAAACGGACGCCACCCCCGAAACCGACTTCAGGGCTTGTTCCACGCGCCTTACACAGGCCGCGCAGCTCATGCCTCCGATGAGCAACGTAATTTCTTCAACCAACTTTGTAGCCTGCCTGCTCGATTTGTTTCCTCACCACTTCCATATCCACGGGTTTTTCCTCATCAAAAGAGGCTTCCCCCCTCTCGAGGCTTACCTTTATGTTTTTTACCCCGTCTATTTCACTCAAAGCCTTCTTTACTGCCTCCACGCAGTGCCGGCAGGACATGCCCGTTATCTTTACTACCTTCATGTCTTCCTCCCCATTAGAAAGATAAAAGGGCAACCACACCTTGGCTGCCCTTTCGTTTAACATCACCTTAAGTTAAAGGCTCATTCCTTGGGTGAACCCGTAAAGATATCCGACGTGGCCACGATGGGAGCGGCCTCATTGTTTAACATGGCCTCGCAGCGACCAAAGAACTTCGGGAATTCAGAGGCAATGTAGAACTGGGAAGAAAGGACGCGACCCGAGTAATAGGCCGCTTCCGGGTCTTCGGCAAGGAGCTTCTTCCTCTCATCTCCTTTTCTGTCCCCCACGAGTTCCTTCATCTTCGGAATGGAGATGGTGAGGCTTTCCAGATGCAGCCACGCGAGGGCCAGCATGAACATGGCCTGCTGCAAGGGGGTGGCATTGGCAAAGACGAAGAAGAGCTTTTGCTCGGCGAGCTGTTTCTTCATCATTTCAATGACTTCATCGAGCTTGGCAAGCCCTCTTTCTACCAGGGAGATGTACCTTTCATCTACGATGCCGCGCGCCTTGGCAGCCGTATTCATGATCCTATTGCGGAAGGCATGGTAATTGCGATAATCCTTGTTCATGAGAATCTTTCTCATGGTGAGGTCCATGGACTGAATGCCATTCGTGCCCTCGTAGATGGAAAAAACCTTTACGTCCCGAGCATACTGCTCGATGGGATACTCCTGGCAGTAACCGTAGCCGCCGTAGACCTGCATGGCCTCCGCGGTGACGAGCCAGCCGGCATCCGAATTGCCCGCCTTAACTATGGGCGTAAGCACCTCCACAAAGGCCTTGGCCTCTTCTACCTCGGCGGGATCGTTGGACACGTGGCTTACATCCACATTGTAGCAGAGGTAATAGGTAAGCATTCGCATACCCTCGACCAGGCTCTTCATGTAAAGGAGCATCCTCTTTACATCCACGTGCTCGATGATGGGTACCTTGCCCTGAGAGAAGCCGGGAATCAGTTCGCCTTGAATCCTCGTTCTCGCGTAAGTGCAGGCATGCATGTAAGCCGCGCTCGATACGGCGAGCGCCTGGAGCCCCGTGAAGATACGGGCCTCGTTCATGAGCTGGAACATGATTCTCATGCCCTGCCTTTCTTCACCCAGGAGGTAGCCGATGCATTTGCCGTTTTCACCGAAGCTCAAAGTGCAGGTGGCATTCCCTTTAAGGCCCATCTTGTGCTCGATACCCACACAGTAGACATCGTTTCTCTCCCCTAAAGAGCCATCAGGGTTAACGAGGTATTTCGGCACCACGAAAATGGAAATGCCTTTCGTACCCGGGGGATCTCCCTCGATCCGGGCGAGAACCGGATGGATTATGTTAGGCACCATGTCATGCTCACCGTTGCTGATGAAGATCTTCTGCCCGGAAATGAGATAGGTGCCATCTGCCTGGCGAATGGCTTTGGTCTTTAGGGCCCCTACATCCGAACCCGCCCCCGGCTCGGTTAGGCACATGGTGCCGCCCCACTCACCGGAAATCATTTTTTCGAGAAACATCTTCTTGATCTGCTCATTGCCGTAAGTGAGAAGTAAATGGGCCGTACCCGTAACGGAAGAGCAGTACATACCGAGGGCCGTGTTCCCCGCGTTGAAGTACTCCTGAGAGGCGAAGGAAATCGAGACGGGCATCCCCATCCCCCCTTCCTCAGTAGGGAAGGAAAGCACATGAAATCCCGCATCGATGTATGACCTAAAGCCTTTATGGAAACTCTCGGGTACCTTAACCTCGTTCTTGGCGGGATCGAACTTAAGCCCCGTCCGATCCCCCTCCGTGTAGGTGGGATAAAACTGCTCGACCGCCATCTTCTCGGCGAGATTCAGGGTGTCTTCAAACACCTCCCGGTCGAATCCGGAAAAATAGTCAAACCGGTTGAGTTTATCGACACCCAACATCTCAAACAATACAAACCTTACGTCCCGGGAATCGATCAATGGGTTAAGCGACATATCTTACTCCTTCCTTATTTTTTTCCGGACACTCCTCGAGAGAGCGGCCAGTGTAAGGGAATACTTATATGGAAACGCAATTCATGTCAACCAAATACCCCGGTTTTTTTGCATTGCACATTGGAGAAAAAGCATTCATAATAAGTCAAACTCAACCCGGGGGTATAAGGAGATGGGAATAAGGACATTGAAGATCTGGACGATCCTGGCACTCCTGTTTTTAATCACTGGATGTGTGGTAGACACGCCGGATACAAAAATCGCCCCTCAGATCAAATCCTTCTTCAAAGGCACCTACAAGGTCTATCCCTACATGGAAAAGCACATGCCGAAGCTGGTGGCGGTGCTACCCTTTCACGACCTATCTAAAAGCCAACAGGGTGCCCAGGCCGTAAGAAGGGGCTTCTACAACCACTTTAGCTCCCTACCCTTCAAGGACATGGAACTGGCCCGCGTGGACAACCTCCTCGAAAAGGCAGGTCTTACGGACCCCGCCGAGATAAACAAGAAATCGCCCCAGGAATTGGGTAAGATTTTGGGGGTTGATGCGGTCGTCTACGGCGAAATATCCAATTTCGACAAACTCTTTGCCGTTATGTATTCCCAGGTCGCCGTGGGGGCAAAGATTAAGATGTACGACACGAAATCCGGCGAACTCTTATGGACGGGAGAACACACGGTCCGCATCCACGAAGGGGGGCTCTCCACGACCCCCATCGGTATCGTGGCCACCATCGTCGCCACCGCCATGAACGTAAGGGATATTCAACTCTTGAGGGCCTGTGACGATTTGTTCAGGGACATGGTGAAAACCATCCCGACCCCTACCCTCGCCGAGGCTCTGAGACCGCCCGTCATTCAACTCCTCGTTCAGGATACGAAAAATCAGCCCAAGAAGGCGGGGGACCTCATCAGGGTAGTCATCCAAGGCACCCCCAAGATGCAGGCCTTCTTCGACATCGGCGATTACAAAAAGCACATCGATATGGAAGAACAGGCCGATACACCGGGTGTCTACGTGGGTACTTACAAGGTTATACCGGGTGACAATGTAAGAAAGGCCATTATCACCGGCTACCTCAAGGACGATACAGGTAACCTGGCCCAGTGGGTCGATGCGGTCGGGTACGTCACCTTAAAAACAACTCCTCCCGACAAACCACCGGCCTTAAAGACGGTGGGCAGAAACAGCCTGGTCTTACTCAACTGGGAAAAATCCAAGGACCCGGACCTCGCCGGATATACCATCTACCGCAGTCGCACCCCCCTTTCCGGCTATGTCCAGGTAGCAAAAACAGAGGTCACGGAGTACCGAGATACGGGCCTTACCAACGGTGAAAAGTACTATTACCGTGTCACCGCCTACGACCAGGCGGGAAATGAAAGCGACCCCACCGAGGCGATAGGCATCCCCGTAGCACCCGGCCCCACCAAGGTCTCCGGTGCCATTGAAAGCGACACCACCTGGTACTCCGGGGCGAGTCCTTACATCCTCGAAGGGTTGGTCATCATCAAAGACAAGGCGCGCCTTACCATCGAGCCGGGAACGGAAATCATATCCGAGGGCGGGGGACTCGTGGTCGAAGGGAGCCTCATGGCTACCGGCGATAAAGAGCATCTCATTACATGGGACGCAGCAAAAGAAGAAGTCGAGTGGCAGGGCATCGTTTTTAACAACGTCCGGGAAAAGGAAAATGTGCTCAAGTTCAACCGCCTCCGTCGGGCGAAGACGGCCATTACCCTCCGGGCATCGTCTCCCACCATAGAAGATTCCGAGCTAACCCTAAATAAGGTAGGTATTGATGTGACGGGCGCCTTCTCGCAACCTCTCATCACGAGAAATGCCCTCCACCGAAACGCAACAAATGCCATCATCATCTCGGACCACGCCCAGCCTAAGATAAGGGAAAACGTAATAGAGCTAAATGGGGGAACGGGCATAAGGATAACGAACGGTTCCCCGGAGATTAAGCAGAATCGCATTTCCGGAAACAAGCAAGGGGGGATAAGCGTGGAGGCCGGGGTTCCCGTCGTCCAAGGAAACAATATCCTGGATAATAAACCCTTCAACGTGGTCGGGCCGGAGGGGAAAGAGGCCTTGGAGGCGAGAGAGAACTGGTGGGGAACGGTGAAGGGCCTGGAGGTACTGGCCACCATCCGGGGTCGGGTGAACGTGGATACCATCCTGGATGCCCCCTTCCCGAAAGGGAAGCCACAAAAGCTGCCCATCCTCGCCTCGGAGTTGGCAGGCCACCTAACCACCGATGGGTATCTCATCCTCGCCCACAGCCCCTACCGGGTGACAAAAGACTTAACCATTACCGGCGGGGCCCACCTATACATCGAACCGGGCGTAGTTATAAAATACGACCAGAACACCTCCATTATCGTAGCAGATGGCGGCGTCATAGCCCGGGGAACCCCGGAGAGGCCTATTCGTTTCACGGCCCATGCCTCTTCCCCTACACCGGGTTTCTACTCAAGCGCCTTCCGTTTTACCCAACCCACAAAAGAAGCAAGCTCCTTTGCGTACTGTATCTTCGAATACGCCGAGATCGCCCTGGATATCCACCGGGGCACCCCGGAAATTGCCAGCTCCCTTATCCAGTATAACGGCCAGGCGGGCCTTTACTGCCGGAATGACTCGGCACCCACGATTACGTTCTCCACCTTCCAAAAAAACCGGGGAGAAGGGGCCATCGTCAGTGTGGGAAATGCCCGGCCGAAGATAAACCGCAACAACTTCGGGGAAAACGATTTTGCCCTCCAGGCCCGGTCCACCATATACATAGATGCCCGCGAGAACTGGTGGGGGAAAACCCCGCCCGATCTTGGGATGATTTTCGGCGACCTGGAAAGAAACGTAAACATCAAGCCCTGGCTTGAAGCCCCAGAGAAAGAAGCCTTCGGGGGCAACAAATAATTTGTGAAGGGAGCGAATTTTTGGTATTACTAAGAGACACTCAAGGAAAGAAAAGGAGGTAAGGCGATGAAATTCAAACCGATATGGGTCCTTGTGGGTTTGCTCGTCCTCTTGCTCGCGACGGCGGGCATGGGAATCTGCCAAGACAAGGAAAAAGAACAGGTCAGCATGAAGGACTGGACCAAAATTCTCGAGTCCAAGGTGGCGGAACAGGTGGGAGATAAGGGTATCATCAATTACGAAGACCAGTATATTGAAGTCGTCGGTATCGGCGCTCCGCCGGAGAGATACTACGGGAAGCCTCAGGCCCGTCCCATGTGCCTTAGGGCCGCGGAAACGGTCGCCAAAAGAGACCTCCTCGAAATCGTCCAGGGGGTGAGGATCGACTCGGAAACCCTGGTTAAGGACTACGTCGTCGAGTCCGATACTATTAAGGCCACGGTAAACGGCCTGGTGAAAAACGCCCAGCGGGTAGGGGAGCCCGTGTATCTATCGGACGGCACCTGCGAGGTAAAGGTAAGGATGTACATGAAGGGCCCCCTGATGCAGACCCTTATCCCCAAGGCCATAGCCGACGACAAGAAGACCGACACCCCACCCCCTAAGGTGAAAGCCACCCCGGCCGCGAAGAGCGAGGACATCTTCACGGGACTCGTGGTAGATGCCCGGGGCCTAGGTGCCCGACCGGCCATGTCCCCCAAGATATTTGATGAAGACGGGCGTGAGGTCTATGGAACCCTCGTGGTAAGCAAGGAATACGCTATTCAGCAAGGCATAAGCGGCTATGCCCGGGATCTCTCCGCCGCCCAGGCGAATCCCCGTGTCACCAACAATCCCCTCACGGTGAAGGCCATCTCGGCAGAAGGGACGGGAAAATCGGACCTCAAAATAAGTAACGCCGATGCCAACAAAATAAGATTGGTAAAAGAAAACTTAAGCTTCTTGCAGAAGTGTCGGGTCATGATCGTGCTCGACTGACGCGAAAAAACATGGCAGGGAAAGGCCACAAGTCTTCAGAGGCTGGTGGCCTTTTTTTATTTCTCCGGTTCCCTGATCGAGGCATCCCAGGCATGGTCGTAAACGGAGGGATTGTAGAGGCGGTCTTTCATCAGGAGCTTTTCCTGAATCTGGATCATTTCTCTGGCCGTCAGGAGGTGGGCCTCCTCATCTTCCCGGGTTTGGAAAAGGACCTTAAGGGCTTCCTCATCGTACCTCAAGAATTTCTGGGCGGCCCTAAAGGCGCTGTACCGCCGGTGCCCAAGTTTGACCAGGCAATCGACCCCCAACCTCACCGAGGTATCGAGGGTCTCCCGGTAGATATGTGCCTCCCCCTGGGACAAAAGTTCATAGGCCTGAACGGGATGCGCTACCCGGGCCAAGATAGTAAGGTGGGGAAAGGCCTTTCTTGCCTTGTAAATCAACTCGGCGTTGATGGCCCATTCGCCGATGGCAGCAACGAGAATCTTGGCTTCTTCTATCCCCGCCGATTTGAGGACTTCCAGGCGGGTGGCATCGCCGAAGAAGGCCTTGAATCCCATCTTGCGTAACAAAGTTACCCGATCCGGGTCGTTATCGAGGATCGTCGCCTCCACCCCGTTGGC
>DAORXN010000013.1:0-31163 GCA_035358955.1 Syntrophales bacterium | reverse complement strand
AGGACGAAGGCAAATTCACCTATTTGCGTCAAGCTCGCGGTCAGGACGATTTTCTGATCCATCGTCAACCTGGCCATCCCGCCGGCAAGGAAGATGGCTAAGGCCTTAAGAGAGACGAGGGCGAAAAACAACACCCCAACTTTTAAGGGCATGGAAGTTACACTACGAAAATCGATTACCGCCCCGATGGAAATGAAAAAAAGGCCCACGAGGATGCCTTTGAAAGGCTCGATATCACTCTCCAGTTGATGTCGAAATTCGCTTCCCGCGAGCACCACGCCGGCAAGAAAAGTACCAAGGGCCGGGCTTATGCCGAGCTCACCCATGAAATACGCCGTGGCCAGCACGATAAATAGGGCCGCAGCCGTAAGCAGCTCCCTTAGGTTGGATCGGGCGATGAAACGCAGGAAGGGGACGAGCAAGTATTTACCACTCATCATAACGGCGCCGATGGCGGCCAAGATGGTCAACGTCTGCAACCATCCGGGGAGGGTGGAAATAAGGGAACCGCCTAAATCCGCAGTTTTCGATGCCAGGAGGGGAAGTAGGGCAAGAACGGGGATAACGGCCACATCCTGCGTAAGAAGTACGGCAAGAGCCGCCTCCCCTGCCGGCGAACGGGTCAGGCCCTTCTCTTTCATCATCTGCAAGACCAAAGCTGTCGAGGACATGGAGATAGCAAGGCCAATGGATGCGGACGTAGCCACATCAAAACCGATGAGGACAAACAGAAGGCCTATGATGAACGTGGTAAAGGTATACTGGAACAAACCCGCCTTGAGGATAAACTTCTGCAGACGACGGATATTGGCTGGCTCCAGTTCAAGGCCAATGAGGAAAAGCATGAGCACGATGCCGAATTCGGCAAAATGCATGAGTACCTGCCCCTCTTGGCCGATGAGACCCAGACCGTAGGGGCCTATGATTACACCGGCGATAAGGTAGCCCAAAACGGATCCCAAGTTAAGCCTCTTCGCAAGGGGAACGAAGAGGAGGGCGGCGGCGAGAAGCACAAGGGCGTTAAGCAAAATCGATTGTCCCATCTTATCCGCCCCGTTCCGATAGCCAGTCGTTCAAACTGGGCCTGTTCACGATTTCCTCGACGGGCACCTCTTCCTGAAAACGCTGCAGGACAACCCGATAACGGGAAGCTACCTTTTGCAATTCTTCCTCCTTCAGGCGGTACGTACCGTAAACAACGAAGGGGGGCAAATATTTAAGGCCGCAAAGATAGGCCGTCTGTTCCATGGGGCGCAGATATTCTCGAAGCGCAAAGCGATGGTGGCCATCGGGAGAGAAGCTCGATCGGCTCCCACCGGTAGTTACGGAAGCAAAAGCGACCTTTCCCTTCAATTTGTTGCCCCCTTTGCCGTACGCCCAGCCGTATTCGAGGACGAGTTCGAACCACTGTTTTAGCAGGGCGGGAGGTGCGTATAGATAGAGGGGAAACTGCCACACGATTACATCGTGGCTTGAAAGACGGTCTTTTTCCTTCTCTACATCGATGTTAAAGTCTGCATACTCCTCGTAAAGATCGCTTATGGAGACGCTTTTTAGTGGAGTTAAGGCTCTTATCAAGGCCCTGTTTACGCGGGAGTGTTCATAACGAGGATGGGCCAAGACGATGAGTATCCTATTCATGGGTCAGGCGGAGAGATTTCCCTTTCCGAAACCACCCGGGTCTTTATGAGACGAACGAGCTCCTCGAAGGCGGGTAGCACGTCCGTGCGAAACCGGCCCGCGACGAGCACCTTCATGATCTCGTCCCCGACTTTGAGGTATCCTTCGTTTATCCATACCCGAAGGGCTACGATGCCTTCCCTTCGCTCGAAGTCCGCCATTATTTGTTTTAACGCCTCCCGGTTGTAGGTTAGATTCATCCCCGCCACCTTCCGCCCCTGCTTATCCGTCCCCCGAACCAGGCCGTGGTGAACGAGAATCATGCCCAGTTCGTCAGGAGGCGCTGAGGCTTTTATCTCCTCTATCCAATTCTCGATCATGAGACCTTCTCCAACTTAACGGCACATACCTTGTACTCGGGGATCTTACCTATGGGATCTAGGGCCGGATTGGTAAGAACATTTACGGGCGACTCGTGGAAGTGAAAATTCATGAACACCACCCCCGGCGGCGACTTTTCCGTGATGGTGACCTTCACTTTTACCTCCCCCCTCCGGGAGGTAAGGCGGATTTCATCTCCTTCCCGGATGCCCAGGCGATGGGCATCCACGGGATTAATCTCCGCCAAACTCTCCGGGTAACGTTCCATGGAACCTCGGGAAAGCCTCGTCATCGTTCCCGTGTGGTAATGGTAAAGGACGCGACCGGTGGTGAGGACAAAGGGATACTCTTCGTCGGGTAATTCCGCTGGGGGGATATAATCGATGGCACTAAACAGGCCCTTCCCCCGTGAGAAGCAGTCCTGATGCAAGATGCGCGTACCCGGATGATCGACCGTCGGACAGGGCCACTGCAAGCCTCCTTTTTCCAGCCGGTCATAAGTAATCCCGCCGTAACTCGGTGTTACTTGCCTCATTTCCTCAAAAATTTCCGCCGCTGACCGATAATTCATGGGATACCCCAGGTGATTTGAAAGGTCGGCGATGATTTCCCAGTCCGCCCGGGCTTGGCCGGGGGGCGTAAGGGCCTTTCTTATCCTTTGTACCCTGCGTTCCGTATTCGTAAAGGTTCCGTCCTTTTCTGCAAAAGAGGCCGCCGGCAGAACAACATCGGCCAGCTTCCCCGTCTCCGTGAGGAAAATATCCTGTACTACGAGAAATTCCAAGCTCTTTAAGGCTTCTTCCACATGGGAGAGATCGGGATCGGAAAGCATGGGGTTTTCCCCCATGATATACATGGCCTTCACCTGACCTGCAAGGGCCGCCCTCATCATCTCCACCACCGTGAGCCCCGGATTTCCCGACAGCTTCACCTTCCAGGCTTGCCCGAACTTTTCCCTCATTTCAAGGCTATCGACGGGTTGATAACCGGAAAAGACGTTGGGCAGGGCCCCCATGTCACAGGCGCCCTGGACGTTGTTTTGCCCTCGCAAGGGATTTACACCGCCGCCCTCTATCCCCACGTTCCCACAAAGCATGGCCAGATTGGCAACCGATTTTACGTTATCCGTACCCGTGATGTGCTGGGTCAATCCCATGGCATAAATGATGGCCGCCCGGGGCGCCTGCGCATACATGCGCGCCGCTTTTATGAGATCCTTCACCGGAACACCGGAGATGGATTCCACGTATTCGGGGGTGTACTTGGCCACCGTTTCTTTCAAGGCGGCAAAGCCTTCGGTGCGCTTTGAGATGTAATCCTTTGCTTCCCATCCCTCTTGAATAATAACGTGCATAAGACCGTTGAACACGGCAACATCCGTGCCCGGTCTCTGGCGAAGCCACACATCCGCATATCTCACCAGGTCTATCTTGCGCGGATCAATGACGATGAGCTTCGCTCCCTTAAACCGGACGGCCCGCTTCACCATCTTCCCCACGATGGGATGATTTTCCGTGGTGTTGGTGCCGACCGCCAAGATCAGATTTGTGCTTTCCAGTTCGAGGATGGAATTCGTCATGGCACCACTACCGAAAGCGGTGGCCAGACCGGCCACCGTGACGGAATGTCAAAGACGGGCACAGTGGTCCACGTTGTTGGTTCCAATCACGGCCCGCATGAATTTCTGGAAGAGGTAATTTTCCTCGTTGGTGGCCCGCGCCGAAGCCAAACCGGCAATGCTATCGGGGCCGTACTTGCCCTTAATTTCCCTTAAGCGTTGGGTCACGAAATTCAGGGCTTCTTCCCATGTTGCCTCTTTTAGCGCCTCCCCCTTTTTTCTTCTTATGAGGGGTGTTTTTAGGCGATCCGGGTGACGTAAGAACTCCATTCCGAAACGGCCTTTAACGCAAAGGCTCCCGAAATTGGGCTCCCCGTGAGCTTGGTTCCCCGAAACCTTTACCACCTTATCCTGGAAGACGTGAATATCCATCTGGCATCCCACCCCACAGTAGGGACACGTCGTTTTAATCTTTTTCGTCTCCCAGGGGCGCCCCTGGAATCGGGCCGGTTTGAAGGTAATGGCACCGACGGGACATGCGTCAACACATTCTCCGCAGAAGTAACATTCCGAGCTCTTGTAGTCCGTATCAAAGGCAGGCCCCACCTTTGCCCTCGATCCACGGTAGGAGAAATCGAGGATTTCGTTGACCTGTATCTCGTTGCATGCCCTCACACAGCGCCCGCAGAGGATGCACTTGTTCAGATCCCGCGCGATCATGACGCTTGTTTCTTCTTTTTCATACTTAGGGGGAGATAGCTCGAAACGGGGTTTCTCAATACCGAAACGATAGATTAGGTCCTGTAACTCGCACTCCCCGTTCTTCTCGCATGTCAGGCAATTGTGGTCCCCCGCCGACCAAAGGAGTTCCAAGACCAGGCGTTGGGCCTCCCGCACGCGGGGTGTATCCGTTTTTATTTTCATCCCGGGGCTTACGGGCATGGCACAGCTAGCCACCAGCGTCCTCATCCCTTCCACTTCCACGACACACATGCGACAGGCACCCACGTTCGTTGTCCCTGGATAGTGGCATAGGGTGGGGATGAAGATGCCTTCCCTTCTTGCCACCTCGAGGATCGTCTCACCCCTTCTCGCATCTAACGTCTTTCCGTCCATGACAATCGGTATGCTTTCGTCCATCAAGGGCCCTCCGGGTGCTTTTCCTTTCTAATTTTAGCATCTGTCACATTTTTATTTTTTCTAACCCGCCCCTTCCCAATGTGTCAACGGGGAAAATTTCTCTTAGTTGACGAAAGACACCTTTTCCCATATAAGGCATTAAATTTCCAGGCCATGGCAAGGAGGGAACGCCCGATGAAACTTCGCTTACCCCGGTGGTTTGTAGGGTTGGTTGCGCTTGAAGCTTTAATCATTCTCGCCGTTGGTCTTTTCTTTTACTTCCACCAGGAGAAAAAGATGTACGAACACGCAGGCCGAGACCTTTCCTCCGCGGCCAAGCTCAAGGCACACGAAATTTCCCTCTGGCGGGAAAACAGAGTAAAAGACCTGCAAGTTATTACCGAAAGCCCCTTTTTCTGCGCCGCCGCCGTCCAACTCATAAGGAACCCCCAGGCGGGGGTGGCTAAGCAGATGAAAAATCGCTTTGAAAGCTATAAGCGCCTAAGAAGTTACACGGATTTATTGCTTACGGACGACGAGGGGCAGGTGAGATTTTCTCTGGGCGAGAAAGTGGAATTTTCTCGGGCAGAAGAAAATGCCGCCCGCCTGGCAATTGCCCAAAAAAAACCCCTATTAATAGAAACAGTTAAGGAAAAGGACCAAGTCGCCTTTACCGTGTTTTCTCCCTTAAACGGGGCCGGTGTCCTCGCCGTCCGTATGGATCCGAAGGAAGTCCTGCAACCTCGCCTCCAAGTCTGGCCGGGGATAAGCGAGTCCGGTCAGTATATCCTCGTCTCCCGGAAAGACGAAAAAATAAGCATCCTCAACCAACCACGGGAAATCCCTCCCCAAGAACTTCTTAGAGCCGCCCTCACGTCGCAGAAAAGCTGGGTTTCGGCTCGAGGGAAAAATGGAAGGAAGCTCTTAGTCGCCTACGCACAAGTCCCGGCCACGGACTGGTTCGTAATGGCCCTGGTGGATGAGAGAGAATTGCTCTACGAATGGCATTTGGAAGAGCGCCTCATTGCCATCGTTTTCATTTTTTTCCTCCTTGCCAGTGTGGCTTTAACGGCCTTCTTCTGGCAGAGAAACGAAAAACACCATTACCGAAGGCATTACGAGGATCTCTCGGCCCGATTCGAAGCGGAAGAACGTAATCGTGTTACCTTGAGGAGCATTGGGGAAGGCGTTCTGGTTACCGATAAGGAAGGAAAAATCGTCCTCATGAACGAAATGGCCCAGAAGATTACCGAATGGCCGGAAGAAGAAGTCCTGGGAAAACCAGTAGCGGAGGTGTTTCACATCATAAACGAAATTTCAGGAGAACCGGTGGAAAATCCCGTGGCCCGGGTCTTTAAGGAAGGAACGGTGGTGGGCCTGGCCAATCACACGGTGCTCATCACCCGCACGGGGAAAACCATTCCCATCGCCGACAGCGGCGCCCCCGTGCGCAATGCCGAAGGGGAAATCATAGGCGCCGTCCTCGTCTTTCGCGACCAGACAGAAGAAAGAAATTTACAGCGTGCCTTGCACGAGTCGGAACTGTGGTTCCGAACCACCTTCTACAGCATCGGCGACGGGGTGATAACCACCGACACGCAAGGGAAGCTCAAACAGATGAACCCCGTGGCCGAAAAACTTACGGGCTGGCGCGAAGAAGAGGCAAAGAAGAGGGAAATCACGGAAGTATTCAACATCGTAAACGAATTCTCGCGGTTGCCCGTAGAAAACCCCGTGCACCGCGTCCTTAAAGAGGGCTTGGTCGTAGGCCTGGCCAATCACACCTTGCTCGTAAGCCGCGACGGAAACGAATACCCCATTGCCGATGCCGGGTCGCCCATCAAAGACGAAGAAGGAAACATCTTAGGCACCGTCCTTATCTTCCGTGATCAGACGGAGGAAAGGCAGGCCCAAGATAGGCTGAAGAGAAGCGAGGCCCTCCTTCGCCTCATCTTCCATACAAGCCCCGATGCCACTTCCTTAAACCGGATGGAAGACGGCGTATTTGTGGATATTAACGAGAATTTTACCTCCTGGACGGGCTACAAGCGGGAGGAGGTAATAGGCAAAACGGCCCTTGACCTCAATCTCTGGGCAGACCCTGAGGTCTACCGTAATTTCGCCCGCTTGATACTGAAAGAAGGGTACTGCGATAACTTTGAGTCCGTCTTTCGCCTGAAAGACGGCTCCACCACCTACGGCATCCTCTCGGCGCGGGTTATTTCCATCGAGGGGGTACCCCACGTCATTTCCGTAACGCGGAATATTGCCGACCTAAAGCGCCTGGCAGAAGAAAAAAGAAGCCTTGAGGAGCGACTTCACCGCGTGGAAAAGATGGAAGCCCTGGGGTTGTTGGCCGGAGGGGTTGCCCATGACCTCAACAATATCCTCGGTATCCTCGTGGGGTACTCTGAACTGCTCCTCCTAAAGTTGAAGGATAATGAGTCCCTCAAAGATCATGTGCAGAACATACTGAAGGCCGGGGAGAGGGCGGCGGCCATCGTTCAGGACTTACTCACCATGGCCAGGAGGGGGCTGGTGGTGGAGGAAGTTGTGAACTTAAACGAGATTATAAGGGAGCAACTCCATACCCCGGAGTTAGAGCGGATCCTGAAGACGAATCTTCACGTCAAGTTGGTAACCGAACTCGACCCAGAACTCCTCAACTTGACCGGCTCTCCCGTTCACCTGGCCAAGTCGCTCACCAATCTCCTGGTGAATGCCGTCGAAGCCATGCCCCGTGGAGGGACGATCACGTTAAAGACGGCCAACTGCTACCTCGACCACCCCGTGCACGGCTACGACAGCATTGAACGAGGCGAGTACGTCCTCCTTTCTGTCTCGGACACGGGGGAAGGCATCTCGTCTGAAGACCTACCCCACATTTTCGAACCGTTCTACACCAAGAAGGTCATGGGAAGAAGTGGATCCGGCCTGGGGCTTTCTGTGGTATGGGGCACGGTCAAGGACCACCACGGGTACATAGATGTGCAGAGCGCACCCGGTCGAGGCACGACCTTCTACCTTTACTTCCCCGCCACCCGCAAGGCGATCAGCAAAAGGGATGAAAACTGCGAGGTAGGTGATACATCCTACCTGGGAAATAAAGAATTGATTCTCGTTGTCGATGACGTCAAGGAGCAGAGGGAACTGGCCAAGACCATGCTGGAAAAATTGAACTACCGGGTCATAACCCTATCCTCCGGCGAAGAGGCCGTCGAATACCTGAAGGAACACGACGTGGACCTCATCCTCCTCGATATGATCATGGACCCCGGCATCGACGGTTATGAAACCTACCGACGCATTCGCCTCTTAGGGAAGAAGCCCAAGGCCATCATCGTAAGCGGTTATGCGGAAACCGAGCGGGTAAGCATGGCCAGAAAATTGGGCGTGGGAAGATTCGTGAAAAAACCCTACATATTGAAACGGCTCGGAGAAGCCATACGTTCCGAATTGAACAAAAGTTAGAAATGATATGCCTAAGATTGCCGTCGTGATACCGCAATTCGGCCTCGTGGGGGGGGCCGAACAGTTTGCTTGCCACCTAACGCATCAAATGACCGCCTACGGCTACGACTTTCATGTCTTCGCCCATAGCTGGAAACCTATAGCAGGCAACGTGAATTTTCACCCCACCGGGAGGATACCCTTTCCCCGTTTCCTCATCACCCCCTCCTTTGCCTGGTATGCCCGACGCAACTTAAAAAAAGAGAAGTGGTCCCTCGTCCACAGCCACGATCGCGTCTTCGAAGCCGACATCTTTACCCTCCACGGCGTTCCCCATCGCTTCTGGGCCCAAGAGGTGAGGGGGAAAAAGGTATTGAGCCTTTTTGATCGGGCTACCATCTGGGTGGAGCGCCAGATGGTCAAGGAAAACAAAAAAAGTTTTTTTGTGTGCGTCTCGGAGCTTACGAAATCCATTTTTCTCGAGGAATACACCATTGACTCGGCGCGCCTCTTAGTGATTCATCCCGGAGTTAAGGTCGATCCCGACTTCAAGGCAAAAAAGGCCCAGGCTCGCTCCTACCTTCATTACAAATACGGTATCGGCAAGAAAGAACGCATCATCTTCTTCTCTTCCATGAATTTCGAAATCAAAGGCTTGCCCGAAATAATATCGGCCCTGAAAGCCTTAAAGAAAAGGGAGCAGGCGTTCAAACTGCTCGTGGCGGGCAAAGGCAATTGGAAAAGATACGAAATGCTGACCGGTAAGGCGGGGATCGGCAATAACGTCATCTTTGCGGGAGTGCTGAAGAGAGACGAACTTACCCAGCACTACCTGGGCAGTGACCTCTATCTCATGCTCTCACGATTCGACACGTTCGGCCTCGTAGTCTTGGAGGCGATGGCTTGTGGCCTGCCCGTTATCATCAGTGCCCGCGTCGGGGCCAAAGACCTAATCGAGGAGGGAAAAAACGGGTTTATCATAGCCGACCCTTCCGATGCCGAGGCCGTAGCGGCCAAAATCCTCCATCTCTTCCCGGAGGAACACCTTGCCCCCATGTCAGAGGCGGCCTTTCTAACGGCGCGACAATACACCTGGCAGGAAACGGCCCGGAAATATCACGACCTCTACCAGCGGATCTTAAGCGCCCGCCCCTGAACGTCTTGACAAGACCAAACGGGTGATTAAATTACACCGCGTAAAAAGCATATCCTTTTGATATCAAATACATACATGACGACAATTTTAGCATCAAGGAGGTAAACGTTATGAAGGTAACACCGTTACATGATCGCGTCGTCGTCAAACGTCTGGAAGGGGAGGAAAAGACCAAGGGTGGCATTATCATCCCCGACACGGCCAAAGAGAAACCTCAGGAAGGCCGCGTTGTCGCCGTGGGGCCCGGCCGGCTGGACAAGGACGGCAAAAGAATGCCCCTCGATGTGAAGGTGGGAGACCGGGTGCTATTCGCCCGCTGGGCCGGTACGGAGGTGAAGATCGACGGGGAAGAACACATCATCATGAAGGAAGACGATATCTTAGGCGTCATCGAATCTTGAACTTAAGGTAAGGGGTGATAAACATGGCAGCCAAGGAAATCAAATACAACATCGATGCAAGGGAAAAGATCATGAAAGGGGTGGATACCCTGGCGAATGCCGTCAAGGTAACGCTGGGTCCACGGGGTAGAAACGTCGTTATTGCCAAGTCTTGGGGCGCACCTCAGGTAACGAAAGACGGCGTTACGGTTGCCAAGGAGATCGAGCTGGAAGACAAATTCGAAAACATGGGCGCTCAAATGGTCAAGGAAGTGGCCTCCAAGACATCCGATAAGGCAGGTGACGGCACCACAACGGCCACGGTTCTTGCCCAATCCATCTTCCACGAAGGGGCCAAGCTCGTCGCTTCGGGCATCAATCCCATGGCCCTGAAAAACGGGATCGACAAGGCCGTGGATATCGTCGTCGAAGAGCTGAAAAAGATCTCCCGAAAGGTGGGAGACAAAAAGGAAATAGCCCAAGTCGGTACCATATCCGCCAACAACGACCGCACCATCGGTGACCTCATTGCCGAGGCTATGGAAAAGGTCGGCAAGGAAGGGGTCATTACCGTGGAAGAGGCCAAGGGCATGGAAACCACCTTGGAAATAGTGGAAGGTATGCAATTCGATCGCGGATACATTTCCCCCTACTTCATCACGGATCCGGACAAGATGGAAGTGGTCCTCGAAGATCCCTACATCCTATGCCATGAGAAGAAGATCAGCGCCATGAAGGACATGATCCCCCTCCTTGAGCAGATTGCCAAAATGGGGCGGCCGCTGCTCGTCATCGCCGAAGACGTGGAAGGAGAAGCCTTGGCCACGCTGGTGGTGAACAAGGTAAGGGGAACGTTGAAATGCGCGGCCGTGAAGGCGCCCGGATTCGGTGACCGGAGAAAGGCCATGCTGGAAGACATCGCCATCCTTACGGGCGGCAAGGTGGTGTCCGAAGACCTCGGCGTCAAACTGGAAAATGTGACCCTCCGGGATTTGGGTAGCTGCAAGAAGGTCGTCATCGATAAGGACAATACCACCATCGTTGATGGTGCCGGCTCCCGTAGCGCCATCGAGGGCCGGGTAAAGCAGATTCGGGCCCAGATCGAAGAGACGACCTCCGACTATGACCGCGAAAAACTCCAGGAGCGCCTGGCCAAGATCGTGGGCGGTGTGGCCGTAATCAAAGTCGGGGCCGCGACGGAGATAGAAATGAAGGAAAAGAAGGCCCGGGTCGAAGATGCCCTGAACGCCACGCGGGCGGCAGTGGAAGAGGGCATTATACCCGGTGGCGGCGTTGCCTATATCCGTTGCATACCGGCACTGGAAAAGAAAGAACTGCCCGGCGAAGAACAGTTTGGCCTCAACATCGTGAAACGTGCCCTCGAGGAACCCCTCCGGCAGATTGCAGCCAACGCCGGGATGGAAGGCTCCATCGTGGTAGAAAAGGTGAAGGAGGGGAAAGACGCCTACGGCTTTGACGCAGAAAAGCTCGAATACAGAGATATGTACGAAGCGGGAATAATAGACCCCACCAAGGTTGCCCGTTTTGCGCTCCAGAATGCTGCCTCCGTTGCCTCACTGCTCCTTACCACCGAGGCCATGGTGGCAGAAAAACCGAAAAAGAAAACAGCTGCACAACCCTCCATGCCGCCTGACATGGGAGACTTCGATTAATAAAAAAATAGAGAAGGCCCCCGGGGACTTTCCCTGGGGGCAATCTTTATGCCATGGCCACCATACCCACCCGGTACGAGTATATGGTCCAGCAATGGCTGCCTCTTCCGGGCAGTGCCATCCTCGACCGGCTCTTAGAGCAAAAAGAACCCGATAAAATCGTTCAAAACCTGTCCGGCGAGGATTTTTTCTGGCTAATAAAAGCCATCGGGGAAGACGACTGCCTTCCCGTCCTGGAGTTGGCCTCGGAAGACCAGTGGGAGTACCTGTTAGACCTGGAGGTGTGGGAAAAGGACCGACTCAATCCGTCTCGCACCCTGGAATGGCTCAAAAGACTTGCCCAGGCCGATAGCGATCGATTGGCAAGATGGCTTTTAGAGAACGGTCGAGATGTTTTCTCCTTTTGCCTTTCCCGCCTAACAGAAATCATAGTAAAGGAAGAAGAAAGCGAGGCCGAAGCACCTCCCGGATTTATTAGCCTCGACGGCGTCTTTTACTTCAAAGCCTCCTCGCCGGATGATCAGACATGGATCGAGCGCCTTCTCAAACTTATGGCGGCGCAAGATTTCGACGCATACCAAAAACTCATGTACGAACTTGCCGCGATGATCCCCGCCGAAGCGGAAGAAGAACTCTACCGGCTGCGAAACGTGAGGATAAGCGAACACGGCTTTGTTCCCTACGAGGAAGCCTTGGCGGTGTATTCACCGCTGCCACCGGAGGCCCTATCGAAAGCAGAAAAACCTCTTCCCCCCGGAGCGGTTGTAAGTCAAGAGGAAACACTGCCCGTTCCTGCCACCCCCCTTATGCTACTCGAACGGGACAACCTCGTGGCCCAGGTTTTGGTTAGGACGCAAGACCATACTTTCCGAGACCGCATTCGACTGGAGTATGCCGGTCTAAGTAATCGAATCATCGCCGCGGGGGCCTTCGAGGAGATATCGGATCGAGAGGTCTTAACGGCCGCCTGGAGGCGGGCGGGAAATTATTTGCATCTCGCCCTCTCTTACCTTCACGGGCGCAACATCGCAGCGGCGGAGGAAACTTTGCGAAACCACCAGCTGGAAACCATTTTCCGGGTAGGCTGGGGTTTTGCCGTTCAGGTCAGAAACAAAGCCAGAAAATGGGTTTCCTCGAGTTGGTTCAAAGCTTGCGGCCGGGGAAACGACTTCTGGGGATCACCCTGGTCCGAAATGCTGACCGGTCTTCTCTCTAATCGACCTTTCTTTTTCGATGGGAATGGGTATCGCGATTTTGCTTCCCCCGATGACATTAAGAAAGCGGAAGATTTCTTGGAAAAATTGAGGCTGCTCGATCTGCTGCTAAGAAGGTTGCATGTGCCCCGTCTGGGCGAGGGTCCCCTTCCGGAAGAGGTAGAAACCTTCCATCCCCTTCTCTTCAACCCCTGGGCCCGACGGTTGATAAACGAGGGGCTTTCCATCGAACCCCTTTCGCGGGAAAAGGCCGTCCGGTTCTTCCGGCTGGTGAGGGCAGGAGAAACTCACCCCCCCTATCGGATGGCGAAATTCAAGGAGGTGTTTATCGAGGATTTTATGACCGGGGCCCAGGACCTATCGCCTCAAGAGCAAGCCCTGCTTAAAGAAACGCTTTCCCTCATCTGGGAAGATTTCGTTCAGATTTACGAAGAGGTAAAAGAGGAAGACTTAGACGGCCGCTTCTCTCCTTATCTCCTCATGAAGCGAAAGTGATTTTGTCCTGTTTACTTTCCCCGCCTCATGATGTAGAAAAGTGGCAAAATTTTAAAATCAGGTGATCCGTGAAAAAGAGCGCCCTTTTTCTGATCGTCTTCATCCTGTTTACAGGCTGTCAAACCACCAATTATGAACGACCTAAACGTTTAGGCGGCCCCTGCGAATACGAAAGCTATCCAGGGGTGGCGGAGATTGTATCCATAAAGTCTAAATCCGATGGTGATAGGTTCGAGGTCCGCTTCATTTTTTGGCCCGACAAGCAGATCGAAAATAAGTACGTCTGGTCCGAAGGGAAAACCTTCCTTCTTTACGATAATCACTTTGGAGCACCCTCGCAGGCCTTTCTCACCAAAAATCGGATCTTTGTGGGCCGAAAACTCGAAGGGACCCTCATGGCCATCGTAAAAGGTACCTGTAGCCCCATCGTCTTTACCTTTCCGGAATTAAAGAAAGCCGATTAGTTTGGCCTCCTTATCACCCTTCTTGGAGGGAAAATCGCCAGGCACAGAACCATCCTTCAGGGTGGGGATCCGGTGGGCAGGCGAGGCATTCACACCGGATCCGGTCATCGATGAATTCGGCAAAACGGCCGTATTCCACTAATCCGGCTGATTTGCAGGGATAGTCGGCCAGTCCCTGGCGTCTTCTGGCCGATTGTACCCGGCAGTCATTCATATAGAAGATGAAACTCTGGGGTCCCTCGTCCTCGATGGATTGGACGTTAATTCTGGCATAGAGGCGGAATTTAAGCGCCTTTTTCAAACCTTCGAGTCCGGGTCGCCATGGCAGCTTAAGAAAACCCTTTATCGCCCGGGCTTCGCAAGGTGAGAACCTCGTCCAGCACGTATCATTGCACCTCTTGGCATCGTTCATATCACGGGAGAATTCCACCGCCTGGAACCAGATTCCGTCATTGGCAAGCCAGTTTAAGGCTAAGGCATCGAGTAGGGCAACGAGCCTTTCCCGGGGAAGGGAGGAAAGGTAATCACGGGGTAAATCGAGGGCCTTCCTCAATCTCTCCGCCTGCAGGGGGATGCTCCTTTCTTTCACCTTTTCTAAGATTTGGAGGGCCTCTTCCAAACCCAGCTGATGAATCACCTCGGAAAACCAAAGCCCGTGATGAATGATGGCCCGATGCAAAACGTCAAGTACGAAGCGGGCCAAGTCTTCCTCGTTCAGCCCTTCAACGCTGTTTCCTTTCACTTCTTCCATTTTCTCTTCCTTTCTTTCCTCAATCGTAGCCTAATTCCTTAAGCTCGTCTTCGCTCATTCCGAGATAGTGGGCGATTTCGTGGATAACCGTGATTCTGATCTCTCTTTCCAACTCTTCCCTCGTGGTGCACATCTCTTCGAGGGGGCGCTGAAAGATGAAAATAGTATTGGGGTAATCGAACGGGGAAAAGAAAGACTGCCCTGCCCGAGAGGGACCAGAAAAAAAGCCCAAAACCTCTTCTCCGGGAGGAAGGCCCAAAAGTGCCTTCATTTCCCTGGTGGGACGCTTTTTTACGGAAATAACTATATTTTCCTCTCTTAGGTGATCGCGAATGTCGGCCGGAAGGGAAGCGATCACTTTTTTTACGATGCCGTCGAACTCCTCAGCTGAAAGGCGCATGAATAGAACCTACCACAATCATGAATCTCTTGGAAGAGCTTATAAGCCTCAAACTTTATCCATAAAATAAGGAAGGCCCACCTTCCCCATGGGCTCAACTTATAAATCCCCTTGACACGGGACCTGCTATCCATTAGAAACTTCCTATCCAGGGGAAAAAAGCATGAAAAAAATTGCCACGAGCAGCATTTTTCTTGGTTTAGGCATCATTACGTTAATCCTCTCTCTTCCATGCGTGCTCGAAGCAACGAGTTGCGCTACCTGCCATACCAACGAATCCATTATGAAATCTCTCTATCGTCCCCCCTCGATCCCGGCGGGCGAAGGAGAAGGGTGAGCGGGCGCCCCTCCCCCGGTCCGGGCGGAAGAGATGTACAAAGGCTTAGTAGTAGATGCAAGCCTCCTTAAGTCGGATCCCCACTTCTCCCTAGGATGCAAGTTCTGCCACCAGGGAGACGATAAAGCCATGGCCAAGGAGGCCGCCCATCAAGGGCTAATAAAAAAGCCTTCCGATAACCTCAAGGCCTGCGCCATGTGCCACAAGAAGATTACGGACACTTACGCTAAGGCCCTCCATTACACGACCGTGGGCCAAAAAACAGGGATTGCCCATCGATTCAGTGAAGGCGAAAGGAAGATTTTCGAAGACAGGGTCTTTGAAAAATCCTGCCGCACCTGCCATGCCTCCTGCGGGGCCTGTCACGTGAAGGCCCAACCGGTAGGCGGCATAGGTATCGGGCTCATAAAAAATCACAAATTCGTAAAAAAGAGCGAAGGGAAAACCTGCGCCTTCTGTCACGGCGGGAGAGTCTATACGGAATACACAGGCGAATACGGAGAGGCCCCGGATATTCACTATCAAAAGGGCATGTTGTGCCTGGACTGTCATCAAAAATCGGAGCTCCACGGGGATGGAAATGCGTATCAATCCATGCGGGAGGTAAAAGATCGACCTTCTTGCACGAAATGCCATAAATTGGGAAACGAACCAAAGCTCACCACCCGCACCGCCCATCAGGTTCATCAGGGCAAGGTGAGTTGCTACGGCTGCCACGTGGCCTCGGCCTATCGAAACTGTAGTCAGTGTCATTTGGAAATAGGGGCCAAGTCCTTTCCGGAAACCTACCTGGGCAAAAGCCCGAGAAACAAGAATGTCTTAACCACCTTACGTCTCGTTCCCACCCATCGAAATACCTTCCAAGGCGCCGGTTTGAAGATGGAAAACTATGACCGGCAGCCCAATTACTGGGACTCTCCGGTGCATAACATAAGGAAAAGGACAGATCGCACCCAATCGTGCGATGTATGCCACGTGGAGAGAAGAGATTTTCTTTCCACAGAAAAATTGATTAAAGATGGTTCCCAAGAGAACAAAAATCTGATAATGAAGCTCAAAGACATTAGCCGCTGATGGCTTGTGTCCCTCGCTGCAGTGGGGGCAAGAAATAATAAAAAAGAGGAGGAAGGATATGAAGAAATTGGTGTTTTTTTCGGTATTTCTGCTTGCGTTTATGATGGTCATCCCCCTTGCGGTCAGCGCCCGAGGCATTGACCCCATCGTGACCACCGAATGGTTGGAAAATAACATGTTTTCGCCCAACCTGGTGATTCTGGACGTAAGGAAGGGAGATGCGTTTGCGGCGGGGCACATCCCCAATGCCTCGAATGTGGCCTATGGAGCCTGGGCGGTAAATAGGAAAGTCCTGCATAACGAACTGCCGGCCCCGTACGATCTGCCCGATCTGATCGGTCTGGCCGGTATCAACAAGGATTCCAAGGTCGTCGTCGTATCGAGCTGGGATACAGATTTCGAAAAGATGGATGCCTTTCGTGTGGCCTGGACGTTGCTTTATTCGGGCATCCAAGAGGTAGCCGTCTTGGAAGGTGGTTACACCAAGTGGGTAAAAGAGAAGCGTCCCATTTCCACCGCCGTTGAAGAAAAGGCAGGCCCCCCTTACAAAGGTCAGATGAATCCCAACCTCTTCATAAAGAAGCAGGACGTGATGAACAAATTAAACACCGCCTTGATCCTGGATGTTCGCGTTCCCCGCATCAAGAATGCAAAAAATGTTTACTACAAAGCCATCTTCAAAGATGACCTGACTTATAAACCGAAAGAGGAACTGGAAAAGATAGTAACACCCATTGTCGGCACCGACAAGGCCAAGGAAATTATCGTCTACTGTGACACGGGCAAATTCGCAACCAGCTGGGCTTACGTACTGACGGAACTACTCGGTTATACCAACGTAAAGGTTTACGACGGCTCCTTTGAGGAGTGGGCCCTCGATCCCAACGCCCCGGTAGAGTAAGGGAAAAGCCGGCCCCTCCTTCATACATGAGGGAGGGGCTTTTTCTTTTATGGCGTAAAACCTTTGGACCATGAAAATAGTTTTCGTCCTGATCCCCTTTGTGGTGTTTTCTTTCTTTTCGCCTTTTCCCCTTTTTGCGCAGGGGCACATGGATGTATGGCTGAAAAACGAAGTGGGGGATCGGATCACCCCTAACCAAAACAGTGTCGACCCTTACTCTCCCCGTCAGACCTGCGGCGGGTGCCATGATTACCGTCTCATAACTTCCGGTTACCACTTTACCCAGGGGTTTGAATCCATAAGTGATCGATTCGATCGCCGGCGACCCTGGATCCTTTCCCCCGGCATGTTCGGTCGCTGGCTCCCCGGTGCGGCCGCGGGGCGTATATCACCGAAATTGAACAAAAACCGGCGCTCCATGGACCTTTCCACGTACGATTGGATAGGACGGGGAGGGAAATATACAGCCGATGGCAAGCTCTTGTCTTCGGCCTGTGGATTTTGCCACCCCGGGGGAGGACCCATGGAATACGGTCGTAACCGAAGCGGCCGAGCCGATTTTTCGAAGAATCTATCATTAGGCGAAGAGGAGAAATGGGCGCCCCTCGACGGTGACTATAGCTCTCTCGACACCCCCGATGGAAAGAGCCGCTTTAAGGTAAGCGGCGTGGTAGAGGCCGATTGCCTTATGTGCCACCTGCCGAGCTACGATCTCCGAGAAAGAAACATCCAGTTAAGCAAAAGGAACTATCGCTGGGCGGCAACGGCCGGCGCAAAATTGGGTACCGTGGAAGGAGCCATCTTTACCTTCACCCATCGGGGTCTTGACCCCTCGGACCCTCGATTTTACCGGGGCGTCTGGAATTTAGAGAAAAGGCCCATCGTCCATTACCACTGGTCGGATAAAAATCTGTTCACCCCCGAAGGGCGCCTCCAAGGGGCAACGATAAGCAAGCGTGTCTCGGCCCGCCACTGCCTTCAATGCCATGACTTGGGGGAAAGGAAAAATACAGGTACGATTATGTCCCCCGGCAGGGACGTACACCTGAGCCAAGGTTTTACTTGTACGGACTGCCACGGCCTCATCGGAGCCTCGAAAACGGAGAGGCTTACCCATCAGATAGCCAAGGGTCATTCACTCATCAACCGGCTGCGAGATGACCTCGACGGAAAGGAAATGAAGACGTGCGTCTCGTGCCATGTAGAAGGAAAATCGAGACCGCCGAAAGTGGCCCCCAATCCATACGCCACTCACAGTCGCATCTTTAACGGTTACCGTTTTCACACTTATCTCCTCGATTGCCTGGCTTGTCACGCCCCCCTTCGCCCTGGGCGGGCACTGCTCCTCCTTGACATGAGTCGTGGGTATGAGGCAGCATACGTGATGGACCGATTGGAAAGGATAAAGGCGGAGGGAGACTATTTTATTTCTGCAGCTTCACCCTGGAGTCCCTGGATGATGCGCACCACCCGTTACGAACCGGCCGTACCCAAGTGGTTCATCTGGTTTGGAAACGAGACCAATGGCGAATTTTCACCCATCCCCTTGCGATTCGTCGCCGAAGCCCGAAGAGGGTTGAGCCTAAAGAAGGACCGGCCTTTTGTGGTCCAAGACGAAGAAATCTGGACGGTACTCACACGGCTAAAAAAGATGGGCTTCGAAAATCCCGTCTTTGTCGCGGATAAGATATGGGGCCTTGCCGAAAGCAAACTAAAGGTGTTGTCATCAGCGGTGGATAAGGTTTACTATCCCATAGCCCACGGCGTGGCGGAAAAGAAGGCGGCCCTCAGGGAATGTCGGTCTTGCCATGACCAGAACTCTCCCTTCTTCACCCGGATGGAGATGGTAAATCTCAGAGCATTTCTGGCCTCCGACTTCCCGTCTATGAAAGAGCCCAATAGCCTGCCCCAGTTCAAAATCTGGGGCCTAAAACACATCCCAACCCCACCGTGAAGGGAGAAAACGTGAGCGGGTATCAGAGAGCGATTTTTTCTTTCATCGGCATGATCCTTTTCTGTTTTACCCCATTCGGGGAGGCGGCCCACGCGGGTGTCTACTACATCACCCCCAAGACACTTTACTGGTGGATGGAATACGGCGAAGCCTTTACCCTCATCAACACAAGCAGCTACCTCGAATGTCTGGACGCGAAAATCCCTAAGTCTTTATGCCTTTCCTGCGACGAGCGGGAAAAGGTAAAGACCCTCGTTCCTCCGAAAAAAGAGGCAAAAATCGTGCTTTACGATAGCACCCGGGAATGGGAAACCTTTTGCCCCCTCGTGGACGAATTGGCAAAACAGGGCTATCGCCAGCTCTACATCTTGCAGGGAGGGCTTCCGGCCTGGAAGATGGCAGGCTTCGAAACCGAATCGGCCGAGAGAATCCCCCGGATTTTCGTCCCTTCGATCAAGGCAAAAGACTTGGACGGGTGGCTGAAAATCGCAACGCTTCCCCTCCTCCTCGATATCCGGATGGAAGATGCCTTCCGGGCAGGGCATATAGAGGGAGCCATGAACATACCCCTATCCCTGCTCCACCGGAAGTATCCAGATATACCCTTGAACAGGTCGTTAGTCATTATAGATGCAGATGGAACAAAAAGCCTTCTGGCCGCTTCTTACCTGTCCAGGAAGGGCTTCCGGGACATGAAAAGACTGGCGGGTGGCATGGTAGCCTGGGAAAAATTTCGCAGGGCGAGATAGATAATGCATGTTTCCTTTTTCATCTCCGTGTTCATTTTTCTCTTGGGCATGATCTCGCCGATCGGTGCCCTTGGGATTGAAGCGAATTGTAAGCAGTGCCATAGCGATAACATTGACTTTCCGGCGTTTTACAGATCGATTCATGGTTCATTAGGCTGCCGAAGCTGCCATGAGGGTGTAAGTCGTCTAGAATTGCACCTCCGTGGCCAGGATCAGGCAAATACGGTTAATTGCGCCAGATGTCACCAGAGCGTCGCCCAGAAATACCGGCGGGACTTCCATAACCTCAAATTGAACATGGCCTGTCAGGATTGTCATCAACCCATCCACTCTTTAGCAAAACCACGGGGGAATGCTGCCATTTCCCTCATGAATTCCTGCTGCCAATGCCATCCACGAGCATACTATGTCCTGCCGGGGCATGGACGCGCCCTCGAGGCGGGAAATCCCGATGCCCCGAGTTGTGCCGATTGTCATGGGCTTCACAACATACCTCTTTTCGATTTATCGGCGGAAAAGTCGGCGGCCCTTGCGCGAGAGGTATATACGAAGAAATGCATCTCCTGCCACGGCAACGTAAAAATGGCCCGGCGCAACAAGTTCTCCACCCAGACGGTAAAAAGCTACTATGAAACCTACCATGGAAAGGTGCTGATGGCGGGATATCCACAAAGGGTGGCAGGCTGTGCCGACTGTCACACGGGTCACAACATCCTGCCCAAATCGAACAAGGATGCAGCCCTTTACCCCGATCATCTCTACCAGGCTTGTAAGGCATGCCATCCCATCATGCACAAGCGGATGGTGAAGTTCGATGCCCACCCCAATCCCCAGGATCGGAAGAGAAACGCCACCATTTACTGGGCCAACGTTTTTATGGTCCTCCTTTTGGCGGGTGTTTTCCTGTTCTTCTGGACCCACTGTGTTCTCTGGTGGTGGCGGGCTTACCTGGAAAAATACCGGAGAGGAAAGAAAATTCCCCAGGTAAGTCCTATGGGAGAAAAGCAGATCGAGCGCTTTACCGTAAGGGACCGGGTGATGCATGTCCTGCTGGTCATCTCCTTTTTCGTCCTCGTTCTAACCGGTTTTCCCATCAAATACGCCGACGCCCCCTGGGCCAAACCTCTGCTCAACTTTTGGGGAGGACCCAAAGTGGCCGGTACCTTCCATCGGGGGGCTGCCCTGCTTCTATGCGCCCTCTTCCTCTATACGTGCTGGCTCAGCTTAAAATTCCTCTTCCCGAAAGGCGAAAAAAGTGGGTGGCTAAAGAGGCTCTTCGGACCCGATTCGCTCTTCCCCAACTTAAAAGATTTCAAAGATATGGCCGGCATGTTCCGGTGGTTCTTCCGCGGCGGGGAGATGCCCAAATTCGATCGGTGGACATACTGGGAGAAGTTCGATTTCATGGCCGTCTTTTGGGGCATGACGGTGATCGGACTTTCCGGCTTTATCCTCTGGTTCCCCGGGATTTTTTCCTACCTTCTCCCCGGCTGGATGATAAACGTGGCCATGGTGGTTCATTCGGAAGAGGCTTTCTTGGCGGCCATCTTCATTTTTACGGTCCACTTCTTCAACAATCATCTGGTTCCCACGAAATTTCCCCTGGAGAAAAACATCTTTACCGGCCGCTACCCCGTCGAGGCCATGAAAGAAGAAAGGCCGCTCGAATATGAAAGGATGGTTGAGGCGGGCCGTCTGGAAGAGATGAAAAAGGAGGCCCCTGGTATAGGGGCGCAACTCTTTGCCTCAATTTTCGGCCTGGGGAGCCTTATTTTGGGGATAATTCTCGCCTTCCTCATCTTCTGGGCGGCTTTATTTTAGGGGATGGGAAAGCGCGGTGAAGTCATTTAGATCAGGGCTCCTCTCTGTACTTTCCTCGGTCAAACTGACCATTTCGTTACTCCTAATTCTAGCCGCCATGGGAATCATCGGTACCGTTCTCCCCCAGGAAGAACCCCAGGAGGTCTTTGGCCTCTGCCGCCTCCTTTCCGCCTTGAAGTTATACGACGTCTTTCATTCCGTTTTGTTCTACCTCGTTATGATCCTGCTTACGCTAAACCTCGTCTTCTGCTCCATTTCCCGCTTCCCTCAGGCCTTAAAGAGGTTCCGGGGAGAAGTAGAAGGCGCCAGATTTAAGCGTAAAGAGACCCTCACCTTGCGTCTCGATCCGGACGAGATAAGAAAAAAAATTCACTTCCTGCTCAAAAGGCGCCGCTATACCATTTTCACATCCCCCGGTGAGAATGAACTGAGAGGGCAAAAAGGGCTTCTCTCATACTTAGGTGCCTATATCGTCCATGCCGGCGTTTTCGTCCTCCTCGTGGGCACCCTGATGAGCTCCCTCCTTAGCCTCGAAGGTTACGTGAATATCAGGGAAGGCGAAACGGTAGATCACATCGAGACGGGAAGAAATAACCCCATCTCCCGCCCCTTGCCCTTCCAGATCCATTTAGAGAAATTCACGGTGGAATGGTACGAAAACGGCATGCCCAAGCAGTACAGATCGGATTTAAAAATCCTGAAAGACGGAAAGACCGCCATCGAAGCCCCTCTTACGGTAAATCACCCGATAGTGGTGGACGGATTCTACATCTATCAGGCCAGTTACGGTGAGATGCCCACGCCAGAGGCCAGGTTACTCATCATTCACGGAAGGGAAAAAATAGGAGAAATCACCGTTACGGAAGGAAAAGCGTTTCCTTTGCCCCGAGATGAAAAGGTCAAGGTCTCGGTCTTGAGGGTAGAAAGCGACTTCATGCGGATGGGACCGGCGGTGAAGCTGGCAATCCACTCCGACGGGGGAGAATTCGTGTTTTGGGTGTTCAAGCAGATCGAAGAAATCGTTACCTCCAACCCCGGGATTTTGAAAGAGGTCCCGATGATAAACCCCCACCTTTACCCACCCTACACCTTCGTTCTGACAGGTTTGAAGAGCGCCCTCTACTCGGGACTCCAGGTCAAACGCGATCCCGGGGCACCCCTGGTAGGGGTGGGAGCCATTATCGTTATCTTTGGATTGATCGTGACCTATTTCATCTCTCCCCGGTCCCTTACGATTAGATGGGAGAGAAAAGATACCGGTACCGAAATCTACATAAAGGGCACGGCGGCGAAGGATGCCTCAGCCCTCAATCGGGATTTATCTTACTTAATCGGGGAACTCAAAGAATGACGGACGCAAAGATTTTGAGCATCGTAACATTCGTTTATTTCTGGGCTTTTATCTGTTACCTTATTCATTTCATATTTGCCAGCCGAAGATGGGGTCTGCTTGCAAGCTGGTCAGCCTGGATCGGCTTTTTCGCCCACACAGGAGCCCTCATCCTTCGGTGGTATCTTTCTTACCTCCTCGATTATGGCCACGTACCCATCGCCAATTTTTACGAATCTCTCATCTTCTTTTCCTGGACCGTCTGCGGCATTTACCTTCTGGTGGAAATGAGAATTAAAAATCGGACCCTCGGCGTTTTTTCTCTCCCCCTTGCCTTTCTCCTCCTCGCCTATGCGTCCTTTTCCCCGTCCGTGGATAGCAAAATCCAACCTTTAATCCCCGCCCTCCAGAGCAACTGGCTGACGAGTCACGTCTTCACCTGTTTTTTGGCCTATGCGGCATTCTCCTGTGCCTTCGGGCTGGGGGTGATGTACTTTTTCTCTGAAAAGGGTACCTTCTTTTCGCGGCTTTTACCTGGAAGGGAGATAATCGATGAGCTTTTGTACCAAACGGTCACCCTGGGGTTCGTTTTCCTCACCTTGGGTATTTTCACCGGTTCCGTGTGGGCCCATTACGCGTGGGGTTCCTACTGGAGTTGGGACCCCAAAGAGACCTGGTCCCTGATTACTTGGCTCATATACGCCCTTTTTCTCCACGGCCGTTTCGTCCGCAACTGGAGGGGGAAAAGGTCCGCCTACCTCGCAATTGCCGGCTTTGCCGCCGTAATCTTTACCTACCTGGGGGTGAACTACCTACCGGGGCTTCATACCTACCTCAAATGATCTTCCAGGATGAGGAAACGCGTCCGAGGAAAGTCCCCACTTCCAATTATTTGGCGAGGGGGAAAAAGAGGGGCGTACCAAACCTTTCTACACCAAAGTTTTTTATGATATGCTGGGCTTCCTGCGAAACGATGAATTCGGCAAAGGCCCGGGCACCCTTGGCCTTTACGTGGGGCCATCTTTCGGGATTGACCTCGATTACGTGATAGACGTTTTTTAACGCCCTATCCCCTTCGAAAAGAATTATCAGATTAAGGCGCCTCTTGAGGGCGAGGTAGCTGCCCCGGTCGGTTAAGGTATACGCCTTTTTTTCCGAGGCAACGGTCAACGTCTCACCCATACCGAGACCCGTCTCCTGATACCACTGCTCGCCTTCTACCTTTATGCCGGCCAAAGACCAAACGGCTCTTTCTTTCACATGAGTGCCCGAATTATCTCCCCGGGATAAGAAAGGGGCGCGAGCACAAGCGATCTTTCTAAAAGCATCCACGGCCGACCTTACCCCGTGGATCCCGGCCGGGTCCGAGGGTGGACCGACGATGATAAAGTCATTGTACATAACCGGTCTCCGATGGATGCCGAATCCGGCGGCAACGAACGCCCTTTCGTCTTCCGGGGCATGCACCAATAGCACATCCGCCTCCCCTCTCCTTCCCAAGGCCAACGCCTGGCCGGAACCGACGGCGATCGTCTTGACGAAGTAACCCGTTTTTCTCTCAAAGAGAGGGATCAGGACATCCAAAAGTCCGGAATCCTGGGTACTTGTAGTCGTCGCCAGAATTATCTCGCCCCGATTGGGTGATGAATGAAGGCTGACGGGGAGGGAAAACACAAGGGTTATCATCGAAGCAAGAAAGATGAAGGAAAATCGGTACCCATTTCTATGCGAAACTGGCTTACGGGGCAAATCACGCACACGGATCAAGTTCCTCGGGGGCATTTTTTCTCTCCTATTCTATTTAGCTTCGTCCTTAACTACCTCGTTTGAGATCGGATTTCAAGGTGAGATCCAACGAATTCCTTTTTTCTCCCCGCTTGGAATGGGAGGTAGGCACCGGGCGCCCTTTCTTTGGCTATGGCAGAATTTTTGGGGGGTTTACTTTGACAGGGCGTTGACCGTTCATATATTAGGGAGGGCGATCCCAGGGAAGGGAACTTAAGAAATGGAAAGAATGGTCCAAATTAAACCGAAAGAAAATGGGTCGGACGACGACCTCATCTGTTACTGTTTTAGCTTTACGAAAAGGGACATCGAAGAGGATTATCTGAATCACGGGTACTCAACCATCGAGGAAAAAATTGCCGCCGAGAAAAAAAGGGGACATTGTGATTGTACCCATAAGCATCCCGAAGGTCGCTGATGCTTAAGGGACGTCCACCGGGTAGTGGACGAGATAGCAAGAAAAATCAATCCATAAATTTCCCCGTCTCGTGCAGGGGAATGAAATCGTCGTCCTCTTCCTCATAGACTTCTCGGAGGATCTCGAGGGCCGAAGGAAACGGCGATAAAGCCCTTTTCAGCACTCCGTGAATATGGGCAAGGAGTACGCCGTAGTTAACGATGGGGACGCCAGCTGCCTTGGCCTGGAGGATGCGCGAGAGCATTTCACGCCGGTTCAACATGCATGCCCCACAATGTACGATCAGTCGGTAATCCCCCAGCCGGTCGGGAAGCCTCCCTCCTCCGGCCACGACATCGAAATGCAGATCTTGCCCCACCATCTGCCTCAACCAGCGCGGTATCTTCACCCTACCAATATCGTCTTCCACGGGATGATGGGTACACGCTTCGGCAATGAGGATGCGATCCCCCGGTCTTAGGTTTCTCGTTGCCACCACCCCTTCCACCAGGGTATTGAGATCACCCTTATAGCGGGCAAAAAGAACGGAAAAGGATGTAAACAAAACATCGGGCGGCGTATCTGCTACAGCCTTCAAGTAGGCCGAAGCATCGGTGATGACGATTCTTGGCTTTACTTCCATCCGCTTGATTACATGTCTCAACTCTCTATCCTTCACCATGACGGCGACCCCATCGTTTTCTAAAACATCCCTTATGACCTGCTGCTGGGGTAAAATGAGCCTTCCCTTGGGGGCCGCTTTATCGATGGGAATCACGAGTATGGCCACATCCCCCGGGGCAATGAGATCTCCCACTACCGTGGGGAGCGACCAGTCTTTAGGTGCGTTTCTGACGATAAGCTCTTTCAATTTCCCGATCCCTTCTCCCGTACGGGCACTTACTGCTATCCGGGGCTCGGGAAGATTCTTTATCCAGTCCCCGTCTATTACGTCCGGATAAATATCTAATTTGTTGACTACGTTGATAACCGGGATGCCTTGCTCGCTTCCCCGCCTTATCACCTCTTCTTCGTAACTCCCCATCCCGACTTGCGGGTCCATGACCAAAATGGCCAGATCGGTTTTATCAAAAACGGCGAGGCTCTTCTTGACCCTCAATTCCCCTAAGTCCCCCGTATCATCGAGACCGGCCGTATCGATGAGCATGACCGGACCGATGGGCAGTATTTCCATGGCCTTGGCCACGGGATCTGTAGTTGTACCGGGCACCTCAGAGACGATGGCTATGTCTTGCCCGGTGAGGGCATTGATCAAGCTTGATTTACCCACATTCCTGCGCCCGTAAATGGCAATGTGGAGACGCTCTCCCTTGGGCGTGGTACTGAGGCTCATCTCTTTTTCCTTTTATCTTTCATGTACCTTGCCCCGGCGACACCGGGCGTGGTCAACTCCTCTGGCTTCATGATGGCTTCGAGCTCATCGGCCGTAAACAAGCCTTCCTCCAGCAAAACGGTTGTGACCGGTACCCCTCTTAGGGAAGCCTTAACGAGCATTTCCTGGGCCCTGCCATAGCCTAAGTAGGGCACGAGGGCGGCAATAGCGGTATTGCTTTTCATAAAAAGCTCCTCGCAGCGCGATACGTCGGCCTCTACCCCCTTCACGCACCGATCGGCAAAAACCCTGACGCCGTTTGCCATGAGGGTGAGAGAATAAAGAAAATTATGGGCAATGAGCGGATAGAATGGGTTGAGCTCCAATTGCCCGGCAGCGCAGGCCATGGTTATAGCGAGGTCGTTGGCCATGACCTGATAGGCGACTTGGGTCATCATTTCCGTCATCACGGGATTAACCTTGCCCGGCATAATGGAAGAACCCGCCTGAACGCGAGGAAGCCTTATTTCCCCGAGACCTGCTTGGGGTCCGGAGGAGAGGAGTCGCAAATCGGAGGCCAACTTTGACAGGTTCACGGCCGCCGCTTTTAGAAAACCGGATACCTCCGCAAAAATATCCGTATTTTGCGTCGCCTCGAACGTGTTTTCCGCACGGGTGAGACCAAAGCCCGTGAGATCCCGCAAAATCTCGATTACCCGGCCTATGTACCTGCGACTGGCATTAAGGCCCGTTCCTACCATCGTCCCCCCTATGTTTACCTGGCGAAGACGCTCCTCGGCCTTATACAGACGCCACCAGTCACGGGCAATAGCCTCTGCCCAGGCGCCGAACTCCTGCCCTAATGTCACCGGGATGGCGTCTTGCAATTCGGTGCGACCCACTTTAAGAATTGACGCAAAGGCCTTTTCTTTGGCCTGAAGTTCACCTTGGAGATAAGCTATGGAGGAAGCCACTTCCCGCACGAGTTTTATGGACGCAATCCTCAGGGCCGTGGGATATACATCGTTTGTCGACTGGCCTAAATTCACGTGGCCCAGCGGATCAACCAGTGAGTAGTCCCCCTTCTCACCCCCCATTAACTCTATGGCCCGGTTGGCAATGACCTCGTTTACGTTCATATTGAGGGAGGTTCCTGCTCCCCCCTGGAAGGCGTCCACCACGATTTGCTCGAAAAATCTCCCATGAGCGAGCTCATCTGCCGCCCTTACGACTGCTTCCCCCACCGCCTTATCAAGTAATCCTATCTCCATATTGGCCAGGGCGGCCGCCTTCTTTACCAGCGCCATAGCGGAGATAAGCTCGGGATGAACCTTGAAACCAGAGACGGGGAAATTCTCCAAGGCCCTTAATGTATGGATCCCCCAGTAGGCATCTGCATCTATTTCCCTTTCCCCCAGCAGGTCTTTCTCTACTCGTACCTTGTTCTTTATACTCCCTTCCAATGGGCACCTCTTTTGGCATCTCATGAAAAGTTTAAATCCCCCGTTCGTTTCTGTCAAATGCTCGCCCTCCGGGCGAAACAAACTACGGGTTTTCAAATTTGATGATCACGGCATTTTTCTTCAGACGGGCCATGAGAAGGGCAAAGGCCTCGTTTTTCTTTCCCATGCGAAGCATCTCCTCAATGTGTTTCTTAACCCGAGAAAAAGGAAGCCGCTCCTTGGGCTTTTTCTCCAGGACCTGAATGAGGTGAAAACCTCGGCTGCTTTCTATGACGGGGCCGATTTCTCCCACTTTTTGACGAAAAACTGCTTGACTAAACGCATCTTCTTCCTTTCTTCGAAGTATCTCTCCCAAGTCTCCACCCCTTACCTTACTCGGACAGTCGGAATACTCCCTGGCGGCCTGGGAAAAGTCCTTTCCCTGCATAATTTCCTTGCGAATGGCTTCTATTTTTTCCCTCTTTGCCCTGCGACTCAATTCGTCTTCGTTCTCCTTCACGGCGATGAGGATATGACGGATATGCGCCCGCTCTGGTTTTGTGAAACTATCAAGGTGGCTATCATAGTAAGTGCGAATCTCCTTGGCCGTGGGCTCCTTATGGGGGCCCAATTCCTCTTCTATTAATTTACTAATAAGAAGGGCGGTGGCGATGTTTTCCCTCTCGAGGCCGGACCTCTTTACGAAGTCTTTCCATTTTTGTTCATCGGGAAATTGTTTTTTCATCCGCGCCCACTCTTTTTCTACCTCTTCTTCCGTGACCTTGATACCCCTCCTTTCTGCCTCCTCCTCGCACAGTGTTTTTATGATCAACCTTTCGATCAACTCGGCTTTGAGACTCTTTTTATATTCATCTTGAGACGCCTTTGGAACCTCTCCTTTATACCGGTCCCAGATTTCCTCGAACTTCTTATTGAAATCCGCTTTTTTGAAATTCTTACCGTTCACATGGAGAAAGACACCGGGAGGCGCCTGTTTCTTCAAGTCCAGGATGGGCGGCAATATCTGGGCCTTCTCCAGACCCTTTTTGTCTTCCTCCCGGGAGCAACCGAAAAGGACCACCAAAAAAATGAGGATCCAAACCATCTTTGTCTTCATTTCTTACCCCCAACCAAAGAAAAGATTCACCATCTTCGCAAAAAGTTCAAGAGCTTAAAGGCATCCCTCCCCTCTGGGATAACCTCTCCTGGCAAATCGAAACGAAAGGCAATTTCATGTGCGACCATCGGCCAGGCTTCTTCAATACGAACCATGGGATATACTGCCCGGTGCATCTCCCGAATAAATTTGAGGGTCTGAAAGGCATCAAACCACTCGTGAAAACGACGGATTTTGAGTCTTGGATCTTGGGCATGAAAGCAAATCCTCTCCCAAGCCCGGGGAAATTTCCTTTCTGTCAAAAAATTGAAGAGGACCGGATGGATTGCCTCCGCCTCAGTCACGATCTCTTCTGTAGTTCCGCCGCCGTGAAAGATAATTCTTTTCACGCCATTTAACCACCGTGATAGGATGATAAATACCTCTGGATGATAGACCCGCCAGGTCGTCTCCCCCTTCCCCACGCTCTTTCTCATACTCGCCCCTGTCCCGAAGGGCACTCGGTTAGATACTCGGGCGGCGGGAAACACCTGCGTGGACCGAATTCTCTTAACGGAACATACCTTGGCGATTTTGTTCAAGAAATAGAAGTCTTCGCCCGCCGCCCGGCGATTCATGCCACGTACGGCGAGATACACCCCCGCCGTCACCGCCATGGCCGACCCCATAACATGATAGGCGTAAGGTGACCCGGCCAGGGCAAGACCCAACACATAGTAACGGAGAAAAATCTCGTAGTTACAGATAGCCTCGGCGAGAAAAGGGTCGGAAGGCAAAACGTGCGCGTAATCGATCACAAAGGCTTCCTCGTCTGCCCCGGAATGGGCATCTCTCAAGGATGCGAGGTAATTGGGCAAGACCTGGGTATCGGCATCGAGGCTGGCAATTATGCCTTTCTTCCCACAGGAAGGCCATAAAAGGCGTAAAGCCATATCCATTCCTATTTTTCTAGCCGTACCTGCGCCCTTGTCTCTATCGGGAATTTCGTGGCCGGCAGAAGAGGCATCGATGTATCCTATCCTGAGAGGGGAACGGGAGAGGTGAAGGAGTGCCTCTTTCAAGTCGTCTGCTGCTGAGAGGGTCGAAACGTTTTCCTGCCTGATGAGGGCATGAAGATATCTCATCGTTTGGGCGTTATTTTCTCTCGTTTGCGAATCGGCACTCGATTCGTTATTGATCACACAGAGAACCAGGGTGTGCTCTAAATCTTTGGCCGGATTTTCGGCCAGACTGCTTAAGGTTTTGAAGAGATGGGCCTTCTCGGCATAAGCGGGAATGACCACGATCAGGTTTGGATTTTCTTTAGAGGAAGCGAAAAAAGGCCTTTCATAGGAAACCGTCTTTTGGAAGTAATCCTCAATCATGGAAAAGAACAGCCAGGACCCTTTCCTTCAATTCATCGTAATTCGCCTCGTCTATCCATTCGATGGCCACCCCCCGACGCTCCATTCTTCGGAACCACGTCTCCTGGCGCTTGGCAAACTGCCCGATGGCAATGGTCAGCCTCTTTTCCATTTCTGCCCTCGTCATTTCCCCCTTCAGAAAGGTAGAAACGAAACGGTATTCCAGGCCAAAGCTCTCCAACCTTTCCCAGGAAAGGCCCTGGGCATGGAGGGAAGCCACTTCTTCAATCAAGCCCTTCTTGAGGCGCTCGCGTAACCTTTGGGCGATCCGCTCGCGCAACTTTGCCCTCTCCCAACGAAGACCGAAGACGGCCGCCCTTATTTTCGGCCTTTCAGGCACCTCCCTTCCTTTAGCCCGGGCCTGTTCGATCAATATCCGGCGAATTATCCTCCTTTTATCCATCCAGTCTGTTGTGTTATGGAGAACGGGGCGAAATGATGAAAGGATGGCCCGCAGCTCCTCGCTATCCTTTTCTAACAATTCCTTCTCCCGCTCCCTATCTGCAATAATAGGCATTTCGTACCCCAAAAGTACCGATTCGAGGTACAATCCCGTCCCGCCTACCAGGATGGGGATTGGCCCTCTTTTTCTTATATCTTCGAACACGGCATAAAAATTTTTTTGGAAGTCGAACACACTGAACTCTTCGTGGGGATCCAAAATGTCTATCAGGTGGTAAGGGATCCTCTTTCCGTTTACTTCGTACTGTTCAAGGTCCTTTCCCGCCCCGATATTCAGGCCCCGATAGACCTGGCGCGAATCCGCCGAAATGATTTCTCCTCCCAAGTCAGAGGCCAACCTCACCGCCAGGGCAGTTTTGCCCGAGGCATTCGGCCCGAGAAGTACAATCAAATTCTT
>DAORXN010000012.1:42500-63569 GCA_035358955.1 Syntrophales bacterium | reverse complement strand
GTTTCTTCAGTTCCTGCTGTGGCGGCGGACTGGGGGTAGCAACGGTGATCGAAAACTTAAGGCGGTGACATTATGGCAGAAAAATTTATCAGTGATCGGAATTTGCGATTCTTGCTTTACGAGGTATTCGACGTAGAATCCCTCCTTCAGTATCCGCGTTATGCGGATCACAGTAAAGAAGTGTTCGACATGGTGCTCGAGACGGCCATGAAGATGGCCCGCGATCTCTTCAAGCCCGTACTTACAGAGATGGATAGAAATCAACCCCGCTACGAGAAAGGGGAGGTAAGGGTTCATCCCCAGGTCAGGACCATCATGCGGGAGGCCGGGGCGGGTGGATGGATCGGCGCGACCTTCGACTATGAATACGGTGGGCAGCAGTTACCGGAAATGGTGGGGGCGATGCTTCCCACCGCGATTTTCTCGGCTGCCAACTATTCTGCCGCCGTGTATCCCGGACTGACCACGGGGGCGGCCGGTCTCATCGTTTCCTTCTGCGACAAGGAGACCCAGGAGAAGTATCTGCCCAAGATGATGGCGGGTGAATGGCAGGGCACGATGGCCTTAACAGAACCTCAGGCCGGCAGTTCCCTGGCAGATATTACCCTTACGGCCGAGCCGACGGATCAAGGTTATTACAAGATCAAGGGGCAGAAGATTTTTATCTCCGCCGGTGACCATGACGGGGTGGATAATGTCATACACCTTACACTGGGACGGATTAAAGGTGCCCCGGCGGGCATTCGGGGTATTTCCCTCTTTATCATTCCCAAGAAGAGAATCGAACCCGATGGTTCTTTGAAGCCCAACGACGTGAATTGCGCCGGTATCTACCACAAGTTGGGTTATCGTGGTGCCCCCATCACCCAGCTCGCCTTCGGGGAGAACGACGATTGTCGAGGCTGGCTCGTGGGCGAGGCGAATAAGGGACTGGGCTACATGTTCCAGATGATGAACGGGGCCCGCATTGATGTTGGGTTAGGGGCGGCCTGTATTGCCTCGGCGGCCTATTATGCCTCCCTCGAATATGCGAAGGAAAGACCCCAGGGGAGAAGGCTCAGCGCCAAAGATCCCCTGTCACCTCAGGTGCCTATTATTGAACATCCGGATATCAGACGTCTTCTCCTCTTCCAGAAGGCCATTGTGGAGGGCTCTCTCTCGCTTCTCATGCAGTGCAGCAAGTACCACGATATGGAAAAGGTCTCGGAAGGGGAGAAAAGGGAGGACTATAACCTCCTCTTGGAGTTGCTTACCCCCGTGGCAAAGACTTACCCATCCGAGATGGGTATCCTTTCGTGCAGTGCCGGATTGCAGATCTTAGGTGGATACGGCTACTGTGACGAATTTCCCCTCGAGCAGTACTACCGGGATGTACGTATTCACCCCATTCACGAGGGCACGACGGGTATCCAAGGCCTGGACCTTTTAGGCCGCAAGGTCATCATGAAGAACGGGCGGGCTTATAAGTTCTACCTGTCGGAGGTGAAAAAGACGATTGAAGAGGCCAAAGGGGTATCTGAGCTTTTACCTTATGCCCAGGCCCTGGAGGAGTTGGTAGGCAAGATCGATCAGGTTACGAACTTTCTTATCGGCATAGCCCAGCAGGGCAATCCGGAGAGATTCCTCGCCGATGCTACTCTTTATCTGGAGCTCTTCGGCATCGTGTCTGTCGCCTGGCAGTGGCTCTTACAGGCCATGGTGGCGAGTAGAAAACTGAAGGAAGGGTTTTCCCCGGAAGACGAGCGTTTCTACCAGGGGAAACTGCTGACCTGCAGGTATTTCTATGCCTATGAGGTACCGAAGACGGAAGGGCTGATGGCCCGCCTCATGAATAACGACGGGCTTACGGTGGAGATGAATTTAGAATGCCTGGATTAGCGATGACGATCTAACGCCTTTGATCGGAGGGGGTCTCCCATTTGCGCCGGTGGCGATGGGTACCCCCTCAATTTTCTTCTCCCCCCGAGGGGTGGCCAGATATGAAGATTCCCTTATTTCCCGAACACAGCAGAATAAAAATCGGTTGGGATCTTCTGATGGTAATTTCCATTTTTGCCTCGAGTCTCGTTATCTCGTACCGCCTTGTATCTCGCCAGGCTCAAGTAGACGGCCTTTACTGGTTAATAACCTTCCTCTTTTTTGTCGATATCCTTGTTAACTTCAACACGGAAGTAAGAAAAGGTTTGACCACCCATGCTGATCGGATGGCCGTGGCCAAGCACTATCTCTCACGCTGGTTCGTAGTCGATTTGCTGGCTTTCGTACCGTGGGCGCCCATTTATGTTGTTCTCTCGGGTGGAGATGCCGTCTCCTCTTTTTATTACCAAGTGTTTTTGTCCCTCAGGCTCTTGAAACTAATGAAGATGCCGGTCATTTTCAAATCGCTTAAAGAACTCGTGAACGTTCCCCCGGCCCTCGTTCGCCTCATTATATTTTTCCTATGGTTTGTACTGGTCGCCCATTTCATGGCCCTGGGCTGGATCGCTATGGGGGCCGGGGAAGCCGACCGCTCCTTCGGGGATCAGTACCTTCGCGCCTTATACTGGTGCATCACCACCATTGCCACCATTGGTTATGGCGACTACATCCCTAACCGAGACAGTAACACGCAAATCGTTTACACCATCGTCGTCCAGATCATCGGGGTAGGTATGTTCGGCTACATCGTGGGCAACGTGGCAACCCTCGTGGTCAACATCGATGCGGCGCGGGCAAGGTTCTATGCCCGGTTGGAAGAGGTCCGCAATTACATGCGCATCAAACGTATCCCTCCCTCCCTCCAAAACCGAATAAAAAATTATTACCGATACCTGTGGGAGACGCGCCATGGAATCTCAGATGCGGAATTTCTCTCCCTCCTTCCCAAGACCATCCGGACGGAGGTCGCCTTGTTTTTGAACCGAGACATTTTGGAGAAGGTCTCCGTTTTTAAAGAGGCCGATGAAGTGTTTATCCGCGAGGTCATAGAAGAATTGGAACCGATGGTTTTTCTGCCCGGGGATTTTATCATTCGGCAAGGGGAACACGGTGATAGCATGTATTTTCTCAATACGGGGAGCGTCGAAGTGATAGTTGATGAAAGGACGGTGGCCGTGTTGGCAGAAGGTTCCGCCTTCGGGGAAATGGCCTTGATCAAGAACGTCAAGCGCAACGCTTCGGTAAGGGCGCTTTCTTACTGTGATGTCTACAAGCTATCCAAGAATAGTTTTGATCATTTGCGGCGCAAGTATCCCGAATTCGACCGGCAGGTTTCTGAGATTTCTTCGGCCCGTGAGAAGGCCCTGGAAAAGGAAATTTAGAATAGTGGACAAGAAATTTATTTAAACCTCCTGCTATCTCTTGATACCTTTCCATCAACTAAGAAAGAGGCAGTTCCTACATTAACTGGCTAAGTCCCTGATTTTATTGGTGCCCCCGGCGCGATTCGAACGCGCGGCACCCGGATTAGGAATCCGGTGCTCTATCCTACTGAGCTACGGGGGCAATTGGCCCTTCAGTAGCACGGTTTGCCGGATAAAGCAATAGAGCGTTAAAGAAGATGATGTTCGATAATCATGCGGGGAGAAAATGACCGAAGGTGGATCTGTCTCGCGATTTCAGGAGAGAGCGCCTCGGCCGGTGCCAGGCCGATGAGTTCGGAAGAGAGGATTTTTACCCCCGCTTTCGCCGCTTCCTCCTCCACCCTTCGGAAGACTTCGAGGAGGGGAGAAAGCCGGTAATCGGTTATATTCATAGATACTTGTGCAATGCCCCGGCTCGGCAGATAAAGTCCCAAGGCCTTGACGCCGGGCAAGCCCCCATCCCTCTCTCTTACGCATTTCGCAATACGTCGGGCCAGCTCTACATCGCCACTGTCTAAGTTTACATTGTAGGCGATGAGGGGCAGGCGGGCGCCGACCACGGTTGCCCCGCTTCGTTCGTTTAAGGTGCGGGGACCAAAGTCGGGGACCATTTCGCCCCGAGCCAACCGCCTGCTCAAACCCTCGAGGCCGCCCTGACGGAGGCGGGAGAGTTCCCGGTGGAGTTCGCTGCGGGCCGCCTCTCCGTACAAAAAAACGGGTAGGTCAAACTTCGTGGCCAGCTTTTGGCCGAATTCGCGGGCGCAATTCACGGCCTCGCTCATGGTCGCCCCCGCCAGGGGGACGAACGGCACCACATCTACGGCCCCGACGCGGGGATGGACGCCTACATGCAATTTGATATCGATGAGCTCAATGGCCGTTTGGGCCGCCGCCATCGCGGCTTCGACTATTTTATCCGGCGTGCCGATAAACGTGAGCACCGAACGATGATGGTCTCTGTCGGCGTTAACATCGACTACCTTGACCCCTGGGACGGCAGCCGCCGAGGCGGCAATTTTTTCTACCTTGCCTGGATCTTTCCCCTCGCTAAAATTGGGGACGCACTCGATGATGGCCATTTAATGCCCTCCGGGTCTTTCGAACAGGGCTTCCACGAAATCTCCGGCGCTAAACGGTTTGAGGTCGTCGATACCCTCTCCCACACCGATGAATCTTATGGGAATGGATAATTCACTGGCAATCCTCACTATTACCCCTCCTTTGGCCGTTCCATCCAGCTTGGTCAGGGCAATGCCCGTAACCCCCACGGCCTCGTGGAACATGTTGGCCTGGGCTATGCCGTTTTGCCCGGTCGTCGCATCCATCACGAGCAGGACTTCATGAGGGGCACCGGGGATTACGCGCGACATCACCCTTTTGATTTTCTTTAGTTCTTCCATGAGGTTGACCTTCGTATGCAGACGTCCGGCGGTATCCACCAGGACGACCCTGATTTTGTTGGCCAGGGCCGAGTTCAATCCATCGAACACCACCGCGGCCGGGTCGGCGTTTGCCTTCTGCTTGATGACCGGGACATGAGCCCTTTCACCCCAGATGGAGAGCTGCTCGATGGCGGCCGCGCGAAACGTGTCGGCGGCTACGAGGAGAACAGAGAGCCCTTCTTCCTGAAATCCAAACGCCAATTTACCGATGGTGGTCGTCTTTCCCGTCCCGTTTACCCCCACCACCATGATGACGAAAGGAGAAATGTGTGCCGGCACCGAGAGGGGACACTCACAGGGCAAGAGGATTTTTCGCATCTCCTCCTTAATCGTCTCTCCTAGGGCCGTCGCTTTTTTGGCTTCCTTTACGCGTTTTAAAATGACCTCCGTAAAGGAAGGCCCTACATCGGCGCGAATCAGGGCTTCCTCCAGTTCTTCCAGGGTCTTTTCGTCTATCTCCTTATGGCCGAAGACAAGTTCTTCTATGTCGGTAAAGAGGAGTTCCCTTGTCTTGGATAAGCCTTTTTTAAATTTGCCGATTAGATTGCCTTTCAAAAAATTCACCTTTTGGCCTCCTATTTCGTTTAAGCCAGGTCCATTTAATGTAAACGGGAAAATTAATCCAGAGAAACCGAGATCACTTTGGAAATACCCTTTTTTTCCATCGTGATGCCGTAGAGGTAATGGGCGGCTTCCATGCTTATCTTGTTGTGGGTGATCATAATGACCTGAGAAGAGGAAGAGATGTCTTTTATGAGGGTGGCAAAGAGATGGATGTTGCTATCGTCGAGGGCGGCATCCACTTCATCCAGCACAAGGAAGGGGGTGGGTCGGTAGAGGACAAAGGCGAGTATGAATGACAGGGCCACCATGGCCTTTTCCCCCCCTGACAAAAGGCTGATGTGTTGTTTTCTTTTGCCGGGCATTTGTATCTCTATGTCAATACCCGTTTCGAGGAGGTTGCTTTCGTCTAACAGGATCAACTCTCCCCGCCCGCCGGGAAAGATGCGGTTAAATAATTTCTGAAAACTCGCGTTTACGGCCGAAAAGGTTTGGGCGAACCTTTCTTTCGAAAGGCGATTGATCTTGGCGATCGTTCTCTGAAGAGACTGGATGGATTGGTTCAAGTCGGCGGCCTGGGTCATAAGGAAGTCGTAGCGTTCCTTAAGGGCCGAATATTCGTCAATGGCAAGCAGGTTGACTTCTCCGAAGTTTTCCAGGGCGGCCCTTGTGGTTTGAACCTTTTCTTCCCACGCCTTGATCTCCTCCGGTTGTGTGAGGGGAAATTCGAGGCTCATGCGACTTAAGCTGACACCGTACCTCTCATTTATGGTGTGTTCCAGGGCGTCGAGCTGGTAGTGGATATTTCGCCTTTCCTCTTCTAAGTCCCGATGTTGAGACTTGAGTTCACCCCATTTTTTATTGGCGGCGCGTAAATTTTCCTCCCACTGTTGGAGGCTTGCTACCAATTCCTCCTTCTGCCCTTTCTTTTGGGATAGGGTTTCTTCTTTGTTTTTCAGCGCGGCGTAAAGGGTGACGACGTTTTCTTTCAATTTTGAAAGTTCGCCTTCGAGCTTTTCTATTTCTCCTTCCGCCTTTTTTATTTCCCTGGAAAGCTTTTCCTCGTTTAATGTGAGAGATTTGGCTTCCTCGGCCAGACGTGCTTTCTCTCGAAGCATGGCTTGTCTTTTTTCTTCCAGGGAGGCAAGGTCAATCCGGCCATGGGTAATTTCCTCCTCCAATTTTTCGCGATGGAGTTTGAGCATATTCGCTTTTCTCTGGAGGGCTTCCAGGTTTTGGGAAATAGCCCCTTCTTGGGCCGAAAGGGATGAAGATTCCTGCTTTACGGAAAGTTGCTTTTCTTGCAACTCTTTTTCTTCTTGGAGTTTGATTTTTATGTTGTATTTTAGGGTTTTTATCGACTGTTCGATCCTTTGTTGTTCCCCGGTTATTTTTTCCCGGTCTTTTTTCCGGCCATTCAATTGCAGTTCTACCTGATGGTGGCGTAAAGTTAGTTTACGCACCTTCTCCTGGCAGGTTTGAAGCGTAAGCGATACCTCATCCCGGGCGGCTTGCCTTTCTTTCAGGAAATGGGAGAGTTTTTCTATTTCTTGCGCGAGTTCGGACATTTCCCTCTTGTCTTTGAACAGGCTTCGCTCTTTATCCCCGTGGCTCCCCCCGGAGAGAATACCGCCGGGCGAAACCACATCCCCCTCAAAGGTAACCAATGTGCCCCGGAAACCGTTTTGGGACCAGAAATTTACCGCTTCCTTGAGGTCGGCAACGACGAAGGTATCCCCTAAGAGTAGATTGACGAGGGGGGCAAAATCGGTGGGGGCACTCACGTGCTTGAGGAGGGGATCCATTTCACGGGGGAGGTTTTTTTCGGATCGACCGTTGCCTTCCGGCCGAAGTTCGAGGGGGACGAAATGTCCCCGGCCCAAAGCCGCCTCTTTGAGGTAGTTTATCGCCTCGAGCCCGTCTTCCATGGACCTTACGACGACGTACTCGAGTTTTTCTCCCAACACCGATTCCACCGCCCTTTCATATCCGGCCTGTACGGAAAGACAATCGGCAACGAGGGCTACCAGTCCCTGGAGGGTATTTTTCGTGGAGGTCATGATGGCCTGGGTGGTTCCCTTGCACCAGGCGTAGCCTTCGTGGAACTCTTGGAGGGATTTGAGGCGCGTAGATTTCCCGCTCAAGGCTTCCTTGAGGGAGGTAATTTCATGGTCTAGCGTTTTCAACCTCTCCCGGAGGCCTTCCTCTTCTTTTTTGGCTTCTTCTATCTCCCCCTCGAGGGTGGTGAACTCCTCTTCTTCTCGGGCGAGGGCCCCTTCCATTTCTTTTAATTTCTGGCCCACCTCCCCGTAAAGGTCATGCTGGCGTGCCAATTCTCTCTGGTCTTTTTCTTTTTGCCGCCCGATCGTTTCCAACATGCGTTCAATGGCATGTTCCTCGTTTTTCAGGCGGGCCTTTTCCGCGGCCAGATTCACGTACTGAGCCCTTACCCGCTCCATTTCCGCCTGAGATTGTGCTTCTTCGGCACGGATTTGCAATAGAGCCCCTTCTAAATCTTTGAGGGCCGATTTTTTCTCTTCTAAGGAATGCTCGCTGGTATGGAGACGGAAGGTTATTTCCCTTTCCTTTTTTTCCATTTCGCCCAAGCGGGACTTGGTTTCTTCGACATAATGGTGGTTTTGGGCGATCCATGACCGCGTATCCCTCAATTTTGCCTGGAGGTGTTCAATCTCCTGCTCTTGGAGGCGGATATCGTTCTTCAATTGGTACAGTTCCTCCTGGAGATGCAGGAATTGGGCCTCTTCTTCCGCAATCTTCTCTTTAAGATGGGATATCTGCGCTTCGGAGGCAGTAAGATAGGAAGATGTTTCCGTGATTTCCCTGTTCAAGGCTTCCATGAGGGCCTGTCTTTTTTCTCCTTCGGATTTGAGCTCGCGATAAGAATGGACGGCGATAGTAATTTCTCCTTCTTTTAAGGCATTCTTAAGTGCTCTGAATTCTTCGGCCCTCTTGGCCTGGCGGGAAAGGGAATTGAGTTGGCCCTTGACCTCTCTGATGATGTCGTTGAGGCGGGCCAAGTTTTGCTTGGTAGACTCGATTTTCTTGGCCGCCGACTCCTTTCTCGCCTTGTATTTTGATATACCGGCTGCCTCTTCCATGAATAATCTTCTGTCTTCGGGCTTGGCTTCTATAAGCTGACCGATACTGTTTTGCTCCACAATGGAGTAGGTACGGGCACCGACGCCCGTTCCCAGGAAAAATTCTCGGATGTCCAAAAGGCGGCAGGGAATTTTGTTTATGAAGTATTCGCTCTCCCCGTCTCGGAAGTGTTTTCTCGAGATGGTTATTTCCTCAAAATTATCGTAAGGTTCCGGAAAGGACTGGTCTTCTCCGCGGGCAAGGATTAAGTGTACCTCCGCCAAGCTTACGGGAGACGCCTCTTCCGAGCCGTGAAAGATTACGTCATCTATCTTCTTGCCCCTGATATAACGGACATGTTGCTCTCCCATGACCCATCTCAAGGCATCCACTACGTTACTCTTGCCACAACCATTGGGGCCTACGATGGCCGTAATACCGGGCATGAATTCGAAGATGACTCGATCTCGAAATGATTTAAAACCGGATATTTCCAGCCTCTTTAAACGCATGATGGCACGTTTCTCATTTTAGGTTTATAGGAGAACTAATAACAAAAAAAGGCGCGGATGTAAAGAAAAATACTAAATATATGGCCTCAAGAGATTTGAACCACTATATATAGTGGTTGACCGCCGGGGGATGGCAATGGAGGGTTGGGTTACGGTAGCAGTGGCCCAGGGTATGGTTCAGGCGCAACTTATTAAAGGACGCTTGGAATCGGCGGGGATCCGGGTGATTTTGCGGTATGAATCTATCGGCCAGATTTATGCGGTAACGGTAAATGGATTGGGAGAGGTGGCTGTTGTCGTGCCAAAAGAAGAGCTCGATTATGCCCGAGAGATTTTGTCCTCTCTATAAAGTTATGAAAAAACCCCAGAAATGGTGGCTCCGCAGAACTGGCAGCGTCCTTTTTTTAGGAAGTAACGGGTGACCTGGAATCCCCACCGCTCTATGATTGGTTTTTGGCAGTTGGGGCAGTAGGTATATTCCCCTTCATCGCCGGGTAAGTTGCCACAGTAAACGTACTTTAAACCTACCTCCTGGCCGATGTTCCTGGCGCGGTAGACGGTCTCAGGTGGTGTAGGTAGAAGATCCGTTAGTTTGTATCGAGGGTAAAAACGGCTTACGTGCCAGGGTATGTCGTCCCCCAGGGCGCGTATGAACCGGGCTATATCGTATAGTTCCGTTTCACTGTCGTTGAGACCGGGAATGATCAGGGTGGTTATCTCGATCCATATGCCCAGCGATTTCATCTTTTCGATGGCCGTAAGGACGGGTTTTAATTTGGCACCGCAGTACTTACGATAGAAGTCCTCGCGGAAAGATTTAAGGTCTACATTGGCTGCCGAAAGGTAGGGATGGATGGTCTCGAGGGCTTGGGTGGTCATGTAACCGTTCGTAACGAAAACATTGGCAAGACCCTTGTCTTTTGCCACCCGAGCCGTGAGATAGCAAAGCTCGAAGAAGACGGTGGGTTCCGTGTAGGTATAAGATATGGAACGACAAGACGTTTTCAGGGCCGCTTCAACGATGGCTTCGGGGGATGTTGGCTTGCCTGCGATTATTCCCCGATCCCGCGGCATCTGGGATATATCCGCGTTCTGACAGAAAGTGCACCTGAAGTTGCACCCTACCGTGGCGATCGAGTAAGACATGGTGCCCGGCAGGAAATGGAAGAGGGGCTTTTTTTCTATGGGATCGACGTTTTCGGCCACAATGCGGTTATCCACGAGGGTGTAAAGGGTGCCGTCTTTGTTTTCTCGTACACCACAAATGCCCACATGGCCGGGGTTTATACGACACTCGTGGGCGCACAGGTGGCAGAGGACTGCTTTCTCTACCGCTTTTTCGTACAGCATGGCTTCCATATCCTACCCCCCGATGGAATTCATTTCCCGCTGGCAACTCTTCTGTTTCGCCGGCCCGACGGGTATTTTCCTTTCTTTGGGTTTGTTTTTCACCGCTTCCATAAGGAGAATGCGGAGCGTTTCGTCGCTACAGCCTTCACGCAGACTTTTCTTTACATCTATCTCCTCGTCTGAAAACAGGCAGGCGCGTAAGTGTCCGTCGGCCGTCATCCTCAATCTGTTACACTCGTGACAGAAATGCCTGGTCATGGGGCTGATAAAACCGATACGCCCCTTGCCTTGCTTGATCTGATATGAGCGCGCCGGTCCGCTGAAGGGGTTATTTTCATTCTCCATCGGCAAGAGGGGGTATTTATTTTCTATTTCTCTTTTGATTTCGTCGCAGGAAAGGTAGTGGCCGTGATGGGACGAGTTAAAGGGCATGAGTTCAATGAACCGGACCTCGTAAGGAAAGTGAACGGCCAACTGGGCGAAATCGAGAATCTCGTCGTCGTTGAATCCGGCTATGGCAACCACGTTGATTTTAATGGGCGAAAACCCTATTTCCCTCGCCTTTTCCAATCCCCTCAAGACCGCGGACAATTCTCCTCCCCCCGTGATGAAGCGGTATTTGTCTTCTTTAAGGGAGTCTAAACTTATGTTTACCCTTTTTAGCCCGCTTTGGTATAACTCATCGCCGTATTGGTAAAGAAGGGTGCCGTTGGTGGTGAGGCCTATATCTCGAATCCCCTCGATTCGCGAAAGGATGGAGATGAAGTTGGCAAGCCCTTTCCTCACCAGGGGTTCGCCTCCGGTTATTCTCACTTTCTCTATGCCCAGCGTCGTCGCAATTCTTGCCACGCGTAATATTTCTTCGTACCTCAAGATGTCGTTGTGTCCCAACTGCGCTTTCCCCTCTTTCGGCGAGCAGTAAAGACAATGCAGGTTGCAGCGGTCGGTTACGGAGATGCGCAGATAGTTTATCGTGCGCTGGTATTGATCTTGAAGTTTCGTTTCCATTAATCCCCCTTGATCTCGATGCCGTAGCTCTTTATTTTTCGATGGAGATTGCTCCTCTCCAAGCCGATCACCTCGGCCGTTTTGGATATGTTCCAGTCGTTTTCTCTTAATTTCTGGAGGATGAATTTTTTTTCGAATTCCATCTTGGCCTCCCTGAGGGAATCCGCCGTATCTTTGATGACGCCCTCTCCCTTCGTCCCGTTAATGGAGAAAGGTGGTATATCGTCGGCATCGATGATTTCGGAAGGCACGAGGATGACTAATCTCTCGATCAGGTTTTTGAGTTCCCGCACGTTGCCCGGCCAGTCGTGTTGCATGAGTATCTCCAAGGCCTCTTCCGTCATTCGCTTTACGGGTCCCCCTTCTTTTTCGGCCAATTCTTGGAGAAATCTTTCTACCAAAAGGGGGATGTCTTCTTTGCGCTCTCTTAGGGGAGGTACCCTTAGGGGTATCACGTTTAATCGGTAGAAGAGGTCGGCGCGAAATCGGCCGGCCTCCATTTCTTTTTCCAGGTCTTTGTTCGTTGCCGCGATGACCCGGACATCGACCGTTATCGTCCGGTTTCCGCCCACGCGTTCGAATTTCTTCTCCTGGAGAATGCGTAGGATCTTGGCCTGGGCTTTGAGGCTCATATCGGCCACTTCATCGAGAAAAATGGTCCCCTCATGGGCGAGATCGAATTTGCCTCTCCTCTGTTGCGTTGCGCCGGTAAAGGCCCCTTTTTCGTGACCGAAAAGCTCACTTTCGATGAGGTCGTCGGGAATGGCGGCGCAGTTTACCTCCACGAAAGGCTTGTGCGCCCGGCGGCTCTGTCGATGGAGAGAACGGGCTACGAGCTCCTTGCCCGTGCCATTTTCTCCCATAATCAAGACCCAGGCATTGGTGGGGGCAATGATGCTGATCATCTCCTTCAATTCTCTTATGCTTTCACTTGAACCGGTAAGTTCATAGGGAGGCATCACCTTTTGCTTGAGAAGGAGATTCTCTTCTTCCAGGCGCGCCATATCGAGGGCATGGTCTACCAGGAGGATGACCTTCTCTAACGACAGGGGCTTCTCGATGAAGTCGAAGGCCCCGAGCTTGGTTGCTCTGACGGCCGTTTCGATGGTGCCGTGTCCCGACATCATGATGACCATGATTTGAGGGTATTCGGACTTGATTCTTTTCAGCACCTCGAGGCCATCGATGCCCGGCAACCAGATGTCGAGGAGTACCAGGCTGGGCAACTCTTCATCGATGATTTTTAATGCCTGTTCCCCGCTTTCCGCCGTCAGGACCTCATAACCCTCGTCCGTGAGGATGGCGCCTAAGGATTTGAGGATACTCTCTTCATCGTCGACAATGAGTATGGTTCTACGCATACATTCTTACCGTCTCCTCTCCTTCCGGAATGGGTAATACGAACCGAACGATGGTTCCTTGCGGGTGGTTTTCTAAGATGCTTATTTGCCCGTGGTGATCCTCAATGATCGACGTCACGATGGCCAGTCCCAATCCGGATCCGGCCCCCTTGGTGGAAAAGTACGGTTCGAAAATCTTGGCCTTGTACTCGGGAGGCACGCCGCATCCGTTGTCGGCTACTTCTACGACGGCCCGTTGATGGTTGCGGCTGTATATGGTTCGGACTTCTATCTCCCCCCCCGGGTTGGCCACGGCGGCCACGGCGTTATCCAACAAGTTGATCATGACCCTTTTTATCTGTTCTGGATCGAGATTGATGGGGGGCAGGGACTCATCTTTCGCTAAGGTGAACTTTATATCCCGATGCGCCTCTTGGAATAAGTTGACGGCATCCGATATAACCTCGTTTAAGTCATTTAAGGAGAGCTTGGTGGTCGGCAATTTCGCGTACCGGGAAAAGGCGTTCACGAGGTTTTTGAGGACCTCTACTTGATTGATGATGGTCTGCGTGCATTCGTTGAAGACCTCCCCTTCTGTTCCCAGCGTGGCGCCGAATTTACGCTGTAATCGCTGGGCCGACAGCTGAATGGGGGTAAGGGGATTTTTGATCTCGTGGGCCATTCTTCTGGCTACCTCCCGCCACGCAGCTGCCCGTTCTGCCCGCTGCAATTCCGTTAAATCTTCGAAAACGAGCACCAGACCCATGTAGTTACCCTCGTCGTCCTTGATCTCTGTGGTGGTAACGAGGAAGGTGGCGGTACGTCCCTGGATGTTCAAAACGATCTGCCTTTCCACACTGCCCGTATCGCTTTCCTTTAAGGCTTTCAGCATATCTTTGACTAGGGCCATGTGTTCCGGCGAGAGAACTTCCTGATAATGGCGGTTTATAATCTGCTCTGCTTTGACATTCATCATGCGTTCCGCTGCCCTATTTACGATGGAGATGACGTCGTCCTTCGTGACGGCGATGACCCCGGCCGATACGTTTTTGAGCACTATCTCCATGTATTTGCGCCTCTGTTCGAGGTCGATATTGGCCTGTTCGAGGTTCTCCTTTATCTTGTTTAGGTCCCGGGTCATGGCGTTAAACTGATCCACTAAAATACCCATTTCATCTTGGGCTTCGATGGAGATCTGCGCGGTCATGTCGCCACTGGCAATGCGCCTCATGGCCTCTCCCAAGTCCTGGATGGGGTTGGTTATGCCTTTAGCGAGGAATAACCCGAACCAGGTAGCGGAAAAGATGACCACCAGGGTAACGAGGAGCAACGTAATAACAAAGCTTATTTTTATCGGGGTCTTGAGGAGTTTCATCTGTCGGTAATCTTCTGCCGTGCGCGAAATGACGGATAGTTTGTCCACGATGGAGTGGGGGAGGGCATAACTAACGATCACCGCTCCGAGCACTTCTCCTGGGCTTACGGCGGAGTAGATGGGGGCCAATCCCCTTATTATATCTCCCGCTTGAGCAGGCTGGATGGTCGATATTTCTTTCCCCGATACTAAGTCTTCCTGCATCTTGGGGTTCAGGGAGGTCAAGGGAATGTTGGTCTCATTCGGGGTCGGGATGCTGATTCTACCTCGACCACCGTCCAAATAAACCTCTACCATCCCTAAATTGTGCGCCTTTTGCCTTTGTTTCAGGAGCACCGTTAGGTATGGGAAGCGCTCCCTTTCGTATAAACGGTTTTCGCTGATCTCTTGGGAAATCTGCCGGGCGTAAAATTTGGCATAGTCTTCCGTTTGCCGGTACGAGAGCTGGGCGAGTTCCATCGTTTGGTTCAGAGCATCCCCTACTTTCAGGCTGAACCAGTTTTCTACGCTGTAGGAGAGGATATTCACGGCGACGAGAAACAAAACGGCGGCCGGAATCAGGGACAAACTGACGAAAGCAACCACTAGTTTTACTCGGATGCGGGATCCTATTATACCGTGGCGCCTCTCATAAATGAGCTTGACGACATTGCGGATGATTAGAAAGAGCAAGAGGATGATGAGAATGATGTTGATATTTATGAGCCCAAAGATGAGGATGTTACTCCCCGAGGCAGAAATTAGGGTATCTTGACGGATAAAGCGGCTTTCCCCGATGGTCAGGGTGATCACGACGAGGGTAATGATTACTATTAGTAACCCCTCCCGCCTTCTCTTTCTCTTTTCTTTTTCATCCGCGGTGTTCATAGGTTCACTTGATGACTAAAATTTAACCGGATAGCGATACCAGGCCGTTTCAAAATCCCAGAGGGAGACGAAAACGAAAATCATTTCCAATCTTAAAGGCAACTTAATTTTGTCCATCTGGGCCTTCATCTTTACATAGTAAGCCGAGTTATTCGTTTTCCTCAAGATATCTGAAGCCGGAATGGTGATATTGTACTCCGACATGGCCCTTTTGGCCGACTCGAAGTCTTGGAACGTTAAGGGCTCGGTAGCATGGCCGATGGTAACATAGAATATCTTTTTCAGCAGGTCGTACTTTATCGTTTTTACTTCAGATACGGTTTTTATTCGGCGGTCGAACCAGAAGGGCCTTTCTTCGTAAAGGTCGATAATGAACGTGAAAGTGGTCGGGATGCCGGCCAAAATGGCCGATTCGATTTTGGGCGTGAAACAGCCCTGCAATTTAGCCACCACCAAGAGGTCGCCGTTCTTCATCGAGACGAGGACATCGGTAATCTTGGCTTCCTCGGAGGCCGCAACCTTCATGGAGACAAGCAGGCAAATGATCATCATAAAAGGGAAGATAACAAATGCTTTCAACCACTTGAACATATTGCTCCTCTTTTTCACACGTAACCAGCGTAAATGGTATGAAACCGTTTAAGTAAAATCAAGTTTTAATGTGAATTTTATGCGGGGATCTGTGGTGAAGGGGATATGGGGGTGGCTTTGGCCGTTTCCATCAAATCTTCGATGGCCCAGCAATCCCTTCTCTTGATGAGTTCTTTCAGGAGTAAACTGTTTAAATTGTGCCCCGATTTGTGGGCGATGAAATGGCCGATAATGGGGTGGCCCACGAGGGCAAGGTCGCCGATTGCGTCCAGGATTTTGTGCTTTACAAATTCGTCGGGGAAACGGAGACCTTCTTTATTGAGGATTTTTTCGTTGTCCAAGACGATGGCGTTCTTCAACGACCCACCCAGGGCCAGCCCTACCGCCTGGAAATATTCCAGATCCTTGAGAAAGCCGAAGGTGCGGGCCGAGGCGATTTCCCTTTCGTATTCGGTCGAGGAAAATTCGAAGTGAAATTTCTGGACCCCAATGGCGGGATGCGGGAATTCTATGGAGTACGTGACGAGAAACTTGTTGGCCGGTTCCAGGCGGGCGTAAGCGCCGTTTTCCCCTATGACCGCAACCGGTTTTTTGATGACGAGGAAGGCCTTCCTTTTGGCTTGCCTTTCCAACCCGGCCGCTTTCATCATCTCGACAAACGGGCGGGCGCTCCCGTCCATTATGGGGACTTCGAAGGAATCCAGTTCGATGAAGGCATTATCGATTCCCAGACCGCGAAATGCCGATAAGAGATGCTCTACGGTGGAAACAGTAGCCCCGTTCAAACCGATGGTGGTCGCGAGTCTCGTGTCCCGGACATTAGCGAGGGTCGCTCTGATCGATGGGTTTCCGGGCAGGTCGCGGCGCATGAACACCCAGCCGGTGCCCTCCTCAGCGGGGAGAACCGTCATAGAGACCTTTCGCCCCGTATGCAATCCGATATCGCGACAGTGAATTTTTTCTTTTAAAGTGTACTCGTAAATCATCTTTTAACCCGGTGATGATTGTTTTTATGTGCAAATACCATACCTGAGCTCAAGGTAAGAGGTCATGTGCTATCTATCTTATATTATTAATTTTTTTCATGGTGGTTTTGCTTCGCCATGGGTTGGTGTGGTGCATTCGACACACTCGTCTGGCCTTATGACGGCTAAATTTTGGTCCTTGCCCGGGGCCCATCCCCCGCCCCTCATTTTCGATCAATTTCAAGAACCTCGCGATTTTGGCCAGAAACGTTCTTTTTCGCTGAATAGGCAGCCACAGTACTTTTGTCGATAAAGCCCCATCGCTTTGGATTTTTCTATCCCTTCTTTCCAACCCCCGCGGAAGTCCCGGTAGACGAACTCGGTGCCCCATTTCGCGGCGGCACTTCGCCCTATTTCTTTTATGGCTTCGTGTTTCTGGTATTTACTGTAAAGTAAGGTCGAAGTGAAGGCATCGAATTTCAGTTGATGGGCCATCGAAGCGGTATAATCGAGTCGAATCCGGTAACAGGTGAGGCATCTTTCCTCCAAGTTGCTCATGACCTGGGCAAAATAGACTTCGATGGGATAAGCCGCGTCGATTATGAGGGGTAAATGTTCTATTTCTCCCAGGGAGGCGAGGGCGAGCCTTCTCTTTTCGAATTCTGCATAGGGGTGTATGTTGGGGTTATAGAAGAGTCCTGTCACTTCGCACCCTTCTTCTCGGAGTACTTTCAGGGGGTAGATGGCACATGGGCCGCAACAGATGTGTAGTAGGATTTTCATGAATCTCGTTGTGAAAAGAGTTCTCTTTGATTCCCTTCTTGCCAGGGATACCCCAGGTGCTCGTAAGCCCGATGGGTTGCAATCCGGCCGCGGGCCGTTCTCTGAAGGTATCCTTCCTGAATGAGATAAGGTTCGTATACGTCCTCGATGGTTGATCTTTCTTCCCCGATGACGGCCGAAAGGTTGTCGATACCCACTGGTCCCCCGTTGAATTTTTCGATGATGGTCAGCAAGATCGTCCGATCCATCTGATCGAGCCCGCAATGATCCACATCGAGGAGGTCCAGGGCGGCCATGGCCGCCTCATGGGTAATCACCCCCGTACCTTTTACCTGCGCGTAGTCACGGATCCGTCGAAGCAATCGGTTGGCTATGCGGGGGGTGCCGCGGGAGCGCTTGGCGATTTCCTTGGCCCCTTTTTCTTCCAAGGTGATGCCTAAAATGCGGGCCGACCGTTTGAGGATGACGGTAAGCTCCGATGGTGAATAGAAATCGAAGCGAAAGCTCATGCCAAAGCGGTCTCTTAGGGGGGAGGTGAGCAGGCCGGCCCTCGTTGTCGCGCCGATGAGGGTAAAATGGGGAATTTTCAATTTCATGGAACGGGCCGAAGGTCCCTGACCGATGAGAATGTCGAGGTGATAGTCTTCCATTGCCGGGTACAGTATCTCTTCCACGACGTGGGAGAGGCGGTGGATTTCGTCAATAAACAGCACGTCTTTTTCATTTAGATTGGTGAGAATGGCGGCCAAGTCTCCCGGACGCTCTATTACGGGACCGGAGGAAACTTTTATGTCTACCCCTAATTCATGGGCCACGATGTAGGCCAGGGTAGTCTTTCCCAGCCCCGGGGGGCCGTATAGGAGGATGTGATCGATGGCTTCGTTGCGGCCACGGGCCGCCTCGATAAAGATGGAAAGGTTGGATTTGATCTTTTCCTGCCCCACGTATTCGGCCAGTGATCTCGGCCGGAGCGTACTTTCGATACTCCTTTCCTCTTCGTCTGCCGTTTGCAGGGGGTGAAAGCCTTTATCGCCCAAGGTTCGAGCCTCCCGAAAGGTACCGGAGTGTTTCTTTCAATACCTGGTCGAGGGAGGGATGGGGAAGCGTAAGGGAGGTAAAGGTGTGTTCGATAGCGGCCTTGGCCAGGTTCGTCTTGTACCCAAGGTTGATCAGGGCAGAAAGGACATCGCGTTTGATTGTTTCCCTTTCGAGGGAAGGGGTTTGTCCTTTATCCGTGAAGGGCAGACTTAATTCCCTCAATTTGTCCTTTAATTCCAGGATCATTCGCCCGGCCATTTTTTTTCCTATCCCCGGAATAGAAGTGAGTTTATTTACATCTCCCTCCCGGATGGCGGAAAGTAAGGTAGAGGGGTTTATTCCCGAGAGGATATTCACGGCCTGTTTGGGACCGATACCGGAAATGGAGATGAGGTGGCGAAATATCTCGCGCTCCAGTTCCGTCCAAAAACCGTAGAGGTCGATGGCGTCGTCCTTTACGTGGGTATGGATGAGCAAGGTAACCGACGCGCCTAAATCCGGTAGCTCGTAATAAGTGCTCAAGGGCACCTTGACTTCATATCCGACCCCATTCGTATCGATGATGCACTGCGGTAGAGATTTATGGACGATTGTTCCCCTCAGGCGGGCAATCATGTTCTATTTACACTCCATGCCGAGTGGGCGTGGCATATGGCTACGGCCAGGGCGTCCGCTGCGTCGGCCGAAGGGGTGTCGGTTAGGTTTAATAGGATTTTCACCATATTTTGTACCTGCCTTTTTTCTGCCCTTCCATAGCCCACGATGGCCTGTTTTACTGCCAGGGGGGAATATTCGTAAAGGGGAAGGCCGAATTTTGCTCCCGCGAGAATGGCAACGCCCCGCGCTTCCCCTTGTTTTATCAAGCTTTTTACGTTTTTACCGTAGAAAATTTCTTCTATGGCCACTTCCGAAGGCATCGTCCGGTTGATGATTTCCGAGAGCCCATCGAAGATAGATATCAGGTCGGAATTGGACTTTATCTCGCCGTGTATCACATGGGTTATCTTTTGCCCCTTTGCTTCTATGATGCCGTAGCCTGTCACCAAACTGCCCGGATCGATACCCAGGATTCTCATCATCTCATTTATTCCATTTTTTCCATGATTTCATCGGGTATATCGAAGTTGGCATAAACGTTCTGGACATCGTCGTTATCCTCCATTTTTTCCATCAATTTGAGCATGGAAATGGCCTTTTCTCCCGTTAATTCGACGGTAGTCTTGGGAATCATACTGATACGCGAGGAAAGGACTTTGATTCCCTTTGCTTCGATGGCGGCTCGAACTTCATCAAGTTGCGCGGGGCTGGTTATTACTTCGTACTCGTTTTCTTCCTCTTTGACGTCATCGGCACCGGCTTCGATAGCTATTTCCATGAGTCGGTCTTCATCGATCAATTTTTTGTCGATGAGGATGCTACCCTTTTTGTCAAACATCCACGCCACGCAGCCGTTTTCCCCTAAGTTACCGCCATATTTGGAAAAAATGTGCCTAATTTCCGCGACGGTCCTGTTTTTATTGTCTGTTACCACCTCGACCAAGACCGCGACCCCACCTGGCCCATAACCTTCATAGACGACCTCTTCGAAGTTGGAGCCATCATCACCGTCGGCACCGAGGCCTTTTTTGATGGCCCGTTCGATATTTTCTTTCGGCATATTTTCATCTTTGGCGGCCAAGATGGCCTGCCTTAAACGCGGATTCTTTTCCGGGTCGCCGCCACCTAAGCGGGCGGCCATGGTAATTTCTCGAATAATTTTGGTGAAAATTTTCCCCCGCTTGGCGTCGGCGGCTCCTTTTTTCCGCTTTATGGTGCTCCACTTTGAATGACCGGACATCTGATAACTCCTTTTCTCTAGACTTAAAACGCCTGGTTTCGCCGAGAATATAAGCAAAAAAAACCCCTTCCGTCAAGGAAGGGGTTTAAATTTATTTTTCGGCAGCGACCTACTCTCCCACACAGTTACCCATGCAGTACCATCGGCGCTGGAGAGCTTAACTTCCGTGTTCGGAATGGGAACGGGTGTTTCCTCTCCGCTATAGCCACCGAAAAATCCTCATGATCGGTTTAACAATTGCATATTGCCAATACGAAAGAAGTCGTAGGGAAAATATTTTATTATGGTCAAGCCGCACGGCCGATTAGTATCGGTAAGCTCAACGCATTACTGCGCTTACACACCCGACCTATCAACCTCGTCGTCTACGAGGGGCCTTCAGTCTCAGTGTCTCCACTGAGAGGGATATCTCATCTTGAGGGGGGCTTCCCGCTTAGATGCTTTCAGCGGTTATCCCTTCCGAACTTGGCTACCCAGCGATGCCGCTGGCGCGACAACTGGAACACCATCGGTTCGTCCGACCCGGTCCTCTCGTACTAGGGTCAGCTCCTCTCAAATATCCTGCGCCCACATCAGATAGGGACCGAACTGTCTCACGACGTTCTGAACCCAGCTCACGTACCGCTTTAATTGGCGAACAGCCAAACCCTTGGGACCTTCTCCAGCCCCAGGATGCGATGAGCCGACATCGAGGTGCCAAACCTCCCCGTCGATGTGAACTCTTGGGGGAGATAAGCCTGTTATCCCCGGGGTACCTTTTATCCGTTGAGCGATGGCCCTTCCATTCGGAACCACCGGATCACTAAGACCTGCTTTCGCACCTGCTCGACTTGTAGGTCTCACAGTCAAGCTCCCTTATGCCTTTACACTCTACGGCTGGTTTCCAATCAGCCTGAGGGAACCTTCGCGCGCCTCCGTTACTCTTTAGGAGGCGACCGCCCCAGTCAAACTACCCGCCAG
>DAORXN010000012.1:0-37500 GCA_035358955.1 Syntrophales bacterium | reverse complement strand
CAGGAGGGTAAAAAGGTTCAGGAACCTTTCCACGTCGGAGTCTTCTGTATTGGCCCAGTATTGGTAATATTCATAGGGTGACGTCAAGGAGGCATCCAACCACACGGTGCCGCGTTCTGTTTTCCCCATCTTATGCCCCGCCGAAGTCGTGATGAGGGGGAAGGTGAGGGCGAAGGCCTCCCCACCTTCTAACCGCCTGATGAGGTCGGAGCCGGCCAGCATGTTGCCCCATTGATCGTTTCCGCCCATCTGCAAAACGCAATCGTAGTGCCGATAGAGATGCCAGAAATCGTAAGCTTGAAGGAGCATGTAATTGAATTCTATGAAATTCAGCCCCTTTTCCAGGCGGAGGCGATAACTTTCGGCTGCCAGCATTTTATTTACACTGAAATGCCGGCCTATATCGCGCAAAAATTCTATGTAGTTAAGCGTGCACAGCCAATCGGCGTTGTTGAGAAGCAACGCCTGCCCCTGAGAGAAGTTTAGGTAACGGGCCAATTGATTCCCAATGCAACGGGCATTGTAATCGACCTGTTCTCGGGAAAGAATTTGGCGCATTTCCGTCTTGCCACTGGGGTCCCCGATGAGGGCTGTCGCCCCTCCCACGAGGGCAATAACCCGATGCCCATACCTTTGCATGTGGACGAGGGACATAATGGGGACGAGCGAACCCACGTGAAGGCTGATGGCGGTGGGATCGAACCCTATGTAACAGGTAACCTGCTGGCTTGCCAGTAATGTCCTTACCTTTTTCTCATCGGTTACTTGTTCGATGAACCCTCGTTCCATAAATTCGTCGTAAACGCATCGCATATTTTTTTCTCCTGCTACGGGGACATGTTTAGCGAAACCCGATCGATAGAGATAGCCTGGCCCGTATCTTCGTCGATCTCAATGGAGGCCCCTTGTAGTCTTACATCTCCCTTGGCCACTTCGAATTTATTGGGCATTAATGATAAAAACCGCTCGATGATGATTTCTTTCCTGGTACCTATGACCGAGTCAAAAGGGCCCGTCATGCCCGCGTCCGTCAAATAAGCGGTGCCATGGGGTAAAATTCGTTCATCGGCCGTCTGCACGTGGGTGTGGGTACCGATGACGGCACTTACACGGCCGTCTAAGAACCATCCCAAGGCGATCTTTTCCGAGGTGGCTTCGGCGTGAAAATCGACGATTATGATCTTGGTCCGTTTTTTGAGGGCCTCTATTTCCCTTTCGGCCGTGCGGAAGGGGCAATCGGCCGGCGGCATAAATATGCGTCCCGAGAGGTTTATGATACCGATGGGGAGGCCGGCTTTGGTCGTGGTCACGATGCTGCCTCTCCCCGGAACTTGAGGGGGGTAGTTGGCGGGGCGCAGCAAATTCGGGTATTCATGAATGAAATCGAGTACCTCTTTCTTGTCCCATATGTGATTGCCCGAGGTGAGGACATCGATGCGGCAGTTTAGGAGTTCGTCTACCACCTCTCTCGTGATGCCGAATCCGGCGGCCGCATTTTCACAGTTCGCTATGACCAAATCTAGGCGACCGTTGGACTGAAGTTTCGGCAAAATTTGTTGTACGGCCCTTCTGCCCGGACGTCCGATGATGTCTCCTATAAAAAGTACTTTCATCTCTCACCTGGCGTAATCCGATACCCGCGTTTCCCTGATCACCGTGACCTTGATCTGCCCGGGGTAGGTGAGCTCCTGTTCAATTTTTTTCACGATGTCTCGGCACAGCATGACGGCATCGTTATCGGAGATTTTTTCGTTTTCCACGAGAATGCGAATTTCCCGACCGGCCTGAATGGCGTAACATTTTTCCACCCCTTTAAATGAACGGGCCAGATTTTCCAGCTCTTCGAGCCTCTTTACGTATGATTCAATCATTTCCCTCCTGGCCCCGGGCCGGGCGGCCGAGAGGGTGTCGGCGGCTTGGACGAGGACCCCCAGCATCGTATTGGTCCGCCCGTCGTCATGGTGGGCGGCAATCGCCTGGACGATGGATGGAGACTCTCCATAGCGACGCGCAATGTCTGCCCCTATGGTGGCGTGAGATCCTTCGACCTCGTGGTCCACCGCCTTGCCTATATCGTGAAGTAATCCTGCCCTTTTGGCTTCCTTGATGTTTAACTTGATCTCCGCCGCCATCATGGCCGTGAGGTGAGCCACTTCGATGGAGTGTTGCAGGACGTTTTGGGAAAAACTCTTCCTGAATTTAAGGCTCCCGAGCAAGTAAATAAGCTCTGGGTGGATATCATGGAGACCCAAATCGAAACAGGTCCTTTCCCCCACTTCACGGATGATGCTGTCGACCTCGGCTTTGGCCTTTTTGACTATTTCTTCGATGCGCCCCGGATGTATTCGGCCGTCGGCGATTAATCGTTCCAGGGATATTCTGGCCACTTCACGACGGATGGGATCGAAACTGGATAAGACCACCGCTTCCGGGGTATCGTCGACGATCAAATCTATACCCGTGGCCATTTCGATGGCCCTGATGTTTCTTCCCTCGCGCCCGATGATGCGTCCCTTCATCTCATCGTTGGGCAAATTAACCACGGAGACGGTATTTTCTGCCACAAATTCACCGGCATACCTCTGGATGGCATAGGCGATTATCTCCTGGGCTTTCTTATCGGCCGCTTTTTTGGTTTCGTCTTCTATTTTTCTAATGATGGTAGCGGCCTCGGCTTTGGCCTCGGCTTCCATGAGGGACATGAGTTCTTTCTTTGCCTCTTCCGCCGTCATTCCCGCTATTTTTTCCAGGGCTAACCGCTGTTCTTCCAGAGAACGCTCCACTTTGCCCAATTTTTCTTGCAGGACTTTCTCCTTTTGGAGGAGATTTTTCTCCCTTTCTTCCAGGGCAGATTCCTTCTGGGTTAAAGTATCCGTCCTCTTATCCAGATGTTCTTCCTTGGATCGCAATCTCCTTTCTAAGCTCTCGAGTTCTTGTTTTCTTTCCTTGTATTCCTTGTCTAAATCGGCCTTGATTTTCAGGATATTTTCTTTGGCCTGAATCAGGGACTCTTTCTTTATGTTTTCCGCTTCCTTCTTTGCCTCGGATATGATGCGTTCCGCCAGGCTGGCAGCTGCTTGCCCTTGCCTTTTGAGGGCCATCTGGCGAAAGACGAATCCAATCAGGATCCCTAACGCGAGAAATCCTATGGAAATGATGACCGTTATTAGTGTTTCCATTACGACCGATTTACCTCCTCTTGTTAGGCCAATGAAAGGCCTTTCCCATTTCTTTTGGAGGGAAACTTAGGACAAGGAAGGAAAGACTTTTTGGGAAGCGGGTTTTGGTGATGAAATTGAAAGGAGGTGAATTCTCTCTTACTTCGAATCCTCGATTATTTTCATCAATCGGTCGGAAATTGTTTCCAATTGTCGGTAGGCATCTTCTTCCGCCGACTTACTTTTTATATACTCGTCCGCTATATTTAAGGCGGTCAAGATGGCAATATTGAGGGTGTTGTAATTACCGTTCATTCGAGCAATCTCTTCTGCCTTCTCGTTTACATACTGAACAACACGTGCCACATGATCGTCCGCGGAGTCGCTTAAAACCGACAATTCTTGACCCAATAGCTTAATATGGAAACGCTTCTTCAACGAGCGCCACCTCAGATCACTACTGGTTAATCTTTATATTTTTAAGTAACTCTAAAAGAGAATCCACCTTGGTGCGGATCGCTTCCCGCTCCTCATCCAGCTCCCTTATTTTTTCATTGGCCTGTTTGAGTTCGTTCTCCTTTTGCCTCAGGATTCCCTCCAAATCCTGGGCGCGTTTTTTTAGTACCTGATGTTCCTCTACAATCTCCTTTATTCTTTCCTCTAATGTACCGAATTTACTTAAATCCACTTCCTACTCCTGTCCCGCTTTCTTTCACCCACTTGCTTTTTCTATTTCAACTCTTTGAATGTTGTCAAGTTATTATTTGCCGCCGGAGAAAGTCATCGATTTCTGAGCGACGCGTAACCTGACTCAACTTTTGCCGCCATTGGCTTCCCCCGGGAAGCCCTTTGGTATACCAGAGCAAGTGCTTTCTGAATATGAGGATGCCCTTCTCCTCTCCCCATCTTTCCGTGACGAGGAATAGATGGTGTTTTATTAGTCCGATGCGTTCTTCTCGTACGGGGGGAGCCGGTAGGGCGTTTCCTTTCAAGATCGCCCGTGCCTCTCTAAAGATCCAAGGGTAGCCTAAGGCAGCCCGACCGATCATGACTGCATCACAGCCGGTATCTTTAAGCATTTTCGCTACGTCTGGGGCACGACGTATGTCCCCGTTTCCTATAACAGGTATTTTTACGGCGGATTTTACTTTCTCGATTATGGTCCAATCTGCCTGCCCGCGGTAGCCTTGATCTGCCGTTCGGGCGTGGATGGTTATGGCATCAACACCTTCACCTTCGGCGATGCGTGCTACCTCCTCGGCGCATAAACTTTCCTTCCTCCAACCAGCACGCATCTTGATGGTAAGGGGGAGACGAATGGCCTTCCTCACCTGACCGATTATGGCCTTGACCAGGGAGAGGTCTTTTAGCAGGGCTGCTCCGGCCCCCGTTTTAACCACTTTCTTCACGGGACATCCCATATTGATATCTATGAGATCGGCCCCGTTCTCGGCGGCAATCCGGGCCGCTTCGGCCATAACCGATGGATCGGCGCCGAATAGCTGGATGCCCAGGGGCTGATCCTCCGGGGTATGGAACAGATATGCGTGCGTCCTTTTCGTCCCTCTTGTGAGCCCTACCGCACTTATCATTTCCGTAAAAGCAAGAGGGCATCCGCTCTTCCGGCAGGTGAGACGAAAAGCCCAATCGGTAACCCCCGCCATGGGGGCTAAAATGAGGGGTTCTTCGATATTCAAAGAGCCGATTTTAAGCAAATGTTTCCTCGAGCAAGAAAGGTTTCGGCTTTCTTTAGTTCTTCCGGCGTGTTAATGCCCATAACCTCGCAGGGATCATCAACGAAAAAGGCGGCCGTTTGAAGGCCTCTTTCGTAGGCGATGGCCATGATATCCGTTAGGTAGTATTCTCCCTGGGCATTGGTATTTTTGATCTTTGTCACGGCAAAGGAGAGGAAGGACAAGTCGGCACAGTAGATGCCTGTATTGATTTCATTTATGCCCAATTCTCTTGGGGCGGCATCTTTTGCTTCCACGATTTTTTTTACCCTTCCCGCCTCATCTCGAATCACGCGGCCATAGGAACCGGGATGGAGGAGCGCGGTGGTCATGACGGTGACGATGGATTTTTCTCGTCTATGGTAGTCCATCATGGCTTTTACGGTCGAAGAACGTAAAAGGGGTACATCCCCGCAGAGGATGAGTGCCAATCCTGCCACATTCTGCAGGTGGCTAAAGGCGCAAAATACTGCATGTCCCGTTCCCAAGGGTTCGCCTTGCTCTACAAAGAGGAGGTCCGGGTCGGGAAAGCTTTCCCGTACCAGGTGAGATTGGTGCCCGACTACCACGATTATACGATGCGAATTTACTCTCCGCGCTAACGTTATGGGGTAAGAAAGCATCGGCTTTCCCCCCAATAGGTGAAGCACCTTAGGCAGGTCTGATTTCATTCGGGTTCCCTTCCCCGCAGCAAGAATAATGGTGGTTACTTCTTCCGACATGGCTTTTCTTTTACCTTACCCATTCATCCCTACCAGCGCCCCCTTCTTATGTCAAGTTGACGAAAAGGAGAATTTCCTATATTTTCGCTCAAAATAAAAGAAAGGTGGAAAATGATGAATATTCTTGTCGTCGGCCATGGGGCAAGGGAACATGCTATCACGGAAGCGCTCGCTCGTTCGGCGTCAAACCCGGTAATCTTTGCCGTAATGAAGGCAAATAATCCGGGCATCGCTGCCTTGGCCAGGGACTATTTGGTAGGAAAGTACGAAGAATTGGAGGCCATCGTGTCGTTTGCCGTCGCCCGTAAAGTGGACTGGGCCATCATCGGACCGGAAGACCCCTTGGCCTTAGGCATCGTCGATGCATTGAGGCAGGCCGGCATTCCTTGTGTCGGCCCTACCAAGAGCCTGGCCCGGCTTGAAACATCTAAATCATTTACCCGACGCCTTTTAGAAAAGTATAACATTCCGGGCAATCCGCGCTTTCGCATTTTTTCCACCCGGGCAGGGATTAGGGAATTCATGGCAGAGGTCGGTTCCGTGGTGATTAAACCCGATGGCCTCACGGGGGGAAAAGGGGTTTTGGTTCAGGGTGACCATTTTCAAACCAGAGAAGAGGCGATGGTCAGATGCGAAGAGATTATGGCCCACCACAAGGTGGTTGTGGTGGAAGAAAAGTTAGATGGAGAGGAGTTCTCTCTGCAATGTTTCTGCGATGGCGATACGGTGGTGGGAACACCGGCCGTGCAGGACCACAAACGCCGATTTCCCGGTGACGTGGGCCCCAATACCGGCGGAATGGGTTCCTATTCCTGCGCCGACCATGCCCTTCCCTTCCTTACTCCGGAACATATAACAGAGGCCCTCCATATAACCCAGGCGGTAGGCCGCGCCATTTACGAAGAAACGGGGGAGAAGTATAAAGGGATCATGTACGGAGGCTTTATCGTCACGGCCAGCGGGGTAAGGCTCCTCGAATACAATGCGCGTTTCGGTGATCCCGAGGCCATGAACATCTTGCCCATTCTCAAGACGGATTTGGCCCGCCTTTGTGAGGCCATCATAAGCGGGACCTTGAGAGAGGTGCCGGTAGAATTCGAGCGAAAGGCGACGGTTTGTAAGTATGTGGTACCCCTTGCTTACGGGATACCGTACCCACCGGCAGGGGACCGCTCAATCGGGGCCAGGATAGAAATCGGCGATCCGGGGGAGGCTAAGGTTTATTATTCTTCTGTTGATGCCAGGTCGGATGGTTTATACATGACCTCGTCGCGGGCTATCGGCATGGTGGGCATTGCCGAGACTCTCGAGGAGGCGGAGAGAATAGCAGAAAAGGGGTGCCTGGCGGTAACGGGACCGGTCGATCATCGCCCGGACATAGGTACCCGAGAACTCATAGAAAAGCGGATTCGTCACATGGAGAAATTAAGATCGGGGAGGTAAAATGAATAGGGTAAAACGTGCTCTTATAAGCGTTACGGACAAAACCGGCATTGTAGATTTGGCGAAAACCTTGAAGAAATTCGAGGTGGAGATTCTAAGTACCGGTGGCACCGCACGAGAATTGAAATCAAACGGTATTGAGGTGCGGGAAGTCAGTGATTACACGGGTTTTCCCGAAATGATGGATGGGCGGATTAAGACCCTTCATCCCAAAATCCACGGGGGGATTCTGGCTTTGAGGGATAACGACGAGCATGTTAAATGCGCTCGTAATCAGGACATCGAATTCATCGATATGGTGGTGATAAACCTCTATCGGTTTGAAGAGACGGTGGCAAGGCCGGGGTGTTCTCTGGAGGAGGCGATAGAAAACATCGATATCGGCGGGCCGGCCATGATCAGGGCGGCGGCGAAGAACTATCGCTTTGTCACAGTCGTGACGGACCCTGCCGATTATGACCTAATCAAAGCGGAACTCGAGGCAACGGGTGGGATGATCTCTCCGGAGACCAACTATCGTTGTGCCGTGAAGGCCTTTCAGCTTACGGCGCGCTATGACGGCGCCATATCGAACTACCTGGGGTGCATCGTACCGGAAGGGGAGGCCAAAGTATTTCCCGACACCTTTACCTTCCAGTTCCAGATGGCGCAGGCGTTGAGATACGGTGAGAATCCTCACCAAAAGGCGGCTTTCTATAAGGAGATAAATCCGCCCGGGGGTACCATGGCCACGGCCAGGCAATTGCAGGGCAAGGAGCTATCTTACAATAACATTATGGATTCAGACGCCGCTTGGCAGATGGCGTGCGAGTTTGACCTTCCGGCGGCCGTGATTGTAAAGCATGCCAATCCCTGCGGGGTATCGGTGGATAACGAGGACTTGCTGGCAGCGTATAAAAGGGCGTTAGAAACGGATCCCGTCTCCGCTTTCGGCGGGATCGTGGCGTTCAACCGCCCTGTTGGCGGGCGCCTGGCCGAGGAACTTTCCAAGATCTTCCTCGAAGTCATCATCGCCCCCCAATTCGATGATGACGCGAGGCAGATTATGGGAAGCAAGAAGAACGTGCGATTACTGGAAATTTCAGGAAGAGGGCACAAGGCGCCCACTGGCTTGGATTTCCGCCGCGTGGGAGGAGGGCTCCTCATTCAAGAGCGGGATGTCATGAAGGTAAATATACGCACGGCCCGGATCGTTACCCGCCGGGAGCCGACGGAGGCGGAATGGGCCGCTTTGGATTTTGCCTGGCGGGTGGTCAAGCATGTGAAGTCCAATGCCATTGTATTTGCCAACGTAAACCAGCTCGTCGGGGTCGGGGCAGGGCAGATGAGCCGGGTGGATTCGGTGAAGATTGCCCGCATGAAGGCCTTGCTTCCCACCAAGGGGGCGGTAATGGCTTCGGATGCCTTTTTTCCCTTCCGGGATGGATTGGACATGGCAGCCGAAGCGGGCATTACGGCCGTTGTTCAGCCTGGGGGTTCAGTAAGGGATCAGGAGGTTATCGAGGCTGCCAACGAGTACAACATGGCCATGATATTTACCGGAGAAAGACACTTTAGGCATTGAGAGGAGGAAACGATGGGAGAGAGGGTTTTGGTGAGTATCGTGATGGGGAGTGATTCCGATTGGCCCATTATGTCGGAGGCGGCCAAGGTGCTCGATCGCTTTCGGGTGCCGTACGAGTTCTTCCTTACTTCCGCCCATCGGGCCCCGGAAAGGACAGCGGAATTCGCGCGAAAGGCAGTGGCGCGGGGAATAAAGGTAATCATAGCCGGAGCGGGGGCGGCGGCTCACCTGGCCGGGGTAATTGCCTCTCATACGCGACTGCCTGTGTTGGGCGTGCCCATAGATTCCTCTCCCCTTAAAGGTTGGGATGCGCTACTTTCGACGGTTCAAATGCCCGCGGGAATACCGGTGGCCACCATGGCCATAGGTAAGGCCGGGGCCAGAAATGCCGCCCTTTTTGCTGTACGCATGCTGGCTTTGGAAGACGACCGTTTGAAGGCGGAGCTGGAGGCTTATATGAAAGAGTTGGCCGAAGAGGTGGAGATCAAGCATAAACAATTGACGGAGAGGAGCAAAGAGAGATGAAGAAATTTATGGTGGCAATAATGGTCATCCTTATCGGGTGGCAACTCGCCGTGGCCAAGGAACCTGTGGCCAAGAGTGGACCGAAGGAGGCCTTGAAGATCGGAATTGTGGATATGCAGAGGATTTTAAGTGAATCCAAGGCGGCCAAGTTAGCAAGGGATGAATTTGCGAAGGAAGTGGAGCAAAAAAGGAAGGAGCTCGCCGCTAAGGCGCAGGAAGTTCAAAAGCTCGAACAGGATATGGCCAAAATGGACCCCAAGGCCACGGCAGAAGAAAGGCGGGTGAAGCAAGACACCTTGAAACATAAGGCAAGGGAGCTGAATAACCTACGGCAGGATATCGAAGAGGAACTTAAGCGAAGGGACCGGGAGCTCACGCAGAAACTGATCGGGGAGATAATGGCCACCATCAGGAATTTTGCCCAAACGGAACGTTACTCCCTCATCTTGGAAAGGTCCTCTATCGTGGCGGCGGAGGAGGGTTTGGATATAACGGAGAAGGTCATCAAGCTCCACGATGCAAGAAAGAAATAAGGCCTCAAGGTAGTTTGTTTATTTTGCTTGCGGCAAGGCCCGCCCCGAATCCGTTGTCGATATTCACGACGGTAACGCCGGGGGCGCAGCTGTTCAGCATTGCCATTAGTGCGGCCAGGCCTTGGAACGAGGCGCCGTAACCTACAGAGGTAGGTACGGCAATGATGGGTTTGTCTATGAGACCGCCCACAATACTGGGCAAGGCCCCCTCCATGCCCGCTACAACGACGCAAACCCGAGCGCCCCTTATCTTTTCCAGGTTGGCAAAGAGCCGGTGAACGCCTGCTACCCCTACGTCGTAGATGCGTTCCACGCGGTTACCGAAGAATTCAGCCGTTATGGCCGCTTCCTCCGCCACGGGTAGATCGGAAGTCCCGGCACTTAAGATGGAGATGTAACCTGGGGTGAGGGGGATCTCTCTCCGTATCAGGGTGAGCATCTTTGCGAGGGGATGAAACTTGATGCCCGCATGAAGACCCTTTATCTCGTCATAGATGGACTCATCCGCCCTGGTGGCGAGGATGTTCGAATCTCCCTCACTCAACATGGCGTTGAAAATGGCTTTGATCTGTTCCTTCGTTTTTCCCGGGCAGAAGATGACCTCTCCGTAGCCCGTGCGCCGTTCTCGGTGTACATCTATTTTGGCAAACCCAAGGTCGAGGAAAGAGGCCTTTTCTAACTTGGCCATTCCTTCTTCGGCCGAGATTCTACCCGCCTGCACTTCCGATAAGATTTTGAAAACTTCAGCTTTGTTCATCTTTTTTTACCGCGTCGATCACCTTTTTCAGGGGAAGGCCGTGTTTTTCTGCTATTTTTTTGCACTCTTCGTACTCGGGTTTGCGTTTGATGACCTTTCCCTCGTAAAGCCCTTTTTTTACAGAGATTTCTCCGTAAGGTGTTTTGATTCGGGCAGATGCTCGGTCGAGGACGGCCTTGGTTACGGGCCAATAACGAAGGCCGAAGGTAGAGGAATGGACGAAAAGCAAGTCTGCCATCTTCTCTTTCCTGGTTTTTTCGCACAGGACGGAGATCTTTACGGCAGGTCGTGATTTTTTCATAATGATGGGTGTTAGGAAAACGTCTTGCGCCCCGTGGGCAAGTAAAACTTCCAATAGATGGCCCGTCTCTTCGGGGGTCATGTCGTCTATGTTGGTCTCTAAGATTACGATCTCACCTACTTGGGCATCGAGCGTTGTTTCGTCTTCTTGCTCGTTTCCTAAAATTAGGCGAAGGACGTTAGGCTGGGGGCCTTCGTTGTGCCCAATTCCGTAACCGATGAATCGAGGGACGATACTTACCTTATCTGTAAACTCTTCGACCACGGCCCGCAGAATGGCGGCCCCCGTCGGCGTGGTCGCCTCGAAGGGTTGTCCCCCCCTTTTTACCGGCACCCCTTTTAGAAGTTCCATGGTGGCCGGGGCGGGGACGGGTAAAACGCCATGAGCACAAGAAATCATGCCGCTTCCCAACTCCACGGGAGAGGAGAGGACCCGCCGAGGCCGGAAGTAAGTAAGGGCGATGGCGGCGCCGATAATGTCAACCAAAGAGTCAATAGCGCCGATTTCATGAAAATGCACTTCATCTTCGGTCGTTCCGTGTACCTTGGCTTCGGCCGCGGCCAGAAGGTGAAAAATCTTTAAGGCCAGGTCCTTCACTTTCTGGTGAAGATGGCTTTCCTCTATGAGCTTGCGGATCTGCTGCCAGGTGCGGTGGGTTAAATGGGAGTTTTCGGCTCTCACTTCTACTCGGGTACCTGCGATAGCCCCTCTCTTCTCTCTAATGGTGTGTAAATCGAAGGGACCGAGGTCTATTTTTTTGAGCTCCCCTCGCAAATAATCTTCCGGGCAGCCTGCGTCCAAAAGGGCCGCAAGATTCATGTCCCCGCTGATACCGGAAAAGCAGTCGTAGTAAATGATCATTCTTCTTCCTCCCCTCCCGTCTCTATCATGCCCCTTAGGGATCGGCAACGGGAAAAAGATTGACAGCCAATGGTGGAGATGTTAGATGGGGCCAAGTTCATAGCACGAATAGGCAATATGGTAGCACATATCAAGATGCCCGCTTCCGATCTTTTCCCCATACGCGTAAGCTTGATTCTTTCTGTATGTGCCCATGCGCTGGTTTTGGGGCTTCTCATCTTTGGCAGTACCACCTTTTTCAGACCAGCAAAGGAACCCGTTTTCTTTGTCGAGCTTGCCCTTTCCGACCATCGGGCGGTAAGCGGACCGGTGGGGATGAGCGTAAAGCCGGAAGGTAAAAGGCCCGTCCGTTTATCTCCGTTCGTCCCGCTGGCCCCGGAGGGAAGTGCCGGCGGTGAAAAAGAGGAAAGAAGAGAAGAAAGCGAAGTCTCCAGGGGGGACCGTGAAGGCCCAAGCGCTCCGGCGGCAGGCGGATTGGTCGCTTCTCCACCCGGGGTAGAAGCAACCTCGACCGGAGGGGGAACCGGTGAGAAATCTTTACCCTCTTCCGGCGCCGGCTCCGGTTCCGCGGCCCCGATGGAGACAAGGTTTGGTGCCTTTGAGGCCCCCAGTTTTATCCATCGGGAGATGCCGGCGTATCCTCCCCTGGCCCAAAGGTTAGGGAAGGAAGGTAAGGTGGTGTTGGCCCTTCTTATCGATGAGCAGGGAAGTTTAAGAGGCGTCGAAGTGATTCAAAGGGCTGATTATGGGTTTACCGAAGCGGCCCTCGAGGCGGTCAAAAAATCTACCTTTACCCCCGCCAGAAAGAACGGCCAGGCAGTTACATCCCGGGCCCTGTTGGTGGTCCGTTTTAGATTAGACTGAGGAGGTTGATGATGAAAGGCAGGTATCTTGTGGGTGTGGTTATTTTTTTCACCTTATCTTCCTCTTTTTCTTTTGCTCAAGAAGCGACCCACCTGGGCGAGGTGGTCGTAACGGCCACGAGGACTCCCCAAGGGCTTCAGTCCGCACCCGGTCAGGTTTTCGTTGTCACGGGCGAGAAGTTGGAGCACTCCCCCGGGCAAACCGTCGATAGTGCCTTGGGGACGCTTCCGGGGGTTTTCAATCGGCGGGCCAACTTGATGGATACGCTGCAGGCCGTCACCTTGGGCGGTATTCCTGGCCAGAATCGTTCACTCGTCGTCCTCGATGGGGTACCCATCAATAACGCCTATACGGGAGATGTGAATCTCGTGAGCCTGCCCTTAGGGGATGTGGAGAGGATCGAGGTGGCCCAGGGTCCCTTTTCCAGCCTTTACGGAGGCAACGCCATGGGTGGGGTGGTGAGCATTTTTTCAAAGCGGCCGGAGAAGCGCTCTTTTACCTTCTCGACGGGTTACGGATCGAGTTGGCATCGGGGGGAAGCGCTGGACGACTGGCAGCGGCACTATTTCTCCTACGGTGATAAATGGCAGGAAAAGGCGCATGTTTTCTTTAGCTACGGGTTCAAAGCAACCAACGGCTATCCGAAAGACTTGAACGTTCAATCGGCCAGGCCACCGGTCGGCATAACGGGCTATATTCCGACCACGGATTATCAAGGAAATCCTCGCTATATAATCGGGGATAAGGGCGACAACACGTGGTGGGATGACAGCCTGCGCCTCAAATTTTCCTACGATTTTTCCAAGACGACAAAGATCGATGTGGTATACAATCGCTTGCGTTACCGATACAACTACGATGAGCCCCATACCTATTTAAGGAACGCTTCCGGCCAGCTTATCTACAGTTACTCTTCGGTGCGGGAGGCAAGTTTTGCAAGTGGATCGGGTTACAAGGAAACAGGCCTTTACAGCCTCGCCCTGGAGACGCAGATTGGGGAGGCCAAGGCAAAAATGAGCTTGGGCCTAAACGATGAGGGGGAAAATTGGTACACCCTGCCGAACACCTCGGCCCCCTATGCGACCCTAACGGGAAAAAACGGAAAACTCTCCTCTACCCCCAACCAGAATTACCTCTTTGACCTTCAGGTTACCTATCCCCTCTTTAAGCGTCATCTCGTGACGGTGGGAGGGGCCGTAACCTCAGGTAAGGCCGATACGGAGGAGTACTCCTTATTGTTTTATAAGGATGAGGATTCGAAACAGGCCCTTACGTACAACGCAGGCGGCAAGACGCGCAACTTAGCCCTCTTCGCTCAAGATGAAATCCGTCTTTTTTCCCCGCTTACCCTTTGGCTGGGGGTCCGGTACGATTACTGGGAAACCTTTGACGGTTATGCCAATCAATTTGGCACCGGGGCTTTGGCCGATGTTTATCCCCGCCGGTCGGACTCGGCCATCAGCCCCAAGGGGGCCTTGGTTTATAAACCCTTCCGAGAGACGATTTTTAAGGCCTCCCTCGGGCAAGCCTTTCGCCCCCCCACGATCTATGAGCTTTACCGTACCTGGGTCGGTACGGGTACACCCCAGGTCACTTATAAGGGAAATCCCGATTTGAAGCCGGAAAAGACCACCTCCTGGGATGTGGCGGTCGCGCAGGGCCTGTGGTCGGGCGCCCGGGTAGAGTTGAGATACTTCGTCAATCACTTAACCGACCTTATCTATCGGAAGACAGGGCCCGTCGTGGGAAATACGCGCACGGATGAATACATCAATGCCGGGAAAGCAAAAAGTGAGGGGGTTTCGGGAGAAATCGAACAGCGCCTTGGAAAAATCTGGCGTCTCTTTGCCAATTTCACTTACACGGATGCGAGGATCAAGGAAAATGTGGCCAAGCCGCAAACCGTGGGCAAGCGTCTCACCCAGATTCCAGAGAGAATGGGGAATGCAGGGTTGGAGATGGAATGGGGGCCGATCTATGCTTCCGTGATTGCGCGATATGTGGGAAAGAGATATGCTACGGACGACAACTCAGATGAGGTAAATGGCGTTTCCGGTTCTTACGACCCATACTTGACGGTTGATGCCCGCCTCAAGTATCGTTTTCTCAAGTATTTCAGTTTATGCGCCACGGTGACCAACATAAACGGTGAAGATTACTTCTATTCCTATAAGGCACCCGGACGGGCCTGGTTCCTGGAGCTGGAGATGCGTTTCTAAATGGTGAAATCAGCCGATTTTGTTGCAATCGGTGTTGCTTTCTGGATCGGGGCTTTTCTCTTTCTCCTCCCCGTACCGGCGACTTCGTCGGAGACAGTGGTGCGCGATAGCTTCCTTCGCCCCGTGAAAATAGTACTCCCCGTTCAGAGGGCCGTTTTCTTTGAGGCCTACGAATTCATTCCCGCCCTTAAACTATGGGATCGGGTGGTGGGGATCAGCCGATACGCATATGAAAATGATGTGGTAAAACGGGCGATGGCGGAGGCGAAAAGAGAGATACCGGAAGCGGGGTCGGCGTGGAATGTGAATATAGAAACCTTGCTCCGGATAAAGCCCGATCTCGTAATTACCTGGGCCACACGCCGGGAAAAGGTGGAATACATGGAAAGGTTTGGACTTAAGGTGCTTTCCCTCTATCCGGAGCGCGTAAAGGAGGTCGAAGATGTCTCGCTCATGTTGGCAAGGATTTTCGAAGAGGGGAGAGGGGCAAAAAGGATTGCAAACGCCATGGATGACATATCCCAGATCTGGAAAAACCGCCGTTCCTTAAGCGTAAGCGAGCGGAGAAAAGTGCTCTGGTTGGGGGCCCGCCCGACCAGTTGTGCCGGCCGCGGGGGACTTGCAGATGACCTTATCCGCATGTGCGGGGCGGTGAATGCGGCGGCACAGATCCGGGAACGCTATGGCGAAGTGCCCGTGGAAACGATCGTAGGCTGGAATCCCGACGTCATCTTCATCTGGGGGCATGCCCGCTATGGACCGGAGGCCATTCTCCATGACGGGCGGTGGGAGTCCGTTCGGGCCGTAAGGGAGGCACGCGTCTATCGCCTACCTCCTTGGGCCACCTGTTCTCCCCGCGTTTACCTGTTGGGCCTTTGGATGGCAATGAAGATTTATCCTGAGCACTACAGGGATATAGATTTCCCCCGGGTGAAGAATGACTTTTATGAGCGGGTTTTCGGCCTGACGGTGAGGTGAAGAGGAAAGTGAAGAAGCGTTTAGTGCTGGTAGCCCTTATGATGAGCCCGGTCATCATCGCTTTGGTCTCGGTGTTTTTCGGTTCCTATAGAATAGACCCCCTTACGGTGGTCTCCCTTCTGTTTAATCCGGAAGCCGTAAACGGGCCGGAAAAAACCATTATCATGGACATCCGTTTGCCCAGATTGATTCTGGCCGGCATTTCCGGTGCCGCCCTTTCCGCCTCCGGTGTCGTCCTGCAGGGCATTTTCCACAATCCCTTGGCGGATCCATTTATCTTAGGGATATCGGCGGGGGCGGCGTTGGGATGTGCTATCAGTGTGGCCTTCTTCCCCGGTATCCCCATCCAGATTGCCGCCTTTCTGTTTGGGTGCCTGGCCGTAGCAATAGCCTATACCATGGCCCGGGCTACAGGGGCTTTCTCTCGGCTTTCGCTCGTTCTTTCTGGGGTGGTGGTCTCCTCTTTTTTTACCGCCTGTCTTTCCGTCGTCAAGTTTCTGGTAGACCCTTACCGGCTCCAAAGCATCGTTTTCTGGTTGATGGGGAGCTTTTCCCTTGCCGACTGGCAACAGGTGAAAATTGCAACCGTGGGGGTAACGGCGGGCATGGTACCGATATATCTCATGCGATGGCGACTCAACGTAATGAGCCTGGGGGATATGGAAGCCCATTCCCTCGGGCAGCATGTGGAAAAGGAACGTATTTTGTTCATCCTGTTTGCTACCTTCATCGTAGGGATTACCGTTTCCCTTTCCGGGATCATAGGTTGGGTAGGGATCATGATTCCCCATCTCCTCCGGCTGGCCATCGGCCCGGATCATCGGGTACTGGTACCCACCAGTTGCGCAGGTGGAGCAGCCTTCATGATACTGGCGGATACGCTGGCCCGGAGTATGACCTCCTTTGATCTGCCCATCGGTATCATTACTGCCCTGGTGGGGGCGCCGTTCTTTTTTTTCCTCCTTACGAAAACGGAAGGGAACTCCTGGTGACGGTCTCACTGGAAGTAAAAGGGTTGTACTTTCGCCACCCAAACATGGCCAACTGGGTGCTGGAGGACTTGAACCTCAAGGTCGAGGCGGGCGAAATAACGACCATCCTCGGCCCCAACGGGGCGGGGAAGACGACCCTTTTCAGATGTATTTTAGGGCTTTGGTCGCCCCAGAAGGGGTCCATCGTGTGCGGGACTTTCGACTTATCTCGCATGACCCCTTCCGGGCGGGCCCGCCTGTGCGCCTTTGTGCCTCAAGACCACGTGCCGCCGTTTGCGTATCCCATCAAAGAGGTGGTGCTCATGGGGAGGACACCCTACGTGCCCATCTTCTCTACTCCGAGCCGGGTGGATCGACGATGTGCCGAAGAAGCCATGGAAAAGATGGGCATTGGCCATTTAGGGAACCGGGCATATACCAATTTGAGCGGGGGTGAACGTCAACTGGTCCTTTTGGCCCGGGCCCTCGCCCAGGAGACGCCGGTTCTGCTCTTAGATGAGCCGACGGCGCACCTGGATTACCGGAATCAGGTAGAGATTCTGAGGCGGGTGAGACAGATAGTAAGGGATAGAAGGCTTACCGTGCTCATGACCATGCACGACCCCAACCTCACCCTCCAGTTTTCCGACAGTGTGGCCCTCATGAAGGCAGGCCGGATGGTGGTAAAGGGCCCACCGCGCGAGGTAATGACCTCCGAGAATCTGAGTTTTCTTTACGAATTGCCCTTGAAAATCTGGGAGATAAACGGAGAAATCTTCATTAGGAGCCCAAAGCCTTAGATGATCGTTTTGGAAGGGATAACCAAGAAGTACGGTCACCTCTACGCCGTCGATGGTGTGAGCCTAACCATCGAGCGAGGAGAGGTATTCGGGCTTTTAGGTCCCAACGGGGCGGGAAAGAGTACCACCATCCGCATGCTAACTACCCTGACCCGTCCCGATGGGGGGAAGGCGAGCATCGGTCATTTCGATATCGTGAAGGATAGGGATAAGGTAAGAAATATCATCGGCGTGGTGCCCCAGGAAAACAATCTGGACCGCGAACTTACCGCCCGGGAGAACCTTATCATCTACGCGCTGCTTCACCGAGTTCCCGACTGGCGGGAAAGGATTGCGTCAAGTCTCGATCTGGTGGGCCTTTTGGAGCGGCAGGATTCGATTGTGGCAGAATTTTCCGGGGGTATGCAGAGGCGTCTGCTTCTCGCCCGTGCCCTCCTCGCCAACCCGGCAGTGCTTTTCTTGGATGAGCCGTCGATCGGGTTGGATCCCCAGATCAGGAGACAGATGTGGGATATAGTGCGTAATTCCGCGATAAACGGGCGGACGGTAGTGATAACCACCCACTATATTGAGGAAGCAGAAGCACTCTGTCATCGCGTGGGCATTCTCAATCGGGGGCGCCTCATTGCCCTGGATACACCGGCCCGGCTGAAGGAAACAGTGGGAAATTACGTAGTGGAACATATAGATGCGGAAGGACGTCTCATTCAGCATTTCTGCCGTACCCGCGAGGAAGCGAGAAGCTGTGCTGCCAGGCAGCCATTTGCCGTCACGGTGCGGGAGGCGAATTTGGAGGACGTATTCGTCAAGTTAACGGGAGAGAGAATAGAATGAAAACCCCCGGCTGGGTGCCTGTTTTCTTGAAAGAATTCATCCATTTTCGCCGCAAGCTCTTCAAGTTGGGCTATATCTTTTCCGCCATGGTGGGACCCGTTATTTATTTCTTTGCCTTCGGATTGGGTTTGGGGAACCGGGTGAAAATAGACGGGGTCAACTACCTGGTGTTTCTCATCCCGGGTTTGGTGGCGATGAGTTCCATGAACAATGCCTACACGTGGGTTGCCGGCACGGTGAATTTGAGCCGCCTCTATTTCAAAACCTTTCAGATGTTCATTCAGGCCCCTATCTCTTCTTCTTCCATCCTCATCGGGGAAATTCTGGCGGGCATGGTCAAGGGACTCTTTGCTTCCCTGCTTATCATCATCCTCGGTTTCGTAATGGCTCCCGAGTTTTTTCTTTCGTGGCCTTTCGCATATGCCCTTTTGGCCAACTGTTTCCTCTTTTCTGCCCTCGGGGTCATCGTCGGGATGTTGACGAAATCACACGAAGAGACGGCTACGTATTCCAATTTTATCATCATGCCCATGGCCTTTTTCTGTGGGACCTTTTTCCCCCTCGATCGGATCCCGCTTATTTTGAAGAGCATAATTTACCTTTTCCCCCTCACCCACACGAACATTTTGATCCGGAAGACCGTCATGGATGGGGAAGCCTGGCTTTCTCTTTTCGTGCTTCTCCTCTATGGGGTGGTTTTTTTCTTCTGGGGAAAGAAGTTGATCAATGACTACGACGAGTAACATAAGGATGTTGGCCGTGATCTGGTCCAGTTGGATCCCGCTTTTAAGGGAGGCGGCGTCGTCGCTTTCCGTAGAACTGGCCGCCTATTCTACCCAGGATTTGGGGCGGTATGAGGTTTTGCGGTCGGTGTTGGAAGAAGAACTCGACCGGGCGACCATTGCCCTCTTTTACCGCACGAGCGATCCCGTATGGACGCAGGTGGACGATGTATGTCGGGCGTATAAGGAGCGAGTGCCCATTGTCGTCGTCGGTTCGACCGATCAGCGGAACGTTTACGATCATGAGGTGGCCGCCACTGTCTATCGCTATCTCCTCTTCGGTGGCAGGGAAAATATGTTGAATCTGTTGAAATATCTCATCCACCATTTTATCGACCCGGCCTTCGATTATCGGTTACCGACGGAACTTCCTTGGGAGGGTTTGTGGCACCCTCATTTTCCTCAGGTCTTCACGGAGACGGATGCCTACTTGTCTCAGTACCTGCCCCGGGTAGAATTTGAACCAACCGGCTGGGTGGGGCTCCTTTATTCTCGATCGGATTGGGTAACAGGTAATACGGCCGTCGTTCATGCCATCATCGAGGCTTTGGAAAAGAGACATTGGGCGGTAATTCCCGCTTTCTTCTACCCTCTCAAAGACAAGAATCTGGGAAATCTGAGCGGGTGGGAAGTGATAAATAGGTATTTCGTGGAAGGGGACAAGAGCCTGGTCGACGGCATCGTACGGCTCACCTCTTTTCCCCTTTCGGCCGCGCATGGGGAGACGGATAAAATGACGCCGGATGGGGTAAATCTCCTCACCCGGCTCAACGTGCCCCTTTTTTGCCCCGTCATAAGTTATTATCAGACCGGTGAAATGTGGTGGTCATCTGAGGATGGCTTAGGTAGCCAGGTGGCCTGGAGCCTGGCCATGCCCGAATTCGAGGGCGCGATCGAACCTCTGGTGGTAGGGGTGGTGGATGATGAAGGCAGTCATTATGTTCCCATTGCCGAGCGGATGGAACGCTTTGCCCACCGCGTCTCTCGGTGGCTCACATTGAAGAAAAAACCCAACCGGGAAAAGAAGGTGGTTTTTGTTCTGCACAACAATCCCTGCGCCTCTCTGGAAGCGACCATTGGGGCCGGGGCCCATCTCGACACCATGGAAAGTGTCGTGAATATAATGAAAAGGATGGCCGAGATGGGGTATGCGGTAACCCCACCCCCTCACGGCCAAGCCCTGCGAGAGGAAATTCTCAGGAGAAAGGCCATATCCGAATTCAGATGGACGACCGTCTCGGATATCGTGGCCAGCGGTGGAGCAATCGCTCTTGTGGAGAGAGAAGAATACGAAAATTGGTGGCAGGAGATACCCGCCGAAGCACGGGAAAAGATGCGTGATACGTGGGGCGAGCCGCCGGGTGAGGCGATGGTACACGACGGAAGGATCGTGGTAACCGGGGTGAGGTACGGCAATGTAATGGTTTGCGTTCAGCCGAAAAGGGGATGCGCCGGGGCCCGCTGCGATGGTCGGGTCTGCAAGATACTCCATGACCCCCTCTGCCCTCCACCCCACCAGTACCTGGCCACCTACTGGTGGTTGGCCAAGAGGTTCGGGGCCGACGCAATTATCCATGTGGGTACCCACGGGAATTTGGAGTTCCTTCCCGGGAAGGGGACGGGCCTTTCCGCCAAGTGCTTTCCCGATATGGGTATCCATTCCCTACCACACCTGTACATTTACAATGCCGATAATCCCCCCGAAGGAACCGTGGCCAAGAGAAGGGCTTATGCGTGTCTCGTCGACCACATGCAGACGGTCATGGTCTCTGGAAGTCTCTATGGTGAAGGGGAGAAGCTCTATAAACTCCTCTCTGAATACGAAGAGTTAGGAAAAGAAGGAAGCCCCGTGCGCCTCAACGCCTTAAAGCCCCACCTTATCTCCTTGGCCGGGAAAATGGGCCTCCATGCCTGGACCCCCGACGGGGAAATAACGGACGAAATCGTCAAGGCCTTAAGAGCGCAGTTAGAGCTCATGCGATCTACCGCCTTGCCTGATGGTATGCACGTGATGGGTAACCTACCTCAAGGGGAGCGACTGGTAGACTTTGTCTGGTCCATTCTACGTTATGAAAGCGGCGCTCATTCTTTAAAGGGTCTCTTAAGGCATCAGGGTACAGGAGAGAGAAAAAGCGATGAAGATTTGGACCACTACGCAAGGGAGGTCTGTCGAAAGCATCTTTTAGAGGGCCAGCCTCTTTATGAGCTGCTGGGAGGGAAAAGAGAGGTGATTGACGAGGTAGAAAATAGAATGGCAGATTTGTGCCGCCGCCTCCGTGCTTCCGATGAAATAGGTGCCCTTCTCAACGGTCTGGACGCCGGTTTCGTGCCCCCGGGGCCTTCGGGTCTGATTACCCGGGGGGATGATAGGGTACTGCCCACGGGGCGGAACTTCTACTCCTTCGATCCCCGTTTGATTCCTTCCCCTCTTGCCTGGGAGATAGGAAAGACCCTGGCCGAGAAGATGGTGGAAAAGTACAAGGGAGAAAAGGGTAACTGGCCGGAAAACATAGCCTTTTATTGGCAATGCACGGATATAATGTGGTCTAAGGGAGAGGGTATGGGTCAGATGCTTTATCTCCTCGGGGTAAAGCCCCGTTGGGATAGAGAGGGGAAAATCGCCGGGTTGGAGGTTGTTCCCTTAAGGGAGTTAGGTCGGCCTCGGATTGACATTACCGTTAGGGTATCCGGTATTACCCGGGACAATTTTCCTTCCGCCATTGCTCTTCTCGACGAGGCGGTAAAACAGGTGGCCCTCCTCGACGAACCGGTAGAAATGAACTTTGTGAGGAAACACACCCTGGAAAAACTGGCGGGAGTGCTTGCACCGACGGAAGGCGATTTACGCCGGGCCACGTTTAGGATCTTTGCCTCCATGCCTGGGACCTATCAGGCGGGGACGCAGCTGGCCGTCTATGCTTCCGCCTGGGAGACGGATAAAGATTTGGCCCAGGTTTTCCTTTACTGGAACGGCTATGCCTATGGCCGGGGTGTGATGGGAGAAGCGGCCCATAGGGAGCTCGCGTCAAGTTTGGCCACGGTGGATGCCTCCTTTAATCGGGCCATAACGGATGAGTATGATCTAACGGGATGTTGCAGCATGTTTGGAGTCCATGGGGGTATGATTAACGCCGCCCGCGTCATTTCAGGGCGGCAGGAGATAAAAAATTACTACGGGGACACGCGAGACATCTCCCGCGTGAGCATTCGTACCTTGGAGGAGGAAATTCGTCGGGTAGCCCGGGCCAAGCTCCTCCACCCCCGCTGGATCGAAGGGATGAAGAGACACGGTTACCAAGGGGCGGGGGAGATTATGAAAAGGGTGGGGCGCCTGTATGGGTGGCAGGCGACGACCGGGGCCGTGGACGGTGCCATCTTCGATGATGTGGTTAAGGTCTTCATTATGGATAAGGAAAACAGGGAATATTTTGCCCAGCATAATCCCTGGGCCATTGAGGAAATGGCTCGTCGCCTTTTAGAGGCGGAAAAAAGGGGTTTGTGGCGGCCGTCCGAAGAGGTAAGGGAGGCCTTGGAGATGTTTTACCTCGAAATCGAGGGTTATGTGGAAGAAACCATCGAGGACCCCAAAGGCGAGAGGCAGGGAGGAAATGTGGATATTGTAACGAGTGAAGAAATCTTACACTGGAAAGAGGCAATGAAAGAGGTGATGAAATGATTTTCCCCTTTACGGCCATTGTCGGCCAGGAAAAGATGAAAGAGGGCTTGATTGTAAATGTTATAGATCCCTCCATTAACGGGCTTTTGATCATGGGTGAAAGGGGTACGGCCAAGAGCACCGCCGTTCGTGCCCTGGCCGATCTGCTTCCCGAGCGTCCGGCCGTAAAGGATTGCCCGTTCAACTGCGATCCCGAAGGCGATTTATGCCCCGTATGTGCCGAGAGGAAGGCAGCCGGTGAAAAACTCCCGATGGTAATGACCAAGATGCGGGTGGTGGAACTTCCCTTAGGGATAACGGAAGATCGTCTGGTAGGAACGTTGGATATAGAGCTCGCCATCAAGCGAGGGGAACGTCATTTTTCTCCGGGGATTCTCGCGGAGGCAAACAGGAATTTCTTATATGTGGATGAGGTAAATCTCCTCGAAGATTACCTCGTGGATCTGCTTTTGGATGCGGCCGCCATGGGGGTTAATACCGTAGAGAGGGAGGGCATCTCCTTCACCCACCCTGCCCGATTCATTCTGGTAGGGACGATGAACCCGGAGGAAGGGGAACTGCGCCCCCAGCTTCTCGATCGTTTTGGCCTGGTGGTGGATGTCCATGCCATCGTGGATGCCGAAAGCAGGGTGGAGGTTATCAAGAGGAAGGCATCCTTCGATAACGACCCGCGAGGTTTTCTCAAACGTTGGGAAGAGGCGCAGTCATCTCTCCGGGAGAGGATATCTCGCGCCCGCGCGCTGCTTACGCGGGTAAAGTTCACGGACGAAATCCTTTATAAAATAGTTTCCGTTTCGACCGAGCTCGGCATTTACGGGCATCGAGGTGATATAGCGGCACTCAAGGCGGCTCGGGCACTCGCCGCCCTGGATGGTCGTGAAAGTATCGAGTTGCGAGATGTAGAAGAGGCCATTCGCCTTGCCTTTCCCCATCGCCTAAGGAAGATGCCATTCGATGAGATGGATAAGGAGGGCAAGACCTTGGAATCCTTGCTGAACAGATGATGAAGGGAATCGATATTTTACCCGGCATGGTGGGTCAAAAAAGGGCTAAACTGGCCCTTCTCCTGCTGGCCATTAATCCCCACTGCGGCGGCGTTGTTTTCTCGGGCCCCGTGGGAACGGGAAAATCCTTGATCGCCCAGCTGTTGAGAGACCTACTGCCCACGGAGGTGCCTTTTGTTAAAATTCCTCTTCACGTAACGGAAGAAGCCATGTGGGGAGGGCTCGATTTCGAGAGGTCCCTAAAAACGGGTAAAGCCTTGTTAACGAAGGGTATTTTGGAGCGCGCTATAGGCGGTATCGTCTTGGTGGATGACATCAATCTCCTTTCCCCTTCCGCGCTTTATGGACTCCTACGCCATCTCGATGAAGGGGCCATCTCCCTCGTAGCGACCGCGAACCCTTTAGCCGGGCCGGTACCTTCCGCCATCTGGGAAAGGATGGGCTTTTATGTTTTGCTGGAAGAGTTTGAAGACGAGCCTAACCGTGCGGAGGTTATACGCTTCAATCTTGGCCGAAACGTGAGCGAGGATGGAAAGGCGCGGCTTCTGGTTGCCCAGGCCCGCCAGCGACTTAAGGAGATGGAGGTTCCCGAAGAGGTGATTAAGGCCATTGCCTGCCGGGTACTGGCCCACGGCATCACCAGTCATCGCCGAGATATTTATCTGCTGGAAGCCGCCAAGGCCTATGCAGCTCTATGGGGAGAAAATAAGGTTCTTGAAGCCCATGTAGAGGCAGTTAAATCCCTCGTGCTTTTTTCTGAACCCCCGCCCGCTTTCTTAACGCCGCCTGACCCACCACCGGCGGCGTCTGAATCTACGAAGGGGACCCATGCCCACGACGCGTTACCCCCTGGGCCCAGGCAGGGCCGAAGTAAAGACGAGGTGTTCGAGGTCGGGGCAACCTTTGAGGTAAGGCGCCTGTTTTTTCCTATGGATCGTCTGCGGCGATCGTCGGATGGGCGCCGCACCCCCACGCAGGCAAAAAAACAGGGTGGAAGGCAAGTAGGCGTTACCCTGACGGGAAAAAAGGACATTGCCTTAAGCGCGACCGTAAGGGCGGCGGCCCCCTATCAAACGCGGAGAGGAAGAACGACATCTCTGATCATCAAAGATGAGGACCTGCGATTTTGGCGGAGGGCAAAGAAAACGGGGCATCTGGTGATTTTCGTCACCGATGCATCAGGTTCTATGGGTGTAAACAGGAGGATGGCTGCTACGAAGGGAGCCATCATGTCGCTTCTTATGGACTGCTATAAGTATCGAGACCGCGTTGCCATGGTGGCCTTTCGGGGTGAAAAGGCCTCTGTCCTTCTCCCACCCACTTCCAGCGTCACCTTGGCGGCGCGGCGACTAAGGGAGATGCCCGTAGGGGGGAAGACGCCCTTGAATGCGGGACTTATTTCTGCCTACGAAATGGTTGTCGCCCAAGCCCGGCGGATGCCGGAGATGCGGTTTGTGATAGTTTTGGTCACAGATGGCAGGGCCAATGTGAGCATCTCGAAAGAACCGGTCATGTCGGAATTTGTGAAGCTGGCAGAAAAAATGCGTAAACTTCCGCGCACAGACTTTCTCGTTGTCGATACGGAAGATAAATCCTCTCTCCTTAAGACAGACCGGGCAAAAAAGGTCGCAGCACTTCTCGGCGCCAAGTACTTCGTGATGGAGGAGTTAGGGGCAAAGAAAATAGCCGATATCGTGCGGGGTATAGGCACATGATTTGTTCCCCCATCAGAGGGCAGGTTACGACCTTCGTCACTTTGAGTCTCCTCCTATGTCTTTTATCCACCGGGGCTTATGGTGGTCCTTCTACGCGAATTATCACTCTGGCTCCCAACGTGACGGAAGCGGTATATGCCTTGGGACAGGGGGGAAAGGTAGTCGCCGTAAGCCGTCAATGTAACTATCCGCCGGCGGTGAGGCAAAAGCCCCGGGTGGGGGATATGGCAAACCCTTCGCTGGAAGCCATCGTAACTCTGAAGCCCGATCTGGTAATTCTGACCGATGACGGCAATCCCAGGCACATCTGGGAAAGGCTTCGCACGCTTAACATCCCGACCTATGTGTATCGTCCGCGGCGTCTGAAGGACCTAAGCGGTGAAATCAGAAGGTTGGGTGCTGCCCTGGGCGTTTATCGGGCAGCCGAGGAGCTGGCCAGAGGAGTGGAATCGCATATGAAACGCTATTTAGCCGAGCGACCGGGTAGAGGCAAGAGGGCTTTCTTCCTTTTGCAAGTAGAACCCTTGATCGTGGCGGGGCCGCGGACGGCCATCGACGATGTGATGAACTTGCTCGGCCTGAAGAATATCGCTTCCCCATTCGGGGTTAACTATCCTGTTTTATCCCGGGAAGAAATCGTAAGTGCTGCCCCGGAGGTGATTTTTGTGGGTCATGGTGGGGGAAAGGGGGAGATAATGAAATGGAAAGAGCTTCCGGCCGTGCGCACAGGGCACGTATTTACTGTAGGGTCGGCCGTTTTGAGACTGAGCCCGCGAATTGTCGAGGGCATAGACGAGATGGCGGCTTTTGTAAGGAACCTGCCTTGATTATTGGAGCAGGAACTCCGCCTCCCAAGGCATAACCAACGTCTTCTCTGCCCCCGGCGGCTCCCTCATAAAGACAATCATGAAGGGAACTGTACCCTGGGGCGGTACCTTTTCCGTAGATACCTCCGTTCCTAAGGGTAGGGAGAGCCTCTTTACTATGTCTTCTTCCGTCGCGGTGGATAGTTCTTGGTCCGTTAAGATGTTTCCGCAGTAGGCATAACTTTCCATGATGCGCACCCCGAGCACATCGTAAAGCTCGGCCTTTACCTTGATTCGGGTCATGAATTTGGCTGAGGTGTTTACGGCCGCTCCCTGGACGACCCTGATTTTCCCAAGAAGGGTATTTTCCACGAAGGATTGGCGCAAATCGGTGATCTTGATCTGAGTGGCGGCTTTTAACTCCGGTCGCGCCTCTTCCGGGACGCTACTTTGGGTGAAGGGAAGAAACACGCTTCCTCCGGGAAGGTAAAAGGCAAAGAAAAGGCCTATGATCACGATGATGACCAAGATAGGGCTTAAAATCCATACCCAGGGTAGGCGCTTTTTGCGGGGTGGTGTTTTCTCTGCTAATTCCGATTCCGGGAAAATTTCCTCCCACGTTTCGCGCTCTGACTGGTAAAAAAAGAGATGTTGGCAGCGAGTACAACGCAACCACGCGCCCTCGGCGGGAATCTGCTCTTCATCGAGCCGGTATTTTGTCTTGCATGCGGGACATGGGATAATCATGTTTACCCTCCTACTCTTTCAGTCAAGATTTACCATGCATATATCGGGGCAAGACCTGCCCTGTTCGTTATAGTCGAGGCCGTAGCCTAACACAAAATGGTCTTCTATGGGAAATCCCACGAAGTCAGCGTGGAAAGGCACTTTCCTTCGCTCGTATTTGTCCAGAAGAACGCATACCGCAATTGACCGAGGGGCTCTTTCTTTGAGTTTTTGAACGAGAAAATCCAGCGTAATCCCCGTATCGACGATGTCTTCCACGATGAGTACGTCTTTGCCTGCGATATCAATCTCCAGGTCTTTCGTGATAGTGACGGTGCCCTTTGATTCGGTGCCGCTGCCGTAGCTTGCCAGCCTTACAAAGTCTATGGCGCAGGGAAATTCAAAACGACGGACGAGATCGGCGAGAAAAACGAAAGCCCCCTTTAGCACCCCGATTACGACCGGTTCCTTTCCTTTATAGTAGGCGTTTAATTCCCTGGCTAAGGCATCTATCCGTTGGAGAATCGTATCGCGTGAAATGAGGATTTCTTTTTTCACCTAAGTTCCTCCTTTCATAGGCTTGGATGAACCGATAAATATGGTGCCTCACTATTTCCTCAGCCTGGTCTATTTCCTCCCCGTTTTTGAATTCCGAGGATAGACTCAGGAAAATATGGTCGAAGGGGGAGTAGGGGCGGTTGAATTTCTTATAATCTATATAGTTTATCATGTATTGCGATCCGTCGAAGTAGTATTTTCCGAATCTATGTACCTCAGGCGAGCGAAAGGGCCAGTTTACTTTCAGGGCGAAGAATTCGTAAGCGAGACGTTTGAAGGGAGCTTCTTGGAACAGGGTGGCGGGTGGCATTTCTCCGATACCGTCACTGATCAAACGGAAGTAAGATTTGACCAGGTCGATATCGGTAATGACGAGGCCGTAGAGGTACCAATCGTCTAAGATGTTGATGATAGACTGCTTTTCGGCCTGGGAAAGATAATAATAACTCGTGCAGAAGTGGCCGGCGCATAGTTCTTGTCCGTAAAACGAGACCTGCCGGAAATCTTCCCCTCCGTTTTGCGCCGGGTGCAAGAGGCAGCCTACTTTCCTTTCTTCCGAATCAAGAAAACCCAAGTATTCACAACAATATATGACTTCGTAACGCTTTAGCCTGTCCTCTTTTTCTCTCAGTATTTCTTCGTAGAGATGGAATCCTGTCAAGGTTTTGGGGATGGTCCGAAACAGGGCCGTTCTCTTGCGCAGGCGTCTTACCAACGCTTCACGACGGCTGTCGGCATAGTTATACAACCCACAGCAGGCACCACACGATTTTCGTTCATCAGGTTGACACAGATGGGGATCGTGCATCGCGTTCATCGAGCTACCTCACTGGGGATGACGTTCTCTATATGAGGATTGGCGTTGCAGGTCAAGGGTAAAGATGATAAAAGGCAAGCTCATAGTATAGATGTAGGTGATAAAACCGTGAAATTGCACGAGAGAGTAAGACTTTCCAATGGGCTCACCCTCGAAATTTGGGATTATTCTCGGCCGATTGCCGCGGATACCACTAAGGTAGAGCTGGTCGCCCAAATAGAAGTTGAATTTAGGCCGGAATTTTTCCAGCAGAGGGAACGGCACGAGAAATTGGTAAGAACCCTCGGTCCCAAGGGGGTATACGAATATAGGAAAGCCCGTACCTTCGTTAACAATAATGAACGGGAAAAGGTCTTTGACGATCTCCTCAAAAACTTTAGAGAAAATACTCTGCCTTATCTCGAGAAAGCGGATTTTCCGCGCAAATTTGCCAAATCCAAGCTGAGAGAAATAGAGGAACACTGGTACCGCTACCTTCCCCGGGAAGAAGAAGGTTAATCTGATCGTGTCTCATTATTTGGCGCCCTTCCTCCCCTTTGTCCAAAAGCCCGGTCGTTATTTGGGCAGGGAAGTAAACACCATTATAAAAAACCGGGCCGATGTTCGGTTTTCGTTTTGTCTGGCCTTTCCGGATACCTACGAAGTGGGTATGTCTCATCTGGGCCTTCACATTCTATACGGCCTTTTGAACAGGGAAGAGGACGTGGTGGCTGAGCGTTGCTTCGCCCCTTGGCCGGATATGGAGCAAATCATCAGGCAAAATGGCCTGCTCCTCTCTTCCCTGGAATCGCAAACACCCTTACGGGCATTTGATCTGGTGGGTTTCTCCCTTCAGTACGAACTCTCCTTTACCAATGTCCTTAACATGCTGAATCTGGGAGGAATCCCGGTTCGGAGAAGCGAAAGAAGGGCAGATGACCCCATCGTCTGCGCAGGAGGACCGTGTGCCTTCAACCCTGCCCCCATGCAGGACTTTATCGATTTCTTCGTCATCGGGGAAGGGGAAGAAGTGATCTTAGAGATAGCAAAGACGTTTCTTTTAGCGAAAAAAAGGGGAAAGAAGCGAAAAGAAATCTTGGAGTTGCTTGCCGAAATCCAAGGGATTTACTGCCCCGATTTTCACCCTGACGGTAGGCGAATTAAAAAGAGGGTCGTGCAGGATTTAAACGAAAGTTTTTTCCCCGATGCGCCTCCGGTACCCCTTGTCAAGGCCGTCCACGATCGGATCACCATCGAAATTGCAAGGGGTTGCACGAGAGGATGCAGGTTTTGTCAAGCCGGCATGGTGTGGAGGCCGGTGAGGGAAAGGAACCCGGATGTTATAGCAAAGCTCGCCGAGGATTTAGTTGCTGCCACGGGCCAGGATGAGATTTCCCTCTTGGCCTTAAGCGCCGGGGATTATTTTCAAATTGCCCCCCTCATTACGCGCCTGGCCAACCGTTATGCCCCCCGTCGTATTGCTTTAGCCCTGCCTTCACTAAGGGTAGAAACCTTGGCGGGCGAACTGATTGAGCAGATCAAGCGGATAAGGAAGACGAGTTTCACGATTGCGCCGGAAGCGGGGACCCAGAGGCTGAGGGATATGATAAACAAGTGCAATACGGACGCGGATCTTCTCACCACGGTAAAGAGGGTTTTTGATGCCGGATGGCGGGCCGTAAAGCTGTACTTCATGATAGGCCTGCCGGGGGAGACGGTAGAAGATTTATACGGAATTGCAGACCTCGTCACTCAGGTACTCATGCAGACGCGCCAGGGTGGTCAGATAACGGTGAGTGTTTCCACTTTTGTCCCCAAGGCCCATACTCCCTTTCAGTGGGAAGCACAAATCGGTCTCGAAGAAACGAGGGAAAAGCAGGAATTGCTGAAATCTCTCCTTCGTCACCGACGTCTGGAGTTCCGATGGCACGATGCGAGGATGAGTTTATTGGAAGGGCTTCTCTCCCGGGGAGATGCAGAAATGGGAAAGTTGGTGGAGCGTGCCTTTGTGAAGGGATGCCGCTTTGATGGCTGGGCGGATATGCTTCGCTACGACTTGTGGCAGGAAGCAATCGGGGAGTTTGGGTTGGATGTAGAAGAAAAGATGTCTAAACGTCACCCTTCGGGTACCCTGCCGTGGGATTTTATCGATGGTGGATTGGACAAAGGATTTTTGCTTTCCGAAGCCTGGCGGGCGAAGCGGGCCGAGTTGACGCCGGATTGTAGAACGAGCGGCTGTTACCACTGTGGCGCATGTGACCATGAGGTCATTCGGCCCATGGAGGCAAAGGAGTTACCGCAGGAATCATGGTCGGCCCGTTCGTTGGTCGAAGGAGAGAAAAAGACTGTAAGATGCCGCCTATTATTTACCAAGAGGGGCCTGATGAGGTTTCTCTCCCATCTGGAACTATCTACCGTCTTGCAAAGGGCGTTGGTGAGGGCACATTTGCCCTTACAATTTACAGCAGGGTTCCGTCCCCATCCCAAGATGTCCTTTGCGTATGCTACTGCCGTGGGTATGGAAAGTAAGGGGGAGTATGTGGATATCTATTTGCATCTGCCCGACCTAAAGACCGATGAATTGCCGGAGAGGGTAAACAAGTATCTCCCCGCAGGCATAAAAATCCTCCATGCCTGGAAACTACCTGATTCGACACCTTCGCTTGCCGAGAGTATTGAATCGTTTACCTTCAGTGCCATTTTACCTCCCTCGGAAGTGGCGGCAAGCGAAATTCGTGAGAAAGTGAAGGATTTTCTTTCCCAGGAAAGGTGGGAAATCGTTTTCGAAAGGAAAGGGCAAAAGGAGACGCGAGAAGTGAGGCACTTGGTGGAAGATATGAGCCTCCATGATGAGGGGCGCCTGATCTTGAAAATTAAATTTAGCCCTCATGGTATGGTAAGCCCCGTGGAGCTGCTGGTTTCTGTGCTCGGCCTTTCGAGGGAGCAGGCAAAGGCGGTAGAAATTTCAAAAGAGTTTACAACTTTCAAAACTAATCTATTGACAGATGGAGAATAATTTGATTAATCTACATATTCTAAAAAAACACAGAGGAAGTAGTCGATGATGTATGCGGTCATAAAAACGGGTGGGAAGCAGTACCGAGTATCTCAGGGCGATGAGATTGCAGTAGAAAAACTGCCTGGGAATCGGGGTGAGGAGGTGATTTTCGATCAGGTCCTTATGTGGGCCACAGATCAGGAAATCAAACTGGGGACCCCTGTCGTGGAAGGGGTCAAGGTAATTAGCGAAATTGTACGCCAGGAGAAAGGACCGAAGATTTACGTCTTCCGGATGAAGAGGCGAAAAGGGTATCGCAAGAAAACGGGACATCGACAGATGCTCACCCGGGTAAAAATAAAGGAAATCGTCATCAATTAGGAGAAGAAAACCATGGCTCACAAGAAAGGACAGGGCAGTTCTCGCAACGGACGGGATAGTAATGCTCAACGCCGAGGCGTGAAAGTTTTCGGTGGACAGAAAATTAGGGCCGGCTCGATTATCGTGCGGCAGTTGGGCACGAAGATTCACCCCGGAAACAATGTGGGTTTGGGGAAGGATTACACCATCTACGCATTGATCGATGGGGTCGTAAAGTTCGAGCGCATGGATAAAACGAGGAAGAAAGTTAGCGTCTACCCGGCGATTTAAGCATTGCTATTTCAATTTTTCAAGCGGGGAAAGATAAGCGCCTCTTTTCTTTTGAAAGATAAAAGAAAAGAGGCCTTTCCTTTTTGTAAGGAATGAAATTCATTGACGAAGCCTTAATTTACGTGAAAGCAGGTAGCGGTGGGCGTGGCTGTGTGAGTTTTCGACGCGAAAAATATGTTCCCCGCGGCGGTCCTGATGGCGGAGACGGGGGAAAGGGAGGAGATATTGTAATCAGGGCTTCCCAGTTTTGCTCGACCCTTCTCGATTTAAAGTATAGACAGCATTACATCGCCAAGCACGGCGGACATGGAGAGGGAAACAACCGCAAGGGAAAAAATGCGGAGGATGTGGTAATTATCGTCCCGGTAGGTACGGTCGTTACCGACGCGGAGACGAGGGAGCTTTTGGCAGATTTGGATACCCATGGGGTCGAGGTGATCGTGGCACGTGGGGGGCGAGGAGGGAGAGGAAACGCCTATTTTGCCACGGCCACCAATCGGGCTCCTCGGTTCGCCCAGGAGGGTGAACCGGGAGAAGAGAGGCGAGTCTACCTGGAACTCAAACTCTTGGCCCATGTAGGCCTCATCGGCAGACCCAACGTGGGGAAATCCACTTTCCTTACCCGTATCTCGGCGGCGCGCCCCAAAGTCGCAGACTACCCCTTCACCACTTTAGAGCCCCACTTAGGTGTGGTTGAACTAAAAGATGGGAAGAGCGTAGTGGTGGCGGACATTCCGGGACTCATAGAAAATGCCCATTTAGGGGCGGGCATGGGTACGGGGTTCTTAAGGCATATTGAGCGAACCCATGTGCTCTTCCACATCCTCGATCTATCGCAGGAAGAAGGGAAACGGGCTTGGGATGACTTTGAAATGATCAATCGCGAACTGGTAAAATTCAATCCTGCCTTGGGTTTGAAACCGCAAATTGTGGCGATAAATAAGATAGATTTACCCGTGGTGAGAAAGAGAATGCCGGGAGAGATAAATGTTTTTAAAAAAAGGGGAATCAAGGTATATCCCTTTTCCGCGATGACGGGAGAAGGAGTAGCGGAAGTAATGGCGGCTATTTCCTCCGCGTTGGATCGCCGTTTGGTTAATTAACGATGAGGGTAAAAGACATGGCGTTAGCGAGAAAGGAAATTTTTGATAAGGCTAAGCGAGTGTTGGTTAAAATAGGAAGTGCCGTGCTTACGGGCGAAGATGGGTTAGATCTGCATATCATCGAGCAGTTGGTGGATGAAATAGTGGAATTGCGAAATCGTGGCAAGCAAGTAGTAATCGTTACTTCGGGAGCGATTGCTTCCGGTAAGCATCGGCTCGGCATCACGGGACCTTTGAAGAGCATGCCTCAGAAGCAGGCGGCGGCGGCCATCGGTCAGAGCCGTCTCATGAGGGTTTATTCCAATGCCTTCGGTAAGTACGGCGTTTATGTGGGACAGATTTTGCTCACCATGAGCGACCTTACAGAAAGAAAGAGGTTCCTCAACATTAAGAATACCCTGAATCAGCTCCTCGAATGGAAGGTGGTACCCATCATCAACGAAAACGACACGGTGGCGGTAGAGGAAATTAGGTTTGGCGATAACGATCAGTTAGCCGCCATGACGGCCAATATAATCGATGCAGACATCGTTGTTAATCTCACCAATATCGAGGGGTTGTACGACAAGAACCCCCATCGCTCTTCCAAAGCGAAGGTGATCCATCTGGTGGCAGAGATATCAGATGAGATCGAGCAGGCCGCGGCGCCGGACACTTCGGATGTCGGAACCGGGGGGATGAAAAGTAAGGTGGCGGCAGCCAAACAAGTTACCGCTTTCGGTATTCCCTATGTGATCGCTCCGGGAAAGGAAAAGGGTATCTTGAGGGATTTGTTTGACGGAAAGGAAAAGGGGACCCTCTTTTTACCCAAGGCCAATGCTTTGAGTAGCCGAAAATACTGGATTGCCTATACCCTCCGCTCGCGAGGTAAACTCACCCTCGACGATGGGGCAAGAACGGCGATCGTAAATGAAGGTCGAAGCCTTCTGCCCTCGGGGATTATAAAGGTCGAAGGCGATTTCTGTGTTGGGGATACCGTTTCCTGTGTGGATGGGCAGGGGAATGTCATCGCAAAAGGTATCACCAATTACAGTGCCGACGAGGTAAAGAAGATAATGGGGCAGAAAAGCTCAAAGATCGAGCAAATATTGGGATACAAGGACTACGACGAAGTGATTCATCGGGACAATATGGCCGTCGTTTACGAGAAGGAGAGAATCCGCAAGGGTTCAAAAGAGATCAAAGAGAAATAAAGCAGGTCTTATCGATGAGGCCTTTCCTGGAGAAGCGCACCCCTTCCTGTAAAAGCAAGTCCTTCTTCCACTGCCCTCCTCCCCCATAGCCACCTAACGTGCCATCGGCCCTGACCACCCGGTGGCAGGGAATGATCAGAGGGAAAGGATTGTGCGCCATGGCCCAGCCGATTGCCCTTGCGCCGTGATTCATGCCGCAGGCGGTGGCCAGAAGGTTGTAGCTTGTTACGAATCCCCGTGGTATTGATAAACAATTAAGCAGGGCCTGCCTTTGCCACGGCTTTAAAGGCGTAAGATCGAGGGCCTCCAGGTTGAATCTCTCTTCATGGCCCGCAAGGAGTCTCGCAATTTTTTCTTCCCACGTCACGACGAGGGGCTCTCGTGGGGCGGGGGCATAAAGAGGGATAGTATGAGATGGCAGACCTATACGGGAGAGTTTCCACCCCCCCGTTTCTTCCCATTGCCAGGATAGATGGATCGGTCCTCGGTTAGTCATGACCGTGGAAGAATAGTATTTAATCATTTTGCCCTCCGTTAAAATATTGCCGAATTTTTTCGGCTGTTTTCCGCCCGATGCCCTTGACCTGCATAAGGGTGGCAAGGGAGGCCTGTCTTATCTCATCCACTCCTTTGAAATGGGTGAGCAATGCGCGCTTCCTTTTTTCCCCCACGAGTTGGTCCAATTCCGACAGGAGGACCGCCTGTTCCTTTTTCTTTCTCGTATAAGTGATGGCGAAACGATGGGCTTCATCCCGGATCCGAACCAGAAGGAGTAACACTTCACGATGGCGACTCAAAAATAAAGGGTCTTTGCGGTGAGGTAGGAAGAGGTGTTCCTCTCCTTTCTTTTCCCCTTTGGCCAAGGCCATGGCAAAGATGCCTTCTTTCCCCATATCTTTCAGCGCCGCCTGGGCTACGGAAAGATGCCCTTTGCCGCCATCGACAATAATCAAATTGGGCTCAGGCGTGGGTCCTCGCTTCAGGCGCCGTGTGAGCACTTCGTACATCATGGCGTAGTCGTCTTGTCCTGGGTGGATGCGGATACGGTAGCGTCGGTACGCTTCTTTCAGGGGCTCCCCGCGAAAAAAGGTTACCTGGGAGCCTACGGCGTTAGAGCCACCGAGGTGGGAAATGTCGTAACACTCTATTCTCTCGGGTGCCGATGGCATCCCGATTAGTTTTGCCAGGCGAAGGAGGCTTTCTTCTTTTTTTGTTTCCGTTTTACCCTCCCGCAAGCTATGCCTGGCGTTAGTAAGGGCGAGTTGGATGAGTTCCTTCCCCGGGCCCTGGCGGGGGAAGATCAGGCGTACTTTCTTTCCCTTTTTGGCCGTGATCCATTCAGCCAGGAGCTCCCGTTCCGGTACCGGCATGGGGATGACTATTTCATCCGGAATTTCCTTTTTTTCGCCGTAGTAGAGCGAAATGAACTGGGATAGGATCTCGGGGCTATCCATGTCCGAGATGATGGTAGCAAAAGAGCGCTGCCCAATAACCCTTCCCTCTCGCAAAAAGATGACGGAAATCTGTGATAAATGGCCTTCCCGGTAAAGACCAAAGACATCTCGGTTCAAATGGTCGTGAAAGTATACGGTCTGCTTCTCCAGGGTGGATTTGATCGCCCAGATACGGTCCCGAAGCAGGGCGGCATCTTCGAACCTCTCCTCTTTTGCTGCCTCTCTCATTTTCTTTTCCAGCTCGCCCAGCACATAGTCGGCCTTGCCTTCCATAAAGGCCAGGCTTTCTTTCACGAGTTCCCGATACGACGAAGCGTCAATGAGACCTACACAAGGGGCGACGCATCTTCCAATCTCATATTCCAAGCAGGGGCGGGACCTGTTTTTCATCTCCACATCCCGACAGGTGCGCAAGGGGAAAATGGTATGAAGGAACTTAAGGGTTTCCCTCGCCTGTTTCCCCGAGGGGTAAGGACCGAAATAGCGGGCGTGATCCCGGCGGGGCCGTCGGACCAGTTGAAAACGCGGAAATAGGTCATGGGGGTCAAGGCGCAAGTGAAAGTAGGCTTTGTCATCGCGAAATAAGATGTTGTAACGGGGTTTGTGTTTCTTGATGAGGTTGTATTCAAGAAGGTAGGCTTCCTTTTCCGTAGCAGTCACGATGAAGTCGATCCGCTCGGTACGGCTTACAAGAAAGGGAATCATCGGTCGGTTGTCGGTTTGGGAAATGTAGGCCCTTAGGCGGGCTTTTAGATTTTTCGCCTTGCCTACGTACAAGACTTCCCCCTCGGCCCCTTTCATCACATAGACGCCGGGGGCACTGGGGGCTTTCTGCAGGTAATCTGTAAGGTCCGCCCTTCCGTTCATAGGAACGCGCTTTTTTTCGAGAATGGTGGCACTTAACTATCTTACGCCCAGAACAGGTAGAAGGGCAAGGGTTGGTTAAAGTTTACAGATAACCGTATGCGGCCCAGCCCCCGTCGATGTTTATGATGCTCCCCGTCATGAAGGACGATTCGTCGCTTGCCAGGTAAACGGCGAGTCCCACCATTTCCTCTGGCTCGCCGATGCGACCTAAGGGGGTTCTCTTTTCTACCGCCCCCATAGGAAGCATTCCTTTCTCTATGACACCCTGGACCAGTTCGGTGCGCACATAGCCCGGGGCAATGGCGTTCACCCTTATATTTTTCTTTGCCCATTCAATGGCCAGTACCTGGGTTAACATATTGACTGCCGCCTTGCTCGCACAATAGGCTGCCCGCGCGGGAGCGGCTACGATGCCGTAAACGGAGCTAATATTTATGATGGAACCCCCGCCCTGAGGGATCATGATTTTCGCTGCGCACTGGCAACCGTAAAAAACGCCGTATAGATCCGTTTCAATGGCGTTTTTCCAGTCTTCCGGAGAAAGGGTTTCTGATGGGTGCGCCATGGAAATACCCGCATTGTTTACCATAATGTCCAGGCGGCCGAATTTTTGTGTCGCCTCCTGAACGACCTTTTCTATGCTTTTTAAATCTCGCACATCGACAAACGTGGCCCAGGCCTCACCCCCCTGTGCCCTTATTTCCCTCTCGATACCCTGGAGGAGGTTAAGGGAGCGACTCGCCACTACGACCTTGGCCCCTTCCTTGGCGTAACCGATGGCAATGGCCTTACCTATTCCTTTGCTGGCCCCCGTTACGAGGGCCACTTTGCCTTTAAGTCTCATTTTTTTGCCCTCTTCATGAGGTTTGTGATCATGAGTTCTTGGGCGAGTTCGCGGCCGGCGGACA
>DAORXN010000011.1:5347-76289 GCA_035358955.1 Syntrophales bacterium | reverse complement strand
GGCCTGGACGATGTGGAGCCGGACATGCTCGGCCGCGTCTACGAGTACTTTCTGTCACAGTTTGCGAGCGCCGAGGGCAAGAAGGGCGGCCTCAAGGCCGACTTCATCCTCGCCAATCCGCCGTTCAACGTCTCCGACTGGGGTGGCGAGCGCCTGCGCGACGACAAGCGCTGGAAGTACTCTTCGCCGCAACTAGAAAGCGTTCAACTTTTTTGGAGAAGGGTTTGACATGGAAAACGGTCAGCTCACCTGGATCACCAATTTCATTTGGGGCATCGCCGACGATGTGTTGCGCGACCTCTACGTGCGCGGCAAGTACCGCGATGTCATTCTCCCGATGACCGTCATTCGCCGCCTGGATGCGGTGCTGGAGCCCACCAAGCAGGCCGTGCTCGACATGAAAGCTTCGCTCGACAAAGCGGGGATCGTACACCAGGACGCTGCTCTGCGACAGGCCGCCGGACAGGCCTTTTACAACACCTCGAAGTTCACCCTGCGCGACCTCAAGGCGCGTGCCAGCCGCCAGCAACTGGAGGCCGATTTTCGTGCCTACCTCGATGGCTTCTCGCCCAACGTGCAGGAGATCATCGACAACTTCGAGTTCCGCAACCAGATCCCCCGCCTGGCCAAAGCCGACGCCCTGGGCACGCTCATCGAGAAGTTCCTTGACCCGTCCATCAACCTGAGTCCTTACCCTGTGCTCAACAGCGACGGCACCGTGCTGCTTCCCGGGCTTGACAACCATGCTATGGGCACGATTTTCGAGGAGTTGGTGCGCCGCTTCAACGAGGAAAACAACGAAGAGGCCGGCGAGCACTGGACCCCGCGCGATGCCGTGCGGCTCATGGCCCGGCTTATCTTCGAGCCAATTGCCGACCAGATCACGGATGGCACCTACCTGCTTTACGACGGCGCCTGCGGCACCGGTGGAATGCTCACCGTGGCCGAGGAAACCCTCTTGCAACTGGCGAAAGAGCGTGGCAAACAGGTCTCGGTGCACCTTTTCGGCCAGGAGATCAACGCCGAGACCTACGCCATCTGCAAAGCCGACCTTTTGCTCAAGGGCGAGGGCGACGCCGCCGACAACATCGTCGGCGGGCCCGAGCACTCGACGCTCTCCAACGACGCCTTCCCTGGCCGCACCTTCGACTTCATGCTCTCCAACCCGCCCTATGGCAAGAGCTGGAAGAGCGACCTCGAGCGCATGGGCGGCAAGACCGGCATCAAGGATCCGCGCTTTGTCGTGCAGCACAACGGAGAGGAACTCTCGTTCATCACCCGCTCGAGCGACGGCCAAATGTTGTTCCTGGTGAACATGCTCTCCAAGATGAAGCACGACACCCCGCTCGGCAGCCGCATCGCCGAGGTGCACAACGGCTCATCGCTGTTTACGGGCGACGCCGGCCAGGGAGAGAGCAACATTCGCCGCTGGATCATCGAGAACGACTGGCTCGAGACCATCGTCGCCCTGCCGCTCAATATGTTCTACAACACCGGCATCGCCACCTACGTATGGGTGCTCACGAACAGGAAGCCCGAGCACCGCAAAGGCCGCGTGCAGCTCATCGATGCCACCGAGTGGTACAAGCCCCTGCGCAAGAACCTGGGCAAGAAGAACTGCGAACTCTCCGAAGAGGATATCCGCCGCATCCTCGATACCTTCCTCAAATTCGAGGAGACCGAGCAGTCCAAGATCTTCCCCAACGCCGCCTTCGGCTACTGGAAGGTTACGGTGGAACGCCCCCTGCGCTTGAAAGGGATTGATCCCGAGCGCGCCTACACCCCCAAGGAGATCAAAGCGCTTAAGGAGACGCACGAGCGGGCCGAAGACGCCCCGCCTATTATCAAGAAGATCCACAAGCCTGGCACGGCGCCCGATCCTTTGCGCGGGCTGTTTGATGTTGTCATTGGTGGCAAGCCGCGTGTGGTGGAGTACGAGCCGGACACCGAACTGCGCGACAGCGAGCAGATCCCGTTCCTTGAGTGCCCCGGCTGCCATCAGCCTGGCTACTTGCCAAGCCCGGAAGACCAGCGCACGGCTATCGAGGCTTTCTTGCGCCGCGAGGTCCTGCCCTATGCTCCGGATGCCTGGTACGACCCGGCAAGCGTCAAGGTCGGCTACGAGATCAACTTCAACCGCTATTTTTATAAACCCAAAGCCCTGCGGCCTCTCGAAGACATCCGCGACGACCTTTTGGCAGTGGAGAAGGAGGCGGAGGGGTTGTTGGGGGAGATTTTGGGAGGAGTGAACCGATGAAAGATATTCGCGTCGACGCCAAGAACCTGCGTGCACTTCTCGGCGGCGCCAAGTTCGCCATCGACTACTACCAGCGCGAGTACCGCTGGGAGACCAAGCAGGTTGCCGAGCTGATCGAGGACCTGGCCGAGAAGTTTGCTGACAGCCACGAGCCCGGCAATGACCGCAGCGCCGTGGAGCAGTACGGCCACTACTTCCTCGGCTCAATCATCGTGAGCGACAAGGACGGCCGCAAGTTCCTGATCGACGGGCAACAGCGGCTCACGACGCTCACCCTTCTCCTGATCCATATATACCGTCAGCTCGAGGACGACGAGCAGAAGGCCCAGCTCGCCGACCTCATCTTCTCCCAAAGATTCGGCCGGCGCTCGTTCAACCTCGACGTCGAGGAGCGCAAAGCCTGTATGGAGGCGCTTTTCACGGGCCAGCCCTTCGACGAGAATGGTCAGTCTGAGTCGGTCGTGAACATCCTGCACCGTTATCAGGACATCGAGGACCTCTTCCCCGAGGATCTGCGGGGCGAGGCGCTTCCCTATTTCGCCGACTGGCTCATCGAAAACGTCCATCTGGTTGAGATCACGGCCTCCTCGAACACGGAGGCCTACTCCATCTTCGAGACGATGAACGACCGTGGGCTCTCGCTCACGCCCACGGATATGCTGAAGGGTTACCTTCTCACCAACATCACCGATGGGGTGGAGCGAAACGAGGCAAGCCGCGTTTGGCGCGAGCACGTCAGGGAGCTCCAGGAAATCGGCAAGGAAGAGGACGCCGACGGGATCAAGGCGTGGCTGCGTAGCCAGTACGCCGAGAGCATCCGAGAGCGCAAGCGCGGCGCCCAGGCCAGAGACTTCGACCTGATTGGCACGGAGTTCCACCGCTGGGTGCGTGACCACAAGGATAGGCTCGGTCTCACGGGGAGCGGTGCTTTTGCGCGCTTTATCGAGGAGGACTTCGCCTTTTTCGCTCACTGGTATGCTTTTGCCCGACATGCGGCAGAATCGCTCGAGCCGGGGCTCGAGGCGATCTATTACAACGCTCAGAACAGATTCACTCTCCAGTACCCGGTGCTGCTAGCCCCGCTCCGCCGGGACGATGGCGAAGAGGCGATCCGTCGCAAGCTGCGCGCCGTGGCCGCCTACCTCGACATCCTGATCGCGCGCCGTATTTGGAATTGGCGTGCCATCGATTACTCAACGATGCAATACTCCATGTTCTTGGTCATGCGCGAGATCCGAGGTCAAAATTTACCCGCACTGGTCGAGTTGTTGACAAAGCGGCTTGAGGGAGACCAGGAGACCTTCTCGAACAACGATGGTTTTCGACTGCACGGGATGAATCGCCGGCAAATTCACCTATTGCTTGCGCGCATGACAGATTATGTCGAGACCCGGTCAGGCCGTCCTTCACGCTACCATGAGTACGTTCAGAGACAGGGCATAAAGGGATACGAGATCGAGCACATCTGGGCCGATCAATACGATCGCCACGCCGACGAGTTCTCACATCCCACCGATTTTGCGGAGTATAGAAACCGCATCGGAGGCTTGCTCCTCCTACCCAAGAGCTTCAACGCGAGCTACGGCGACCTCCCATATGCCGAGAAGCGCAAGCACTACTTGAAGCAGAATCTACTCGCCCAGAGCCTCCACGAGGACGCGTATCAACACGACCCGGGCTTTGCGCGCTTTGTGGAGGAGAGCAGACTCCCCTTTCGAGCCCACGCCGAGTTCAAAAAGGCTGACCTCGATGCCCGCCAGAAGCTGTACCGTCTCTTGGCTGAACAGATCTGGAGTCCAGAGCGGGTGCGACAGGAGGCGGGCGTATGATCACCAACCTCAAACCCTACCCCGCCTACAAAGACTCCGGCGTGCCGTGGCTGGGCGAGGTGCCAGCGCATTGGGAAGTATTGCCAGGCCGAGCGGTGTTTCTTGCAATCAATGACCGTGGTTACCCTGACGAACAGATGCTGTCGGTAACCATCACACGCGGCGTACTGCGTCAAATAGACCTGCTCGCGGACAGCTCGAAAAAAGACTCCTCGAACGAGGACAAGTCCAACTACAAACTCGTTCAACCAGATGACTTGGTGTACAACAAGATGCGAGCCTGGCAGGGGGCGGTGGGTGTGTCGCCTTACAGGGGGATCGTGAGCCCGGCTTACATCGTCCAGCGGCTTAGAAGTCCCGAGAACTTGCCCCGCTACATGCATTTTCTTCTTCGTACACCCCTTTTCGCTTCGGAGGCCGAGCGATGGTCGCATGGCATTACTTCGGATCAGTGGAGTCTCCGAGCAGAGGAATTCAAGTGTATCTACTTCTCAATTCCCCCCCTCCCCGAACAAACCGCCGTCGTCCGCTTCCTGGACTGGGCGGACCGGCGGATACGGCGGGCGATACGTGCGAAGCAGAAGCTGGTCAAGCTGCTTGAGGAGTACAAGCAGGCGCTCATCCACCAGGCCGTCACCGGAAAAATTGACGTCCAGACCGGCCAGCCCTACCCGGCCTACAAGCCCTCCGGCGTGGAGTGGCTGGGCGAAGTGCCGAAGCATTGGGAGGTGTTGCCCGGTCACAGAGGCTTTGCGGTAAAAAAACAACCCAACGTTGGTTTGGTGGAGACAACGGTTCTATCGCTGAGCTATGGGCGTGTCATTGTCAAACCGGAAGAAAAGCTGCGAGCACTAGTACCAGCATCGTTTGAGACCTATCAAATCGTTGATCCTGGTGATATCGTTTGCCGTCCCACTGATCTTCAAAACGACCAACATAGCCTTCGTTTTGGTCTCGCAGAAAGTCGGGGCATTATCACATCGGCCTATCTGTGTTTTAAAACTACCGAACGATTAGATAGCCACTTTGGGTACCTTTTATTGCACACATATGATGTAAAAAAAATATTTTACGGGCTTGGTTCTGGTCTTCGCCAAAACTTAGATTGGGAAGATTTCAAGCGTTTACCATGTTTGATCCCCCCCCTCCCCGAACAAACGGCCATCGCCGAATACCTCGACGCCCAAACCGCCAAAATCGACACCGCCATTGCCGCCGCCCGCCGCGAGATCGAACTGTTGCGCGAATACCGCGAGCGGCTCATTGCCGATGTAGTCACCGGCAAGGTGGATGTACGCGAGGTGGCGGCGCAGTTGCCGGAGGAGCCAAGCGAAGAAGACACCCCTTGGACGGACGAAGAAGAGAGAGCGCAAGACGAGGCCTTGAATGGAGAAGGTGATCAGGCTGCTATACCAGAAGAGGATGGATAATGGATCTCATGTATATGCAGAACGTTACCCTGTCCAAATGTCAGGATAGGAAAGCGCGGGTCGCAGGATAGGCTTCCTCATATATAAATTTTCGAATGGAGACTGAACATGAACAACGTCAACTTTATACGCGGTATCAATGACAAGCCCGCCGCCTCCCAGGCGCTCGAAAACACCTTGGCCGACATTGAGGGGCTATCGGGAGAGTGCTTTTTTGGTTACCCATTGATCCCAACGCCGGAGGGCAGGTATTTCGCCGATGCTATTCTGGTGAGCCGCGAAAAAGGTGTCATACTCTTCGACCTGGTAGAAGGTACAGAGGTAGGCGACTACGCGGCACGGCAGGATGATCTCGCCAACAAGATTGAAGCCAAGCTGAAGCTGCACAAGGAGCTGGTCAAAGGGCGACGTCTGATCCCACCGTTAAACGTTATCACCTTTGCACCTGCCATCGACGCCGTCGAGAGGTTGGCCAAAGAGGACTATCCGCTCGCCAACGAAAGGAACCTCACAAAAATCCTTTCGGCCTTTTCTTGGCAAGATAGCTCGGACAATCTGTATCGAAACACGCTTTCGGCCATCGAAAGTTTATCGTCGATCCGCAAGAGCCGCTCAAAGCGCGAGGTGAGCCGGCCCGATTCCCGAGGTGCGAAGCTCAAGAAACTAGAGGACTCCATCGCAACGCTGGATCATCGGCAGAACCGGGCCGTTATCGAAACCGTCGATGGCGTGCAGCGCATTCGTGGCCTGGCCGGTTCCGGCAAGACCATCGTACTGGCTCTCAAGGCCGCATATCTCCACACTCAGTATCCGGACTGGCGGATTGCCGTTACCTTCCACACTCGCTCGCTGAAGGGACAATTCAAGCGGCTTATCAACAATTTCTGTGTCGAGCAAAGTGGCGAGGAGCCGGATTGGACAAAGTTACGAATAGTCAACGCCTGGGGCGCGCCCGGTGGTGATGAGCGTGACGGAATTTATTACGAGTTCTGCCGCGTCACAGGGCAGGAGTTCCATGATTTCAGGTCCGCCAGCTATCGATTCGGTGGCGGCGATAGGGCGTTCGATGGGGCATGCCAGGCGGCACTAAATGCGGTTGTTACTCCCCCAGAACTCTACGACGCGATCCTGGTTGACGAAGCACAGGACTTTGCCCCGAGCTTTCTGCGCTTGTGCTACGCGATGCTCAAGCCGCCGAAGCGGCTCGTTTATGCCTACGACGAACTCCAGAATCTGTCGGGGACCTCACTGCCGCCACCTGAAGAGATTTTTGGTACAGACACTGCAGGGCAGCCAGTTGTTTCCCTTGAGGGCGACCCGCGCCGGGACGTGATCTTACAGAAGTGCTACCGCAACTCGCGGCCCGTGTTGGTAACGGCCCACGCCCTCGGCTTTGGCATTTACCGTGAGCCGCCAAAAGGCGCCGAGACAACAGGGTTGGTACAGATGTTCGACCAACCTGCTTTGTGGGAAGAGATCGGATACCAGGTGCGAGAGGGGCGTTTGGATAAGGGGGAGCACGTCGTTCTCGAACGAACCGACGAGACCAGCCCCAGGTTTCTAGAGGACCATTCCCCGATCGACGATATCGTCGTTTTTCTGCAGTTCGGTGACGAAGTCGAACAGAACGCGTGGTTGTTCGAGCAGATCAAGAAAAACATAGAAGAAGACGAACTGCGGCATGATGACATTATTGTTATCCATCCTGACCCTCTCACTGCCCGAGAGCGATCGGGGCCGATCCGTAAGGCGTTGTTCAAGATGGGTATCCAGAACCATCTCGCGGGCGTCGACACAGATCCCGACGTGTTCTTTAAGACCGAGACACCTTCCGTGACCTTCACCAGTATTTACCGGGCCAAAGGTAACGAGGCGGGCATGGTCTATGTGGTCAATGCGCAAGACTGTGATGGCACCGGTGTGGGATTGGCCAGCTTGCGCAATCGCCTGTTCACGGCCATCACCCGCAGCAAAGCCTGGGTACGGGTAATTGGCTACGGGCAGGGGATGGCTAATCTTATTCGCGAGTTCAAGCGTTTAAAACAACGCAACTTTAGACTCGACTTCACGTACCCGACCGATGAGGTCCTTAAAAAACTGAGGATCGTGCACCGCGACCTATCGCCGCATGAAAAGCAACGCTTAGAGCAAAGGCAGACTGGTGCTCGCGAGTTAGTAAATGCCTTGGAGCGAGGCGAAATCACACCGGATGATTTGGATGCCGAAACAAAGCAGAAATTACTTCGGCTTCTCGGAGGTGGTGAATGACAAGACCTCCTCGGACGGCAGAGATTATCAAGCTCGACTTGGAAAGACTACTCCAGTTATTGATAGAGCTGGGGATCGCAGATGATCAGAACTTTCCGGTGCTGCGCCCTGCATCGAACAATGTATGGGAGGTTACTTTCGCCGGTGCCGAGCATGTGTCGATTGCGTTGGGTGATATCGATTACGCAACAATCTATAAAGAGCTTTCGGAGAAGCGCTCTTATACTGCAAAACTGATCGACGGTGGCTTGCTCCAACTGATGTACCGCTTTGAAGGCGAGTGCCTCGTCCAGCATCGCTTGGCATATTACCCTTCACCTGAACTTAGGCCTTTCCAAGAAGACCCCGAATTGTACTTGCATGACGAACTGTTCCTCGACATCGTATCTAGACGCATTGTTCCTTTCCCGCTGCGATTCGACTTCGATGAAACGGCTGCTCGGGATGTCGTTCATCCCATGTGTCATCTTACTTTGGGAGATGTCAAAGGCTGTCGCATTCCTGTTTCTGCACCGCTGACCCCACGCTGGTTCGTCGAATTCGTCCTGCGGAACTTCTATCAGACGGACGAACACGACTTCGTCAGCGCTTTACCCAATCATCAACTGCACTTCAGTTCGACCATAACGGCGAACGAGCGTCGTTTGATCCATATGGTCGTTCCGGAGGAAGCTTGTACATGACGGTATAAATTAAAACGAAAGGCGATCGGAAAGAAACATGACTCATTCGAAGTATGAGTCGAGCAAACACATGTCGACGGTGAAATACACAACTGTTGTAAGTAGCAACGCCTCCTGCAGTGGCATCCGATATGGCGTTTAGACTGAAGTCATCGTTGCCTCTGAGGCTGGCACGGGGGCGCTTTTTGAGGAGGTTAATCCATGAACCCGACCGATACCAGTGAAGCCGGGCTCGAAACTCTGATCTGCCGGGCGCTCACCGGCACGGATTGCACGCCCCGGCCCGCGGGCGCTCCGGCTTTCGTGGCTGAGGCGCCAGCATCCTACGGTGGTGTCGGTTGGCTCCCCGGCGACCCGGCCGACTACGATCGGGAGTACTACGTCGATTTGGTTCAGCTTGCGACCTTTCTTCGCTCGACGCAGCCAGAGGTCGCCGAAGCCCTTGATTTGAATCACGACACCCCCACGCGGCGCAAGTTCCTAGCACGCCTTCAGGAGGGAGGTGAGCAAACGCGGAGTAGTGGATGTGCGCGAGGTGGCGGCGCAGTTGCCGGAGGAGCCGGAGACACCGGAGGAGGAAGAGACCGAAAGCCTCGAAGAGGAAGTCGCAAATGATGAATCGGAGCAGGCCGAAGACGAGGAGTCGCCCGATGCCGAAGAGTAAAACATCACGCAAGGACATGCTCCGCGAGCCGGCGGCGGCCTATGGCGGACCCGGCGGCGAGGTGGTGCTCTACCAGGCGCCGGACGGCACCGTGCAACTCGAGGTGAGGCTCGAGCGGGATACGATCTGGCTCACCCAAAAGCAGATGGCGCTGCTATTCGACACGGAACGGAGCGTGATCACCAAGCACTTGCGGAACATCTTTCAGAGCGGGGAGCTGGACCGGGAATCAGTATGTGCAATTTTTGCACATACTGCCGCAGACGGAAAAACCTATCAGACTCAGTGCTACAACCTGGATGCCATTATTTCGGTGGGCTACCGCGTGAATTCGAAGCGTGGCACGCAGTTCCGCATCTGGGCCACGCAGGTGCTGCGCGATCACATCCTCAAAGGCTACACCGTCAATGCCCGTCGGCTCGAAGAGTTGAAGCAGACCATCAAACTCGTTTCGACTTTGACGGATCGGCGCTCGCTGAGTAGTGACGAGGCGACGGCGCTTTTACGCGTAGTACGCGACTACGCTTTTGCCCTCGACGTGCTCGACGCCTATGACCGCGGTCAGGTGCCTCATCCTCGCGGCGAGCCGCAGGCGGCCACGCCAATTTCCCTCGACGAAGCACGGAAGATGATCGCTGCCATGAGGACGCATTATGGCGGTAGCACCCTCTTTGGACAGGAACAGGGCGATCGACTGGCCGGCGCTCTGTCGGCAATCTTTCAAACTGCCGCTGGTCGAGAGGTATATCCGACCGTCGAGGAAAAGGCAGCTCAGCTCTTGTACTTTCTGGTCAAGGACCATCCGTTCGTGGATGGCAACAAACGCATCGGTGCGGTGTTGTTTCTGCGATTCCTCGAGAAAAACGGCTTGCTTTATCGGCCTGACGGAACCACGCGCTTGTCGCAAGAGGCGCTGGTGGCCTTGACATTGCTCATAGCAGAAAGTCGTCCCCACGAGAAGAAACTCCTTGTTCACTTAATCGTATTTCTGCTGCAGGGCCGTTTAGAAGATGTGGAGGTTAATTCATGAACCCGACTGATACCAGCGAAGCGGGGCTCGAAACTCTGATCTGCCGGGCGCTCACCGGCACGGATTGCACGCCCAGGCCCGCGGGCGCTCCGGCGGTCGTGGCTGAGGCGCTGGCATCCTACGGCGGTATCGGTTGGCTCCCCGGCCACCCGGCCGACTACGATCGGGAGTACTGCGTCGATTTGATTCATCTTGCGGCCTTTCTGCGTTCGACGCAGCCCGAGGTAGGAGAAGCGCTCGATCTTGACAACGACAGTCCCACGCGGCGCAAGTTCCTGGCGCGCCTTCAGGGGGAGGTGAGCAAACGCGGAGTAGTGGATGTGCTGAGAGGCGGCATCCAGCATGGGCCTTTCCGCATTGAGCTCTTCTACGGCACGCCTTCGCCGGGAAACGAGCAAGCACGGGCGCTCTATGAAAAGAACCGCTTCACCGTCACGCGTCAGCTCCGCTACAGCCGCGAGGAGACGCAGCGGGCGCTGGATCTTGTGCTCTTCATCAACGGCTTGCCGGTCTTCACCTTTGAGCTCAAGAACCGGCTCACCAAACAGACGGTGTATGACGCCATCGAGCAGTACCGGCGTGACCGCAACCCGCGCGAGAAGCTATTTGAATTGGGCCGCTGTGTGGCGCACTTTGCGGTTGACGACAACGAGGTGTGGTTCTGCACCCACCTTCAAGGAAAGGCCTCGTGGTTTCTGCCCTTCAACAAGGGATGGAACGACGGCGCGGGCAATCCCCCCAATCCGCAGGGGCTCAAGACTGATTATTTGTGGCGTGAAATTCTCAGCCGTGAGAGCGTAACCGACATCCTTGAGCACTACGCGCAACTCGTAGAGGAGAAAGACCTCAAGACCGGCAAGAAACGGAGACGGCAGATCTTTCCCCGCTATCACCAGCTCGATGTGGTGCGAAAGCTCCTGACAGATGTTGCGGTGCACGGTGTGGGGCGGCGCTACCTGATCCAGCATTCCGCCGGCAGCGGAAAGTCCAACTCCATCGCCTGGCTGGCCCACCAGCTCATTGGCCTCGGCAAAGATGGCAAGCCCGTCTTCGATTCCATCATCGTGGTGACCGATCGGCGTATCCTGGACCAGCAGATCCGGGACACGGTCAAGCAGTTTGCCCAGGTGAGCGCCACGGTGGGGCACGCCGAGCATTCGGGAGATCTGCGGCGCTTCATCGAGAGTAGCAAGAAGATCATCATCACGACGCTTCAGAAGTTCCCCTTCATCCTCGACGAAATCGGCGACGAGCACCGCGGGCGACGCTTTGCGATCATTATTGACGAAGCGCACTCGAGCCAGGGCGGCCGCACCTCGGCCAAGATGAGCATGGCCTTGTCGGAGGCTGGTAGGGAGGACGAAGACGAGACCTTCGAAGACCAGATCAACCGGCTCATGGAGGCGCGCAAACTCCTGCCGAACGCCAGCTATTTCGCCTTCACCGCCACCCCTAAGAACAAAACTTTGGAGATCTTTGGCACCCCTGAGCCGCAACCAGACGGCACGGTCAAGCACCGGCCATTCCACGCCTACACCATGAAGCAGGCCATTCAGGAAGGGTTCATCCTGGATGTGCTGGCCAACTACACGCCGGTGAAGAGCTACTACAAGCTCATCAAGACCATCGAGGACGACCCCAAATTCGACGTCAAAAAGGCCCAGAAGAAGCTGCGCCGCTTCGTGGAGGGGCACGATTACGCCATTCGGCTCAAGGCCGAGATCATGGTGGACCACTTCCACGAACAGGTCATCGCCAAGGGCAAGATCGGTGGCCAGGCGCGGGCTATGGTGGTGACCGGCAGCATCGAGCGCGCCATCCAGTATTTCCATGCCTTCCAGGCGTACCTTGCCGAGCGCAAACGCCCCTACCGTGCAATCGTGGCCTTCTCGGGCGAACATGACTACGGTGGGGTCAATGTCACCGAGGCAAGCTTGAACGGCTTTCCCTCGAACCAGATCGCCGATAAGATCCGGGAGGACCCGTATCGGTTTTTGATCTGTGCCGACAAGTTCCAGACTGGCTACGACGAGCCGCTCCTGCACACCATGTACGTGGACAAGGTGCTTTCCGGGGTCAAAGCGGTGCAGACCCTTTCGCGCCTCAATCGCGCCCACCCGCAGAAGCACGATACCTTTGTCCTTGATTTCGTCAACGACCCGGAAACGATCCGGTTGGCCTTCGAGCCCTACTACCGGACGACCATCCTCGCTGACGAGACCGACCCGAACAAGCTTCACAACCTTAAGGCCGACCTCGACAACTACCAGGTGTACGCGCCTGAGCAAGTAGAGGAACTGGCGCGGCGCTACCTAAGCGGGGCTGACCGCGACCAGCTCGACCCGATCCTCGACGCCTGCGTCGCCACCTACTTACAGGATCTCGACGAGGACGGACAGGTTGATTTCAAGAGCAAAGCCAAGGCGTTCTTGCGAACCTATAACTTTCTGGCTTCAATCCTCCCCTATAGCAACCCCGGGTGGGAAAAATTATCGATTTTCCTCGAGTTCCTGGTGCCCAAGCTCCCGGCGCCAAAAGAGGAAGACCTCTCAAAGGGCATCCTCGAGGCAATTGACATGGACAGCTACCGGGTCGAAAAGCAGGCGAGCATGAGGATCGCGCTTGCCGATGTGGATGCCGAGATCGAACCGGTGCCTACCGCGGGCGGTGGACACAAGCCCGAACCGGAGCTTGACCGTCTCTCGAACATCATCAAGGCTTTTAACGATCAGTTCGGTAACATACCCTGGACCGACGCCGATCGGGTACGTAAACTGATCACCGAGGAGATTCCTGCACGCGTAGCGGCCGACACCGCCTACCAGAATGCCCGCAAGCATTCCGACAAACAAAACGCACAGATCGAGCACAATAAGGCCCTCCGTCGCGTGATGACGGCTTTGCTCAAGGATGACACCGAGCTATTCAAGCAATTCAGCGACAATACGTCATTCCGCCGCTGGCTTGAGGATACGGTATTCCGACTGACCTACGATGAACCAGGGGAATCGAACTAGCCAGTACGACTTCATCGACGGCTTCGCGCGGCACATGCGCGACGCCCTGCCGCACGCATCGTTCATCGGCTTCACCGGCACGCCGATCGAACTGGCAGACGCCAACACTCGCGCCGTGTTCGGCGATTACATCAGCGTCTACGACATCCAGCGCGCCTTACAGGATGGCGCCACGGTGCCGATCTACTACGAGAGCCGGCTGGCGAAGCTCGCGCTCGACGAGGCCGAACGGCCGAAGATCGACCCCGAGTTCGAGGAGGTGACCGAAGGCGAGGAGCTCGAGCGCAAGGAGCGGCTCAAGGCCAAGTGGTGAAAAATAGGAAAAATAGGTAGGAAAAATAGGGAAAAATAGGGACAGACCCCATTTTTTCAAACGAGCCTGACCGTTGCAGAAGGGGAGTCAGAAATATCTTGGGATGAAATCTTAAGTGATCTTGTCGCTTTAAACTCCGCTGGCGATGTCGGATTAGAAATGATAAACAATCACTTTGAATTCATTAATAAGAAAGAAGATCGCCGAACAAGCAGATCGAGCAGAAATTGACAGTCGATAACGGGCCTTGCTTGCGCAAGTCCCGCGCCCGTCTGCTAATTCCGCTCATCTGCAGCGTTAGCGGCAAGCCAGCAGCCTTGTTAGACAAACATAAAACAGAGAAGGTCGGTTTTAAAAAGGGGACTGACCCCATTTTTCCCATCCATTTTCCCCATCAAGGCCCTATCAGAATGGGTAAAAAACCATTTTCGATCAGCATTTTTCTTTTTTTCCCGTCCAGCGATACCTCCCATATATCTCTCTCGTTCAACCAGCCCGCAGATTTGATAGGGTGTTTCTTCCGGCGAAGGGTTTCGATCATGGGTGAAGTTAGCAAAACTTTATTCCCCGATTCATCAAAGCCTTCCAGAACGGGATCCACCTGAATATCAAAGTAAAAAATGGGGTAAGAAGTATTCGTCTTAAGGTCGGCCAAAAAGAAGAAGGAATAACCAATGCCATAGATGAGCTTTTCCCCCGAGGGGTGCCAACGTATTTGAGGGGGGGTCTGGAAGTATCCGTAACGGCCAAAGATGCGAGGAAAAGACGGTAGGTGATGGCTAATAATTTCTTGCCAGCCGCTAACCATCTGAATGGGGACGGTATGGCCGCTGGAAACATCCGTGACGTAAAGGTTTAGCCAGCCGGAGGGATTAGCGTAATGTCCTCGGTCCACAAAGACCAATTTTTTTCCATCGGGGGAAAAGGAGGGATGATCACCCCGGCCGGCGACTATTTCTCCCGCTCCGTCAGCGTCGATGATCCGAACCTCCATCACCCTTTTTCCTTCAGAGGTTTGGTTTTCCGTCGTGAAGGCCACCTTCAAACCGTCAGGGGAAAAGACCGCCCTTTCCCCTCGGGATAAAACCCGCATGGTGTTGTCCCGGGTATTCAGGAGCCAGACGTACCGAAGGGGGGTTGCCTTTTGCCAGGAGCCCGTTTTTTCTATTTTTTTATCGACCGCTTCCCCCGTAAAATCGTAGCCCGGCCGTGTATAAAGGATGCTTCCTCCCCGGAGATCTTCGAGAAATATCGCTCCACCTGCCATGACCGTTTTCCCCACGGCATCCACAATCTTTTCCATTCTGCCGAGGGGAAGCACTAGAGTCAATTCCTTTGATTGGACATCGAGTCTGAAGAGACCGCCGCTTCCCCTTTCAAAGTAGAGGTGCCGGCCGTCGGATGACCAGAGCACCTTTTTTACCACTTCCGTGTACAGCCGTTCCTTGCTGCCAGTTTCCAGATCGAAGAGCCACAACCCCTTTTCGGGGGACAATTCCAGCTCTTCTCGGGGAACGTTTCCCAGCCAGGAAAAGACGACCTTGCGATTATCCGGCGATACGGCCGGCAGGGCAACGGGGAGAAGAGCAAAGCCTACCGAACAATAGGAGATGAACCTTTCATCCGAGCCATCACGGCGGGCGATCCACAGACTGTTTATCTCTCGCCCCGCTTTTGTGTACTCGCTTCTCACGAATAATATGCCGGGGCGGGCATTCCTGAGGTAGGCCGCATCGGGCGGCACTTTTCGGTAGGGGGCCACGAGCTGGGCGAAAACCCAGGCGGGGCAAGTAATCATGGCAATGGAAATTAAAAAAAAGAGTGCCTGGGAACGTCGGATGATACGCCCATAAAGACGCATTTTTCAGCCCTCGGGTTGGTTTTTCGACAAGAGATGTTCACCTTTTACGAAGTCCCTAATTTCTTCAATGATTTTTGTGTTTTTCCTTTCGCCAAGGGCGTAATGGCCAAGGGTGATCTCCCGGTTATTCTCAAGCTTTATGCCGAGGGCATAGAGATTTGAGCCCCGACCTATGCTCATGGTTTTCAACTGGAATTCTCTTATTTCGCTTAAGGGGAAAACGACCGTTGCCTGTCCAAAGAGACCACGCCCAGAAGCCGTAAGCAGCGAGCGACTTAAGTCCACACTGATGCTAATTACCCTTGCCGAGAAGGTGATTAAAAGACCTACCAGCCCAAACGGCCCGGCCACGAGGAAAAACCACCACGGAAATTTCCAATCTATGGAGAAACCCTTGCCTCTGTTTTCCTCAAGAAGCCGGTTGAACCTCTCGACAAAGGAGTCCTTTGACGAACGGCCGGAGGTGAAGCCCGATGAAAGGGGTACTTTTTCCCCGGTAGTAACCAGAACCACCCGGTACAGGCCTTGCGGATTGCCTTTATTCGATATACTTTCCTCCACCTGCGCCGTCTGAACACCCTGAACCGTTATTTCTTTCGTTTTGTAGATCCCCAGTATTCGGTAAGTAATGCCGCAGGAAACCCCTTCTGCTTTCGGATAGCTGCAGGCGATGGTGGCGCTCTGTCCCATCCCGTAGGCAAGGGCCACAAAACTGCCGAGGAATATAAGCCCAAGCAAAACCTGAGCCAGAGGCAGGCTACGGATAACGAGAAGATCCTGAGTTTTCCTGACCTTTTTCATGGGTCCGCCTCCTTTCTATATAGTGGGCTCCCTCGTAAAAGAAAGAGCCTCAATATCATTGAAGGTAGGCATACTGCTTTCTTTTGAAAAATAGGGACAGACCCCATTTTTTCAGGTTACATTGACCCTTATTTTCCAAATAAGACTTCGTCCGTTATGACAGATAATAGGCACTTGTGTTTAAAATCATCTTCAGATTCAACTATCTCATACACATCCCAAGGATCGATGCCAGCTTTGTTTAAGGCCTCATCTATGTCAAAAGCATCAACTTTGATTATTTTATCTTTTATCTTAAATGTGTACGTGGGCATTTTATTCCCCCCCTTAAGGTAACTACTACTATTCATCTTGTCCTTTATTACGGTCTTCTATTTAGGGCTTAGATGTTTCCTGCCTTTCAATCTCGTCACCCATAAGCCCATTATTTATAAATTCCTTCCATCGTTTTGGTCTGGCCGAGAGTTAAATATCTTTTTAGTTTTATTGTAGCCTTTTTTCAGATTCAAGAAAGATCCTTTTTGCGGATTAATATTCCCGACACCATCGTTCTAAATCAAACAGAGGGCAGGAGGTTTGGTAGCCTTCCGCCCCCTCAGGTCTCTTATCTTTTGCTCTTTTTTTCGTATCTCTCATAGAGCTCCTTTGCAACGGCACGAAGCGCATCATCTGCCTTTTTACCACCAATGTTTGTGGTCAAAACCATTGCATAATCCTCTTCTGTATCAATCCAAATATGGGCCAGGTTCATGCCATTAGAGCCGGCATGGGAGAGAATGGGCTTTTGAGCCCAGTCAGGAGTAGTCTCACCCCATCCAAGACAATATTTACCTCGAGGAGGTGTGCCGGGCGGGGTATCCTTTATTGGCGACACATCAATAACCGGTGTATGGAGCTTTTTGAGCGTCCCCGGTTTTACCAGGTAGGGGGCGCGTCTGCCCTTGCCTGCATTCCAGCTCGCCCATCGGGCAAAATCAAGAATCGACATGTGGGCAATACCGGCAGGTCCCAGAAGGGGTGGCACGTCGCCATTGGGTCCTGAAAGAAAGGCCTTTGTCTTTCCATTAATAATCATATGACCGAGGGGCGCATCAATCTTTCCGAGAGATGCCTGTGGCCCGAGACCTGCTGTTTTTAGTTTCAGTGGTGTGAAGAAGCACTCCACTATCAATTCATCCCATGTCTTTTTTGCCCTCCTCTCAATCATGGCACCTGCGATGGTATAACCCATATTGGAGTAGGCAAACTGCGAGCCAGGTTGAAATGTAAGGGGCTTTTTTACCCACTTTTTGACAAGCCCGTATCTCATTTCATCGAGATTCCCTTCCTGAAGCATGGCCTCCCTATAAACATTAAATATTTCCTCATTGTCAGTGGGGATACCGCTGGTATGGGAGAGGAGTTGTTCAAGGGTTACCTGCCTTACACCTTTATCCATGTCCTCTGAAAGCTCTAAAAAGACTTCTCCTATTGTTGTATGCCAGGAGAGTTTTCCCTCTTCCACCAGCATGGCGGCAAGTAAGGCAGTAAACGCCTTTGTATCTGAACCAATATGAAATTTGTCATTTATTGTCACAGGGATATTGGTGCCCGTCTTTCTCACACCAGCCACACCAGAAGCGACAATCTTTCCATCTTTTACGAAACAAGCGGCAATGGCAGGAAGTTCATATTCTGACAAATATGGCATGAGCATCGAATTTAGATTCATCTGGCTATAGGCATTTGGAGAGATAAAAATCATGCTTAATACAAAGAATGCACCGCATACCCATCGAATCTTCTTCATTGAAATCAAATCTCCTCTCCCTTTTATTTGAAAGCCAGTGATAACATTTAAAATCACTGAAGGCCATATCCTTTCTTTACCGGTCTCTGTTCTCCCCCTTTATGCGTAAAATCCAATCTACTCGATCACGTAATTCTAAGAAGTTCGAACATTTTTTTATTTTTCGGATTTGGTGTTCGGCAAAAATCCAAAAAATGGAAAAAAATGGGTTCAAAAAATGAAAAAATGGGGTCTGTCCCTATTTTAACTCGTCCCTATTTTAACTCTACCCAAAACCACAGAATAGGTAAAATAGGCACATAGACCAAGCCCAGGGGCAAGTATAAATGGTAAATTGGCGAAAAAACCCATAAAAATGGACATTAAGCCTGTAATAATGGCAACGGAAGTAAAGATAGCTTCTTTTGGCATCCCTGTTTTAGACAACATTGATGGGATTACTGCAAGAATATAAGCTATGGTTACAAAATTTGTCACTCCAGCGAGAAACTCTGTTTTGACATTAGTGCCTCTCTCATTGCATGAAATAGGGACAAACCCCATTTTTTCATCCCCCAACCAAAAAAGTTAAAAGCTCCTCCGCACGAAGGAAAAAAGAAACGTTTAATCACCAAGTAAAAACTGCTTTGCCTTGGCCCTCGATTCGCCTATGCTGGAGACGTATATAGCAGGATGACTTAGAACGGGACACTTAGCCTCACATATTCCGCAGCCCACACATAAGAAGGGATCTACGTGCGGCCTTTTTAGGGTTACTTCTTTGGCGCTCCTTAACTGGATAGTCTCTTCCGTAAGCCAGATGGCCTTTTTCGGGGTAGGACACACCTCCTCGCAGACGATACAGGGGATTCCATAGGCATAGGGCAAGCACCTTGCCGTATCAATCACGGCTATACCTATCTTCACTTGCTTTTTTTCGGCCTGGGTAAGACGTTTGATGGCCCCGGTGGGGCAGACCTGGCCACACAACGTACATCGAAACTCACAGTACCCAATCCGGGGCACGAGGACGGGCGTCCAGATACCCGTGACTCCTGCTTCGAGGAAGGTAGGTTGAAGCCCGTTCGTGAGGCAAACTTTCATGCACTCCCCGCACCTTACACATCTTTGGAGAAACTCCCCTTCCTCTACCGACCCGGGAGGACGAATGAGTTTCTCATTCGCGGCTGAAGGCTTGCCCGCCGGCGACAATCTAAGTAGCGGGGGGAGAATTACTCCCATAAGAACAGCACCGGTTAGGCGCCTCTTGCTTAAATTTAACTCAACCTTCCCCCTGGAGAATCCAAAAGAAAAGTGGACGGCATCGCGGGGGCATAAATCATCGCAATCACCGCAGACAAGACATTCTGCCTTACTTGTTCCTCCGGGGCAATTTTCTTCACAAAGTCCGCAGTTATTGCAGCCTTCGCTTACGGTTCTCTTCAAAACGGCGTAGCGAGAAAAAAGCCCTAAAAGGGCCCCCAAGGGGCAGAGATACCGACACCAGAAGCGCTTCTCAACGAGGTTCAAAGCCAAAATCGATAAAAAAAGTGCCCCGATGAAAAACCCTTCCCGAAAAAACAAATCCGCGACAGGAAAAACCACCCCCGAAGAATCCACGGTTTTTAGGAGGGGGCTTACCGCATATATCAAGGCAGGGTATACCGCGACCGAAAAGGAGCGCACGATCAAGGAGATGGGATCAAAGATACCGGAAAGATTGAGAGAAAAGAGGGCGGAGACGATCAAAAAAACGAGCAAGGCATACTTTATCCAGAACCAGTTCAGGCGAGAAAAGCGGGGTAAGCGACGATTAAACACGCCGACCAAATTATGAAGGGTACCAAGCGGACAGATCCAGCCGCAAAAGACGCGCCCTAAGAATATCGTCATTACAACTACCGCCAACGTTAGATACGGAAAAGCGTCAATCGCCCTTGCAGCGAGGCTCGTGACGATAAACAAAAGGGGATCGGCGTCGATGAATACCTTGACGGGGTACCCTAATTCATCGGCCCCTCGAGACTTCGTTTCAAAAAAGAGCCACAGAAACAAGAGAAAAAAGATCGCCTGCGTCGAGAGCCGCGCTTTTTTGAGCATAACGGATCACACGTGAAGGTGCCGAATATTCAACTTTTTAAGATCCATCGTCCCCAAACCTGCCTCCTGTCCCAGCCGGATGTAGCCGATGTCGTTACCCGTAAGCCCGAACAGGGTAGCCCCATAGGCATCGACGGCCACCTGATCTACGCCGGCGACAACGGTGTTTAAGACCTTTACGTCAGCCAGGTCGCCACCTTGAGGCCCGTTGGCTGTGAGAATGCGAATTGCGTCGAGCACGATGAGGGCAGGTTTAATCGTCAGGGAAACGTCAACCAAACTTTCATTAATTCTCTGATGAAGGCGCCCCCTCCATCCCCCCATGATCCCCATCCAATTTTTCATGCCCAACGTAAGCTTCGTAAGCCCGTGGGTCTTGGCGATGGGCACGTTTATCACTTTGTCCGCTTCAAAAACTTCCGCATAAAGAGGCCAGGATTTCAGGGCATAACCGGGCAATTTAACCTCCCTGAATTTTCTTTCGTTTACATAGATTACTTCGCCACCCGTAGCCCTCGCCGCCTCGGCGATACCGCTTTGCATGTAGCAGCGCTGGGGATTCGCCACGGTATGATCAAAGACCTTAACCTTCTTCGCCCCCGCTTCGTAACACATCTGAATGACCGTCGCGGCTACCTGGGGGTTGGTATTGGCGGCATATTCAGGGGTGCGATCCCACCCGATATTAGGCTTTACCACCACCACCTCACCCGGAGAAACGAATCTCTTCATTCCTCCCAAAGCCTCAATAGCCGACCGCGTAATGCGAGATGGCGAGCTGCCTCGAGCAACGGCGAGATCCGGCTTTTTAAGCTCACTTCCTTGAGCGGGCAAGGCAAAGAAGAAATCTCCCGTGGCGAAGGCCAGCGAAGAGGTCAAAGTGGCCCGTAAAAACTCGCGCCGCGTAATGCTGAAAAGAACTGACATATTTCTCTACCCCCTGATACACAAGATACCCACCACCCCGTCAAAGAGGAGTAAGCTACCCCCTCTCATATCCCTTGCCACCTGGGCAAAAAATTTTCTTATATCTCCGACTCTCTTTGCCATACCACCTCATTTTTCATCGAGGAAGGTAAGGGCCAGCCGGGACCAGAGCTCGAGTTGCCTTGTTTCAAGGTCTTTGCGCGCAAGCCACGTGAATTCGCTCAATTCCGGACCTGGGACGATCCCCGCCTGACTTCTCACCTCGAGCAGAAACACGAGCCCGAGATGCACAGAACCCACCGGTGTTTCGTCTTCGTTTATTACCCCTAAAAATGTCATGGATTCGATGCGTGGCAGGATGATGAATTCTTCCGCCAGCTCTCGTGCGAGGCCCCGGAAAATGGTGCCCTTTAAATCCTCGGCCCCCCTTTTCTCATCCTGCCTGCCTACGTGCCCCCCTATTCCACACGACGTCAAATCGTGGAGGCGCGTCTCGCCCCCTATCCTCTTATATGACGCAAAAGCATGCCTCTCCTTCTCTTGGACAATGATGTAAGGAATGATTTGCTTGTATTGAGGGTCATTTTCCACCTGATGGCGGGGCAGGAAAACACACCCCGCTTCCTTTAGGGCATCGAAACAATCCTTTACCTCCATCCTAACGGCCGTCTTCCATCCGACCCACGTCAAAGGCAGCCTTTCCCGGCGGACGCACAAGATCTCCTCTTTATTATTCACCTTTACTTCCCCTCTCAAGTTCCTCTACCCAAAGGTAGTGGCGCGACCGAGCATAATCGAGGCGCAGCTTTCCCGTAAATATGCCTCTCACCAGTGGGCGATTGGGTTTGATGATAAGGGCCGCGATATGGGCAACAAAGGCCAGGAAGAAAAGGACAAAGAAAATGTTGTGAATCCACGTGGCCGTCAGCACCAAACCGTAAGACATATCGGGCGCATATAGATTCTTATAAGTCTTGATCAAGCCGGAGACGATGAGCATGAAGATGATGAATGCCATCCCCACATAGGCAAGGCGCTGTTCAGGCAGGTACTTGTGGAAGGGAGGCTCTTCTCCTACTCCGAAGAAGCTCTTTATCACCTGGAAGGAGGCTTTAAGGTCGCCTCTTTGCGGCATCAACCCCTTGTCCCCCCGGGCCAGATGGTAGACGACATGAAAAACGCAGGCCGCAATGAACACAAACGCCGCTACGTAATGGACGTTTAAGGCCACGATGTAGTCCGCCGACCAGCCAAGGCCCGGCACGGAGCTTATGTAATACCTCTTTGCCATGGGCATCTCGAAGAGACCCGTGACCAAAAGGACCAGACCGGAGATGGCAACCAGCCAGTGTTCGAGGAGTTCTACGATGCTATGGCGTTCAACGAGATTCTTTTCCCGATCTATCTTCTCAGTCATTTTTCTCCTCCTTTCTTGCTTTCCACCATCCGGCTAAGCCGACCGCTATCCCGAGCAGGGGAGAGGCCATGACCGCCTTACCCAGGGGATCAGTTACGGCCATACGTCGCTTTACGCCAGGCTTCATGTCCGGTCTGCCCGGTGCCTTTTTCATGGTCTGATCGATAAGCTCGAAGGGAACAGGGGAGACGTACAGGGTGGAAGTCCCACCGTTTTCAGTCTTGCCGTAAATGTATCCTTTCATCTCTTTTCTTCTCGCCTCTGCCATTTCCTCGATCTCTTTTCGGGTTCCGATAATCATGGCCTTTCGCGGACAGGCCTCGATGCAGGCGGGGAGCTTTCCTGTCTGGAGGCGCTCATAACAGAGGTCGCATTTGTACATCACCCCGTTACCCATGAGGGAAGGTAAAATGTGGAGATAGATGCCTACCCCCGATTGGCGCTGTGGGATATTCCAAGGGCAAACGTCGCGGCACTTCGCCCCGCCGAAACAAAGGCCTTCGTCGATGACCACTGCACCGTTTTTGAATTTGTGGTTGGCCGAGAAGGGACAGATGGTAGCGCAGGCCGGATTGTCACAGTGCATACACCTTCTGGGCACGAAGATGGTCCTCGTTACTTCGCCTTCCCTTATGTCCGCTCGGTGGACGTAGATAAAGTTATAAGGCGTTAAACGATCAAACACCTCCCTCTTCTTCGACCAGTCCTCGATGGTCTTTCGAGGCCACGGCTCGGGTATGGGCTCTTTCACAGGTGGGATGCGGTTTCGGTTAATCTCCCGGCAGGCCTGAACGCAGGCCGGCATGCGTAAATTGACGCATCCGTCGCACAGGCTTAAGTCGATTAAGGTAGCGAGGGACCCCGAAAGGGGTGTGGCCTGACTTAGGTTCGGCCACGTAACACCCAAGGCGGCCGTTCCCGTAACCACCTTCAAAAAAGAACGCCTTGTAATTTTTCCTTCCATCTATTGCTCCTTTGACTTAAATGGGTTAAAAAGCCTCTTCACTTCTTCGATTTTGGTCTTCGAACCAACGACAAATAGTACGTCATCGGCGTAAAACTTAATCTCGGTCGAAGGGTTGGAGAGTACCTCCATGCCCCGCCGAACGGCGAGGAGGGTAACACCATACTTCTTCCTCATCTCCGTCTCGAGCAAGGTTCGACCGATCAAGGGGGAATCCTTTTCCACGCGAAAAGAGGTTATTTCCACGTTCGGCAAGTAGAATCTAAGGGTATCCATCGATTTTGGCTCCGGCGTATACCGCCTAAGCAACCTATAGCTATCACTCCTTATATCACTTACGAGCCTCTCTATCTCTTCCCGGGGTAAAAGGTACTTTTCGAGAATCCGGCTGAAAATGGCCACGGAGGTCTCAAATTCTTCCGGAATCACATCATCCGCGCCCAGCGACTTAAGGGGTTTGATCTCGGTCAAATACTTCGTCCTCACGAGGAGATACGCCTTATCATTTAACCTCCTCACCGTGTGGGTAATCCGGCGCGCGGCCGCCGGGTCGTTTATGACGACGGCAACCGCCCGGGCCGTATTTACCCCCGCATGGAGCAGGATCGCTTCTTGGGTCGCATCTCCATAGTAAATCTCCTCTCCCTGTTTTCTTTCCTCTTTTACTACCGTCGGATTCATCTCTATGACCACGTAAGGAATGTGGGCCGTACGTGCCGCCCGGGCGAGATTGCGACCGTTAAATCCATAGCCCACGATGATCAAGTGATCCCGCATTTCTTTCCTCTTTACCCGATGAACGGGATACACGCCCCGCTTGATCCGCTTAGGAAAGGGGAGCTTGAGTACCAGATCCGCCACCGAAGACGCACGCTCAATCATAAAAGGGGTAAAGGCCATGGTGAGAACAGAAACACCGAGAAATAATTGATGGACGTGGTCTTTAAGAATACCCATATGACGAGAAGCACTGGCTAAAACAAAAGAAAACTCCCCCACCTGGCCCAGAGCCAAGCCCACCAGGACGGCCGTTCTGATAGCATGTCCAAAGGCAAGCACGACGATCGCGGCAATGACAACCTTCAATACCACCACGGTGCAGGTAGAACCCAAAAGAAAGAAAGGCTTTTCAAACAGCAATTGCAAATTGAAGAGCATACCGATCGAGACGAAGAAAAAACTCGTAAAGACATCCCGAAAGGGCAAGATATTGCCGAGGGCTTGATGGCTGTATTCCGAATCGGAGATGATCATCCCCGCAATAAAGGCACCCAGTGCCAGCGAAAGCCCGATTTCGTTGGTTATCCACGCCACAGAAAGGCATAAAACCAAAATGGTAATAAGAAAGAGCTCCCTGCTTCTTGCCCGGGCGACCTGGAAGAGGAGCTTTGGCACTACCCACTGAGAAAGGGCAAAAATGGCCCCTATCACCAAAGCAATTTTGCTGAGAAAGACGAACACCGCCGAAAGGTTTACCTCCCCGAGACCGGCCAACAGGGGAATGGCCAACATCATGGGGACCACGGCCACATCCTGAAAGATGAGAATCCCTAAGGTAGTATTTCCGTGCGGCGTCTCCAGTTCGGCCCGGTCCTGGAAGATTTTCATTACCACAGCCGTGGAGGAGAGGGACATGAGGAACCCGACGATTACCGCCTCCCCTCCCCCCACCCTCCCCAAATAGGCGAGCAAGGCAAAGAATAAGATGGTAATACCGACCTGCAGCGAGCCGCATATAAAGACGACCTTTCTCATTCTGAGGAGGTCTACGACGGAGAGCTCCAAGCCTACGGTAAAGAGCAGAAGGACGACGCCAATTTCGGCCAGGGATTTAACCGTTTGGGGATCTTTTATCAGTTTAAGCCCCCCCGGGCCCAGAATCATCCCAGTCAAGAGGAAACCCACAATAACGGGCAGTTTGGCCTTTTGGCAAAGGTAAATGACGGCCACCGAAAGGCCCATAATAATAATGACTTCCGACAAGAGGTCCATATTAGTTCTCTGCTTTCCCCTTTATGTAACACCATCGATTTTTTTCCTCAAGTTTATTGACATTTATCCGATAATAAAATAGTAGCAGTTTCAAAAAACGAAAAAAATTAATAGGGGGAGAAAAACATCAATGAAGAGATCGGTATTAATTTTTATGGCCCTCCTTCTCAGCGTAGCCGGCCCTGCCCCCATCTGTGCTACCCCGTATGTTTACGTAGACATGGGGGGCTCAACCTTAAGTTTTGATAGGAGCTACGACTATCAAGGGGGCAAGTGGCAGACGGTCATAAAATTTGCTGCCTATCCGGGCACGGTTTCTTCGGCCTCTTATGCCTCGGATCCCATTATCGGAAAATATCAGGTCATGTACGTACCCGCCCACCCCACCACATACGATTATATCCTTAAAGAACAGATTGCCCCCGGCGTCTGGAGCCTTTCTAACGAAGCCTCCATCATCTCCGTGGCCGCAACAGGCGATCCCCGCTATTCGACCAACTATCTCACCGGAACGGCGACAGCCCTAACCATCGATTTCAACACGGGTTCCATCCAGTGGTCCACGGTGGAGAACCTGACCTCTTACGTGGCCAACCTTCCCACCTCTCAAGTACTTCGGGATTTCTCCAACTATGCGACGGGCACCCTTACCTTCTCCTTCTCCGTCACGGACGAATTGAAGAAATGGCTGAATTCCCCTTGTACGACGGATATTTATAAAACCTCCTACTGGACGACCCTGGCCGCAGGACCGGTAGGAGTGCCGGAACCTCAGACGTGGATACTTTTACTCATGGGTCTTACGCTCCTTTCGTTCTACCGCCCGCTTGTGAGGGCCAAGTCCATCCGTGCCTAAAGAACGGGTGTGGAGTTAAACGACCCCCGCTTCTACCACCGCGCAGAGCTAAGTACCCTGGGATGGGAGCTTACGGTGTGCAATGCCCTGAGCACACCTGAAAGCCCATGTTTCAAAGCACTTACGTGTAAGCAATCTTACGGCTCTTTGCTTTTCGATTTCATCAGCGCTGAAGCGCAAAAGCCCCGAAGCTTTTTGGAGATAGGCGGAGGGTACGGTTTTCTTGCCCGGGACTTCCTTAAGCAAGACCCCTCTATCCAGGCCACGGGCTGGGACATTTCGCCCGCTTTAATAAAGGTACAGGTAAAAACCTTGAAGGGCTTCCGGGCCGTCATCGAGGAAAGGGATATTCTATCCGTCGATCCTGATGATTTGAAGGCTTTCGATCTCGTCCTCATGAACGAAATGATAGGGGATCTGCCCACTTTGATCGACGTAACCGGCGAAGAATTAAACGAAGCCGCCTCGACGGGAGATGATTTCTTTGTTCAAGAGGCAAAAAGGGTGGCTAAAACCTATCCTCTTAACCTGCCCCCCGGCCCCTTCAATCTCAATATCGGCGCCATCCTCGCCCTGGAGAAAATCTTAATGGCTAAGGTGGAAACGATCTTTATTGCCGAACACAGCTGCGAGGCGGTCGTCCCCGAAGACTTAAAAACCCTTATTTCCGTGTCATCTCCCGGCGTACCGGAGGAAATTCCTCTCCGGGGGCACAAAGAATACACGATCAAATTTTCTCACCTCGAAGCGGTGGCCCAAGCGTTTTCTTATCGTGTAAAGAGGGGCCCCATCGCCGACTTTATCCCCCTGAAAATGAGCGAAAGGCTTAGAATCTGCCTGCGTGCCCCCACCGCCCGCACGGCGGAAGAGGAAATCATCCGGCAATTCGTTTCTGACCTTTACCAGTACGAATATCTCCTCTTGACGAAGGGGGCGAGATCATGATGATGTAAGGCGAGATGGAACGCAAGAACATCGCCTGTGTGCGCTGTGGAAAATGCTGTTTCGTAGATATGATCGCCTATGCGCAGCCGGAAGATTTTGAGCGCTGGCGCAGAGAAAAGAGGGATGATATCCTCAAGGTTGTGGAAGGAGAACACCTCGTCTGGGCAGGGGATCGCATGGTATCATCGCAAACGGGTGCATTTTCCCAAACCTGCCCATTCCTCATAAGCGAGGGAGATTTGTTTAAGTGCGCCATTTATGAAACCAGGCCCCGGATATGCCGAGATTACAAACCGGGCTCCTCGGAGATATGTCCCCAATGGCCCGGTCATAAAAGAGAGGGAGTGAAAAAATGAAGAAGGTCTTTCTTTACACCTTGAGCACCTGCAGTCATTGTCGGGCGACGAAGAGGTTCCTCAACGAGCAGGGCATCGATTACGACTTTATAGACGTGGACCTCCTGGAAGGCGACGAGAAGAAACAAATCTTAGAGGAGGTCATGAAGTATAATCCCCAGCGCTCATTTCCTACCATCATTATAGAAGGGAAGGTGATCGTGGGACACAACGAACAGGCGATCAAGGAGGCCCTGGGTCTTCCATGACACCCGAGGAGCTTTACGAAACCCTGCGGAAGGTACAAGAACCGAAGGGTTACTTTTTCAACCGCGACCGGGCCTGGGTCATGGACATTATGGAAAGCCTCCTGAAAAACAGGGAGCGCTATGGCTACATGTCCTGCCCCTGCCGTCTCGCTTCCGGCAACAGGGAACTGGATAAGGACATAATCTGCCCCTGCGCTTACCGGGAGGCCGACTTGAAGGAATACGGAAGTTGCTATTGCGGGCTATACGTTACAGCCGAATGGAACGCAGGGAAAATAGAGCACCGTTTTGTCCCGGAGAGAAGGCCCCCGGAAAAGATACCTCTCTGAGGAAAGCCCCAGATGCCCTTCGAATTTCACCCGACCGAAATAGCAGACGTAATCCTCATAAAAACGACCATTTATCCCGACTCTCGAGGCTTCTTCGCCGAAATATTCAAAAAAGAGGCGTTCCTAAGCGCCGGGCTACCCTCTTCATTCGTCCAGGACAACTTCTCCTTTTCCCACCAAAACGTCCTAAGAGGGCTCCATTACCAACTCGAGCCCCATGCCCAAGGAAAGCTCGTCCTTCCCCTCGATGGAGAAATCTTCGATTGCGCCGTCGATATCCGGCAAGGTTCCCCCACCTATGGAAAGTGGGTCGGGGTGAAACTCTCCGCCCGGCAAGGGGAGCTTTTATACATCCCCCCCGGTTTTGCCCACGGTTTCTGCGTCTTAAGTGAGAGGGCCGTTGTCATGTACAAGGTGACCCGGGATTACCATCCCGCCTCCGAACGGGGTATCGTCTGGAACGACCCTGAAGTCGGTGTCACTTGGCCTGTAAAAACCCCCGTTCTCTCCGAAAGGGATGCGGCCCTCCCCACCTTGAGGATGGCGGAGAACAATTTTACCTATTCCCTGATGGCCTCGCGATTGTAAACGAGTCGCCACGTAAGCAATTCCTTTTCGAAAACGGCCATTACCTGAGCGGCCTCTTGATCGCGCATGAACTTTTTTGTCAGGGCATAGGCGGGAAGATATAGTTGAGATAAGTCCCTCGCCTTCTCCAGGGCACGGGCCAAACAATCGCCCCCCTCCGGCACGAGTTCATCGGCAATTCCCCTTTCGTAGGCCTCACGGGGGCTATAGGGCTGCGCATGAAGCAAGGCCTCTTTCCAATACCGGTGCGGTACCGAAGAACGGCAAATCAGGGCTATCCAACTGGGAAGGACCATCTTGTTACGCACCTCGTTTACCTGGATGCGGTAAGGCCCATCTCCCAAGATGAACCAATCGCAGGCGCAGGAAAGAATTACCCCGCCCGCGATGGCGTGGCCAGCATAGGCAGCGATGGTAGGAATGGGAAACGTATAAACCCTAAGCATCGTCTCGGCAAACAGGCGCTGAAAGTCGATCTGTTCGGCCAGAGACTGGGTGGGCAACAGTTTCAAATCCAGACCGGCAGAAAATACCCCCGGACGTCCGGTGAAGATGACGCCCTTTACCCCCTCCTTTTCGGCCCGATCCAGGCAGGCATTCAGTTCTCGGAAGAATTCCCAGTTCATGACATTCACCTTGCCGTCGTCAAACGTCACAATGGCGAAATCCTCTTTCCGTGCGTAACTCATCTTGCCCATATGAACCACCTCGCACAAAAATTTGCTTTCCCCATATACCCAGTCCTTCTCGAGGGTCAATGGATTATTGCGATCATAGGTTGACATGCCTTCACCCTTGAGCTTATGCTTTTACCATGACGGTAAACACCCTGACGGAAAGCCTCCTGAAAGCCCTGGAAAATACCCCCAAGGCAGGGGTCTACGTGATTCAGGATGGACGCTTTGTCATGGTCAACGACTTTACCGCCGCCCGGTCCGGATACGAAAAAGAAGAAATGATTGGAATGCCCTCTGTCAGCATCATCCACCCAGAGGATAGAGAAATGGCCCGGCAAAATGCCGTTTCCATGTTGAAAGGAAAAAGGAGCACCCCCTACATCTTCCGCACCGTTTCCCGAACGGGTGAAATTCACTGGATAACAGAGGCCGTCTCTCCCATCGAATACCAGGGCCGGCGGGCCATACTCGGTACTTCCCTCGACGTCACGGAACTCATCAAGGCCCAGAAGGAAATCGAGGAACTAAAGGCCCTCGAAGCCTCTATCCTAAAAGCAATCCCCCACGCCGTCCTAGGCCTCGAAAACGGCCGGATTATCTTTGCCAACGAGGGCGTAAAAAAGGTATTCGGCTGGGAACCGAGGAGCCTCGTTAACCTTGAAATCAAAGTGCTCTACCCTTCTCAAGCCCTTTACGAGCGATTTATGAAAAACCTTCACCTTACCCTCAAGCGGCAACGTACCTTCTACACGGAGTATACGTGCCGTACCCGACAGGGAAACGACATAGAATGCCTCATCAGCGCCACCTCTATCGGAGATTACGAAAAAGAGAGGCGCCTCGTCATCACTTACGAAGACATCACCGACCGCAAGAGAATAGGCCGGGAATTGGAAGAGTCTCATCGCCGCCTCCGACAGTTGACGGCCCATCTGGAAGACATCAGAGAAAAGGAAAGGGCCCACATAGCCAGAGAACTCCATGATGAACTGGGCCAGCTCCTTACAGCCTTGCACATGGACCTCGTCATCTTGGCCCAGCAGGCAGAAGTAAAAGGTACGCCCCTGAAGGAAACCGTGGCTTCCATGGTCAAGCTTATCACCAAAATCATGGAGACCTTGAGGCGCATCTATCAGGACCTAAGACCCGCCGTGCTCGACCACTTGGGTCTCACGGCGGCCGTATGCTGGCAGGCCGAAGAATTCCAGAGAAGAACAGGCATGAGATGCCATGTCAGCATTCATCCAGAAGAAATTTCCCTGGATACAGAGCGGACGCTGGCCCTGTTTCGGATCCTGCAGGAGGCCTTGACCAATGTTGCCCGTCACGCCAGGGCTACGGAAGTAGCCATCTGCCTGAAGGAAGAAAAAGGGCACATCATCCTTACCGTCTCGGACAACGGATGCGGTATCGGCCAAGATGAACTCAACAAGCCCGGGTCCTTTGGGCTACTCGGAATCAAAGAGCGTACCTTCCTGTGGGGGGGTGAATTTCACATCTCGGGAGGCAAAGGCGAGGGAACCACCGTGAAGGTATCTCTGCCCTTGGGGTAAAGGAAAATGAAACGTATCCGTCTCCTGATAGCCGATGACCATCCCATAGTACGCGAGGGGCTAAAGAAGATCATCGCGGCCGACCAAGAAATGGAGGTCGTAGCCGAGGCGGGGACAGGCGAGGAGGTATTGGCACTCCTGAAGGGGAAAAAATTCGACTGCATCATCCTTGACATCTCCATGCCCGGCGAAAACGGCCTCGTCATTACCCGAGAAATAAAATCCCATCATCCCCAACTTCCCGTGTTGATCGTGAGCATGTACCCGGAAGAACAATTCGCCATCCGCGCCTTTCGTGCCGGTGCCTCGGGGTACCTGACCAAAACCAGTGCCCCGACGGAGCTTCTTGCCGCCATCCGCAAGGTGTCGAAAGGTGGAAGATACGTGAGCTCTTCCCTGGCCGAGAGACTCACCTACTACGTCTCCGGGCAGGGCACAGCCCTGCCCCATGAGTCCTTGAGCGATCGAGAGTATCAAATCATGCTCATGATCGCCTCCGGCAAAACGACCGCCGAAATTGCCGAAGAACTCTCCCTCAGTGTAAAAACCATAAGCGCCTACCGCACGAACATTCTGGAAAAACTGCACCTGAAAAACGCTGTTGAACTTACCCGCTATGCCATCGAACACGGCCTCATAGGCTAATAAGACAAAGACCGATGCCTTTTTGAGAAATCACCTGGCCCTTTTGCGGCCAACATCTCGCCTCCGGCCAGTCCATAAACCGATTGTACTTTCCCCAGCTTTTTCATATAAAAAAACTGATTAATCGTCAGGGAGGAAAGGTCATGGCTGAGCACAAAGACATGGAAAGGTGGCGTGAGCTCGCCGCCAAAGAACTCAAAGGGAAACCCCTCGATTCCCTCTTATGGCACACACCAGAAGGTATTACGGTTAAACCCATCTACACCCTGGAAGACTTGGAAGGTCTCGATTTCACCAATACCCTCTCGGGTATGGCCCCATACTTAAGGGGCCCCACGGCCACCATGTACACCAATCAGCCCTGGACGATCCGACAATATGCGGGATTTGCCACCGCCAAGGAATCGAACGAATTTTACCGCCGGAGCCTGGCGGCCGGGCAAACTGGCCTATCCGTAGCCTTTGACCTCGCCACCCATCGAGGCTATGACTCCGACCATCCGCGAGTAGCGGGAGATGTGGGAAAAGCGGGCGTGGCCATTGATTCGGTCGAAGATATGAAGATCCTCTTCGACCAGATACCCTTAGACAAGGTTTCCGTTTCCATGACCATGAACGGCGCCGTTTTGCCCATCTTGGCAGGCTACATAGTGGCGGCCGAGGAGCAGGGCGTAACGCAGGATAAGCTTTCCGGCACCATTCAGAATGACATACTAAAGGAGTTTCTCACCCGCAATACCTACATCTATCCTCCACGACCTTCCATGCGCATCGTTTCGGACATCATCGCTTACTGTTCCAAGCACATGCCCCGATACAACACCGTTTCCATCAGCGGCTACCATATCATGGAGGCGGGAGCCAATTCCGTGATCGAGTGCGCCTTTACCCTGGCCGACGGGAAAGAATACATCCGGGCCGCCATCGATGGGGGCCTCAAGATCGACGATTTCGCCCCCCGGCTGTCCTTCTTTTTCGGTGTCGGCATGAACTTCTTCATGGAAATAGCAAAGCTCAGGGCGGCAAGATATCTGTGGCACAAGATAGTAAGCGAATTTAATCCGCAAAACCCTCGCTCGACCGTGCTCAGAACCCATGTACAGACCTCGGGTTGGAGCCTCACAGAACAGGACCCCTACAACAATATCGTTCGCACGACCATCGAGGCGCTGGCCGCCGTCCTCGGAGGCACCCAATCCCTCCATACCAATTCTTTCGACGAGGCCATAAGTCTCCCCACCCCCTTTTCGGCCCGCATTGCCCGCAATACCCAGCTCATAATTCGCGAGGAATCCCAGGTATGTCACGTCGTTGACCCCCTGGGAGGCTCCTATTACGTAGAGGCCTTGACGGGCGCCATTATAAGGGAAGCGCAGAAGATAATAGACGAAATAGAGGCCTTGGGCGGCATGGCGAGGGCCATAGAAACGGGCATGCCCAAGATGCTCATCGAAGAGTCCGCGGCCAGACGGCAGGCCCGCATTGACCAGGGGAAAGATATCATCGTGGGGGTAAACAAATACCAGATCGAAGAGGAAGTGCCCGTCCAGGTATTGGAGGTACCGTCCACGGTGAGGGAAGAACAGATTGCCCGCCTCAAAGAATTAAAGGCAAAGAGAGACTCTCAGGCCGTAAAAAGGGCCCTCGAAAAGATTACCGAAGTAGCGGAAAAAGGGGGCAATCTCCTGGAGGTGACCATCGAGGCCATCCGTCTGAGGGCCACGGTGGGCGAGGTTTCGGAAGCTATAGAAAAAGTATTCGGCCGATACGTGGCTCCACAAAAGCTCATCACCGGCGTCTATGCGTCCGAATTCGGAGATAGCAAAGTCATAGAAAATATCCGTAAACGCACGGAGGCTTTCAAAGAGAAGACGGGTCGACGCCCCCGCATCCTCGTAACCAAAATGGGACAGGACGGTCACGACCGGGGAATGAAGGTGGTGGCTTCCGCCTACGCGGATTTAGGATTTGACGTGGACATCAGCCCCATGTTTCAGACCCCGGAAGAAGCGGCCAAAATGGCGGTGGAAAATGACGTACACGTCGTGGGTGTTTCTAGCCTGGCGGCGGGGCACAAGGTGCTGGTGCCCATGTTGATTGAAGAATTGAAGAAAATGGGCGGAGAAGAGATCATCGTCATTGTGGGGGGCATCATTCCTCCCCCCGATTACGATTTTCTTTATGCCCACGGTGTCAAGGGCATCTACGGCCCCGGGACGCCGATTACGGATTCGGCCAGTCAGGTTCTAAATCTCCTGGAGAAAAAGTACACTAAGTGAAGAGTAACTGGCTTTCCGATAGCGAGATAAAGGGATACATCGACGGCATTCTGGCAGGAGATAGGCGCATCCTCGCCAAAGCCATCACGTTGGTGGAAAGCACCTTGCCGGCCCACCAGGAAGCGGCAAGGAAGATCCTGGACAGCATCCTTCCGCACACGGGAAAGGCGGTAAGATTGGGAATAACGGGACTGCCCGGGGCGGGGAAGAGCACCTTCATAGAAAGTTTTGGTAAGATATTAACGAATCAGGGCCACCGCGTTGCGGTACTTGCCGTAGATCCGAGCAGCCCCAAAACAGGTGGCAGCATCATGGCGGACAAAACGAGGATGGAAAAGCTGGCCGTCGACCCGAATGCCTTTATTCGCCCCTCCGCCTCCGGTGGTGCCCTGGGAGGTGTGGCCCGAAAAACCCGTGAAACAATGCTCATCTGCGAGGCCGCCGGCTTCGATTGGGTGATGGTGGAGACGGTGGGGGTAGGTCAATCGGAGGTCACCGTGGCCTCGATGGTAGATTTCTTCCTCGTGCTTATGATCGCCGGGGCGGGAGACGAACTGCAGGGTATCAAAAAGGGGGTGCTGGAACTCGCCGATGCCATTGCCATCAACAAAGCCGATGGTGATAACGTCGAGAGAGCGCGAGCGGCACGCCAGCAATATGAGATAGCCTTCCACCTTATCAACCCCCCTACCCGGATTTGGACGCCACCCGTCCTTACGTGTAGCGCCCTTACGACAGAGGGCTTGGATACCATTCTCGAGGTGATCCTCACCCATCGCAAAAAGATGTCCGAGATAGGAGAATGGGAAAGAAAAAGGAGAAACCAGAATCTCGAATGGTTCTGGTCTCTCATCAGAGAAGGCTTGGAAATGTGGTTCTTCCAGGACGAAGAGGTCAAGAAATCCCTTTCTATGTTCCTTAAAGACATAGAAAGCGGCCTTATATCTCCCACCTCGGCGGCGGAGCAAATTTTATCACGCCTGGGTCATATTCCATCTTGACGGAGGAGACATGATGAACGTAAAGAAAGTGGACCATATCGGCATTGCGGTAAAGAGTATCGAAGAAAGCCTCAAATTCTATGAGCTCTTGGGGCTTAAGGCGCAAGGAACGGAAGAAGTGGCCGAGCAGAAAGTAAGAGTCGCCTTTATTCCCGTGGGCGATTCGGAGATAGAACTTCTTGAATCCACCGCCCCCGACGGTCCGATTGCGCGATTCATTGAAAAAAACGGGGAAGGCATTCAGCATATAGCCCTTCGTGTTGACGACATCAAGGCCGCCCTGGCCGAGCTAAAGGCCAAGGGGATAAGGCTCATCGACGAGGAACCGAGGTATGGGGCAGGAGGAGCTTCGATCGCCTTTGTCCATCCCAAGGCCACGGGAGGCATCCTGCTCGAGTTAAGTGAAAGAAAATAAGCAAAGAGGGGGCAAAAGAAGTGACCACCAAAGAAAAATTAGAACAGCTCTTGGAAAAATCCCGGCGCATTGAACTAGGCGGGGGAGAGGAAGCCCTAAAGAAAGTCAAATCAACGGGCCGGCTCACCGCGAGGGAAAGGTTAAACCGCCTGTTCGATGAAGGGACGTTCGTCGAACTGGACAAATTCGTCACCCATCGGTGTACGAACTTCGGCATGGACAAGGTCGAAATCCCCGGAGAAGGGGTGGTAACCGGGTATGGCCAGGTGAACGGCCGTACCGTTTTCGCCTACGCCCAGGACTTTAGCGCCGTGGGGGGCTCTTTAGGTGAAATGCATGCGGCAAAAATATGCAAGTGCCTCGATAGGGCCATGTCGGCCCATGTCCCCGTGGTGGGATTAAACGACTCGGGAGGGGCGAGGATCCAAGAAGGGGTGGATTCTCTCGCCGGTTACGGGCGTATTTTCTACAAGAACACCATGGCCTCAGGCATCATCCCGCAGATTTGTGCCATTATGGGACCTTCTGCGGGGGGGGCCGTTTACTCACCCGCCCTAATGGACTTCATCTTCATGGTAAAGAAAGACTACGCCCAAATGTTCATCACAGGCCCTCAGGTGGTAAAGGCGACCACCGGCGAAGAGGTAACAGCGGTCGAACTAGGCGGCGCCCTTACGCACAATCAGAAAAGCGGGGTGGCCCATTTCATGGCGGATAGCGATGAAGAGTGCATCGATCAGATAAAAACGCTACTTTCGTACCTACCTGCCAGTCATCTGGAGAAGCCACCCGTCGTTCCCTGTCAGGATCCCATTGATAGGCGGGAGGAAGGCCTCCTTACCATCGTACCGGATCAGAGTAACCGCCCGTACGACATGAAAAAGCTCATCAAGATGATCGTGGACAACGGGGAAATATTCGAAAGCCAGCGCTTGTTTGCCCCCAACATGATTACCTGCTTCGCCCGCATGGACGGCCAAACCGTAGGTATCATCGCCAATCAACCCCTCTACATGGCCGGTTGTCTCGACATTAATTCCTCCGATAAGGCGGCGAGGTTCATTCGGTTCTGCGATTGCTTCAACATTCCCCTCCTTACCTTTGTAGACGTGCCCGGTTACCTCCCCGGCACACAGCAAGAATTCGGGGGTATTATACGCCACGGAGCCAAGCTTCTCTACGTGTACCCCGAAGCGACGGTACCCAAAATCACCATCGTGATCCGCAAGGCTTACGGCGGCGCTTATCTGGGTATGTGCAGTGGCCAGGCGGGAGCCGACGTTGTCATGGCGTGGCCCACGGCAGAAATTGCCGTCATGGGAGCCGAAGGGGCTGCCAATATCATCTTCCGCAAGGAAAGCGAGGAAGAAAAGAAGCAGAAAATAGAGGAATACATCAGAAACTTCTATACCCCATACCAGGCCGCATCCCGAGGTCTTGTCGAACAGGTCATAGACCCGCGTGACACAAGGCTTTACATCATCAAATCCCTCAAGATGCTGGCCAATAAAAAAGAAGAAAGGCCTTGGAAGAAACACGGGAACATTCCCCTTTAGAGATAAACTTGCCTGAGAAAACAGGCAGGAAAAACATTTTTGCGAAGGAGGTTCTTTAAAATGGCAGAAATCACCGCGCCCATGCCAGGAAAAGTGGCGAAAATCCTCGTCTCCGTAGGCGATAAGGTAACGGAAGATGACGAGCTTATGACCTTGGAAGCGATGAAGATGGAAAATCCCATCTTCTCCACGGTAAGCGGAACCGTGAAGGAAATTCGTGTGAAAGAAGGAGATTCGGTAAACGCCGACCAGGTTCTGTTTATTATCGAATGAAAAAAAGGCAGGCGCCTTTCTTAGAGATAAGGATAGCCTGCCTTTTTACTTTTCATGGAACGGGAATTCCTCTCCCGCATCAGGAACCCCCGGCTAAGATCCCGGGTAAAAACGCCCCAAGAAGCAGCGTGTCTCATAACCGACGGCATGCACGTGGGTACGAGCGGTTTTACCCCGTCTGGTTATCCAAAGGCCGTCCCCCTCGCCTTAACGGAAAGGGTAAAAAAAGGGGAGAGGGTAAGATTGACCGTGGGCACGGGGGCCTCCGTCGGGCCTGAATTGGACGAAACCTGGTCGTCTTTTGACATCATAAGGCGCCGCTACCCTTATCAAACGGCTAAAACGGTCAATCGCCTGATAAACGAAGGCCGCATTGCCTTTACGGACATCCATCTAAGCCAGGTGGCGAGGACCGTACGCTCGGGCATTCTGAAACCGGTAGATTTGGCCATCGTTGAAGCCGTGGCCATAACGGAAGAAGGTGGCATCGTGCCGTCGACTTCCGTGGGCAGTGCCCCCGTATTCGTGGCTGAGGCGAAGGGCATCATCGTGGAAATAAACACCACCCAGCCTACCCTCCTCGAAGGCCTCCACGACATCTATCCCCCCTCTCCACTTTTAGTGAAGGAACCCCTTCTCATCCGGCAAGGGAACGAACGGATCGGCCTACCCTACATTCCCTGTGATCCTGAGAAGATTGTGGCCATCGTCCACTCCCAAATACCAGACAGCGCACGAGAACTGGGTGCAGGCAGCGAAACCATAGAAAAAATCTCCTCCCACCTGATAGATTTCCTCCTTAAGGAATTCGGGGAACGACTCCCGCCCATCCAATCCGGGGTCGGGGCCCTTGCCAACTGCGTGCTAAAAGGAATGCTCGACGGCCCTTGGCAGACGTTTTCCATCTGGTCCGAGGTGATCCAGGACGCCGTTCTCAACCTGATCGAGGCCAACCGGTGTCAATTCGCCTCCGGCACCTCCCTTACCTTCTCGCCGGAAAGGTGCCGTGATTTTTACTCAAATATCGAAAGATACGTAGGAAGGATCATTCTTCGCCCCGTAGAAATAAGCAATCACCCAGAAATCATCCGGCGTCTAAACTTGCTTTCCATGAACACGGTACTGGAAGCAGACATTTACGGTAACGCCAACTCTACCCATCTCTTCGGTTCCCGCATGATGAACGGGATCGGAGGTTCGGGAGACTTTTCCCGCAACGCCGGCCTCGTTATCATGATGACCCCCTCCGTCGCCAGGGAAGGAAAGGTGTCCTGCATCGTGCCCCAGGTGGCACACGTAGATCACACGGAGCATGAGGTCCACGTCCTCGTAACAGAGCAAGGCGTGGCCGATCTCCGGGGGAAGACCCCTCGGGAGCGGGCAAGGGCAATTATCGAAAATTGCGCCCACCCCCTATACCGACCCCAACTCGAAGACTACTTTTTGCGCGCCCTAAATTCCACCGGCGGTCATACCCCCATCCTCCTCGAAGAGGCCCTAAGCTGGCATGTAAGATACCTCAAGACGGGATCGATGAGATTGTAGAGACTCTGGAAAGAAAGAGTCGTTTTTCCGACCCCACCTTTTGTCTGCAAAAAAAATTTTTACTCAAACTTTTTTTGACCGAGAATTTTTATTGACAGGTCATGTTCTTTCCTCTATGAGAATCCCAGTTTTGAGCCATTACGAATAGGAGGAGCGTTATGATTAAATCGAGGTTATGCGATCTATTAGGAATTAAATACCCGATCATCCAGGCGGGCATGGGACCATTCAGCAACAATAACCTCTGCGTTGCTTCCGCCAATGCAGGCGTTCTGGGTCTCCTCTCCACGAGCGGTCTTTTCAATAAGAAAGACCAGCCCTGGATATACAACGCCTTCGTCGACAGCGGCGAGGCAGATCGGGACGACGACATGGCTACGGCCCTGGAGAAAGTCCTAAAAAGGACCTATCGATTAACCAAGGACAAAGGCGGGATTTTCGGAATCAACGTCATGGTTTCGGCAGAGCTCGTCCAGTATTCCACCATTCTCATCGATACGGCCATTCGGGTGAGAGAAGAAAACCCCGATATGAAAAACAATTTCAAGGTCATCTTCACCTCCGCCGGAGATCCCGTGCCCTGGCAGGAAAAGATAAAGGGGGCAGGCTTTACGTGGATGCACGTGGTCCCCTCCGTCCGTGGAGCTCAGCGATGCAAGAAAGCAGGCGTGGATGTCATCGTTGCTTCCGGCCACGAAGGCGGATTCCACACCTCCTGGGAACCGGTACACTCCATGATCCTCCTTCCCGCCGTAGTGGATGCCGTATCCGATGAAAAAACGTTGGTCTGTGGAGCCGGCGGTTTCTGCGACGGCAGGACGCTAGCCGCTGCCCTCGTGCTCGGGGCCGATGGAGCCCAGATGGGAACGCGGTTCTTGGCCACGCAGGAAAGCGATTTCCACGAAATATGGAAACAGGCCGTCGTAGAGGCAGGAGACAGGGGAACACTGGTGGCAAGAGGTTTCGTGGGGCCGGCCAGGTGGATAAAGACGCCGCGCAGTATGGAACACGCGAAAAACACCCTCGAGAAGTCTCCGGGCGTCTTCCTCGGCATACCGGATGACTACAGCACCATCGACATGTCCCTCATTCAGTTCGAAATCGAGTCCATTAAGGCCGTCTACGAAGGGAACAAGGAAAAGGCCCTTATGGCGGCAGGCGAATGCGCGCAGAGAATCAACGACCTGCCCAAGGTAGCCGATATGGTCGAAAAGATCATGAAAGACGCGGAGGAAACGCTAAAGAGCGTAGCCACCAAATATCTGAAATAAAGGAAACCCTTCCGAAAGAGGGCCGGGTCAAGCCGGCCCTCTTTTGTTAATCACCAAAACTTCGGGGTTAACGAGGAAAGGTGGCACGCTACCGCTGAGCCCGGCCACCAGATTATCTGCGGCGAGTTGTGCCATCTTCCACCTTGTTTCATAAGTCGCGCTCCCCACGTGGGGCGTCAAGACCACGTTTCTCAACTCCGCCAGTCCCGGGGTCATGAACGGTTCGTGCTCGTATACATCAAGCCCCGCCCCTTCGATCCACCCTTCCTTAAGGGCACGAAAAAGGGCCCGTTCATCCACCACCGTCCCCCGGGCGGTATTTATCAGATAGGCCGTCTTCTTCATGAGGCGAAGTTCCCTTTCTCCGATCATGCCCTTCGTTTCTTCCGTCAGGGGTACATGGAGAGAAACAAAATCCGACTCGGAAAGTAGGCCCTCAAGGGAACGATACGAAACCCCGAGTTTTTCCTCTTCTTCCGGAGGGAGGCGACGGCGATTGTGATACAAAACGGTCATGTTAAAAGCCTGGGCCCTTTTGGCCACGGCCTTTCCAATCCTCCCCAGCCCCACAATTCCCAGCCTTTTTCCCGAAACTTCGCGGCTCAAGAATAGAAAAGGAGACCAGAAACGCCACTCCCCGTCCCGGTTACGGCGATCGAGGTCGCAGATGCGTCTTGCCACTGCAAGGATAAGACCAAAGGTAAGCTCCGCCGTCGCTTCCGTAAGGACGCCCGGGGTGTTGGTTACCATGATACCTCGCCGGGTTGCCGCCGCTACGTCGATGTTGTTGTATCCCACCGCCAGGTTGGATATGACCTTGAGTCTGGGGGCTTTCTCCAAGAGTTCTTCGTCGACGGAATCCGTGAGCATGGAAAGGAAGCCTTCGACGCTACCTATAGCGGAAAGGAGTTCTTTGCGCGTCATGGGCCTTTCCTCTGAATTCATGAATACCGGTCCCCACTTTTCAAGACGACTTACGAACTCTTGAGGAATTTTCCCGCTTACGAGTATCCGGGCTTCCACGCTTATCTCCCCCATCTACTGCCCATAAAATCGTAAAGGGCACCGAAATCTGCTTTAACGGTCCCTCTTTTCGTAGGTATTATGAAGAAAAAGCATCTCTTTTCGCCCCCGACTATAGCCACGTGCCGGATCGTACCGGGCGCGCCTTTTACCTCCATCAATTGTAAAAGGAGGTCTTTTACCGCCGGCCGTTCATAGAAAAGGTGGAAAGGCAAGTCGCCCCAGTTTACCTCCTCGTGGGTCAGGCGTTCTTCATGGGTGATCTTAGCCTGTCGGAGACGAGCGTATTTCTTTTCTATCAAGTGCCCTTCTCCGGCCAGTGGTTTTCGCAAGTACACGGTGATAAACAAACGGTCATGGCGCCGGATAAGGAGGGAAAAGGGCAGATAAAGCCAGGCGTGTCGCGGCAAAAAAGTAATGGTTGCCTCTACCTTCTCCGCCCAGTTGTCCCGCCCCAGAGAAAACCTCGCATGGTAACCCACAACGCCCCCTATATTGGTAAAAGTCTGATCGACGGGCTTTAAGACCTCCATCAGGTCTTGCATGGCCGCGCGGAAGATGCGTTCGTTTTCTCTCCTTCCCCAATGAAACCCGTAAACGAGAACGACGGTAAAGAGGACAAATGCCCAGAAAAGGGGATCGGAGGCCATTACGTTTCCCCCAAGGAAGAAAGAGGGGTGGCGAGATCTGCCTGCAGCCGATAGGGTTTGTGACCGGGGGCCTGGAGCATCCCTTCCTCCCACCTCACCTTAAGAAACGGTATGTCGTCCCTGATCCATGCCTTCAGTTCCCTTTCCGCCTGCAAGGCCAAAGAGGCATCTTCCCCTCGTACTTTATTTTGGATACACAACTTTACGCCAATGCCTATAATCTTTAACCCCTTGAGGAGCCTTTCGGCCTCTTTCACAGAAAGGACATCGGGATTGAAGATCACGACACAACCGCAGGTCTCGCTTCCCAGTGTAGCAATGAGGCCTTCGTATTTCCCTTTCAATTCTTTCAACCGGCACATTATGGCATCGGATGCTTCTTCTGTCTTTACCCCCGTGCCGGAGAGGCGAGAAATAGTTTCCCTCTTTTCAATTATTTGGTGCCTTATAGCCAAAAGGTGTTTGATCCACGTTAGGGTAACGCAGGGTAAGGCTAAAAAGCGCAGGGTCAGGCCGGTTGGTGGGGTGTCAAAAATAAGATAATCGAAGGTCTGGCTTTCGCGAATGGCCTCTTCCATGGCAGCAAGCATGGTGTATTCCTCAATGCCGGGCGAATACTGAAGGAGGGCAAAGTACCGGTCGAAGTCAAAGACCTGGAGGTAGCTGTAGGTTTCTTTTAGCAGGGCTATTTCCCGGCTCAGGTAGGACCTCGTTCTTTCCCTGACATCCACCTCCTCCACCAATAGGCGTTCCGATATCCAGGTCCCCTTGTTGCCCACGGAAAGGTGAAATATATCACCCAGATTATGGGCCGGATCGAGGGAGATGAGGTGCACCCTCGAATTTTCCGACAACTGCCAAGCCGCATGAGCGGCCAGCGTGGACTTCCCCACCCCTCCCTTACCCGCAAAAAAAAGCACCTTCATCAATCGACACCCAAGACGCCGAGCAATTGGCTGAGCATATCGTCGCTATCGCAGGCCCGTCGGTGAAAGACCTGAATTTCCTTCTCCATCATGGGCATGAGATCCAGGGCCAGAAAAGACGGTGGGGCCGGCAAACCGATAAAGGAGCCAACCAAGAGGAGGGCGAAGATGTTCTCTAACTCTGCGCACTCCAGACGCGTAAGGGCAAGCGCCCTTTCTCGTTGAAGGTCACCGAAAAAACCCGCCCACCCCTTTATTTTCGCCCACAACTTATGGCCCATAGCCCATCCGGTTAAATAACGTCTCTCCTCAGTAAAAAGCCTTTGTCAACCCTGGGGGGGGGCATTTAGCCGCCCCCCAGGTGGGGCTGGTCAATCCGTTTTCCTTCTCGTTTTGACAAAATCCACGATGAAAAGGAAATTCAAAATGAGCATGATCGCCATGATAATCTGAAGCGTCCAGCCTGCCCCCGGCGTCTTCGCTATGGAAGGCGGCATGACCACTGCCATGAACCAGATGATGCCGCAGGTGACCGTAACCCAGAGGAACCAGGCCGGGGCTACGGCAATCGCAGAAAATTGCGACTTAAGTTTCTTGGCCACATAAACAGCACCCGTCATGAGGGCAATGGAGGCAATGAGCTGGTTGGCAGCGCTGAAAGATGGCCAGAGGATGCTAAATTGCTTGCTCCAGGCCAGGTAAATACCGATGGCCGCCGGAATCAGGGAGGCCACCCAACGGTTTGTCACGAATTGGTAGATACCACCCAGGCTTTCCTTGGCCGGTGCCAACATTTCCGTGAGGCAGTAACGGGCAAGCCGATTGGTCGTATCCAAGGTTGTCAGGGCAAAGGCGGAAATCCACAATCCCGCAATCACCTTCACGATGGCCGCGGGAATGAAGGAGAGGAAGCTCGCCGCCGTCATGGCCGCAAAACTCTCGACAATCATGTTGGGGGGCGAAAGCTTGAGGGCGTTGGTGGTGGTCGTATACAGTGCCCCCCAGTTATCCGACGTCAACGTAAGATTATAGGCCGCTTTTGCCGCTTCCGATTGAATGACGGAAAAACCGAAACCACCGATGGCCACGATAATCGTGGTGGAAAGCATGCCTTCCGTGAACATCCCCCCGTATCCCACAAAGAGGCCGTCGGACTCCTTTGCCAACTGCTTGGATGATGTTCCGGAGGCCACCAAGGAGTGAAATCCGGACAGGGCACCGCAGGCAATCACCAGGGGAATGGCAGGCCAGAAGGGCGTGGGCTGGTTTCCCAGGAGAACGGGAGAAAAAGAAGACCAGGCTGGCACTTCCATGCCCTTGAAAGCAAAAACGGCGGCCAAGAAGCCGACGGCAATACCGAGATAAAGGAGGAAGGAATTCAAGTAATCCCGGGGTTGAAGAAGGACGTTGACGGGTATGGCTGCCGCGATGATGATGTACACGAACAAGATTACCATCCATGTCTCGTAACTTAAGGGCACGGGAAGCTTCGGCCCCAACCAGATGGCGATAAGCATCAAAATAATACCGACCACCGTGGACAGGGTCAGATTCCACTTCAAACGGTACATCATGACGCCGAGCACGAGAGCGGCAATGGTCATATAGATGGATGCTCCCCCAATGGCGGGATTCTTAACGAACATGGTGCCGATTACGTTGGCGAAGGCCGCCACCACGAGAATCAGGAGGAAAAAGACGAGGTAGTAAAAAGACCTGCCCGTACGCTTGGAGATGAGGTCCGAGGCCACGAATTGTACGGATTTCCCATCATACCGGACGGAGGCCATGAGGGCGAGATAATCATGGATGGAGCCGATGAAGATGTTGCCCAGCCAAACCCACAGCAGGCCTGGTAACCACCCCCAACACATGGCCATGGCAGGACCCACCAGAGGCCCGGCGCCGGCGATGGATGCAAAGTGGTGGCCGAAAAGAACGGCCCGGTGGGCCGGCACGAAGTCCACCCCATCGTAAAGTCGCTGCGACGGGGTAGGGGATTCGTCCGATGCCCGAACGACGTCCCTTTCTATCTTTTTTCCGTAGGTAAAGTAAAGAACGATATAAATGAGAAAACCGCAGACGATAATGAGTGTAGAACTTACCATAATAAATCATACCCCCTTTCCTTTTTTATGGCGCACCCCTCGAATCTATGCCCTCCACCCCCAATAAAAAACGCACGCTCGCCGGGTGTCGCTTCCTTTAAATAAAATTTCCTTTTTATTCACCCCCTTCGATCAACCTTCGCCAGTGCCTAATCCCCTTCCTCATGAATTCCTCATCGAACGGCTGGACGGGAGAGGGGGTAGAGAATATACGACCGGGCAGGCGTTCCTTTTCCACCTCAAACCCTTCCCGCACTTTAAAGCGGTATTTCGCCCGACAAATTTCGCGCCCCAAGGCATTTAAGGCCTTTTTATCCAGCGTGTAACCGCAGAGGCGAAGCAATCTTTCGACCGTCTCGAGCGAATAGATACCCCGAGCAAAGAAACAGACCACGAGGCTTGAAAGCACCTGCCGCCATTCTTCTTCTGCCAAAAGCATCTCGACCAACTCCTCCGGCCCTACCCTCCTCTCCGTCAAAGTTTTCTGGTCAATACTGTAGCCGGCGCTATCCAAATGGCTATGTCTCAAACCAAGCAGATAGCCGAGATGAGCCCCCGGCCCCGTATGATACCCGGGCATCTCGTTTTTCCCGAAGGAGAGGGCCCCTTCCAGGTTCCCGTATTTCTTCGCCGCCTCTTCCACCCCATGGGCAAGCGTCCGGTAGAAGTCATTGGGCTGATGAACGATGAGGCGGCAAGCCTCGATGTAAGGCTGGGGATCGCCCCAGGAGAAACGGATACCCAATGTTTCCCGTTCCGTAATCAAACCCTTTTCCTGCGCTTCCGTGGCCCAGGCGAGGATTACCCCCGTGGTCATGGCATCCATCCCCCAGGCCTCTACCCGATCCATGAGCTTGAGGAACCCCTCCGCCTCCCCGATACCCAACATGCTCCCTAAGGCATAGATGGGTTCGTAGTCATAGGAAATCATTGAGGTCTTATAGAAATAGGGCTCGTCTTCGTAAGGTTCCCTTAAGGCGGCAATATGAATACAGCCTACGGGGCAGTGTGAACAGGCCAGCCGACGACCCAGATAATGGGTGGCAAAGGCCTCGCCGGAGATGCCTTCTGCGTGCTCGAAGGTCGACGCTAACAGATTCTTCGTGGGAAGGCCGCGGAATTTCTGCAAGGGGATCACATTTTCTGCCGTGCCTAAATCGTGATACTTCTTCATCACCGGGGAAGATACGGCCTGATCGTATATCTCATCGTAAGCCTCACGATATCCCTTAAAATCCGAGACGGGCACTTCGCTTTGACCGGACACGACCACGGCCTTGAGCTTCTTGCTGCCAAAGACCGCCCCTAAACCCAACCGACCAAAGTGCCGATACGTTTCGGTGGCTACGGAGGCAAAGCTCACCAATTGTTCTCCTGCCCGACCGATGCGCATAATGGTGCGGAATCCTGCCCCTTTTTCCCTCTCCCTAATCACCCGCCCGGCCGAATCCATCCTGAGTCCCCAGATGGATGAGGCGTCGCGAAAGGTAACCTTCTCCCCATTGATAGAAAGGTAAATGGGGGTCTCACTTGACCCTTTGATGACCATCGCCCCATAACCTGCCAGCCTGATGGCCACGGCACTCCTACCTCCGCAATGACTCTCTCCCAAGTTCCCCGTATGGGGTGATTTGAACATGGCCACCGTCTTGGAAGCGAGAGGGAAAAGGCCGGTTAGAGGACCCACGGCCAATACGATGGGATTTTGGGGACCCAGGGGGTCACAACCTTTCGGACACTCCTCCTCAAGCAGCCTCACGGCTACCCCTGCCCCACCCAAGTACCGATGGAAGAGTTCGGGACGGTACCTTATCTCGAACAACCGCCTCGAGAGGTCTACGTAAAGCACCCTAGCCAGCGGATCATTTGGTAGCATGGCCATCTCCCGTCTTTTGCAACCCCAGCACACCATGGGGGCAGTATTTAACGCAGTACCCACAGTGGATACAGATCATGGGTTTGTTCATACGCTCGTCCCATTGAATGGCCCCGATGAGACACGCCTCACGACAATACCCGCAACCAATGCAGCGGCCCATGAAAAGCTTGACTCCGCCGTCCTGGCGCTTTTCCAAAGCCTTCGTCGGGCAGACTTTGGCACAAGGTGGATCTTCGCAGGCCCGGCAGACTATGACGGTAAAACCCCTCTCCATGCCTCCTATGGACCTTACGGCAAGGCACGATTTACTCAAGCCGGCCCCACCCTGCCTCCTCGCGCAGGCGAACATACAGCTCTGGCAACCTACGCAACGTTCGGTTTCCAGAACGGCAAGCCTCATTTTCTCTCCTAAAAGGTGATTTTCTATTCGATACTACCATGAGGTTGGAAAATCAACGAAACATTTTTGTCCCTCTACCTAAAAATGCAACACCCCGAAGATAGAGAGGCGGCGGGTATACTCAGCCGCCTCTCCCCTAATGAATTGTATTTTAAATACAACCCGCCGAGATAACCGTATTAGAAACGGCAAAGAGGGTGGCCATGAGGCTGATGATAAAAGCCCCCAGCCAGATGGTCCCCGTTTTCTTGAAGAACAGGCGAGCCGCCACGGCAGCCAGCGGCAGGAAGAAGAGAAGATTCCACAACAAGACCCCCGCCAGGGCGGACGTGGTCTTGGGTGAAGGCGGATAGGGCACATAGGGAAACATCTTTACCCCCGTCTTGAAGAGCCACCAGTAATCGAGGAAGCAGAGAACGGCGATCCCTCCTACATTGGCAATAATCATGAGTATGATGTTCAAAGCCTCCCCCTTGCCTCTTATGCGGGTGAAGGAATTGAGCAGAAGGACGTTGATTAGATAGAAGAACAGGAAAAACGGCAGGTACTTCAAAAGGATCCAGAACTTTATGGGCGTAAGCGGCCTAAAGCTAAAGACGTAGAAGCGGGCGTCGCTTAGGAAAAAGAAGTCCATGAGGACCAGGAGAAAATAGGTGGCCAGAAAAACGATGACCGCCAGGAGGGCGCTCTTGCCGACCTGGGCACCGGCAAGTTTGACCCCCAAGTTATCGAAGGTGACGGAGTTTTTCTTCATATAGAGAAAATACGTAAGGAGGAAGATGGCAAGAAGGATGATGCCCACGAGGACCAAGAGCAATACCAGGCCGTTTACCGCGGGTAGTTGGAAGTACCTGGTCACGGGCATAACCGTAGGCACAGAGCGTCCGAAAGATTTAATGGCGATTGGGTATCCTACCGCCCAATTGTAAAGAAGAGGGGCAGGCAGTAAGCAGAGGAGGAAAATGATCCAGTAAACGCACTTACCCTTCGCCGAAGTTATGACCGACGGGGCTTCCGGCTCCGGCCTTACAACCGTGCGGAAATAATTCGTCTCCAGAAGGAGAAAGGCAAAGGGAATGATGAAGAGGAAGAAACCCACCAGGGCAAGACCCGTGCAGATCTGCTTCCAATACCACACCTGATCGAGGGGAGGTAGGGGCTCCTTGCCTTCTTTGAGGGTGATGTTGAAGAAGTCCAAAATGTAGGCGACGGCGGCCCGGGAAAAGTGGGCCCTGGGGTGCACAATCTCGGGCTGAAACAAGGCCCGCAAGGGTTTCCCTTCCTTAACGGCCGCGATGGCCTCCTCTCGAGAAAGTTTCTTGTTTTCCCCGAATACATAGTAGGTGTTGTATAGGGCACCGGGGAATCCCATGCCCGCTATACCATTGACAGATTCGTTAATCTTCTCCGCCTTGGGCACCTTCCACATGTTTTCGGCCCACTCATCGTACTTCCCGAACATGAGACCCACGTGCACGGGATATTTGCCATAGGCAAGCTTGCCCTCTTTCACGAGAAACGTATGTTCCGTGGGCACCAAGGCCCGGGGCACGATCACGGTGGGGTCTTTTTCATGTTTGGCAAAAGCCCTCAGCGCCCCTATCTGCAGGCAAATCCCACCCAGGGAATGGCCCACCATGCCGGTCCGGTTTTTATCTACATAGGGCAGGGTACCCAAGTATTGCAAAGCCGCGTAAGTGCCCATATCGGGGGCGATACCCTTGTTAATCCGAAGATCGGCAAAGGATGAGCGCCCGTGGTCGTAGGCATCGATGGCGATGACTACGTACCCACGGCGGGCCAGTTCCACGCAGTTCAGGTCCTGAACCTCCTTCGTATTGTTGTACCCATGCATGGAAACCACGGCGGGCGCTGGATTCTCCACCGTGACCGAATCAGGTACATACAAAAGCGCCGCCATCCTCGCCCCATCCTCCGTAACAAGGGTCATATCCGTAATCTTTACCTTGTAACCGGAGGTATGGACGAGATACGCCCCAAAGGAACCAACGAAAATAAGGGCTAAAGCGATAACAATCAAAACCACATAAGTCTTTTTCTTTCCCGCCATGATACCGACTCCTTTCCCTTCTTAAGACGATACGTTGGTTATCAAGTTTGCCCTTCTCTAAACCCCCGCCAACCGCCGGGCCAGTTTCTTGAGGCGACTTATGCGCCGCCTTAGAATCCTGGCCCTCTTTTCATCTCCCTTGCTATGGGCCTCAAGTTTACGGTTTTTGAACTCCCTGATCCTGGCCTTGACCTCCGGCTTCGTGAGTTTCACCTTAACTTTGACCTTTTTCTTGGGCTCCTCTTCCTTTATCCCCATGGCCTCTCTGATGAAGGCAATGAGCTCCTCCTTCTTCATTTCCGAGACGGCCCGTTCATGGGGAAATTTGGCGGCCATCTCCCTCAATTCCTTGACGGTCAACTTTTCCAAGTGGTGGGCGTCTACATCCTTGGTCATCTTCTCTCCTCCCCTTCTCTCACTTACTTTTACCCAGCCAGCGAAAGTAGCTGGGATACGTATACACGGCAGAAAGTGGGTTATGCCCCGTCACACGATCCTTTACGGCGAGGACCGTCACGGGCGCCCGGGCATGGCGGAAAAAAAGGCTGTCATGGCCCACGCAGAGACCCAGGGCAACATTAAAATCTACCTCCGCCCGGTTCAGGATTTCCGCCTGAGCGATGGGGTTACACATGGCCTCGAACGTGCCCACGTATATCTTTTCCGCTTCTTTTATCCCGATCTCTTCTTTGGGTACCGCCCCCACTTTGCAGACCACGGAAACGACTTCGAATCCATATCGGGTAAATATTTCGGAAACAATAGCCGCTTCCCGCGCAAGCCCGACGCAAAAGGCAAGACCTAACTTCCCGTAGCCCATCTTCCGTGCAAACTCACATATTTCCAATATCCTCGGCTTGACGGGGTGTAGCACGTAGTTTTTCGCTCCCCTGCCCTCGTAACATTCCCCCTCCTGGATAGAAGCTTGCCGGGCAAATTCACGGATGATAGGCTCCCTGTAAACTTCAAGCGCCTCTTTCAGACATTCATTCTCGATTAAGGTGGGACATCCCTTGCCTGCCTTCCCCTCGGGCTTAATGCAAGCCCTCTCCCCCACCGGCACATGGCAGATGGCGCAGGAAGGAAAAATCCCTTTATGCTCGCTATGGTCGGCCATCTTTCTCGGGGTAACCTACTGGTACTAAATACAGGGGCTCATGGTCCGAAGGCAAATTCAACACTTCCTTCACCTTGTCATCGTAAAAGGCACCGACGGGCACGGCACCCAAACCCATAGAAGTCGCCTGAAGAAGTACATTCTGGGCCGCATGTCCTACCTCGATCTTTACGTACCGCTCCGCCCTTGCCCCGTACTTGCGAGATGTCCTTTCGTAGACAGCGCAAATTACGATAACACCCGGGGCATTGCGCACGCATCCCTGACCCAGGGCCGCCTGGGCCAAGGCGCTTATTACGTTGCCCCGCATATGGCGGACAAGCTTATGATGCTTCGGCTCATAGTGAAATACCCCGGGCGGTAGGACGAGATAGATCTCAAGTGGGTAAAGGGCGCCCGCAGAAGGCGCCGTCCTTGCCCCCCAAGGACGGGTTGTACCCTGGGCGGCCCAGAGCAAAGAGGAGATATCCTGAAGCGTAAGAGGTTCGCGAGAAAACTCTCTCACCGAGGCCCTCTTCAACATTACTTCTTCGAGAGTCCATTGACCCCGTTTTGGAACTGAAGGCAACTTGATTACTTCTTCATCTGTGGGTACCAACATTTTTCTCCCCTCCGCGTTAAAAGTCAGAAAAATGACCCCCACGACGATAAGGCATTCTAACAGGAATTTTCTTCTCCGGCAAATCATTGCCTGCCCCTGCTTAATGGCCGCAACCAAGCGCCTTCATTCTATGGCCTCATCTTCCCAGAAGTCAACTTAATCTTGACATCAAAGGGCCTCCTCTCCTATAGAACAAAAAAATCTAAAGGAGGTAGAGACCATGAAGGCAGAAGATGTGAAAACCATCGCGATGATTGGGGCAGGGGACATGGGGCACGGTATTGCCGCCTGCTTCCTATTGGGCGGTTATCGAGTATACTTGAGGGACATCGAGCAGAGGTTCATTGACCGTGGTGTGGCCGGTATCAAGGCCAGCTTCGATCGCTTCAAAGAGAAGGGAAAAATCACCCCCGAGGCCTACGACAAGGCCCTGGGCAACCTCAAGACGACCACCGACCTCGCAGAAGCGGTGAAAGAAGCGGATTTCATCGTGGAAGCCGTTCCCGAAAACCTGGAGTTGAAGAAAAGCGTCTTTGCCGACCTGGATAAGTTTGCTCCTTCCCATGCCATCTTGGCCTCCAACACGTCCAATATCAGCATCACCGCCATCGCCGAGGCCACCAAGAGGCCGGAGAAGGTCATCGGCTATCACTTCTTCAACCCCGCCGTCATCATGAAGTTAGTGGAAGTGATAAAGGGAAAGAAGACATCCGATGAATCGATCCAGGTGGCCTATGACCTCGCCAAGAAGATAAACAAGGTCCCCGTCATAGTGAAGAAGGATTCCCCGGGCTTCATATACAACCGCGTCAACGAACCCACCTTGGTTCTCCTGTCCAAAATCCTCGAGGCGGGCCATCCCACCCCGGAGGAATTCGATGCCGCCATGAAGCCCTTTATGCCCATGGCACCGTTCGAACTGTTGGATTTCGTGGGCATCGATATTGCCGCCCACGGCCTCGAATACTTTGCCCAGGTCCTTTCCCCCGACTACAAGCCCTCCGAAGCCCTCATGTCCTATCTAAAATCGGGGAATTTGGGCAAGAAAACGGGCAAGGGATTCTATGACTGGTCCCAGGGGCGACCCCAGATCGACACCTCCAAAGCCACCAAGGAATTCGACCTCAACCATCTCATCGCCCTCCAGGTGAACGAGGCCACGAAGCTCCTGGAAGAAGGGGTATGTGACGACCCCAAGGAGATAGACCTGGCCATGGTCAATGGGGGAGGTTCACCTTTCGGACCCTTCACCCTGGCCAAAAGCATAGGCTATCCCACCCTGCTGGCCAAACTTGAAGAAATCTATGCCAAATTCCCCTTGGAGATATTCAAGCCGACCGAGACCTTTAAGAAAGGGAATATCCAGGTTTAATTATCAAGCGCACCTTTTCCAAAAGCCCCCCTTTGGGGGGCTTTTTTATTGACAGGGAAAACTTCCATTTGGTAGAGAGTATCGCTGCTTCACGCACACATTACAGCCTAAAAAGGGGAGGATTATGGACGAGAAAAGATCGTACCAAGAAGTTTTCAACGAATCGATAAACAATCCCGAAGGATTCTGGGCCAAGGCTGCTGAGGAGATCTCCTGGATAAAAAAATGGGACCGGGTCCTCGACGCGAGTAACGCACCTTTCTACCGATGGTTCGTCGGGGGCGAACTCAACACCTGCTACAATGCCCTCGATCGGCACGTACAAAGCGGACGCGGTAAGCAGACGGCACTTATTTACGATAGCCCCGTCACCGAGACGGTTCAGAAATTCACTTACGAGGAATTCCTCGATCTCGTTTCCCGTTTTGCCGGGGTCCTCACCTCGGTGGGGGTGAAAAAGGGCGATACCGTGGTCATCTACATGCCTATGGTTCCCCAGGCGATGGTGGCCATGCTGGCCTGTGCCCGGATCGGGGCCATTCACTCCGTCGTGTTCGGTGGCTTTGCCCCAAACGAACTGGCCATCAGAATCGAGGACGCCAAGCCAAAAGTGGTCATCTCCGCCTCATGCGGCATCGAAGGAAAGAAGGTCATTCCATACAAACCCATGCTCGATGAGGCCATAAAAATATCTGCCCACAAACCCGAGTTATGCATCATCTACCAGCGACCCCATGTCAAAGCCGACCTTATAGACCGTCGTGACCTCGACTGGGAGACACTGATGAAAAACGCAAAACCCGCCTCCTGGGTTCCCGTGGCGGCTACCGATCCCCTCTATATCCTTTACACCTCGGGCACAACGGGGCGACCCAAAGGGGTGGTGAGGGATAACGGTGGGCATGCCGTAGCCCTCAAATGGTCCATGCGTTACATTTACGACGTCAAGCCGGGAGAGGTATACTGGGCCGCCTCTGACGTGGGCTGGGTAGTGGGACACTCGTACATCGTCTACGGCCCCCTCCTCCACGGCTGTACCACCGTTCTTTATGAGGGAAAGCCGGTGGGCACCCCGGATCCCGGCGCCTTCTGGCGAGTAATATCCCAGCATAAGGTGTCCGTCCTCTTTACGGCCCCGACGGCCTTTAGGGCCATCAAAAAGGAAGACCCCAACGGGGATTACATCAAAAAGTACGACTTAAGCTCTCTAAAATATTTGTTCCTTGCCGGTGAACGCCTTGACCCCGATACGTACTACTGGGCGACGGACATGCTGAAAAGACCCGTCATCGACCACTGGTGGCAGACGGAAACCGGCTGGCCCATCGCGGCCAATTGCATGGGAATTGAACCGCTCCCCATCAAAGCCGGCTCACCCACCAAACCTGTACCGGGCTACAATGTCCAGATTCTCGACAACGAGGGAAGGCCCGTTCCCGCCGGAGAAGAAGGGGCCGTGATGATAAAACTCCCCTTGCCCCCTGGGTGTCTGCCCACCCTCTGGCAGGACGACCAGCGATTTCTCGAATACGTTACGGAAAGACCCGGTTACTATGTGACGGGTGACGGTGGCCGCTTCGATGAAGATGGCTATCTCTTCATCATGGGCCGCATCGATGACGTCATCAACGTGGCCGGGCACCGGCTCTCCACGGGCGCCATGGAGGAGATCATCGCCAAACACAAAGACGTGGCCGAATGCGCTGTCTTGGGAGCAGAAGATAACTTAAAGGGGCAGGTCCCGGTAGGTTTCGTTGTTCTCAAGGCCGGGGTGGAAAGGAATCCCGACGAAATCGTGGAAGAGCTCGTGCAAATGGTAAGAAACGAATTGGGGGCGATTGCCTGTTTCAAACAGGCGGCCATCGTAAAGGCCTTGCCCAAGACACGCTCCGGCAAGATTCTAAGAGGGACCATGAGGAAGATCGTGGATGGGAAAGAATACGCCATCCCCTCCACCATTGACGATCCCGTTACCTTAAACATCATCGAAGAAGCGGCGAAGACCATCGGCTACGGGAAAAAGTAAGTCATCGGTCAAGGCCCCCCTTTAGCCTTCATGTGAAGGGGGGCTTTTTCTTCTCCTCATCTCTTCAAATACACGCCTTGCCTGGAGGACAAATATCTCCAGACGGGCTGATATCATCTGGGGGAAAGGATTTCCGTCCGTTTCTATGGCCAGGAAGGGCCGGTCATTTCCCATCTCGACGGACAAAATGGACTCCGCCAGGCGGTTCGGCATGCAACCAAACGGACCGATGGCGATGGCTCCGCAATACTCGGTTGGCACCTCCGCCATCGCCGCCCCCACCGTAAGGATGGCTTCCCCCGTGAGAGCGGGATGAAGGAACCTCCCTCCCGTCGATACCACCTGCCGAATCTTCTCGAGTCGGTAAGGCATAAGGCCGTAAGATGCGGCTATAGATTTGTAAAGCCTCTCGTATCTCCTCATCCAAAAGGCCCGCATAAGAATCTTCCACCAGTCTTTGCCCTTCGGGCGCAGAGGGCTTAGGCCTTTTCGGTAGCAGTAATCGGTATAGTAGACCCATTCGAGAATACTCGATACCTTGCAAACAAAACCTTCCTCTCCCAGGAGCTCGACGAGATGGCGCCGGGAAAGGTCATCGTGCCGCACGTATATTTCACCGGAAAGAAGGACTGCAGGCGTATCCCTTAGGGAGCCTTGCAAGGGAATCTGCGAGAGCTGCTCAAGACCACTTCTCAAGGCGATTGACAGGGCCTCATACCGAGGTTCGGTTTCGAACACGCGGATCAAGCCTTCGACTTCGCGATGATAGATTTCCATCGCCTCATCTCGCTGGTGGGCGCAGGTATAAAGGAGGGAGTAGATATCCTGCAAAATATCGTTGATCACCACCCCGGACCATAGAGCGAGGGTAAAATCATTGTCCAGATGACGCATATAGCCATCTTCCGCGTGGATGGAGTAGATCGCCACGTCTTCGATCCCCAAACTATCGAGGAGTTCTTCGGTAAAGGGGGAATACTGTCCGAACCGGCAGGGCCCGCCGGCGGTGGGCATAAAGTAAACGAGGAGTTCGTCTTGGTCTTTCCTCTCCTTAAGATAGTTTAGAAGGCTTCCCACCGTAAGGAGCAGGGGCAAGCATTCCTTGCAACTCGTGTGCCCTCGGCCTAATTTAAGCACCCCTTCGTCCGCCCGGGGCAACGGGGTAGCCCTTATCCCCTTAGAGCGAAAGATGGCCGTCCCGATCACATTCACCAGAGAGCCCATGGGGGGCATGACGAGATGCACCCGTGGATGGGTTAAGGGGTATGCCCTCCCCCGCGAATCTACGACCACCTGCCGTTCATAGTCGAAGTAAGCCCTTCTCTTTTCCGAACGAGGCCTTACCTCATTGGCCCTCCTCTTTTCCAATTCCCGATAATTCCTAACTATATCGAGAAAGGCCTCTATTCTCGTCTCCAAGCCCGCATCGGCCACGTGGGAATCGAGCTCCAGGACAAGGAAGGGCTTTCCCTTCATTCGACGGGCGAAGTACGTAAGGATAAAGGAGTCGGGGCCACAGGAAAAATTCGTTATGTAACAGGCAAAAAGGGAAGGATGACGGGAAACGAACTGGGCAGCCTTGAGGATCTTCCGCCCGGCAGACCAATACATCGTCTTCGGCGCCTCCTCATCTTCTATGGGCAGGGCATCAAGGGTAAGGACGGGTATCCCGCGAGAGGCAAATTTGTGCGGTATACCCTTGTGGGCCTCGGAGACAAATGCATTGTACGGTCGACCGAAGATGACCACGGCAAAAGAAGATGGATGAGAAGATAGATTATTAAGGAGCCTGTGGCCTTCTTCTTTCACTTCGGCCATCGCCTCTCTCTGCACCCGGATCGCCTCCCGATAGGCCTCACGGATCTTGCTTTCTTTTTTCCCCAGATACTTACCCACGTCTAAAAACACTTCTTCCATCGCCTCGAGGCCGCGAGAAAAATTAAGAATCGGCGTAAGCAACCTCCCCTTCTTTAAATAAGACACCAACAACTCGTCTTCTTTGAAAGCACTTCGCAGATAGTAAGGCTCACCCTGACAAAGGGGACAGGCGTTGGATTCGTGCGTATCACCCTCCACCTCGATCCCCTTGACCTGGGGTAGAAAGATAAAATCGACACCCATTTTCAAGAGGCGCCCAAAGAAGCCATGGGCAAGTTCGGCGGGATAGCAGAAGGGGGCGCGCTTGAGGTCACAGCCCCGTTCATCCACTTCGTCGGGGATAACCACATCAAAGCCCAGAGCGGAAAAGAAATGGGCATAGAGGGGGAAATACGTATTGACGAGGAAGGAACGATTGAGGCCGATCTTTTGCTCTCCAGACTGAGACACCCTGGGCCGCCGGAAGACGATCTCTTCCCGCTTACGGACGAGGTCCCCCCTGCCCGCCTCTATTTGAATTCGGTTTCTTACGTTGTACCATCTGTTGCAGGCCCCACCGAAGGGGTAAATCTTACCATCGATGACGATCCTTGCAATTTCGCATCTTCTGTCGCATCCTTCCTTTCCCCCATCGCAGAAGAAGGGCTCCTTATAGTCGAGCTCGCGCTCTCTTAGCGCCTTTAACGAAAATTTACTTTCCTTAAGGAGGCCCATGGCAAGCCAGCGTTCCACTTCCAACGCCACTCCAAAGGCCCCCATAAGCCCGGGCTCCGGTGGAACGACGATCTTCTTTCCCGTAAGAGACGCCATAGCGAGAGGTACGGCCTTGTTGTAGCATACCCCTCCCTGCATAAAGATGTTTTCCCCCACCGCCCGGTTTCCCTTGACCCGGTTTATGTAATTCAGGCAGACGGAGTAAACGAGTCCCGCCAGGATGTCTTCTCTGCTTATACCCTCATGGGTCGCGGTCTTTATATCGCTGCTGATGAAAGCAGCACATTGATCGTTAAAGTTGGGCGGCTTATTAGCCTGCAGGGCGAGCGCCCCGATTTCTTCCATCGCCACCCCCATCGATTCTCTCGCCGCCTCTTCGAGAAAAGAACCGGTACCTGCACTGCAGGCGTCGTTCATGGCGTAATCGGCCGGCATCCCATCGCGGATGAACGTGTATTTCGCATCCTGCCCCCCGATTTCGAAGATGGTATCCACGGTGGGATCAAAAAATATAGCCGCCCTCGCATGGGCCACGATCTCGTTTACGATGCCCTGGGTCATGGCATGGAGCCCTGCAATCTGCCGGCCTGACCCCGTCACGCCTAAGGCAATAAGATGGATATCCTCGGCCAAGGGCCCCAGTTCATCTATTAGTCTCTCATAGCAAAGGCGCGCCGCCCGCACGGGATTACCCTCGGTACGCAAATAAACGGATGCAACTATTCGATGATCGCCCGTCCTTACTATTACCGCCTTGGTTGTCGTGGACCCCACGTCTAAACCTAAAAGGCATCGATCACCCCTTTGGGGTGTACCTCTTTCCAGGGAACGGAACTCGACGAGGTGGGCAGTTTCCTTGAGGGGGGGATGAAAATTGAAAGATGATTTACCGGCCCTGATGAGCTTTTCCGGATCTGTGGCAACTTTTCTTGGCTTTTCTCCATGGCTTGCCTTCGCAGCCCAGAAAGCCGCACCCAGGGCCTCGAAGTAAGGGGCCTCCTCCGGTACGATTAGTTCTTTCACTTCTCTCCGGAGCAGGCCCATCACAACTTCATTTTGTGCCATGCCTCCTATCACCATGACCCGATGGGGAGAAAGGGGGCGCAAGATCTCCATGATCTTCCCCGCCATCATTTCGCACAGGCCGGCCACAATCCTTCCTTTCGGCACCCCTTTGTTTGTCGCATGGGTACAGTCGCTTTTGCAAAACACACTGCACCGGCCGGAGACACGATAGGGCTTCTCTTCTTTCGCCATCCTGACGGCCTCTTCCACCGTAAGCCCGATTCTCCGCAACTGCTGGAGGAAAAACTCTCCCGTTCCGGAGGCGCACTTGTTTCCCGTCTTCACGGAAGATATACGGCCCTCTTGTCCCACCACGTAAACCATGAACGTCTCACCACCGGCGCTTACTACAGCGTCGACGGCCGGAAGGCGCCCATTTAATTGTTTCAGGGCCATCTCCACCGCTTCGGCTTCCGAGATGGATGGAAGATCGATGTAATGCCTGAACTTTCGCCCCGTGACGGCTACTCGATCGTAAAGGGAAAGAGAAAGCATCCTCATCTTTTCGATTAAGGCCACCCGGGGATTTCCATGGTGCGGAAAGACGTAACCAAACTCCTTCCGCCAGCTTCCATCGGCCAAAAGCTTCAAGCCCACCAGAGAAATCGTCGTGGCTCCCACGCAAATGCCAAGGCTATTCAACGAGACCACCTCCGAAAGTAGACCTGATAAAGTCGAGGAACGATTTTTCGTAGCTAAGAAATCTCTGAGTCCGGCGATAGATTAAGTAGAAATACCTCATTATACCATCCCCTTCGACGGGTATCTCCCGGAGCAGACCTAACTTAAGCTCCCTTGTCACCGCCCGATGAGACAAAAATGACACCCCGACCCCGGCGAGCACCGCTTCCTTGACGGCCTCCGAACTTCCAAAACAGGCGACCACATTCAACTGATGAAGATTCAAACGGGCCTTTTCCCGTAGCCATTTCTCTACCATCTCCTGCGTACCGGAACCCCGTTCGCGAACAATAAAGGGGAGCTTACATAATTCTGAAAAGCCGTGAACTTCTTTCTGGCAGGGATAAAGACGTGGAGAGGCCACCAAAATCAAGCGGTCGGGCCCCAGGACCTCGGCCACAAGCCTCCCCGAGGATGGTTTGTAGCCCACTAACCCCAAGGCCACTTCCCCCTCTTCCACCATTTCCGTCACCCCTGCACTATCGGAGCTCACTACTATGATCTTCGATTGCGGATAGCCCTGCCTAAACAAGGAAATGAGTTTGGGCAAAATATAAACCGAAGGAATGGTACTGGCCGCCACCTCTATTTCTACCCCTTCTCCGTTCACGAGGCGAGATAGTCTATCGGCCGTCTCCTCTCTTACTTTCATTAATTTGCGTGCGAAGTGGAAAACGAGCCTTCCCTCCGCCGTCAGACTCACCCCCCCCCGCCCCCTCAACAGCAAAGGCACCCCCACGAGCTCCTCGAGATTTTGGATGTGCTTGGTCAAGGAGGGCTGGGTTAAATGCACCCTCCGGGCTGCCCGGCTAAAGGTGCCTTCCTCCACGATGGCTATCAGGGCCTCTAACTGTTGAAACGTGAGGTTAACGAGATTTACCTTCGTCATGGTGAAAAATCCATAGGCCAAAAAGGCCAACCTTGTCAAATTGGTGTTGACAGGCGGAGAGAAAAGCAAATATTAAACACCCATGAAAAATCGAATAAAAATAGGGGTAAGCGCATGCCTTTTAGGCAAGATGGTCCGCTACGATGGGGGGCACAGAGCCGAACCCTGTCTCATCAGGACCGCGGGTCGCTATTTTTCCTGGGTCCCCGTGTGCCCAGAAAGAGAAGCAGGCTTGGGGATACCTCGGGAACCGATCCGTATCGTTCGGACAAAAAAGGGCGCCCTCAGACTCAAATGCGTATCCAGTGGTCGAGACGTAACCCCTCAATTCGAAAGGTGGATGAAGTCCCGTCTTTCCGATTTGGCCGGCAAAAAAATACGGGGCTTCATTCTCAAGGCAAGATCCCCTTCCTGCGCCTCTTTTAGCGCCTATGTGTACGGCGAGGAAGGGCAAAAAGAAGGAAGAGGGGATGGTCTCTTTACCCGGGCCCTGAAGAAAAGATTCCCTCACCTGCCGGTGATAGAAGAGCCGGACCTGTATCGCAGCGATCGATGGTTCTCCTTCCTCGACGAGGTTTATGCCTACGACCGCTTCTGCCGGGAAAAGGAAAAGGGGTGGAAACCGGAGGGGTTGGAAAAATTTCATTCTGCTCACCGTTGGCTCATCATGTCCCATCAACCTCGGATCCTTCGAGCCCTGGATAAATGGGCAAGCGAAATGCAGGGCCGGGAAGAGGAGTACTACTCATACCTCAAAGTCGCCTTTCGGTACCGCCCGTCCATTACGAAGCACTTAAAATGTTTGAGGGTGATCGCCAAAAAACTTAAAGGAAGGCTCAGCCTTTCAGAAGAGCGGGAGATTACGTCCATATTAAACCAGTTTGGGAAAGGGGAGGCACCACTCGAGGCACCCCTTTCTGTCCTCGGTCAGTATGTAAAGAAGTATGGGGTAAGGGAACTTTTTACCGACGCCTACCTCTTTCCCCCCGCCTGGAGACGGGCCATCGCCAAAGATCCCCCACGGGAAGAAAAGGATTGAAATTTTTCTCTACAACGCTTACATGAGACCCTATGGCAAAGAGAGAAGAAGCACTTGAGGAGCACCTCATTCGCGACGAGGAAGGAAATCTGCTTGCCCGTTATTACACCAAAGGGGGCAAATTAGAAGGAGAGTACACCTCTTTTTTCTCCAACGGCCAGGTCATGGTCAGATTACATTTCCGGCAAGGGATAAAAGAAGGAGAGGCGACTTCTTACTATCACGATGGCCGTCTCCGAGAAAAGGGCACCTTTAAAAACGGGAAGCTCGTGGGCGACTATACCTCATACTACGAAAACGGACAGGTGCGAGAAGAAGAACATTACAACGAGGAAGGCAAATTAGACGGTATCTACCACCTTTACTACCGCAATGGTCAGCTGAAGGAAGAAGAGTCTTTTAAAAACGGTAAGTTCGACGGTGACTACGTTTCTTACTATCGCAACGGTACCCTCCGGGAAAAGGGGTCCTTCATCAACGACAAGCGCCACGGAGAATACGTGGCATACTACAAAAACGGCCAAATAAAGGAGCGGGCCCTCTACAATATGGGAAAGTTGGTGGGAAAGTTTCATGCCTTCGACCAAAAAGGCCGGGAAATTTCCGTTAGCGGCGAGGAAGAGGATCGGGAGGAGGAAGACGAAGAGAGGATGCAAACACGAGAAAAGATGGTTGATGACCTGCTAAAGAATCTCTCCCACCATTCCAAAGACTTCGAGAAACCTTGATGACAAGGAGGAGCCATGATCAAGACAATTTTGGTGCCTACCGACGGTTCGGAATACGGTAAGACGGCCATTGAATACGGCATCTACATGGCCCGAAAATTGGGTGCTACCCTCGTAGGCCTTCATGTGGTGGATATAAACATCATACAGGGCCCCGTTTTTACCGAAGTATGCGGTACGATGGGCATTCCGGCAACACCGGAGTACTTTCCCCAGGTCGAGCAGAGGCTCCACGAACAGGCCGATGCGATTCTTTCCGCCTTCCACGAAAGGTGTAAAGAGGCCCGGGTGCCCGCCGAGACGAAAAAAGAAATAGGCGTTATAGAGCAGGTCATAATAGAGGAAGGAAGAAAAGCGGACCTCATTATCCTCGCCCGCCGGGGCGAACACTTTCACTTAGCCAAAGGGGCCATCATGGGCTCCACGGCTGAAATCGTGGTGCGCCATGCAGGCAAACCCGTTATGGTTACCCCTTTTAAATTCCGGGAAATTGAAAGCGTGGGCCTGGCATACGATGGCAGTCCTCCCGCCGAAAACGCCCTTCGGCTCGCCATTTTCCTTTGCGAGCAACTCTCCTGGCCCTTAACTACCGTCATCGTAACAGAAGACCAGAAGTACGCTTCCCTTCTTACCACCAAGCTGGAAGAGGCCCTGGATTCTCACCAAATAAACGAAACCACCGTTATCCTGCCGGGACACGAAGGCAAGACGCTGGTCAAATTTTTGGAAGATGGGTCGGTGGAAATGTTGATTATGGGGGCTTACGGCCACAACCTCTTGCGACGTCTTTTGGGGGGAAGCACCACCTCGTATGTCATCCGCCATAGCCCCCTGCCGGTCCTACTTACCCGCTAAAGCCAGGCGCCCGCGACCTTTCTTGCCACCTCCTCGAGCATATCGTGGCGCGTAAGATCGCAGTGCAGCGGGGTAATGGTGATGAAGCCTCGCTTTAAGGCGCAGGCGTCCGAATCCCAGGCCTCGTCACCGGCTACCATCGTTTCTCCCGCCAGCCAGAAATATACGTGTTCCCGGGGGTCCACCCTCCGCTCGAAGCTCTCCACCAATCTGGCCTTTCCTTGTTTTACCACGACCACCCCTTTGATCTCGTTCTCCGGCAGGGCTGGTATGTTCACGTTGAGGGCCACACCGGCGAGTGGATTTTCCACGATCTGGTGGATTAATTTCCGGGCAAACTCGGCGGCAAAGGTAAAGTCTGCCTCGCGATGGGAATCGAGAGAAAAAGCGAGGGAAGGAATGCCCAAGATGAGCCCCTCCGTGGCCGCCGAGACGGTACCGGAGTAGATGACATTTATACCTACGTTTGCTCCCCGGTTGATACCAGAAACAACGAGATCAACGGGTCCCGGAGAGAGTTCCTTCACCCCCAACTTTACACAATCGGCCGGGGTGCCTGTCACGGCGTAGCCGAAGAAACTCCCGTTTTTCTTCACTTCCCTCACCATGAGGGGCCGAGAGATGGTGATGGCATGCCCCACCGCCGATTGCTCCACCTCCGGCGCCACCACCACGCATTCCGCCATCTGGCTTAGGGAAGCATAGAGAGCCGTCAGGCCCTTGGCATATATACCGTCATCGTTGGTCAGGAGAAATCTCATCATGAATAAAGGCCCGGCGTAAATGGACGCCGGGCCGTCTGCAAGTTACTTCACGTCTTCGAAATCGGCATCCACCACGTCGTCATCTTTGCCACCCGCCGTCTTAGGACCTTCCTCAGCCCTCGACTGCGAACCGGCAGCCTGTCCTGCCGTCTTGGCATACATGGCTTCTGCCAGTTTGTGGGAAGCCCGGGTGAGCTCGTCCTGAGCAGATTTGATCTCGGAAATGCTATCCCCTTCCATCGCCTTCTTCAAACGGGCGATGGCCTCTTCTATCCGGGTCTTCTCCGCCGCATCTATCCTATCACCGAACTCACGAATGTTCTTCTCAACACTGTATATGAGGCTATCGGCCTGATTTCTGACCTCTACGAGCTCTTTTTTCCTCTTATCCTCCTCCGCATGGAGTTCCGCTTCCTTTATGAGACGTTGGATCTCCTCTTCAGAAAGCCCGCTCGAGGCCGTAATCCTAATACTCTGCTCTTTACCCGTCCCCAAATCCTTGGCCGACACGTGGACGATACCGTTGGCATCTATGTCGAAGGTAACCTCAATCTGGGGCACCCCACGAGGGGCCGGAGGTATGCCAACGAGCTCGAACCTTCCCAGGGTCCTATTGTCCGCCGCCATGGGGCGCTCTCCCTGGAGGACATGAATACTCACGGCAGGTTGATTGTCCGTCGCCGTGGTAAAGATCTGGCTCTTTCGGGTGGGAATGGTCGTGTTCTTCTCGATCAGCTTCGTCATTACCCCACCCAAGGTTTCGATACCAAGGGAAAGAGGGGTAACATCGAGAAGGAGCACATCCTTCACCTCGCCTCCCAGCACACCGGCCTGAATAGCAGCACCGATGGCTACCACCTCATCGGGATTTACACCCTTGTGCGGCTCTTTACCGAATATCTCCCGGACTTTCTCCTGAACGCGGGGCATCCGGGTCATACCACCTACGAGGATAACTTCATCTATGTCCTTCGGGCTTAAGCCCGCATCCTTCAGCGCGGTCCTGCAAGGTGGCTCTAATTTCTCAATGAGATCTTCCACGAGGGACTCCAGTTTTGCCCTCGTGAGCTTCATATTGAGATGTTTGGGCCCCGATGCATCGGCCGTAATGAAGGGCAGGTTTATATCCGTCTCGAGCGAAGTGGAAAGTTCAATCTTCGCCTTCTCGGCCGCTTCCTTCAAGCGCTGGAGGGCCATTCGGTCCTTCCGGATGTCGATTCCCTGATCCTTCATGAATTCCGTGGCCAGGTAATCTATGATCCTCTGGTCGAAATCCTCGCCCCCCAGATGGGTGTCGCCGTTGGTAGATTTGACCTCGAACACCCCATCTCCCAACTCGAGAATGGAGATATCAAAGGTTCCGCCACCCAAGTCGAAAACGGCGATCTTCTCGTCTTTCTTCTTATCCAGGCCATACGCCAGGGCCGCGGCCGTAGGCTCGTTTATGATTCTCAGCACGTTGAGCCCCGCTATCCGCCCCGCATCTTTCGTCGCCTGGCGCTGGGAATCGTTGAAATAAGCCGGAACCGTGATTACGGCATCCGTTATCTTCTGCCCCAGATAGTCCTCCGCCGCCTGTTTCAACTTGACGAGGATCATCGAGGAGATTTCCGCGGGGCTGTAATTTCTCCCTCGGATGTTAATCTGCGCGTCTCCGTTGGCCGCTTCCGTTATTTTATAGGGCAGGATCTTCATGTCGTACTGCACTTCGGAAGAATTGTACTTCCTGCCGATCAGCCTCTTTACAGCGAAGACCGTATTCTCCGGATTGGTTATGGCCTGCCTTTTTGCCACCTGACCGACGAGACGCTCTCCACTTTCAGTAAAAGCCACAATCGAAGGGGTAGTCCGGCTCCCCTCCTGATTGGGGATGACGACGGGATTGCCACCCTCCATCACTGCCACACAGGAGTTCGTTGTGCCCAGATCTATGCCTATTATCTTTCCCATATTTTCCTCCTTCATGCCTTTACGGCATCCTTTTGTTCACAATTATCGGCGCTGCTTTCGGTCTTCTTGCACACGGATACCTTAGCCGGTCTCAACAACTTGCCGTGCAGGAGGTAACCCTTCTCCAGTTCCTCCACAACCTGATTGTGGTTGTGGTGGGGGCTGTCTACCTGAAACAGCGCTTCATGGTAATTTGGATCGAATTCTTTGCTCACACATTCAATACAACTTAAACCGTGTTTTTCGAGAGTACGCATAAACTGATCCCGCACCATAAGTAACCCGTCTTTGAAAGCCGCGAAGTTTTCCGATGCCTCCGCGTGGGCCAAGGCGCGATCCAGGTTATCTATCAAGGGCAGGATATCGCGCAGGAGGTTTTCGTTGCCAAACCTCACGAGTTCTTCTTTCTCCCGGGCGGTGCGCTTACGGAAATTGTCCAATTCGGCCATCGCCCGGAGGTAGCGGTCATAATTCTCCGCTGCTTCCTTTTCTTTCTCGGCGAGCCTTTCCCGCAGCCTGGCACATTCATCTTCGAGAGAGAGGCTTGCCTCCCCTTCCTTTATCAACTCTGCAGGCTTTTTCTCGCCATTTTTCTCCTTCTTCATCACACCCTTTACCTTCCTACCTAAGCCTGAATTCCGTCTGCCTGCTGAAACAGCATATAGTCCACGAGCTGACAGATTGCGTGCCCGACCGTAATGTGCACTTCCTGGATTCGGGGGGTGGATTCCGAATCCACATTGAGGACATAATCTGCCACCTCAGCCATTTCTCCACCATCCCTTCCCGTCAGGGCCACGGTCACCAAGCCCATTTTTTTGGCCTGCGAAAGGCCCCTTAGGACGTTTTTCGATCTGCCGCTCGTTGAAATACCCCACGCTACATCGCCCGCTTCACCCAAGGCCCTTATTTGTTTGCTAAAAATCTCCGCAAAATCGTAATCGTTGCCGATACTGGTAATTACCGATGTATCCGTCGTCAGGGCCACCGCCGGCAGCGGAGGTCTCTCGATCATGAAGCGGTTCACGAATTCGGCTGCCAAATGCTGGGCATCGGCGGCACTGCCCCCGTTTCCGAAGAGGAGGATTTTTTTCCCCCCTTTGAGGGCCTCGGTTATGACCTCGGCTACGCGGACGATGCGACCCAGGTTTTCATTCAAAAAAGCCTCTTTAAGTTCGCTGCTCTCCCGAAAAATTTTTATGATGAGGTCTTCCACGCTGTTATCCCTTAAATTTGTCGCTAATATAGTTATCGCCTTGGGGGGTGTCAAGGTTAGTAAGGCAAAAGGGTATGGTAGCGAAAGCGATCCCTAAGTTCGGCGCGCTTCCCCCTGTTCCACCACGAAACCCGGCTGAAATACTGGGTGATGATGGACATGTAATCTACCTCCTTTGCCCCACAGTTTGGGCATGCCTCCCATATCCCCCGGACCGCCTGGCCGCACAGCCGGCAGAGGGTAAAATCGGGGGCCAAAACCAATTCTTTGCATTTTGTTTGCCCGTAGGCGTAGGAGACGAAATCCACCACTTCCTCTACGGGGATCGGTTCATTGCCCAACCATAGGTAGCAAGTCGCCCCTTCCCCCAAAAGGTCGTGAAACTCACCTTCGTAGTGGAGACGTTCCTTTGCCTTTATTTCTGCCGCGGGGTTAATCAGTTGCGAATCGGTGTAATAGATCTCACCGCGACTTAAATCGCCCCGTACGAAACGCCCGGCGAGGGGTGAGAAGTACCTTAAATCCAGCCGGGCAAAACGATGGGCCACCGCCTCGGCTGGGAGTTGACCAAGGACGATTGACATTTTTTCCCTTTTCCCCCATGCCTCCAATTCTACCTTTACCCGGGCCGCGATAGAGAGAGAAAACTCCACGGGGGCGCAAGCCCCCTGATGAAGGTGGGATAGCTCGTTTAGCCCTATAAGTCCCGTAACGAAAAAGGCGTTTTTCATGTTCCAGTACGGCCCATCCTTAGTTTGTCCCGTGAGCGGGGCAAAGGGACCCTCTTCACCGTAGGAAAGCATCCGTTCGAGAAACTCTTTTTTCTCCCGATGGGCTGCGGCCACCACTTCCGCGATCTCTTTCACATAAGAGACGAGCCTTTCTTCATCCCCCCGAGCCCGATACCCGAGTCGGGACAGATTGATGGCACAATTATGGACGATGAGCCGCGGGCATAAGACGGGTTTCGTCTCAAAAACAAGACAGGGGTTCCCCTTCTCCAGGGCGAGGGCACACAACTCCATCATAAATGCCCTGTCCTCCCCCTGGGACAAGTCGCGAGAAAGATGGAAAACGGGGCGGGGAAAGACAAACGGTTTGTTTTGCCCATCACCGGCCCGGTACACCTCGATAAAGGCCCGAGCCAGCCTTCGGGCCGCCATCTGGTATTCCCCACAAGACCTTTTGGTTTCCTCCCCGCCCGGCCCGATCATGGGCCAATTAACCATCCCGGTCGGAATATCCCAGTAAAGGTGAATGTCCGTAAACATCGATTGCCCACCCGTGGCCGAGGGGAGTTGAGAAAACTCGTAAACGAACATCTGGGCGAACTGCCTCAACTCCCTCTCCCCCATGTGCTCCGTGTAGGGGGCGAAGGAAATGTTGACCGCCTCCCAAGAAATCGGACCGGAAACGTAGGCCCTCATGAGGGCGGTAAACCTAATCAGATGGGCGAGGAGCACTTCGGCATGGCGGGCCGGCTTCGCCACCGTCAAGGCGGAGGGAAAATCGAGGCCCGTTTTTTTCAACCGAACCAAAGAATCGTGGACGCCTGCGACCCGATCGATGAAGCCCAAATCATGGAGATGGATGTCTCCCCTAATATGGGCTTCCGCCACGCGCCGGGAAAATACATGGTTCAATGCATAGTCTCTCTTAATGCCTTCCGCCAGGATCATGTTGGTCCCTTCCGGACCATGAGGAACACTGGCCCGCTCCCGATTGGGATGGAGAATGAAGTTCTCCACGTCGTAAAGGGGAAGCCCTAACCGGGCATGGCGGCGAACGGCCTCCTCCAGCCCCCGTTCGATGAGCTTCGCATTCACCAACTCACGAATGAGCTGCGACGTAAGCAAGCTCACACCGGAAGAGAAAATCTGTTTCTCCACTTCCCGGCTAATTTCTTCTGCCGTCTCCCGCCCGATGCCCGTTTCCCTGACCAGGGCATCTACAATTCGCCCCCGATCCCACTCGGCGATTTCTTCTTCGGTGCGACGCACAAAGAGGGTGAGGTCTGTTGTTTCCCGCTTCATCTGCCTTCATCCTTGCGATTTTTAAATATTTGTATTTACTGAGCTTTGGAATTCCCCCAGGGCCTTTTCCGCCGCCATGGCCAAATAAGCGTCGTGGGTGTGACGGAGAGCAAAGATGCGGAAATGTACCACCCGGGCGGGGATGTACCGATAAATCTCGAGGAGGGGTTCGGGTGAAACCTGGCCAGTGGAAGGATTGAAGATATTGATACTCTTATCGGATTGAACCATGGGGTTGATAGGCCTGGGATCCTGCGTGGCAAGATCCACCCGGAATACCATGCGCCTCATGTGGGTAGGTAGAGATGCTCGAATCAATTTCTCATATTCTTCGGCCGAGGCAAACCGAATCCCCTTCTGCATGCGATCGATGGAGAGCTCTGCGGCATATGCCATCTTCCACTTCACCTCTCGGTTGTACAATCTCATCCACTCCCGCCCCAATCTCCTCCTCTTCGGGTCTTTATCTGCCAGCCAATTCCGGACGCAGGAAAAGAGGGACCATTCATCCAAAGACAGGTAAAGGGAGAGCGCTTCCAAAGGATTATGGGGAAAGATGCCCTTTATGGTCTCGTGAAAGATCTCCTTTAAGTGCATATCCAAAGCCCTCGTCGTCCGGTGAAAGTATACGTGCGCATATAGGTTAAAGCGGGCGTTCAAAAAACGCCTCAGGGCGGAAATTCCCGCTTCGTGAATCGATAAGCCTTCCGGGGCGAAAAAAGTATAGTATTTCAAGCGGTCGATATCCACCATATCCAGGGAAAAGCCCGTCATGTAGGCGTCCCGTTGGACGTAATCAAGATTGTCGACGGTGTAAATGCCGGAAAATAGTTGCCTTAAGGCAAGAAGCCAGGGGGGGAAGGAAGCCTCCCCTTCCCCGTCCGCTTTGATGAGAAAGGCCACATGTCGCGGGTCCAAACGCTCCCCCTCTTCAAACCAGCCCGAGGGGCTTCTCCGGATACGGGAAATAATACTCCCCAACTCGTCTACAATGATCTTCTGTCCCACGTCTTCATGGGTAAGGGAAAAATCAGAAAGGAAATGCTCGTCAAAGAAGTGGCCGTATGGCCCGTGACCTACATCGTGGAGCAAGCCCGCGAGCCGCAGCAACTCCTCTACAAAGGGGAGCGAGGGGGTTCCGGGGTACACATCCTTAAGACTCTGCCAGAGGGAGCGGGCAAATTCCCCGGCCAGGTGCATGGCCCCTAAAGAATGCTGGAAACGCGTGTGTTCCGCCGCTGGGTACACCCACCGGGCACTTTGGAGCTGATAGATACGCCTCAACCTCTGCAGCCAGGGGGAATCGATGAGGTCCTTTTCCGTCTTCTCCCCCCTTTCTCCCGCCATGGGCACGGTAAAAAACGCGTACCGGTGAATGGGGTCGGCAATAAGGGCCACCCCCTGGTAAAACTTAGGGAAATTCATGATTCCCACGAGATCCTTTTCTTTTTTCCCCTGACACATACGGTAACTTCTAACTGTTGTCAACGGCACCGTTATGATAAAGGGATACCCATGACGACGATAACTTTTCACCTGCCCTACTTTCCCGCTTTTGGCGAAAGGATCTCCATCAACTGGCAGACGCCCTCCGGGGAAGGACTTATCGCCATGTCTTACGAGGCCGATGATCATGTATGGAAGGCAAGCCTATCACTTTCTCGACCCCCTTTTTCTCTCGAATGGCACTACGTAATCCAGCATCCTGACGGCCGGGAAGAAAGGGAGGGAGGGCCCAAGCGTTTCCTGACTTTAGAGGATGATGCGACCTCGGTAAACGTACAGGTTTTCGATTTCTGGCGCCCGCCCGGGGATCTTCTGTCCGTGTTCACCAAAGCCCCCTTTGAAGAAACCCTTTTTGCCCGAAGGCGTGAGGCTTCGCGGCCGATCAAATCATCGCACATCCCCCAAACAGTAATAAATATCCCGGCCCCGGCCATCGATCCCGAAGAAGGCGTTTATCTTGTAGGGGAACCAGAAAGCTTAGGGGGCTGGGATCCGGCTTACGCGCTCCCCCTTCGTCCCGGCGCCTACCCTTACTGGGAACTTTGCCTGCCCACCCCTTTACCCAACCGATTCGCCTATAAATACCTGATCGGAAAGAAGGAGGAAGGGAAGCTCACCTGGGAGAGCGGCCCCAACCGCATCTTTGCCTCCCCCCCCTTTACCGGGGTCACCTTGATCAACGACTACCCCCTTTATCCACCGGAAGGGCCGGGAAAATGGGCCGGGGTGATCGTCCCCGTCTTTTCCCTTCGTTCCCGCCGCGGACTGGGCGTGGGGGAATTTCTCGACCTCATCCCCTTCATCACCTGGGCCAGGAAGGCGGGCCTTAGGATCGTGCAACTGCTACCCATAAATGATACCCAATCTACCGGTACCTGGTCGGACTCCTACCCCTATGCCATCATCTCCACCTGTGCCTTACACCCCTTATACCTAAACTTGGACGACCTTCTCCCCGTCCGCAGCCCCCTTCGCCGCCAAATCCGCAAGGAAAAAGCGCGCCTCCATAACATACCCCACGTCGATTACCCGGAAGTAATGAGGATAAAAAGGCAACTCCTGCAAGAGATATTCCGCCTCGTGGCCCCTTCTTTTCTTGCAGACCGCAAGGCCAAGGCCTTCATCGAGGAAAACGCCGCCTGGCTTAAGCCTTACGCCGCCTTCTCCTTCCTCCGGGACAAAATGGGTACCGGCGACTTCGCAAAGTGGGGTCCTTACGCCCGAGGGACGCCGGAAATCATCAGCCGACTGAACAACCCCCGGTCGAAACATTTCTCCCACATCGCCTTTTACTACTTCCTCCAATACCATCTGTACCGGCAGCTTACGCGCGTAACTTCCCATGCCCGGGCTCAAGGCATGGTCTTAAAAGGGGACTTGCCCATTGGGTTATCTCCGGCCAGCGTGGAGATCTGGACCCATCCGGAGTGGTTTGATCAAAGATACACGATGGGGGCGCCGCCGGACAACTTTAGCGACACGGGCCAGAATTGGGGATTTCCCCTCTATGACTGGGAAGAGATGGAAAAAGATGGGTTTGCGTTCTGGAAGATGCGCTTTTCCCATCTTGCCCGGTTCTTTCAGTGCGTCCGC
>DAORXN010000011.1:0-5247 GCA_035358955.1 Syntrophales bacterium | reverse complement strand
GACGGCACCTATCGATTCCGAACGCGCTACCAAAGTCAAAGGCACCTGCTTAATGCCTTGAAGAGAAAAAAGAGGGAAGCCCTCTTGGAGGGCCTTTTCAAACTGCAAGACGAGGTCCTTCTAATTCCAGAAGAAAGGGCGGGAAAAACTTACTTTCACCCCCGCCTGCGCCTGGAGGACACGTTTCGTTTCGCCTCCCTTACCCCGGAGAGGCAATCCCAGTTAAGGCATCTCTTGCAAGATTACTTCTATCGGAGAAACAACGAGCTTTGGGAGGAGACGGGCAAAAAGCGACTCGGCGCCCTCCAGGCGTTTTCCAACTGCCTTCTTTGCGCCGAAGACTTAGGTATGGTACCGGACATCGTTCCCCCGGCTCTCGCCCATTTGGGGCTGCTCTCGTTAAGAATAGAAAGAATGCCCACCCGCCTGGGGGAGATCTTCGCCCTCCTCTCCCATTACCCGTATTTATCCGTTGCCTCCCCCGGCACGCATGACATGCCCCCTTTGAGGCAGTGGTGGACGGAAGAAGACCGCGCGGTAATCCAATATTACTACGAACACTGCCTCGGAGAAAAAGGAATCGCCCCGCGGGTCTTACCCGATCATCTTATCGAGCGAATCATAACCCGCCATCTCCAAGCCCCGAGCATGTTCGCCCTTTTTCTCATCCAGGACCTGCTTGCCCTGGACGGTCGGCTAAGAAGGCAAGACCCGGCAGCGGAAAGGATCAATAACCCGGCCATAAAAGACTATCACTGGGATTTCCGACTTCACATATCCGTGGAGGACCTACTTTCTGAAGGCGAATTCACAGAGAAAATCCGCTCCTTAATCAAGACGGCGGGCCGCAAGATTTAGAAGCGCAAAGCAACGCCGCTCCCAGGGCCGCCGTTAGGCGGGGCCAGGGGGGAACGAGGAGATCCGTCCCTAACTTACCCGCTATCGCTCGAACAAGTCCCTTATCTTCTCCCCCTCCCCCGACGAGGGCTACGGGTGGTTCCCACTTTACCCTCTTTACCAGCATCTCGACTTTGGACGCCATGGCCTTATGAACGCCCGCCACAATGTCGGCCGGGTTTGCCCCCTCGGCAATCCGGGAGACGGCCTCCGATTCTGCAAACACGGCGCAGCCGGTGGAAAATTCTACAGGATTCGAAGCATTTAAGGACAAAGGGCCCAGTTCATCGATACTTACCCTCAGTATCCGGGCCATAATTTGGAGAAACCGGCCGGAGCCGGTGGCACACTTTTCACTCATGAGGAAATCGTAAACCCGACCCTCCGGACCGATCCGGATGACGCGGGTAAACTGTCCCCCGAGATCGATGACCGTCTTCGCCTGAGGAAAGAGGAGATGAACGCCCCGGGCATGAGAGGCCACCTCGGAGAAGCGGGGCGCATCCCAATCCACGCCTTCCACCCCTACGCCCGTAAGCCCCAAGCCGGTCACTTCTTCCCTAGAGATCCCTGCCTCTTTTAACATCATCTCCACGGCCCTTTTCCCCTGCTCGCGGAAGCTACCGCTTACGGGCAAGATGAGATGCCCTTTCAGCGAGTCCCCCTCCACCAAGGCCGCTTTAATGAAAGAAGACCCCAGATCCAATCCCAAGAACCTTTTCACCGAAAAAACGTAACCTCCTCCCACCGACGAGACGCCGCACCCTTTTTTCCCTGACCGAAAAACGCCTTGGCAATCAACGCCGCCCCCCAGGCCCCGGAGAGAAAAGGGTCCCGGGGAACCAAAACCCTGCATCCCAGCTTGCGGGAAATGGCGGCAACCAACCCCTTATCCTTTGCTCCGCCCCCCGTCACTACTACCTCACCCTCCACTTTGAGATGACGCACCATGGAGGCAATGCGCCCGGCAATGGCGTCGTGGAGACCGGCGCAGATGTCTGCGACAGCCGCCCCCTCCGCCAGGCGAGACGTCACCTCGAGCTCGGCAAAGACGGTACAGGTGTTGGAAATCTTCACTATCCCCTGGGCGGAGAGGGAAATATCTCCCATGCGGGTAAGTTCGATCCCCAAGGTTTCCGCTATGACTTCCAGAAACCGGCCCGTACCGGCGGCACATTTATCGTTCATGACGAAATCGATGATCCTTCCTGCCCCATCTAATTTAATGCCCTTCGAATCCTGTCCCCCGATATCGATGATCAACTTCGCCTGGGGAAACTCCGCCCTTACCCCCCTGGCATGACACGTAATCTCCGTCACCTGCTCGTCCGCAAAGGGGCAATTCAAGCGCCCATAGCCCGTGGCCACGATAAACGAGAGGTCATCCTTTTCTATTCCGGCCTTCCTTAACGCCTCATCCATCACCTGATGAGCGAAACGACGATGCTCTGCCCCCGTCGGACCGACGAGAAAACTCATCATCTCCCCGGCCTCACTTATGATTACCGCCTTGGTCATGGTGGATCCGATATCTATGCCGGCAAAAGGCATCTTCTCCTCATTTGCGCGCCTGCAGGGCATCTATGAAAGCCCCGATCTGGGCCTTCCACTGGGCCTCCGAATAATCCCTCAGATCCACCATGTCGGAGACGAGCTGCATCATGGGGATATCCGTGTAGCGACCGAGCAGGTTCTTGATATGAATCTGCCCCACGGTTGTCGCCCGGCAGGAACGACACGCATGGAACACGACGCCGTCTATGCTGTAATCCTGAATGAGCCCCAAAAGCCTCTCCACCAAAGGATGACCGCTGTTCTTTTTCGCCTTTTCATGCCGCTGGGTAAAGCGTAAAAATGCTCGCCAAGCCAAGTATTTTACCGGGTCTTTAACATGGGCAGGAACTTCTACCGGGTCGTAGCCACGATAGACGTTTTCGATCACGAAAACGGCGCCGAAACTTTCGAAATAATTGAAAATCCAGAGGGTATGCCAAGGTGGCAACCCCCCTCCGTACAGGAGGCGATACTTCTCCTCGGGGATCACCCCCTGGCCTTTTTCAACCTTGGCCTTCACCTCTTCGTAAAGTTGACGGTAGAAATCCACGGCGACTTGCGTCCCGCAATAATAGTGACCGGCCACCATGATACTGAAATGGTCTTGGGCCGGCATGGGGCAAGGGATGGCGACGCGCAGGCGGTCGATCTCATACCAGAGGCGCCAGGCCTCGTCTCCCAATCTGATCGTCTCCCATAACCTGTCCTCATCCATCTTCTTCCCCGTTTGCCGCTCGAGAAAATCGATGAGTCCCCGGAACTGTTCTTCCTGATAGCGGATATAATAGTCTCGCACCTCGTTCAGATCGGCCTGGACGGGCGGGGCAACGACGTCGATGCTGTAAGACGGTACGTCCAGATACCGGCCCGCCGCTTGATACCATTTGAAGCGGGGGTCACAGACGGCACTGCTGCCCAACATCATGTCCGGCTCCGGCATGCCTCCGTCAGGGGCATTTTCCGGAATGCCACCCAATTCTTTTCTCAGGCTGTCGAACCCCAAACCTATGCGCGCGTAACTGCACAGCACCTGGGAATAGCCATCTTCCTCCGCCCGGAGGAGAAACCTGTCCATGTCCCTTTTGGCCGCACACAGTCCCGCGTAATTTTCCGTTGGAATGGGCACGATATCCATGGCCCGGATAATTTCGTCGTACTGGGAGGCAACCATGAAATAGGCGACTTTCTTCCCTTCCGCTTTGGCCTCATGTGCTAAGCGGTAGATGTCTTTCACCAGCCCCCGGATTAACCCCGCCGTCGTCGTTCCTTTGACCGCCGTTGTCTTCTTCTGTTCTCTCTCACCCATCACGCCACCCCCGTCATCATCTCGATAAAGGCCTGCACCCTGGTGCGCAACTGCCCGATGGTCACCAGAGAATAATCGTCTTCCAGCATGAGGACCGCCATCCCCATCTCTCTTAAGTAGTCCCTCAAGTCCGGGGCCTCGAGTTCACAAGTATCGCAGTAACGTACGACGTAAAAGATGGCCCCTTCTGCCTGCCAGTCCCTAACGAAATCTCCTATGTAACCGAAACGGGATGCGAGGTCGAAAGGCCGGTTTCCCGTGCGGGGAAAATTACTGCGGGGACAGGGAATATTCAGATACCTTCTCGCCAAACCCTCGAAGGGATCCGCCGTCTCGGGCACATCCTCCCAAAACGAACGGCTGCCCGTACATAGGTCGTCCATAACCACCCAAGCCCCGCTGTCTTCGATTAGCCTTATAAAAGTCGAATCGTCGATCACGTTTCCCCATAAAAAAATCCGCGGCCGCACTTCCTTTTCATTCCTTGACCTTACCTCCCTTAGATACTGCTCCAGGAGATCAACGTACTCCTCAACGGGGAGCCCCATTCCTGCCACCTGGATTTCCAGGACCTCCACCCCCGAAAGAGGGGGTGTCTTACGCTTCCTCAATTCGTAAAGGTCTCGCAGAAGGACCCTTTTCCTGTTGGAAAGGCAAACAGCCTCTCTCAGTTTCTCCCGGTCCAATTTCCTTCCCGTCCAGTCTTCGAGGCAACGGGCAAAGTAATGAAGCTCGGCGCGGAAGAACTCCTCCGCCCCCCTCTCCCTCATGTGGGGCACGTTTATTAGATGGTTGAAGGCGGCCGGGTGGTTGTGAAACCAGATGTGATAGAGGCGTTCGATGGTGTCGCAGCTATGAGGGGCGACAAAACCGTCGAGAAAGTCATACTCCCCTTTCAGGGCGCGATTAAAGCAACTCCGGGCAAAGGGGCAAGCCATAGGTTCGATGAAGGCATCCGCCTGATCAATAGGGTCTTTCTGACTCCCCTGAAGACGAAAGGGTACGAGATCAAAGGCAGTTATTATTTCCTCCGGCACGAAGCAGCAGAAATAACCGACCACCTGCTGCCCCTTTTCCTTAAGCTCTTTGGCCCTTTCCGTGCGCGTTGTATATAGTTCCTTCAGCTTCTCCGTTACCGTCATGACAATACTTATGCCCTCCTTTCTTTCTTGCGCCCGTACCTTAGGAAAGGTTAAGTCCGGCTGTCAAGGATTTAAAGCTTTGCCTCAAAACACCAGGCGACGATCTAAACTGCGGTATTGAATGGCCTCGGCAAGGTGGGGAGGGCCTATTTTCTCTTCCCCGGCCAGGTCGGCGATGGTGCGGGCCACCTTCAGAATGCGGATGTAAGCCCGGGCGCTGAAACCGAGCCTCTCCATGGCCTCCCGTAACAATTTTTCTCCCTCTCCGCTTAAGGAACAGATGCTCTTTACCTCTCTATCGGTCAAGAAGGCATTGACCGCAGGTGTTCTTCCGGGCAGACGCTTCTT
>DAORXN010000010.1:59610-79011 GCA_035358955.1 Syntrophales bacterium | reverse complement strand
TCCGAGGATTTTCCTTTCAACCTCTAACAATGCGTAAAGCATGCCAAGAAGGGGGAATTTGTATCGGATTGAAATCGTTATGATAATTATCGAAACCGGGCTAATTAGGGAGGAACAATTTAACGAAAGAGAGAAAAGATTCGTTAAAAACATGCAAGAAATTTTGAATGAACAAAGCAAGCGCCATCAGGTCGGGCCAGTTTACCTTTTTCCCTTCCCCTTTAGATAGGTCTCGAAAGCTTTTCTTTCTCGAGCCAGATGGGCGCGTACGTTGGCCGCCGTGACCCACCTGCCGAAATCGGGCGGGACCGGTAAACGGCCGGAGGGGAAGATTCTTCCGATGATCAGGTCGCCCACCCCATAGCGATAGTGGCTCTCTTCATAGTAATTTAAGGGGTTTACTGTAACAGCATTAAACCCACTGAAATCGTAAAAGCCTGTCATTCCGGCCAGTCTTTCTTTCACCCTCATCATCGCCTCCACTTCGTCTTCGTAAGCTTCCGCATAATGGGGATTAATGAAAAAGATCAAATCGAAGCCGTACTGCTTCGAAAGACGGATGATCTCGCCGAGGGCCGAAAAGGCCCTTTCCTGAGCGGCCTCGTTAAAAGCCTGGGTCTTTTGACTTCCCCTAGTCCTTTCGTATGCAAAGATGGGTTTCCCAACCCGCTTAATTATTTCTTCCTTACCCATAAAAGACAGGTTCTGGCCATCGGCATTAAGTACAAGGGTACCTTTTTTCCCCTTCGTTTTGATCCTTTTCCACCATTCATCTAACTCTTTCCAAGTGGGCAGGCGGTAAAAAAACTTCATAAAAATGATGAATCGACTCTGGCCGCTTACCTCCGGATGGGGTACAAACATCAGGTAGCGCTCATGTTCAGAATGAGGGAGGCTAAAGCAAAAGTCGTCAAGGCCGATCATGACCAGCCGTAGCTTTATACCCTTCCTTAAGAAAGCCTGCAAAACGTCCAGGTGCTCCTGGGGTAAACCCTGGGGATAGGACATGTTGAAGACGGAAAAGCCCGGAATCCTACTGGTATCTATTACCGCCGTGCGCGAGGATCCGAAGAGATAGCCATCGAAACGATTGTGATGGCGAAACACATATTCCGGATTAAAAATGTGCTGATTGAGGCCGGCTGGTAAATACAGCGGCATGCCTTTCTCTTTTTTGCTGAAGAGGCTATAGAGAATGCCGTAATGATCGATGGCGCAATTTAAGCCCACCACCATGAAGGAAAAGAGAATCCACAGCGAGAAGGTCAAAAAAAGCCAACTCTTCGGTTTCACGTATCCATCCTTCAGAAGTTAAAGTACACAAAAGACTGGGATTGGTTAAGGCAAAGAAGTCCCACCGTAAAAAGCAGGGCTACCAAAAGGGCCGTCTTCCAACTCGATTGAAACCGCGCCTCCCTTTCATTCGAGTTTCTTGCCCAGAGCACGATCGGCAAGAGTAAAAAACAGAAAAAATATTCCATCGTTTCCGCCGGCGGTAAGTGAATCCGCCATTCGCCAAAGTGCGCCCCCAAAGAGGTAAGGATGCCTCCCAGGCGGGTACCTTCCAAGTTAGGGGAGATGAGAAAGCCGTTTTGACCTATCATTCCCAAAAGGATGTTGAAGGCCGTCTTCATATCCGGCGCCCGGAAAAACACAAAGGCCGCGTTGACAAAATTAAAAGTGAGAAACCAAGCCAGCACTTTAGGCAAACGAAGCCCGATTTGATGCCACAATCGATTAATGCCCAGGGCCACACCATGCAAGAAACCCCAGAAAACGAAGGTCCATTGAGCCCCATGCCACAGACCGCAGATGAGAAACGTAACTATGATATTTACGAGGGTCCTTGACAAACCTCGCCTGTTTCCTCCCAGGGGGATATAGATGAAATCGCGCAAGAATCTCGATAGGGTCATGTGCCAGCGACGCCAAAAATCACGTACATCTAAGGCCTTGAGAGGGGAGTTAAAATTGGGCGGCAGTTTGATACCAAAAGCCCGCGCCATACCGAGTGCCATATCGGTATAACCGCTAAAGTCAAAGTAGAGTTGCAAGGTAAACGAAAGACTCGTAATCCATGCCTCCGTGAGCGTAAGCATACCCGTGGTACTGAAACCTCCATCGGCTATGTGCCCTAGGGTATCGGCCACGGCCACTTTCTTAAACAAACCAAGGGAAAAGAGAAAAAGGCCTCGATTAAACTCGTCGAAACGAAAACGCAACTGCCTCTCGTCATAAAATTGCGTCACCACCTCGGAAGGATAGGCAATCGGACCTGAGATCACATAGGGAAAAAACGTTATGTAAAGCACGTGACTTACGAAATCGGTTCGCGGGTTTTCTCGCCGATAAGTTTGCACCAGCCATGCGATTTGCATGAACGTATAAAAACTAATGCCCAGGGGAATAAACAGCTTTATCGGCAAGTAGGCTATACCGGTTAGAAGACTTAGATTCTCGAGGAAAAAATTGGCATACTTGAAAAAACCGAGATAGAACAAATTAAAGATAATGGCCACCCATAGTAGCAACTTCCGCTTCTTTTCGCCCTCAACGATCATCATGGCCCGGCTCAAAGCATAATTAATCAAAACGGATGCCCAAAGAGCGAGAGCGCAAGAGATGTTCCACAGCCCCATATACGTAAGAGACGCGGCCATGAGATACCATCTCCCGGCGGCAGGAGAAAAACGGCGCCAGGCGAAAAACCCCCCGATGGTCACGGGCAAAAAGATAAGGATGAAGGCATAGGAATTAAACAGCATACGAAAAAACCACCCAAGATTGGCCGGGCTTTGTCATCATAAGCATGACATTTTTTCAGCCATCGAAACGTTTGTTATCATTCGATGAGGCCGAGGAGGCGAAAGACCTTTTCCATTCTCGCTTCCCAGGTATGCTCTGTGAGGGCTCTGGCCCGCCCCCTCTGACGGATGGCCTCGGCCTCTTCCGGATGACTTAAAAGATATCGGATCTTCTGCTCCAGGTCATCTATCCCGCGGTATGTCATGATTTCTTCCCCTATTTTATACACTCGGGCAAGCTCCGGATGATCTTCCGTCAAATACAGGCCCCCGCTCATGGGCACTTCGAAATCTCGCCCCTTAAGACAGTAAGCACCCGGGTGGCCTTCGACTCCGCCAAATCCCAAGTTGATCCGGGACATCGAGTAGAGCTTTACCATCTCTTCCACCGGTAGGGGACCGCGGGGCCAGCCGACCCCAAATGCCACCACCTGGATACCACGACGCTTAAGGGCGTCGATGACCTCTTTTCTATTGCCGTAACATTGACCGACAAAAGAAACGTCGATTGTCTTATCCACCGCATATGGCTTGTGGATGTCCGGATTCGCACCCTCCGGGAGGTAGAGGGGAATCGCTCCTTCCACCCAATACTTGGCGACGGCGTCTTCCGTACTCGTCCAGGAGAGGTCGAAAAAGCGACAAATATCTCTCGCCCCGAAGGCCCGGCCGTTTCGTATTTTACCCACGAAGTGTTCCTTATCGTTCAATGCCAAGTTGACCATGGGGATACCGTAAAGCCGGATTTGTTGAAGGGTAGCAGGTTCTACCGTTTCCCCCGAAACGTACATAAACACCACGTCGGGTCTCTCCTCTTTGACCCAGGAATCAATAGTCTCAAGGAGGGCCTCATTCATGCGCCACTTTTCCTTCTCCCGCCAGCTGCGACCTTCATCCCTGAATCCTTCTTTCGACCAATCAAAGTGACGCACGGTACCGAATTTCCTTAAGGCCGGCAAGAGATTATAGTCTTCCCAATTGAAATGGCGATAAACGGCGATGATTTTCAAAGTCCCCTTCGGTTTGGGAGAGAGGTGGGGGAATCTCTCCCGGAGGCGGACAGAGATCATTTCCGTATCCGGGACGGTCAGCCCCTGTTCTTTAAATTTCCGCAGATAGAAGATACGTTCCCTTTCAAGCCGCCGTCGGGAGAGGTATTGTCTCAACCGGCGACGGAGGGGTTTGAGGGGATCATTCATTGTTCTTCCAGATGGTATAGAGACGCAGGCCGCTTGACTTATCTATGCGATCATTCATCATGTTCAACACATGTCCGGCGTCAATGGCCGGGATGGAAAATCTCTCGGCCACATCACGACAAACCAAGAGCGCCCCGATCCCCGCGCCGACGAGACAAACCTCTGTCGACCGGGGTATGGCAGAAAGTATCTGCTCCCGGTACGACGGCCACCTGGTGGCCACGTATTCGGTAGGGATGGAGATGCCAATAATCTCCGGGTAAGAGTCATAATCCTCAAACCACTTGCGGCAGGCCTTTTCGTTGAAATCAGACGTCAGGATGGCAAGGGTTTTACGGTTTAGGAGCTTAGCAAAATCCGAGGAGGTAAGGTAGGCATAAACCGCGTAAAAGGGTAGGTAATTGCCTTCCGTCAACCGGACTCCAGATGCTTGAGCAAAATTCAAAAATCTCCTCGCCGGCCCGAGATGACTTCGAAGGAAGGGAAACAGGGTAGGCTTCTTTTTTCCACTGTTTCCCGGAAAAATTAGGGGTGCGAGAAATCCGTGGAGGGCCACATACCTCAGGGCTTCGATATGAAATGGCAAGGACCTCTTTATGGCCTTCACCGATTCTGCCTGCCGGTAGAGGCCATTGCAGGCCAAAGAATGGCGGTAATAGGCATATTCCCCATCGGCAAACCTCACGACGGGCAAGGGACGGGCATGGAGCAAACTTTTCTCCAACCTGCTGTGAAGGTGCTTTACGTAATCGTCACCAGTGGCCAAGGATTTACCCATGAGGCACACCTCCTCATCCAGTATGGCCACGGAAAAAAAGCGGGCCACGGGACGATTATCGATCCCTTCGATGATCAGCCGCCGGAACTCAAAAGAACCACTAAAAAGCAGCTGATCCAGAGCGTCGGAAGCGATCATTTGGCTATTTCCTTTCGGCAGACGACCGCTATGCTACTGCCCGTAAAAAAGCGCGCCATAAACCGCGCCACCACTGCCGGCACCTTTCTTTGCGTCAAATACCCTTTCACATACTCCGAAAGGTAGGTTTTCTTTCTCACCACCCTAAATCCACTTGACGAAAGTATCAGATAAAGGGCCCGCGCGGTAAAATGGTAGCGATGAAAAGGCACATCCCAGTGGGCCCAATCACTTCCAAAGTGCCGCGCATCATATCCCGATATATTGGGCACGTCAACCACGAGGACGCCGTCATCCTTGAGCCACTCATAAGCCGCCAATAGGGCCTTCAGCGGATCTTCCATGTGTTCGAGGGAATGCCAAAACGTAACGAGATCATAAGAAGCCGCCGGTTTCACGCCCGGGGCGGCATGAGAAACTTGAACAGGGATCTGAAAATGACGTCCCGCAAATGCCGCCGCCTCGGCCGAGATATCCAGACCTTCCACCTCATAGCCCAATGTGCGGCAGGCAAGGAGAAAATACCCTTTCCCACATCCCACATCCAGGATCCGCCCCGATTTTTTATAGGGCCGGATGAAGCGAAGGCGGTGAGATTGCTCGCGAAGGACCTTTTCACGGGTCACGTCTTCCGGATAGTGGCGATCGAAATACTTTTGATCATAAAATAAAGCCATTTCTTGGCAAGTAGGCTCCGGCTCGAGAAAGCCCAACCCACAATCTTCACAGGCCATTACCTGCCATTTTTCCCTTTCATAAATCGGCTTGAATTTCATGCCGCCACAGGCCAGGCAATTTTTCTCCATCATACAAGGCCTAACCTTTGTAATTCTCCATAGAGCATTTCTGCCACCACTCGGTTACCTTCTGCATTGAGATGCCCATCCAGGATGTAGAAATGCTCATCACGTAGCCATGAAGTGGTATCCAGAATCGATATGTTCTTCATCCAGGGATAAGAGGCCTTTTTGTTCTCTACGGCCTGGCGAAGCCCCTTTGTAAATTCATTGGATTGGCGAATGCCGTTCATCTCAAAAATGATGAGTGGGTAGGGGACCAAAAGGTCTTGATTCCGTATGAGAACGTGAAGAAATGCATCGACTTCACTTGGCCTCTCATCAACCTGTATCTGGGGTCGGAAGTTTTCGGCCAGTTCTCCCACCTTTTTTTTAATCTTCATCCCCACGTATTTACCGAAGAAATAGCGCTTAGGCTGGCTGTGTGACTCCATGAGCTGCTCAAACGTTTCTTTCCGCATAACGGGAAGTAAGTCTCCATTCTGGATGTACCTTACGTTTTCTTCGTAGTCGTCACCGCAGTATTGAAGGATGACCCCCTTAAGTTGGGAACGGTCTATCTTCCTTAGCATCATCATCTCCCTTACGGTCCCGAAAGAAGGAATGGCGGTATTGAGGACCTTCATCCCCGTCATCCGGGCCAGGACACGGGAAAACATCTCTTCGTGTTCCACTCCCCAGCCGAGGCTGTAGGAGTCACCCAACACCACCAAGTCTGGTTCTGAGAGATCGTCCTCATCACCCCGGACCCCAAGAGAATTTATGTGATAATGATTGCTGAACTCCCGTTCAGTGAAAAGAAAATCTCCCGGTTTTAAGGTATAGCCAAATTCCGGGGAGTATCTTCCGCACCCCTTGACAAAAGGCATCACCTTCCTCTCACCCTGAATGTAGAGGTATCCCACCCCATTTTGGATACCCACCGGCATTTTTCTGACCCAATTCGGATGGCGAATGAGGAAAAAGAAAAATAATTCGGCCGAAATGAGGAAAGTGATGATTATGATGGCGAATAAGGTAAGGGCTACGTTCATGTCATTTTTGCTAACTAAGAATAGGCCGAACCCAGAAAAGGCCTTTTAAATCTCCATGCTTCAAAAATTTATCGCACGGGATTTCACCGAAGCCCTTTGCATCCGAAACCTTTAAGATATGAAACCCTCCCATGATTTTGCCGGTTCATAAACATAATCTTTTGAAATGTCAAGCATTTTACCCATTGCGCCCTTATGTGATGGAGAATAAACCCAAACATCGCATCCAATGCGATGGAAAATCCCTTTTTCATTCCTCTTCCGTTGTGCTATCAATCACCCCTATGCCCTCCTTCCCTTTCGCCTCATCAAAGGGTAGGGAGGTCGTTAATTAAGTAACTACCCTGGGCAAATGATGTTTAAAAGAGCAAACGAAGCGATAACAGGTGGGCGCAATCGTTTGGTGGACGCCCTGAAAGGGGGCGCCATTATTTCCCTTGTTTTTGCCCACAGTATCCTCCTTAATGATCCCCATCACGATGAAAATGTTATTTTTCGCGTCTTGATGTCCTTTCTTATGCCCCTCTTTATGTTTTTAAGCGGGTATATTATTCATACTCAGCTTCCCTACCCATTCCTTTACTATATCCGGAAAAATGCCGTTCGCCTGGTTTTACCTTTTTTCGTGTGGCATGGCATAAGCTATTTGTATTTTCGTGCAAAAGGCCTGGACATAAATATTCTAAACCACTACCTTTCTCTGCTAAAATCCCCTGACCAAGGATTGTGGTTCTTATGGGTTTTGTTCTGGATGAGCATTCTACTCTTCGGGACCCTCAAATTTACGCGGTGGCGCAACCGGGAAAGATGGGAAAATGTATTCGTCCTCATCGCTTTGCTCATGACCAGGTTCGCTTCCACCGATACGCTGGGCCTTGCTGAAATTAAGCAGTATTTTCCTTACTATCTTGCTGGTTTCTTGTTTTGGAAATACCGTAAGCACTTCCTCCAGAAACAACTCATCTATTACGGGCTTAGCTTTATAATTTTCCCCCTGCTCGTATATTTCTGGCGGCGTAACGCTTTTCCCACCTTCTACCCTTCCTTGGCGGAATGGCTTGGGTCCGGGATCGCACGTCTGATCGTTTCCATCTACAAATACGTGGTATCATTTACGGGGATGGCGACTTTTTCCGGCCTCTTTGGTATAATTTCCCTTACGCGCATTTACCCCTTTTTTAGTTGGGTGGGAACCATGTCACTGGATATCTACGCCTGCCACCGATACTTTATCCCCCTGTCGGGTAACGATCTGGGGCATTACCTTTTAGATGCTTCCATCGCCATGGTATGCTCCCTCCTTTTGACCTTGCTTGTGATGAAGAGATTTAGAATCACTCGATTATTGCTTTTGGGACAGATGAAGTGAGCATCAAATCCTTTCTGTACAGTAAATATCCAGAGCTTGCCGCCGCGAGTGAATTCTATCATGCAACACGCAACTTGCGACGCGCCTCCTACCGGAAGACCCCTTTTGGCTTCATCATGACGGGGCATCCCGCCATGCAGGAGGGCACCTATGAACCCGAACAAGCCCAATTCCTCCTCCAGGCCTTCAGAGGAGGGGGCGTTTTTATCGATGTAGGAGCCAATATGGGATACTACACCTGTCTGGCCCGCCATATGGGATTGCACGTAATCTCCATCGAACCGCTATGGCACAATTTACAGTTTATCTTCGCCAATTTGGAGGCAAACGAATGGGATGACGTCGAGGTCTTCCCTCTGGGCCTCTCAGATAAACCCGGAACGGCCACCCTCTATGGAGTGGGAACGGCCGCTTCCCTAATAAAAGATTGGGCCGGAACTTCGACCAAAAAAAGGGTGATCCCCTTAAGTACGATGGATGTCATAGTAGGAGAACGCCTGGCCGGAAGCCGGGTCATCGTAAAGATCGATGTGGAGGGTTCAGAGTATAGCGTGCTAAAAGGGTCGCAAAAGCTCCTTAAGCAAGAGCCTCCACCAATATGGATCGTCGAAGTGGGTTTGAAGGGCCACTTCCCCGGTGGTGTCCATCCCTATTTCGATAAAGTATTCGAGATATTCTGGACAATGGGCTACACGGGTCGGACAGTAGGAGAAAATCCCCTTCTCGTTACGGTCGATAGGCTGAAAAAGTGGATAACAGAGAAAGAAGCCCCACCCGCCGATTACTTTGTCTTCCAGAAAGGGACACAAATTTAAGAGATTTGTTTATCCCTCTTAGCCCCAACGGGGCGGTTTTCCGGCCTTAACTTGAAGGCCGCGATGCAAACACCACGCCCCCTTTTACCTACTTGAGACCAACCGTCGAGGGGACCGTATCATTTTTTGCCAACCTCCACAGGATGGTGATCATGGCATAAATGAGGTATAAAATGATGCCTTGCGCCCCGTAGAGGGAATCGGTGGTCATCGCTTGCGCCAGATACGAAACCAAGCAGGCCGTAAGGCAAACCACCCAGGGTCTAAAAAATTCATCCCTCTTATGTTTGAAGACGCACCCAAGCATATAAAAAGCAATGCCCAGGGAAAGCAAAAACAGGGCCAGCCCCACGAGGCCGGTGCGGACGGCTACATCCAAAAAGGTGTTATGCGTGGCGGTGACAATGAATTGTTTCTGCTGGTATGGTTCCGGGAGGCGGGCGTTGTACTTCTTTAAGTCCACCAACTGAGCATTGCCGTAGATCTCCCCACCGTAACCTACCCCCGTTACGGGGTGGTCTTTGATCACCTCCCACGAGAGGCGGAACATCTTTTCCCGGATGTCATTCAGAACCCCGTATTCTGCCCCATATAAATTTTTAACCCGAACAGTAATCGCGGGTAGGAGAAAAGAGAAGGCAAGAAGAGCGATCATTAAAAAAACGAGGTTTTTCTTTTTCTCCAAACACATCGTGGCGAGCCCCAAGATATAAGCAATAATGGCGGCCCGTCCTTGATTGAGAAAAGTCGCGACGGATAAGACGGTAAAACTCAAAAACCAAAAAAGGCGAAGGGCCCGTATTGGGGTGCAATGAAACATCTGAAGGCTTAAAAGCGAAGCAAAGACAGTGATAAAACACATAAATCCCGTATACATCTTCCGGAAGGATAAGCCAAAGCGATCGCTTATGGCATGCCCTTCGATAACGTAGAAAAGGATCAGTCCCCCCACGGCAAAGAGAAAAGAAGAAACGATAATTATTCCCGCGAGCCATCCCAATTTTTCCTTGCTCTGATAGAAAACGATGAGGAGATAAAAGATAAGCAGGTATTCGATTAAATAACCCCGGATGTCGTGCAAGGTATTGGAAAAATCTAAGGTGAAGCAGAGGCCAATTACGGCCCAAAGGAGAAACAGCCACAATCCGATGAACAAAGGAATTTTGATGGGTAAATCAATCTTCCGGGTCAGGAGGAGGATGATAAAACCGATGACGGCAACGTAATAAGCGGCCTCCTGCACTACTCCCAGAGGAAGGGGATTGGCAAAGACGTAAATACCCGTGGAAACGAAAACCACCTGGGGCAAAACATTAAACAACCTTTCCCGAACTTGGATTGTCATCAAATTTCTCCCTCACTCTAACTAATGCCGCGACGGACTAACCCTGGGGCCTTGAACTATAAAAGAGGGGTGTCTTCAAAAAATAACAGAGACATAACAAAAGGGGCTTAAGCCTCTTGCCTAAACCCCCTATTTTCTGGTGGGCCAGGGCAGAATCGAACTGCCGACACTCGGATTTTCAGTCCGATGCTCTACCGACTGAGCTACCGGCCCGCAATGCCTTTTTTGCCTAATAAATATCTCCCCCTTTTGTCAAGGTGTTTTTCCTTCTCTCACCACCACGGTCCCCGCGATGAGGTCATGCCAGGCCCTCTTTTTTTTGTCCACGAGGACCCAGAAAAAACCCAAAAAGAAAACCACCGCCGAGAGTAAATATCCTGCCGTCCTTAAGAAAGCGATGGACGTAGCCAACTCCTCCCCCGAAGAAAGATACACCTTGAGTCCCATCACCATCTTCCCCGGCGTCTTCCCCACGACACCGTGGAAAAAGGTATAATAAAAAAACCACGTCACCAAGCACCAAAGCTGGAAAATAACAAAAACCTGAGTCGCCCGGGCAAAAAACAATTCTGGGTCGATAACCCATTTATTGGCGCCCACCGCCGCAAGACCGGAGACCAAAAGGGCAATAAAATAAAGAAAAAAAACTACCAGCAAAATGGCAAGATCGATTACTCCCGCCCCCAAGCGTCTTAAGAACCCGCCGTATAAGCGCCGCATCAATCCCCCTTGCGTCCCTCTATCGGGGAAAAAGCCCCCCGGGCATGCTGGATTAAAGCGCAAATGACGATGGCGGCCGTCTCCGTTCTCAGGACATAAGGGCCCATCCAGAGAGGAATAAACCCCCTTTCTTTGGCTTTTTGCACTTCCTTGTCATCAAAGCCCCCCTCCGGCCCTACCACGACCATGACCCCTGGAGAAGAGTTCACCTTTTCCCACTCGGCCACTTCCCGCCCCTTGCTTTCACCTCCCTCCCACAGGAGGAGGGGCAAAAACCCCGGGGGAAATCCCTGCATGAGAAAGCTTTCAAACTCTACGATCGGCAAAACTTCCGGCACAATAGCGCGTCCGCTCTGCCTCGCCGCTTCCTGGGCAATCCTCTGCCACCTTGCTACTTTCTTCTCTTCCTCCCCGCGTCGAGGTCGGCTGACCGATCGGCGGGTAACAAGGGGGATGATCTTAGATACGCCCAATTCTGTCGCCTTCTCCACGATGAGATCCATCTTGCCCTTTTTGGGTAGTGATTGGCAGAGGATCAAATCAAACCTTCTTTCTTCCTTTCGCCCCACCTCGACCACCCGCACCCTAAGATGACGGACATCGATTCCTTCCAAGACCCCGACGCCCTCCCTACCATATCCATCAAACAATTCCACTTTATCCCCCACCTTGAGGCGCAAGACCCTGGCCAGGTAATGTCGTTCCTTTTCCGTTAGTTCGTAAACGCTGTTAAGAGATATGCCGGAGGGAAAGAAAAAGCGCTTCCGGCTCATAGGGAGCTCGATTCCTTTTGAAAGACATAGGAAATCCACTCTTTTTCCGTCAGGGACCTGTAAAGAACAAGGGGCGGTGCCAAATAGTGTGCCTCCACCTCCGGGCGGTTCTGCTCGATGATACCGGAGATGATGAGAAATCCGCCCGGTTCTAACAGGGAGATGAGATGGGGACGAAGCCTTACGAGTACCCGATCGGTGAGATTGGCCACGATCAAGTCGTATTCCCCACCCAGGGTCCTCACATCCCGGTATTCGGCCTTGACCAGATCTGCTACACCGTTAATCTTGATGTTTTCTCGGGCAATTTCTATGGCCTGGCGATCGATGTCGACGCATGTCACGCCCTTCGCCCCCAATTTTGCTGCGGCGATACCGAGAATACCTGTACCTGTTCCCACATCGAGCACCCTTGCCCCTTCCGTGGCCCGCTCGTAAAGGAGGAGATCTTCCAGCGCCTGCAGGCACATGCGGGTTGAGGCGTGTTGACCAGTGCCGAACGCCATGCCCGGGTCCATCTCGATTACGATATCATGCCCCATTACCGAATACCTCTCCCAGGTGGGTTTGATCACGATATTCCTCGTCACCCGGATGGGCTTGAAGTACTTTTTCCAGCTTTCCGACCAGTCGACGTCCGTCACCACCTCCGTTTCGTAACTGGCGGGCGGGAGATGGGGAAAGAGGGATGAGACGCTTTTCAGGTAACCTTCCAATGACGCCAGGCGCCTGGCCAGCCGCCCATCTTGCGGGAAATATGCTTTAAGGACCGTAGAAGGGCTTTCAGCGCTTCCTTCCTCCAGCGCATCGGCCTCCATTACCTCTTCACATACCCCGTCCGACCCGGCTTCGGTGAGAAAATTCGTTACGGCCTCGGACAATTCGACCGGGACTTTGACCCGCACTTCCACCCATTCTTTAATCTCCACCATACACAACTCCCCTCATAGGATGTCTTTTACTATACCATTTCCCCCGTCATTTCAAGCGACTTGAATTTTGTCCATGGCACATGTTACAGGAAAAAAGATGAAATACTATCCCCTCTTTCTCGACATAACCAACCGCCATTGCGTGGTCATAGGCGGTGGGAAGGTGGCCGAAAGAAAGGTATTGCGCCTTCTTAACTGTGGAGCGCGGGTGACCGTCATCTCTCCTCACCTCACGGTGGCGCTTGAGGCCCTTTATCGGGCAGGAAAGATAGAGGTGCTCCGCCAGACATACGACCCTACCCTGCTCAAAGGCGCCTTTCTTGCCATTGCCGCAACTTGCGATTCAGAAATAAACGAGCAAATTTTCCGCGACAGCCGCCATGAAAACGTGCTCGTCAACATCGTAGACGATCCCAAACGTTGCGATTTCATCCTGCCTTCCATCCTCGAACGGGGCAATTTAAGCATCGCCATCTCCACGGCCGGTAAAAGCCCGACCCTGGCCCGCAAAATCCGCCAAGAACTGGCCGAAAAATTTGGCCCCGAATATGCGACCTTATTAGAGATCCTGGGAAACATCCGGGAGCGCTACCGCGAACTTGAACCGGACGAACAAAAAAGAAGAAAAACCTACGGACGACTTCTTGACTCCGACCTCCTGGAAGCAATACGAGACAAAAGGTGGGACCGGGTGGAAGAAATAATAAAGACGCATACGTCCGTCAACATAAAATGGAGAGACAAAAACGGTGAGAAGCATTAGTCTTTTTTACCTCACCATTTTCATTTACTTAACGGCCACGATCCTCTATACGATCTCTCTTCTTCGCCGGCGTGTCCATCCGGCCAAACATGCCTCCTGGACGATGGCTATCGCCTTTCTTCTCCATAGCCTCCTCATCTTTTCCATCTGGGGAAAACGCGGATACCCCCTTTTCGCCAGTACTTACGACGTGCTAATGTTTTTCGCCTGGTCCCTCACGGGCTTTTACCTCTTATTTCAGCTTCGAACCAAGACTCGCGTGTTGGGTATCTCCATTGCCCCCGTCTCCTTGGTTTTGCTCCTTTTCTCCTCTCCCGGCATCAGCGGACCGGTTGCCGCACCGAAGATACTGAATAGCGGCTTGGTAAATCTCCACATCTTGCTTGCCCTCATGGGGGAAGCCTGGTTTGTTCTCGCTACCCTGGCCAGTTGCGCCTATCTCATTCAGGACCGCCTCCTTAAAGGCAAGGCACCAAAACGCCTCTTTAGTTATCTGCCCCCCCTCAAAGACTTGGATCGCATCAATGAATGGGCGCTGATCTGGGGGTTTGTCTCCCTTACCCTCGGCATCCTCGCCGGCATGTTCTACGCCCGTTTGGCCTGGGCAGGGGGCTGGCATCTCGATACGAAAATAATCTGGTCCTGGGTGGCCTGGATCGTGTTTGCCATTCTCGTCCACCAACGGCTTGCCATCGGTTGGCAGGGAAGGCGTCCGGCGATTTTTACTTGTCTTTTCTTCGTTTTTCTGGCGCTCACCTCCTTGGCCGAAACTTGCCTGTTTAGCTCCCTTCATCGGTTCTTTTAGCCATGAACATCATTTTGGTAGGTTCCAATCACAAGACGACCCCGCTGGAGGTGAGAGAACGCCTGGCCCCAAGGGATAACGAATCACCTCACCCTTTGATGGCGCTAAGAAGCCTCCCCTCGGTTCAAGAGGCCTTCTTCCTTGCCACGTGTAACCGGGTGGAAGTATTAGCCGTAGTAAGCGAAGTCAAAGAGGCTAAAGAAGCCATTAAAGAAATGCTCCAAAAAAGGGGGGGTTTGTCCCCGAAAGAAGTGGAGCGGTACCTGTATACCTATAAAGGAGAAGAGGCCATTCGTCATCTATTTAAGGTCGCTGCCAGCTTGGATTCCCTCATCATTGGTGAGCCGCAAATCTTAGGACAGGTAAAGGACTCTTACCGCTTGGCAACGGAAATGGGAACCACGGGCCCCATCCTGAACCGGGCGTTACACTTCTCGTTTCGGGCTGCCAAAAGGGTAAGGACGGAAACGGGGCTGGCCAACCATGCCATTTCCGTAAGCTACGCCGCCGTGGAGCTGGCAAAAAAGATATTTGGGGAGCTCGAAAAGAAATCGGCCCTCCTCATAGGGGCCGGCGAAATGGCGGAACTCGCGGCGCGACATCTCATAAAAAACGGCTTGAGCCACCTCCTCGTCGCCAATCGCACCTTTGCCCGGGCGCAGGAGTTGGCGGGAGTTTTCCGCGGCTCGGCCATAAAATTCACAGAGCTACCTATCGCCCTGATGGGGGTAGACATCGTGATCAGTTCCACGGGGGCATCAAACTACATCGTCACGCCAGACATGATCGTAGAAGCCCTCCGGCGTCGGCGCAACCGCCTGCTGCTCATGGTGGACATTGCCGTACCCAGGGACATTGACCCTCAAATAGGACAGATGGAAAACGTCTATCTCTTCGACATGGAGGACCTGCAGGACATAGCGGACGAAAATATGAATATGCGCCAGGTGGAAGCAAAAAAAGCAGAAACGATCATCGACGAGGAAACCGATCGCTTCATGGCCTGGCTTAAGAGCTTAGAGACCGTGCCGACCATTATCGATCTTAGGGAAAAGGTTGAATCCGTCATGAATCAGGAGCTGGAAAGGGCGGGGACCTGGCTCCGCAATCTGACGGATAGAGACCGAGAAGAGGTTACCATTCTCCTCCAATCGGTGATAAATAAAATCCTCCACGACCCCATCACCGTCGTGAAGGAAGAGCACGCGGAGGGGGGAACGATTAATTACGTAGCCGCCTTGAGAAGGCTTTTCAAACTGGATGAAAAAACAAACACCCCCACGACGGGGAGAAAGGATGATGCACCATCGTCGAGAGCATAAGAATCGGTACGCGGGGAAGCTCACTGGCCCTGAAGCAGACGCAGCTCATCGTGGATAGCCTGCGGGCAAGGTACCCCGAAATCCATTTAGAGGTGACGATCATCAAGACGAAGGGGGACGTCATGCAGGATATGTCCCTCGTCCAATTGGGCGGTAAAGGGGTCTTCGTAAAGGAGATAGAAGAAGCCCTCATGCACGACGCCATCGATTTGGCCGTCCACAGCCTGAAAGATTGCCCCGCCGAGATACCGGATGCCCTCGAGATCGCCGCCACCCCCCGGAGGGAGGACCCGCGCGATGTCCTCATCGCCCGGGAAAGCCTCAAGATTGAACGTCTCCCCCATGGCGCCCTCATCGGCACCGGCTCTTTACGAAGAAAATGCCAACTCCTTCACCTTTACCCCGACCTCAAGATCATTCCCCTCCGGGGAAATCTCGATACCCGCATAAGAAAAATATTATCCGAGGGCCTTCACGGCGTAGTGGTGGCAGCGGCCGGGATGAAACGCATGGGATGGGTAAATAAGATAAGTTGCTTCATACCTCCAGAGCTCATGATCCCGGCGGTCGGACAGGGCATCCTGGCCTTGGAAATAAGAAAGAAAGACGAAAAGCTCAAGGAACTTCTTTCATTCATCAATGACCACCCCACATGGATCGAGGCGGCCTCAGAAAGGGCCTTCTTGAGAAGGATAGGGGGCGGGTGCCGCCTACCCCTGGGGGCCCATGCCGTGGTTACGGGCAATACTTTGACTCTGAACGGCTTCATAGGCACCCCGAACGGTCGGGCCCTGTTTCGAAACGAATTCAGGGGGTCCGTAAGGGAGGCGGAAGAAATCGGAGTGGCTTTGGCGGAAGATATTCTCGCCCGGGGGGGGCGAGCCATTGTAGAAAAGATGTTTAGGTGAAAAGATGAAAAGCAAGGGAAAGGTATATCTCGTTGGTGCCGGTCCCGGCGATCCAGAACTCATAACCGTCAAAGGCATGAAATGCTTAAAAGAAGCGGATGTAGTCGTATACGATCACCTCGTGGCAGACGAAATTTTAAATCTCTGCCGTCCCGAGGCGCGCCTCATCTATGCGGGAAAATCAGGGAGTGATCACACTTTAGCGCAGGAGGAGATAAACCACCTCCTCGTGCAAGAGGCAAAAAAGGGCCTTACCGTGGTTCGCCTGAAAGGCGGGGACCCCTTCATCTTTGGCCGGGGAGGAGAAGAAGCGCTGGTGTTGGAAGAGGCAGGGATTCCCTTTGAGGTCATCTGCGGTGTCACTTCCGCCATTGCCGTTCCTGCTTATGCGGGAATCCCCCTCACCCACCGAGGCTACACCTCCAGCCTCGCCATCGTAACCGGCCATGAGGACCCGACGAAAGGAGATAGCGCCATCGACTGGCCGGCCCTGGCCCGGACGGGTACCATCGTTTTCCTCATGGGGGTAAAGAATCTACCCCGGATCACAGAAGAACTCCTTCACGCTGGTATGGACCCCCAGACCCCTACGGCCCTCATTCGTTGCGGAACCACACCGGAACAGGAAACCCTCGTTTCGGATTTGAAGAACATCGCCGCGAGGTCGCAGGAGGAGAAGATACAGCCACCCGCCATTCTGGTGGTAGGGAAGGTCGTTTCTTTGAGAAAGGCCCTCAACTGGTTCGAACGATTACCCCTCTTCGGGAGAGGGATCGTGATAACCAGACCGCAGGACCAATCGGAAGAGATACGCCAGATGCTAAAAAATTTAGGGGCCCGGGTTTACCTCTTCCCCACCATCGCCATCGAGCCGCCGGAAAGTTGGGAGGCCTGCGATCACGCCCTCGAACAATTAGGGAATTACCGGTGGATTATTTTTACCAGTGTCAATGGGGTGGCCTTCTTCTTCCGCCGCCTGGCCATGAAAGGCCGGGACGGCCGGGACTTAAAGGGCACTCAACTTGCCGCCATCGGTCCCGCCACGGCCAAAGCCATCGAGGCTAAGGGGTTGCACGTGGATCTATGTCCGCCAGAATTCACCTCCGAGGGCTTACTTGCAGCCTTAAAAGAGACGGAGGTAAGGGGGGCCGACATTCTCCTTCCCCGGGCCATGGAAGCCAGGGAGATCCTCCCGGCAGAACTCACTCACCGGGGGGCGCAGGTACACGAGGTCCCCGTCTACCGGACGGTAAACGCCCGCCCCGACCCTGATAGGCTCGTTGGATGGATAGAAAAAGGTAAGGTATCTTGCATTACCTTTACCAGTCCTTCCACGATCAAGTACTTCCGGGAAATCATGGGGCCTGAGTTTATGCTCCCCCCTTCCGTTAAGGTGGCGGTCATCGGACCCATAACGAAGGCCTACGCCGAAAAATGCGGCTTCGAGGTACACATCCAAGGTGAGCCATACACCACGGAAGGGCTCGTAAAGAACCTGGTCCATTATTTTGTGGCCGAACAATAAGAACTTGTTTTTTTCCTGATAAGTTGTATACTTTTCGAAAAAGCCGGGAGGTGAAAAATGAAAAGCTTCCGATACCGATTCATAGCTTTTCTCTTGATTATCCAATTCATATATCCCGGCTGGGTTTTCTCCGCCGCCCCCGGGCATTTTACCTCCGTTCAGGGGGACGTCAAGCTCACCCGGGCAGGTAAGACCACCTTTGCCTATGCAAAGATGCCGGTGGAGGCGAAAGATGTGATCCAAACAGGAACGGGGGCCGAGGCCAAGCTCCTTTTTCAAGACGAAAGCACCATCACCATCGCCCAGAACACTCAATTTCGCATTGACGAATTCATAATCGAAAACCAAACGAGAAAAGGCTCCTTTTTTACCAGTATCGGTAAAATCGTCGTGGACGTAAAGAAGTTTATCGGAGGCGAGTCTTCCTTCGTCGTCCGTTCTCCCACGGCGGTGGCGGGCGTTCGTGGCACCGGCTTCGAATTTATTGTAAGTGAGGTAGCAGGACAAATCGTTACCACTGTCTCTTGTACGGCAGGCACCCTTACCGTGTCGGCCATAGGGGTAACAGGGGAGATTATTTCCACGATGGTGATCACCGCCGGGCAGACGGCAATAATTTCCTCCAGCGGCATAACCCTGGCTGCCGCGGCTGCAGCTGGGGCTCAAGCGGCCGGAACAGCTGCCGGTACCGCAGCCGTAGCAGGTGTCCAGGTGGGAACCATTGCCGCCGGCGCCGTGGTGGCAGCCGCCGTGGCCGTAGGGATTGCCACCTCTACCTCGAGCGGCCCGGGGGCATCTGCCCACCACACAACGGGACATCATTGATGGTATAGAAGGTAACGAAACTGCCGATAACGCCATCCCCCAGGAGGAGATGGCGTTATTTATTGGAGAAAGAATGATAGGGATTTCGAAGCTATACTGTGGGGCCGTCGAAGTAGGTGATGTCCTACGCTACGGCCGGGACGCGCGTAAACTACCCTCCCATCTCTTGCAATTTGCCGGCGATAAAAAACCGGTGGTGGTCTGGAATATGACCAAACGTTGTAACTTAAGGTGCATCCACTGCTATTCCTCCTCCCGAGACGAACCGTTCACAGGTGAACTGTCCACGGCCGAGGCCAAACGCATGATTGAAGACCTCTCTTCATTCGGCGTACCCGTTCTCCTCTTTTCGGGAGGGGAACCTCTAATGAGAGACGACTTACCGGAACTCGTCGCCTACGCGGGCAAAAAAGGCATCCGCCCGGTCATCTCTACGAACGGTACCCTCTTAACCAGAGAAATGGCCGCCAAATTAAGCGATGCCGGCCTGGCCTACGTGGGGGTTAGCTTAGACGGCCTGGAAGAAACCAACGATCGCTTGCGGGGGCT
>DAORXN010000010.1:53474-59510 GCA_035358955.1 Syntrophales bacterium | reverse complement strand
ATCATGGACCGGACGAAGGATTTATTTGAAAGGGGGAAGGCCAAAGAAATTCTTACGGTGGACAACCACGCCGACGGCCCCTACCTCTATCTCCGCTTGCACAAAGAAGATCCCGTCCGCGCCGAAGAAGTATTAGAGCTCCTTAAGATGAATGAGGGTAACAGCTCCGGCTTAGGTATAGGGTGCATAAGCTGGGACGGGGAAGTTTACCCTGACCAATTCTGGCGCCACATGTCCTTAGGAAATGTACGGATAAGACCCTTTAGTTCCATCTGGACCGATGATGGCAACCCCTTTCTCTTACAGCTTAGAGACCGGAAGAAGTATCTGAAAGGGCGTTGCCCGACCTGTCGGTGGCTTGATATATGTAATGGAAACTTTCGCGCCCGGGCGGAAGCAGCCACGGGGGATATATGGGGAGAAGACCCCGCCTGCTATCTCCAAGACGAAGAAATAAAGGAAAAGGAGAAAGACCATGCAATTTCCAGAATACCGACCAAGGAGGCTTAGGAAAAACGAGCTCTTCCGTCGCTTGGTGAGGGAAACCACGGTGACGGTGGATGACTTGGTAGCCCCTCTTTTCATTTGCCCGGGGCGGGGGGTGCGCCGAAGCGTAAGCTCCATGCCGGGTGTATTTCAACTCTCCATAGACCAGGCCGTAAAGGAAGTGGAATCCCTCAAAAACTTAGACATTCCTGCCGTAATTCTCTTCGGCGTCCCGGAAGGAAAGGACGAATCGGCCAGTGGCGCTTTTGCCCACGAAGGCATCATCCAGCGAGCGATACGGGAAATTAAGAAGAAGGTACCGGAAATAATAGTCATCACCGATGTGTGTCTCTGTGAATACACAAGTCATGGTCACTGCGGCCTTCTAAGAAAAAACGAAGTAGACAACGACCTTACCCTCGAAGTCCTGGCGGAGGTGGCCGTATCCCACGCGAAAGCAGGGGCAGATATGGTCGCACCCTCGGCCATGATGGACGGACAGGTAGGGGCGATCAGAGAGGCCCTGGACGAAGCCGGATTCGAGGAAATACCCATCATGGCCTATAGCGCCAAGTACGCCTCTTCTTTCTACGGGCCATTCCGAGAGGCAGCGGAATCGGCACCCCAATTCGGTGATCGAAAGGCATACCAGATGGATCCTGCCAACTCCGATGAGGCCATGAGGGAAATTTCCCTGGACGTGAGCGAAGGGGCGGATATCATAATGGTAAAACCTGCCCTCCCTTATCTGGACATTATTCGGCGGGCGAAGGAAGAGTTCGACCTGCCCCTGGCCGCCTACAATGTGAGCGGCGAATACGCCATGATCAAGGCCGCTTCTCAACTCGGCTGGATGGACGGAGAAAGGGTAATGATGGAGGTGCTTACGGCCATCAAACGGGCCGGGGCGGACCTTATCATAACCTACTTTGCCCCCGAGGTAGCCCGCCTCATAAAGGGAAAGGGAGCATGAGACACCTGCCTGCCCATCTCCGCCTGGTCGCCTGGGAGGTAACGAGGAGCTGTAACTTAAGCTGCCTCCATTGCCGGGCGGCCTCCCATTTCGGCCCTTATGAGGGAGAGCTCTCGACAGAAGAAGGGTTAAACCTGCTCGAACAAATGGCCACCTTAGGGCGACCGGTCGTCATCCTTACGGGGGGAGAACCGCTCCTCAGAGGCGACCTAATGGAATTAGCCGCCCACGGAACGAGCCTGGGTTTGAAGATGGTCCTCGCCACCAACGGCACCCTCCTCACGAAAGAGGTAGTCTCTCAACTAAAGGAGGCGGGCATAAAGAGGGTAAGCATAAGCCTCGATGGCCCCAACGCCGAATTCCACGACCGATTCCGGGCCGTAGAGGGCGCCTTTGCCGGCGCCTTACGGGGCATTGAAACGCTAAAAGAAGGCGGCCTGGAATTCCAGATAAACACCACTATTACCTCGAAAAACCTGACCCTCATGAGGGAAATCCATGACCTAACCGTAAAGTTAGGGGCCCGGGCCCACCACATCTTTCTCCTCGTGCCGGTAGGGCGGGGAAAGGCGGTAGCAGAGGAAAGCATATCGGCAGATAAGTACGAAGAGGCCCTCCTGTGGTTTGCAGACCACAGCCGCAAATGCTTAATCGAACTTAAGGCCACCTGCGCCCCTCACTACTTTCGCATCTATCGGGAACGGGGGGGAAAACTCGGCGAGACGATGACAAGGGGATGCCTGGGCGGCATATCTTTCATGTTTATCTCTCACGTAGGCATCGTTCAACCCTGCGGGTACCTCGAAATAAACTGTGGAAGTGTGAGGGAAAGGGATCTTCGCGATATTTGGGAAAACTCAGCGGTCTTTCGCCGGTTGAGAGACTTAGACGAGTACCAAGGTAAATGTGGCGCCTGCGAATTCATAAGAATCTGCGGGGGTTGCCGCGCCCGCGCCTACGAGGCAACGGGCGATTTCCTGGCCGAAGAACCCTTATGCACATACAAACCGAAGAGGAAATCGTGGGTACCAACAGAACCCTTTGTCATCCCCTGACCACCATGGACGAAAAGGACCGCCTCATTCTCAACCTTGTGCAAAGAGAAATCCCCCTCGTAAGCGAACCCTTTGACTCGATCGGTAAAAAGGTGGGTTTGAGCGCGGAAGAGGTAATTGCGAGGCTGAAAAAGCTCAAGAAAGAAGGGGTCATAAGGCGTTTCGGGGCCTTCTTTGAGCCGAGCAAAATAGGCTTTTTAAGTACCCTGTGCGCCGCCCGCTGCCCCAAAGAGAAAGAAAATCAGCTCTCTTCTGCCTTGAATGAACTGCCGGAAGTCACCCACAACTATCGACGCGCAAGCGAGTATAATTTCTGGTTCACCATCATTGCCCCTACGGAAGATGATATAGAGCGCATCATCGGCCACCTAAAAAAGAAAACCGGCGTGGAAGATATCATATCCATGAAGGCCACGAAGAGGTTCAAAATCGACGCCCGCTTCGAGGTATAAAAGATGGAAACGGTCTATCTGGTAGATGGGAACAACTACTTTTTCCGGGCCTTCTACGCCATCCCGGCGCTTTCGAACTCCCAGGGTTTTCCAACCAATGCCATTTACGGCTTTACCCTCATGCTGCTTAAGCTGCTCAAGGAAGCCAATCCCCAATACATAGCCATCTGTTTCGATGTCAAAGGCCCCACCTTCAGGCACGAAGCCTACGCCGACTACAAGGCCACGCGCAAACCCATCCCCGAGGCCCTCATCCCCCAGATTCCTTACGTCAAGGAAATTTCCCGGGCCCTCGGTTGCACGGTACTGGAGCAGGAAGGGCTGGAGGCAGACGATATCATAGGAACCCTGGCCAAGCGTTACGCCTCTCAAGGCCTGAACGTGGTAATCGTCTCGGGAGACAAAGACCTCCTCCAACTCGTAGAAGAAAAAATTACGATCGTCGATACGATGAAGGACAAGAAATACGACGCCGCTCAAGTCCGGGAACGGTTCGGGGTAGAGCCCCCCCAAATGGTGGACCTCCTCGCCTTGGCCGGCGACGCCTCAGACAACATCCCCGGCGTCCCGGGTATCGGAGCCAAAGGGGCCAAGCTCCTTATCGAGGAATTCGGCTCCCTCGAAAACATCTTGAGTCACGTAGAAAAGGTAAAAAACGCCCGCATCCAAGCTGCCCTGCGGGAGTTTGCCGAGCAGGCTAAATTGAGCCAGGAACTGGCCCGGATCAAAACCGACGCCCCGGTAAATGTAAGCCTCCCAGAGATCTCCCGAAGGGAAAAGGACGAAAAGAAGCTCCTCGAACTTTTTACCCGCTTCGAATTTTCCTCTCTCCTCAAAGAAATCAAGGCCGAAACATCCTCAACGACAAAAGTAACGGTGGTAAAGACCGCTTCTGCCTTAACGGAGTGCTTACAGGAGATAGCGAAAAAAGGCGAGGTGGCCATTCATTTAGCCCTTTACCCAGAAAACCCCATGGAGGGAAACCTTACCGGCCTTGCCCTCGCAACGGAAGAGAAGGGAGGGTACTACGTCCCTTTGAGGGACACCGACGAGGGTTTTAAAAATTCCACCCTCCATGCCATCGGCCAGGTGCTGACAAACGGGGAAATCACCAAACACGGGCATGACCTCAAGACGTGGGTCATTTTCTTTATCAGAGAGGGAATAGAGTGGAACGGATTGGGCATGGACACCATGCTTGCTGCTTACGTGCTCAATCCCTCCCGCAAGTCGACGGACCTTTCTACCCTCATGCTGGAACATACGGGGAAGGCCTTACCGGCTGGAAATAGTGATCCAGACGCACTTGTGGCCAAGGCCGGGGCGATTATGGCCTTGAAAGACCTGTTTAGAAACCTTCTTACCCGCGACGGGCTCGATCAAGTTTGGCAAGGAATCGAGCTACCCCTCGTGCCCGTCCTCGCCCGCATGGAACACCGCGGAGTGCTCATCGACACGCCCCTTCTCAAGCAAATGTCCAAAGAAATGGAGGGATTACTTGCCGCCTCCGCAGAAAAAATTTACCGCCTCGCGGGAGAGAGATTCAACATTAACTCCCCCAAGCAGTTACAGACCATCCTCTTCGAAAAGCTCGGGCTTCCGCCGGGGAGGAAAACCAAAGAAGGATACTCCACAGACGTCGAGGTCCTCACCCAACTGGCCCAACATCACGAACTGCCGGCAGAGATCCTCGCCTACCGAAGCCTCATCAAATTAAAATCCACCTATATCGACGTACTACCGGAGCTTGTAAACCCTATCACCGGTCGGATACACACTTCCTACAACCAGGCCGTAACGGCAACAGGCCGATTATCCAGCAGCAACCCTAATCTCCAGAACATTCCCATCCGCACGCCCGAAGGCAAGAGGATCCGCCAGGCCTTCATCGCGCCTCCCGGTTACCTCCTGATTTCCGCAGATTACTCGCAGGTAGAGCTGAGGGTGCTGGCCCACCTCTCGGGGGACGAAAACCTCCTTGCCGCCTTTCACAGCGGAAGCGACATCCATCGTGAGACGGCGGCCCGCGTTTTCGGTATACCACCGGAAAAGGTGACGGAAAACATGCGCCGACAGGCAAAGGTCATCAACTTCGGCGTCATATACGGTATGAGCGCCTTTGGTCTGGCCAAAGAGTTGGGTATTCACCAAAAAGTGGCCCAAGCCTATATAGACGAGTATTTCCGCAAATATCCAGGCGTCAAGGCCTACCTATCCCATCTTCTCGAAGAGGCACGAGAAAAAGGATACACGGCCACTCTCTTCCAGAGGCGCCGCTATATCCCAGAGATCACCAGCAGTAATAATACCTTACGTCAGATGGCGGAACGCATGGCCATCAATACCCCCATCCAGGGCACGGCGGCAGATATCATAAAACTTGCCATGATCCGTCTGGATAATGCCTTAAGAGCGCAAGGTTTAGAGGCCCAGATGATCATCCAGGTACACGACGAGCTGGTGGTGGAGGCGAAAGCAGAGATAAAAGAAAAGGTAGCCGCCATCATGCGCGAGGAAATGGAACAGGTCTTAAATTTGAAAGCACCCCTCAAAGTAGAAATCGGCTGGGGCCAGAACTGGGATGAAGCTCACCGCGCTTAGCAGGCTGTGGGCAAGAGGGGTAATCTTAGCCTTCCTCTTTACCCTCACGACCGGTAACTTCACTTTGGGGGCCTCGATCGAAGATTACGTTAAGAATTACCGCGAACCGGCAGATCCACCCTGGCTTGCCGTGGGCCCTACGCTGAAGGAATTCTATGCTAAGCGGGGGTATCTTACGGCCTGGGATCGTACTAAAGCGAAAGCCCTCATCGAGGCCGTAAGTGAGGCCGATAAAGATGGTTTGGATCCGCAATTATACGGGTTGAAGGAGGCTAACTCCATCATAGAAAGCACGGAGACGGAGACCTTTTCACCACGGGCAGATATATTCTTCACGGAAATTTTCCTCCGCTACGCCCTGCACCTCTCGCAGGGACGGCTGGACCCCGAAAAATTCTACCCTGAATGGCGCTCTTACAAAAGGGAGGTAAATCTCATCGATGCCCTCAACCAAGCCATCGAGACAGGG
>DAORXN010000010.1:23303-53374 GCA_035358955.1 Syntrophales bacterium | reverse complement strand
GGCCGGCTCAATCAGGCCACCCAAAAGGCCCTTCGCATCCCCTTAAAAGAAAAAATAGAGCAACTCGAGATCAACATGGAAAGATGGAGGTGGCTGCCAGACGATTTTGGCTCTCGCTACATTCTCACCATTCTTCCCGATCTGACCTTATACGTTATAGACGGGGGCTATACGGTGCTCTCCATGAAAACCATCATTGGCACCCGCAAGCAGCCATCGCCCATTTTCAGCGGGGAGTTGGCCTACATCGAGCTCAATCCCACCTGGAACATACCCAACTCCATCGTGGTCAAGGAAATCATCCCCAAGGTCTTGAAAGAGCCGGATTATCTCCAGAAAAAAAGGATTCGCATCTTTCGCGACTGGAGCGAGTCGGCCCCGGAAATTTCACCTCGAAACATCAAATGGCACCGGATCAACCCGGAGAAATTCCCTTATCGCTTAACCCAGGACCCCGGCGTAAATCCTCTCGGACGCATCAAATTCATCTTTCCCAATGAGTTCGACGTTTATCTCCACGATACGACGGAGCGCCACCTCTTTAATCGAGAGCGCCGCCTTTACAGTCACGGCTGTATTCGCATCGAAAAACCGTTGGAACTGGCCCTCTGGCTCCTCAAAGATACGGAATTCGGATCACTTGAAAGGTTGAGAAAGGAAATCCGTACGAGGAAGCGCCAAAAAATAGAGCTGCCGCAGCCCATTTCCGTTTATATCATTTACCTCACATGCTGGGTGGACGGAAACGGCATCCTCCACTTCCGCCCCGACTACTATGAGTACGATGACCTGATGAAAAAGGCCTTAAAAACCCTGCGCCCTTCCTCTCCACCGCCGGAAATTTCCGCCCCGTGATTTGCCATTGACACACCCTTGCCTTTTCGCTAAACGGGTCGTGGAATTCAAAAAGGAAGGTATATGCGATTAATTTCGAAAAATCATCTCCTGGGATTGGCTTCACTGCTCCTCTTCTTCATCCAAAGTTCCCCGGCCTGGGCCGAAGGTGAACGCCTCTTCAAAATCGGGGAAGACGTCGTAGTGGAGGCGGGGATGCACGTGCGCTCCGTTTGCGTGATCAACGGACAGGCCACCATTTCCGGCTTCGTACAAGGCAACGTGACGGCCATTAACGGCTCGGTCGTCATCACCCGCAAGGGGGTCGTAAAAGGTAACGTCCTCAGCCTCGGGGGGGTCGTGGTGACCGCCCGGGGGGCGACCATAGAAGGGACGGTCACGGAGATCAATTCTGCCAATCTTTCAGAGGCTATTACGAAAATCCTGAGCAACGAATGGGAAGGTTGGTCTTGGCTTGCCGCCATTTTTTCCCTGGCCGTATTTTTTTGCCTCCTCTTAATCGGCACTATTCTCACCGTCTTGATACCAACACCCATCGAGCGCATCAGTCAGACGATCGGTACCCATTTCTGGAAAAGCCTCTTTGCCGGGCTTCTTGCCCTTATCCTTATCGTGCCCTTGGCAGTCCTCCTTACCATCTCCGTCATCGGCATCATTCTCATTCCCCTGGAGATTATGGTCGTAGCCGTGGTGGCCTGTTTGGGCTTGATCGGCGCCTCCCACCTAATAGGCGACATCTTCTATCGCCTATGCAAAAAGCCCTCTACTAAACCCATGGGCAGGCTGATATGGGGGCTCACCTTCATCTGGCTTTTCGGCTGGTTGCCGGTCGTAGGATGGATGATCAAGGTTTTGCTCGTCACCATCGGTATGGGCGCCACCATCTTTACCCGCTTCGGCACCTTATCACCTCAAAGATCTACCACTTAGAGAGGCCTTCATGGGGAAGCTCTTCGGCACCGACGGCATCCGTGGAAGGGTAAACAGCCACCCCTTGACGGTGGAAACGGCTGTAAATCTGGGCCGAGCGGTAACACTCCATTTCGCACGGCCCGGCCATCGCCCACGCATTGTCATCGGCAGGGATACGAGGCTCTCCGGAGACATGCTCGAATGCGCCCTGGCTGCAGGTATTTGCTCCATGGGGGGAACGGCCATCACGGTGGGCATCATGCCCACCGCCGGCGTTGCCTATCTCGCCGCCAGTATGCGTGTCGATGCCGGTATAGTAATCTCAGCTTCCCATAACCCATTCCACGACAACGGTTTCAAGATCTTCTCCCGAGACGGATTCAAATTGCCTGACGAGAAGGAAGGAGAGATAGAAGACCTGCTCATGCACAATGAACACCTTATGGCTTATCTGCCAGGGGCGGAAAGCGTGGGGCGACTCCTGGTAATGGACGATGCGGCGGGGAGGTATATCGTATTTCTCAAGAACACGTTTCCCCGCCACCTTTCCCTTGAAGGGATGAGGATTGTCCTCGACTGCGCAAACGGGGCCTGTTACCGCATAGCGCCGGCCACGTTTTCCGAGTTGGGGGCGGAGGTGATAACCATCCACGATCGCCCCGATGGAAGCAACATTAACGTGGACTGCGGATCCCAGCATCCTGCTTCCCTCGTTCAGGAAGTCTTGGCCCAAGGAGCCCAAGCAGGATTTGCCTTCGACGGTGACGGGGATCGGGTAATCGCGGTGGATGAAAAAGGCGGAATACTTACGGGCGACCGCATCATGGCCATCTGTGCCAGATGGCTCAAGGATTCCCATCGCCTAAGAAATAACCTCGTGGTAAAGACGGTCATGAGCAACTTAGGGCTATCTTTAGCCCTGGAAGAAATGGGCATCGAGTACGTAACGACCGATGTGGGCGACCGGTATGTGATGGAAGAAATGTCGAAAAACGGTGCCGTCCTGGGTGGGGAGGACTCGGGGCATATCATTTTCCTCGATCTCCATACCTCGGGAGATGGGATACTCACGGCTCTTCAGCTTATCGCCGCCATGAAGCATTACCATCTTCCCCTTTCCGCCTGTGCAAAGTGGATGAAGGTTTACCCCCAGGTGCTGGTGAATGTGGAAGTGAGGGAAAGAAAAGACTTAAACACCATCCCGGGCCTCACTGAAACGATCCGTAAGGTAGAAGATGCCTTGGGTAAAAACGGGAGGGTCCTTATTCGTTACTCGGGCACGCAAAACCTCTGCCGCGTCATGGTGGAGGGGCCTTCCTTGGAAGAAACGAAAACCGCCGCCGAGGACATTGCCCGGATTATTGCCCATCACCTCGGAAAGGAAAATCCATCATCAGGCAGGTACGTCGATTGAGCTGGGCCATAGGTCTTACAGGGGGAATGTTCGGTGGTTTGGTCGGTCTGGGGGGCGGGGTAGTTATTGTCCCCATGCTCACGAAATACCTGAAATTAACCCAGCATAAAGCCCACGGCACCAGCCTGGTAGCCCTAATTTTTACCGGCCTCGTCGGTTCAATGCCTTATTTAGTCAATCAACGCCTGGATATCCCGTCTGCCTTAGTCCTATCTTTCTTTGCCATGGCCACGGCCCACCTCGGGGCCAAGTATTGCCGAATTCTTCCCGAATTTCTCCTGAGAAGGTACTTCGGCCTGTTTCTTATGGCGATGGCCTTTTTCATCCTTACCAAGCCTTACCTTAACCCCCTCACCCATCCCATAGTGGGGGTGGGAAAGTGGATGGTCCTCGCCGGAATTGGCCTCGCAACAGGTTTCTTAAGTGGACTCATGGGCATCGGCGGGGGGGCCTTGATGATTGCCTGCATGGTTCTTCTCCTTGGATACGATCAACACCTTGCCCAGGGCACCTCCCTCCTTGCCATGATTCCGGGTAGTATCATCGGGGGGTGGACACATTGGAAAAACGGTTTTGTGGCCTTAAACTGCTTAGGCGGTCTCATCGGTGGTATTATTTTGGGGGCCCTGATCGGTGGTATATGTGCCCAGTATATATCGGGTGGCATCTTGCGTGCCATCTTTGCCGGTGTACTCACCTGGCTTGGTTATCGATACATAAAATCCAGCTATTCGAAGGAGACGAGCGATGACTCCCAATGCCGACTTTGAACGCATTTTTCATCCCCGGCGGGTTGCCATCCTGGGGGTCTCTACCCAGGACTGGGGTTTTGGCCGTGGTATTATGGATTCCCTCCTTTCCATCGGTTTTGAGGGGAAAATTTACCCCGTCAATCCCAGGGGAGGCGAAATTTACGGTCACAAGATATACGCCCAGGTGGAGGACATCCCCGAAGACATAGATTTTGCCATTATCGCGGTAGCCGCCCCTCTTGTCCCCGCGGCCCTGGCCGCCTGCCGAGAAAAAGGGGCCGCCGGCGCAGAGATTCTCTCCGCCGGTTTCCGCGAGTTGGGTACCCAAGAAGGGATGGCCCTGGAAGAGGCCATTAAGGTGGAGGCAAAAAAGGGGATCCGCGTCATTGGTCCCAACTGCTTCGGCATCTATTGTCCCAAAAGCGGCCTTACCCTTCTGCCCGGCCCAGACCTAAGTCGGAAGACAGGGCCCGTGGCCTTCCTCTCTCAGAGTGGGGGCATGGCCATTGATCTCGCCTTCATGGGCATGTGGATGGGATTTTCCTTCAGCAAAGTTGTCAGCTTCGGTAACGGCGCCGACCTGAGAGAGGTGGATTTTCTCGAGTACCTCACCCAAGACCCGGAGACGGGCATCATCGCCCTTTACATCGAAGGGATCGAAGACGGTGAGAGATTTATCCGCGCCGTAAAACAGGCGGCCGCCAAAAAGCCGGTTATTGTATACAAGGGGGGGCTCTCCGAGTCAGGAAAAAGGGCGGTCGCAAGCCATACCGCTTCGATGGGCGGCCAAAAGGAGATATGGGAAGCCCTGATAAAACAGGTAGGCGCCGTTCAGGTCCGTAGCTTTCAGGAATTGTGTCACACGATACAAGCCTTTTCTATGTTGCCACCCCGCACCTACCGGGGCATGACGGTCCTCGGCGGTGGAGGCGCCTTGGGGGTATCGGCGTGCGACGCAGCGGAAGAAAACGGCCTTTACTTTCCCGCCCTTACCGGCACCATTTACGAAAACATCTACGCTGCCCTCCCCAAACCGGGCTCCAGCGCTGTAAACCCCATCGACGTCGCTAACCCCTTTGTCCCTCCCCAGACCCTAAGCCAGGTTATGCAGGAAGCGGCCAAGGACGAGCGGGTAGATATCCAAGTTCAGATCACCCTCTTCTATCACTTCAAGCAGATGGTGAAGCGATTAAAATTAGGCACCCTGAAAGAAATCGTCCCCGTGGATCAGTACGTGGAAGCCGCTTACGAAGCAAAGGAAAAAACGGGCAAGCCCGTCGTCATGGTTCTTCCCAATTGCCGCCAGGAATCGTCCGATCTGGAGGTGGAAGAAATCGTCCGCCTCGCCCGGGAAAGCTTCCATCAAAGGGGCATCCCCGTTTTCCACAACCTGCCGGATGCCATGCAGGCCATTCGCAACGTATCCATGTACTATGAGCACAAACAAAAGACTACTTCTTGACGGCGGATAATTTTTTGTGGAACATTGAAAATCATGATCATCAGGATAGAAGTAGGATTCAAACCGCACGTAACGGATGCCTTGGGAGAAAAGGTCGCCCGCCGGATAAGAGACCACCTGGGTCTACCGGCGGATAATGTAAGGACCATTGAAGTCTACACCCTGGAGGGGGACTTTACCGCCGAAGAGCTGGAAATAATTGCCTCCGGCCCCCTTTCGGACCCCATAATTCAAGAATATCGCATAGGAAAACCCCTCGCCCGAGAATTCGACTGGCTCATAGAGGTAGGTTTCCGGCCAGGGGTGACGGACAACGTGGGGAAGACGGCCCGAGAAGCCATCCTCCTCTTGTTAGAGAGAGCTAAAGAGAGCCCCCTTAACGTCTACACCTCGAGACAGTACGTAATCAAGGGGCCTCTTAACCAACAGGAAGTGGAATCCATTGCCTCCAACCTCCTTGCCAACGACCTGATCGAACATTACCGCATCGTGGCAGGTAGAAACTGGAATCCTGCTGAGGGGCTTATCCCGTACGTGCCACGGGTCACCGACCTGAACCAACCTCACACGGAAAGAATCGACCTGAACATTAGCGATGAAGAGCTTTTAGCCATAAGCGAAAATCGCATCCTTGCCCTTAGCATCGAAGAGATGAAAGCCATCCGCCAATACTTTCAGAACGCCGACGTGATTGAAGAGAGGAAGCGTGTAGGGTTGGATAGCCGCATCACCGACGCAGAATTGGAATGCATCGCCCAGACCTGGTCGGAACACTGCAAGCATAAAATTTTCAACGCCTGGATAAGATATGAGGATGAGAAAAAAAACGTCCAGGTTATAGACTCCCTCTTCGACACGTTTATCAAAAAAGCTACCCAGAAAGTAAGGGAAGAAAAAGGTATAGATGACATCTGCCTATCCGTCTTTTCCGACAACGCCGGCGTGATCAAATTTACGGAAGACTACCACCTCGTCTTCAAAGTGGAGACCCACAATTCGCCTTCGGCCCTGGATCCTTACGGCGGCGCTTTGACGGGCATCGTAGGTGTAAATCGGGACCCCTTCGGCACGGGTAGGGGGGCCAAGCTCATCTTCAATACCGACGTCTTCTGTTTTGCCCCTCCCGATTATGATAAACCCCTCCCCCCACGGATCCTCCATCCGCGCCGCATCCTGGAAGGGGTAAGAGAAGGGGTGGAGCACGGCGGCAATAAAAGCGGCATCCCCACGGTAAACGGATGCCTCGTCTTTGACGAGCGGTATTTAGGGAAACCCCTGGTGTACTGCGGGACGGGGGGTATCATGCCCGCCCGTATCCATGGCAAGGTGTCCTACGAAAAGGAAATCCGGCCCGGAGATCTGGTTGTCATGACAGGGGGCCGCATAGGAAAGGATGGCATTCATGGGGCCACCTTCTCTTCCCAAGAGCTCCATGAAGGCTCCCCCGTGACGGCCGTCCAGATCGGCGATCCCATCACCCAGAAAAAAATGATCGACTTTCTCCTTATCGCCCGGGATCGGGGGCTTTACCGGACCCTTACGGACAACGGCGCCGGCGGCCTTTCGTCCTCCGTCGGAGAAACGGCAAGGCTTTCCGGTGGCTGTGAAATAGATCTGAAGAAAGCCCCCCTCAAATATCAGGGGTTGAATCCCTGGGAAATACTCGTTTCGGAATCCCAGGAAAGGATGACGGTGGCCGTACCGCCCGAGAAGATTTCCGACTTCCTCTCCCTAGCCCAAAAAATGGATGTAGAGGCTACCGTTTTAGGCCGCTATACGGATACGGGTATATTCCATGTCCGGTACGGAGAAGAAACGGTCGCCTATCTGCGCCTAAATTTCCTTCACGAAGGGCTACCCCAGATGCGGCTTTCTGCCCGCTGGGTGCCTCCCCACCACGAGGAGAAGGCCCTTCCCCCTTGCCCCCACCTGGGGGAAGCCTTGAGGAAAATGCTGGGACGCCTCAACGTATGCAGCAAGGAATGGGTCGTGCGGCAGTACGACCATGAAGTCCAGGGGGGAAGCGTGGTAAAACCCTTGACCGGGGCCGAGAACGACGGGCCCTCCGATGCCGCCGTCATCCGCCCCCTCCTCGATTCCTTCGTCGGGGTCGTCGTGGCCAACGGCATATGTCCCCGCTACGGAGATATAGACACCTATCACATGGCAGCTTGTGCCATCGATGAAGCTGTAAGGAACGCCGTCGCCGTGGGCGGATCGCTTGACCACATGGCGGGATTAGACAATTTTTGCTGGTGCGACCCTGTACTCTCGGAAAAGAATCCGGATGGGGAATACAAACTGGCCCAACTCGTTCGGGCCAACATGGCCCTCTACGATGTTACCTGCGCCTATGGCATCCCCTGTATTTCGGGCAAAGACAGTATGAAAAACGATTATCTTATCGGGGAGATAAAAATTTCCATCCCCCCCACGCTGCTTTTTTCCGTCATCGGCCGGATCGAAGACGTCCGCCAGGCCGTGACCATGGATGCCAAGCGTCCGGGAGACCTAATATACGTGTTGGGAATGACCAGGCGGGAAATGGGGGGCTCGGAATGGTTCGCCCTGCATGGCCTCGTGGGCAATTCCGTCCCTCGCGTGGATACCAAGACGGCCAAGAGTAGGTATAGGGCATTAAATCGAGCTATACGGGAAGGCCTCATTGCCTCGGCCCATGATTGTTCCGACGGGGGGCTTGGTTGTGCCTTAGCGGAAGTGGCCATGGCCGGTGGATTGGGCATGGAAGTAGATTTGCGTGGCGTGCCCCGGGAAGGAGTAGAGCGGGACGATGAAATCCTATTTTCCGAATCTCAAAGTCGCTTCGTAGTGACGGTTTCTCCTTCTCACCGGGCAGCTTTCGAGGAGATCATGGGAGGGGAAGTAATGGGCCTTATAGGCGAGGTGGTAAGCCGCCCGTGCTTTACCGTTTATGGCCTCGATGGAAGCATAATAGTAGATGAAGACATTTGCGCCCTAAAAGCGGCGTGGAAAGCGACCCTCGATTTTTGAGCATTACCCATGGCAAAGCAGGTTAAATCCATAGTGATTACTGGCTACGGTACGAACTGCGAGGTAGAAATGGCCCACGCCTGTAAGCTGGCCGGGTCAGAGGTGGTAGACATCGTCCACGTAAGCGAAATCCTGTGCGGTAAGATACGCTTGGATGACTATCATTTTCTCAACTTACCCGGTGGCTTTCTCGACGGTGACTATTTAGGGTCCGCCAAGGCAGCTACGGTCAGGTTCCTTCATGCCCGCATTGCCCATACCCATGAACGGCTCTTCGATCAGTTATCCCGCTTCATCCGGGATGGCAAATTAGTCTTGGGGGTATGTAATGGTTTCCAATTACAGGTAAAGCTCGGCCTGCTACCCGCCCTGGAGGGAGAACTCGGAACCCAGACGGTCACTTTAACCTACAACGATTCGGGACGCTTTGAGGATAGGTGGGTTTACCTCAAGGTAAACCCGTTATCCCCCTGCATTTTCACCCGCGGCCTTGATGGGCTCTATCTACCCGTTCGACACGGGGAAGGAAAGTTTCTCCCCCGCGATGAAGAGATCCTGCGAAAAATAACAGAAAGAAATCTTATCGCCCTTCAATACAGCGACGCCTCTTTTCAGCAACCGGTCATGACCTACCCGGGCAACCCCAACGGGTCTGTCCTCGCCATTGCCGGCATCTGTAACGAAACGGGGCGGATATTCGGCCTCATGCCTCACCCGGAAGCCTATCTCCATCGCACCAATCACCCCCGCTGGACCAGGGAAGAGGTGCCGGAAGAGGGGATGGGCCTCGCCCTCTTTCGGAATGCCATTTCTTTCATTCGGAACGAACTCCTCTAAAGTTGACACCTGACGAAAAATAGGCTTATAGTCTTTTGAGAGGTGGCCTTTGAACGAAGGCCAGTGTTTGTTAATTTTTAAAAGCACGGGCTGGTTCCCGGAGAAAGGAGGATATAACATGGGGACCACAAAAGGTAAAATTTCGCGTCGAGATTTTTTAAAAACCACAGGCGGAGCGGCGGTAGCGGGGGTTACTCTGAGCGGATTGATGTGGAGCCCGGCCGATGCGGCCCCACTTCCCAAGAAATGGGAAGAGACTTTTGATGTGGTAATCGTGGGCAGCGGCTTTGCAGGTCTGGCGGCGGCATACGAGGCGAAGAAGGCCGGGGCCTCGGTGGTCGTTTTGGAAAAGATGAAGACCCCCGGCGGCAATTCCATTATAAACGGAGGCGTCGTGGCGGCGGCCGGCTCGCCCCTTCAAGAAAAGATGGGGATAAAAGACTCCCCCGAGCTCCTGCTCCAGGACATGCTCAAGGCGGGCTTACACTTAAACTACGTGGAGCTCGCGCGAATGGTGGCTTATAAGTCAAACGAGACGGTCCAGTGGACGATTAACGAATTAGGAGTCCAATACAAAGAAAAGGTGACCCAGGAGGGGGGTCATTCCGTACCCAGAATGTACAGCACATACAACCAGAGCGGCTCTGCCATTATCACGAGACTGCTCGCCAAGCTCAAAGAGATTAACGTGGTACCCAGAACGCAGTGTTATCTCACCCAGATCTACCGCGACAAGGACGGCCGGGTGAAGGGGGTACAGATCCGAGAAGGTTACGTATTCCCCAAAGAAAACAGCGGACGCCTGAAGAACATCCGGGCAAGGAAGGCCGTAATTCTTGCAACGGGAGGGTTCGGAGCAGATGTGTCTTTCCGTACGACCCAGGATCCCCGTCTCGATGAGAAGGTAGATACGACCAATCAGCCGGGAGCAACGGCAGAGGCCCTAAAAGAGGCCCTACGTATCGGCTGTACGCCGGTACAACTTTCGTGGATTCAGCTCGGTCCCTGGGGAAGCCCCGATGAAAAGGGCATGGGGCTTAATCCCTTTTTTGCCCAACTCTGTTGTGCCATGTACGGGCTGTGGATAGACACGAAAACGGGCAAGAGGTTCGTCAACGAACTTGCCGACCGTAAGATCAGGGCTGATGCCATTCTCCGGGCGGGGAACAAATGTATCGCCTTCACCGACGCCCACGGCTTTGCCATCGGAGAGAAACTCATCGCCGAAGCCATCCCCAAACTCATCGAGCGTGGGGTGGTGAAAAAGTACGATACCCTCGAAGACATGGCCAAGGCTTACAACATCCCCCTCGAGCCCTTGAAGGAAACCATAGAGCGCTGGAACAAAAGCGTATTGGCAGGAAAAGACGAAGAGTGGGGACGCTACTTGCAGAAAGACCAACAGCCGATAGGACCTGGTCCCTATTACGCCTCCCGTCTCATGCCAAAAGTTCACCACTGCATGGGCGGTGTGCGGATTAATACGAAAGCCCAGGCTATTGATCTGTTTACGAACCAACCCATTTTAGGCCTCTACGCCGCCGGAGAAGTAACCGGTGGTGTCCACGGCGCCGTCCGTCTGGGTAGCTGCGCCACGGTAGACTGCCTGGTCTTCGGGCGCATCGCCGGGCAAAACGCAGCCCAAGAAAAACCTTGGTCTTAAGGAAAGATTGCTTCTCCGCGGGGCGGGATTTTCCCGCCCCTCCGGGAAGCACATGGTAGAAACGGTTCGTTCAAGCTATGAAGATAGGAGAAAACTTTGTCCGGGAAAACCTCACCTTCACCTATCTCGATCCCTTCCATAACTTCGAGAAAAAAGAGACCCATCTGGAAGTGAGAAAGGACCCCATCACCGAGACGATAAGTCGAGTCCTCCCCTACCGGTTCCGCATCTACGAACGCCCTTCCGTCGAGGATTATCTTAAAAAGTCCCCCCCGGAAAAATGCCCTTTCTGCCTGCCTCAGCGTGACCTGCTCACCCCGCGTTTTCCGGTGGAAATCAACCCGGAGGGGCAATTCAGGAAAGGAGAGGCCGTTTGCTTCCCCAATGCCTTTCCCCACAGCCACTATAATACGGTGGTCGTCTTAGGAAACACGCATTACCTGGGCCTCGAGGAGATGAAGGCGGGGTTACTTATGGATGGCCTTCAGGTATGCCTGGATTACATGCGTCGCATGTTTCAGATCAATCCCAACTTGCAGTACGCTTCTATAAACTGGAACTACATGCCCCCGGCAGGGGGCGGGCTTTTGCACCCCCATCTACAAACCGTCATGGGGGAAGGGCCCACCGTCTTCATGGGAAAACTCCTATCCAAAAGCCGTGAATACAGGATGACAACGGGAAGAGACTTATGGGTAGACTACCTTGCGTGGGAGAAGGAAAAAAAAGAACGCTATGTGGGACGAGGAGAAGGGGCCGAATGGCTTACCGCCTTTGCCCCCCGGGGAATGGCGGGAGAAGTCGTATGCATCTTGCCGGAAAAACTGTCGCTTACGTCTCTGGCAGATGCAGATTTAGCGTCCTTAAGCAAGGATTTGCTCCGTGTATTTAAGTACCTAAACAGCATAAATCTCGTAAGCTTCAACCTTGCCCTCTTCGGGACGATGGTTGAGGAACCTCTCTTCCCCGTCCAGGGGCGCATTATCCCCCGTTACCTGATCCGCCCCCTGGATACGAGCGACGTCAATTACTTTGAAAAGCTCCACGGGGAGGTCATATGCCCGTTTGTACCGGAAGACATGGCCGAGGGGCTGAAGACATTCTTCCACGATTTATGAAAACGCGCCCTCTCCCATCTCCTGGAAGAGGTAAAGCTAAAAAAGGAGGTTTTCTATGGGAAACGTGAAATTCAACTTCGAAGGAAAGGTGGCCATTGTCACCGGTGGCGGTCGGGGTATCGGACGGGCAATTGCCCTCGGACTCGCCGATAGTGGTGCCCAGGTAGTGGTAACGGCGAGAACTCAGTCGGAAATAGATCAAGTGGCCAAAGAAATCGAGGCCAAAGGTGGCAAGGCGCTGGCCGTGGTCACCGATCTCACGGTGACGGAACAGTTAGAGGAACTCGTGCAGGAAACCATCAAAGTCTTTGGCCGCATCGATATTCTCGTAAACAATGCGGCCCGTAGTTTCTTGCGTAGCCTCATGGATCTAAGGGAAGACGGATGGGACAAGGTATTCAACACCAACGTGAAGGCCGTCTGGCTCTTGAGCCGTCTGGTGGCGAAACACATGATCGAACAGAAGGGTGGGAGAATAATAAACATAACCACGGTGGGAGCAGAAAAGGCAGAGCTCGGAATGGCCGCCTACGGCAGCTCCAAAGCGGCCCTCAAGATGCTCACCCGTTGTATGGCCAGGGAATGGGCCCCCTTTGGTATTCTCGTAAATGCCGTCGGCCCCACCTTGACCAGAACGGAATTCAGCCGCCCCCTCTGGTCGAATCCGGACCTCGCCAAACACGTAGCCGCAGGCATCCCCTTAGGGCGCATTGCCGAGCCGGAGGATATCGTGGGGGCCGTTTTATTCCTCGCTTCCGATGCAGCCAATTTCATAACCGGTCAAACGATTTACGTTGATGGCGGTTCTCTCACCACCTAAGTCGCACAACTTACCCGGAGGATATGAGAAACATGACCAGAATCTATAGAGGCAGATTGGAAGGTAAAGTAGCCATCATTACAGGAGCCGCCGATGGTATCGGGAGGGCAACGGCCGTTATCTTTGCCCAGGAGGGGGCCAAGCTGGCCCTTGCCGACATAAACGAAACAGGCCTGGCCCAGACGGCAACCTTGGTCAAAGAAGAAGGGGGAGAGGTCATTTACCGTAAGACCGACGTCTCGAATGAGGAAGAAGTGAAGGCCTTAATCGACGAAACCCTCCAACAATACTCCTTCATCGATATTTTGGTGAATAATGCGGGTATTACGGGTAATTTGAATCCCCTCGAGCAGGAAGACGGAAATGACTGGCAGCGCGTATATGCCGTAAACGTCCTGGGGGCCGTATATGCCATAAAACACGTTGCCCCCCACATGCAGGCAAGAAAGAAGGGGGCCATTGTAAACACGGCTTCTGTTGCCGGCATCAGGGCCGGTGCCGGCACCAACGCGTACAGCGCGAGCAAAGCGGCCCTCATCAACTTTACCATGACGGCCGCCTGTGACCTGGGAGGATTCAACGTCCGGGTAAATGCCGTCTGCCCCGGGCTCATTGAAACGGGGATGACCCGCCCTATCTTCGAACTTGCCCGGGAAAGGGGAAAAGAGGACAAGTTGGGGAGCCGCTGCGAACTGAGGAGATACGGCCGGCCCGAGGAAGTGGCCCGGGCCATCCTTTTTTTGGCGAGCGACGATGCAAGCTACATCACCGGCCAGGCCCTGCCGGTGGATGGCGGAAACACGGCCTCACTCAACATGCCGGGAATGAAATTCTGATTTTATCCGATGATAGCGGACAAGGGCAGCCATGGCCCGGGCTGCCCGTTCCGCATCGGGGTAGATGGGGATACCTCCCTTAAGCACCTCCCACGTCATCTTCTCTTGGAGACTGCGGAATGTATAACCTACGATGGGCTTGGCGTGCTTTCTTCTCAAATCCAATATGGCCTTGGTCAGCTCCTGCACGGCGGCATCTTCCGCAAGTTTCATCTGCTCCTTCGGCACTCCCGCCTCGCGCAGAAATCGGCGGATAAATACGACCGGGGACAAAAAGTAGATGAGGAGCATATCGACCTCTTCATCCTCGAGGATGATATCGGGGATGGCAGAAAAATGTTCTTGGTTGTTCTTGGAGAAAGTGAGGTCCACCGGGTTGGAGGTACTCGCCGTGTGAGGTAAATAGGAGCGAAGCCTCTCCACGGTTTCCGGCGACAGGTCGGGTAAGCGCAACCCCGCCCGCCCGCAAGCATCGGCCGCCGTGGCCCCCGGGCCACCGGAATGGGTTTGGATTACTACCCGGTTTCCCTGGGGGGCCGGTAACGTTCCCAGGGCTAGGGCAAAATCAAACAGCTCAACGAGCGTCCGGGCCCGGATAATGCCGCACTGCCTGAACACGGCATCGTAGATGTCATCCGGCCCGGAAAGGGCACCGGTGTGGGACAGTCCCGCCTTTTTGCCCGTCTCCGACCCTCCCACATAGAGGGCCACAATGGGTTTGTGAGGCACGATTTCTCTTGCCACTTTCATGAATTCGCGCCCCCTGCTGATGCCCTCAAGGTAGAGGGTAATGACCTTCGTGTGCGGGCAGGCCCCTAAATATTCAAGGCAGTCCACTATGTCGATCACCGCCTCGTTACCCACACTGAAGGCGGTACTGAATCCCATGCCGTGAAGGTAAAGATAATTGAACATCTGGGTGATAAAACTGCCGCTCTGGGATGCCAAACCCACGAATCCCGCCTCTCCCTCGGCCTCGATGGGGGTGGGATTGAACTTATGATGCAAATTGGCCACCCCCAGGCAGTTGGGTCCCAAAATGTTCATCCCGTACCTCTTCGCCACGTAAACGAGCCGCTTCTGTCTCTCTAAGCCTTCCGATCCCATCTCCCGGAATCCGCCCGAAACGACGATGGCATGTTTGATCCCCTTTTTCCCGCATTCCTCCAACGTATCGCACACGATCTCCGTAGGAAGGACGATGATGGCGAGATCCGGCACCTCGGGTAAATCCTGCACACTCCTATAGGCTCGAAGGCCGCGCACCGTTTCTTCTTTCGGATGGACGGGATAGATGGGCCCTTCGAACCCGCCAGATTGGAGGGAACTCAGCATGATGGATCCCATGCGATTGAAGTTATTTGAGGCACCGAAAAAAGCGATGCTTCTCGGATAGGCGATGCGATACAGGGGGCTTTTTTCCCATTGCGAAATCATGACTTTGTTTCCTCTTCTTTTTCAGAATAAGAGGGAAGCGATAAAGCCGCTTCCCTCCATTAAACTTGCGCTCCAAAAGGCTTTCAACTGATACCCAGCGCCTTTTCCGTCTCTTTTATATCCAGGGTGGTCTTGATTACCGTATCCGAGTTGAGGGAGATGCTCGAAATTCCACACTCCACCAGGAACCGGGCGAATTCCGGATAATCGCTCGGCGCCTGACCGCAAATCCCTATTTTCTTTCCCATCTGATTGGCCTTGGCAATAGCTTCCTTGACGAGGGTAAGAACGGCCGGATTTCTTTCATCGAAAATGTGGGTGATGAGATAGGAATCGCGATCCAAGCCCAGCGTAAGCTGCGTGAGGTCGTTGGAACCGATAGAGAAACCGTCGAAGATTTGGCCAAACTCCTCGATGAGGATCACATTGCTCGGGATTTCTACCATCATGTATATCTCGAGACCGTTTTCTCCCTGGATTAGGCCATTTTCCCTCATCACGGCGATCACCTTCTTACCCTCCTCCACGGTGCGGCAGAAGGGGATCATGAGCTTGACGTTAGTGAGACCCATTTCGTTTCTGACCTTGAGCATGGCGGCACACTCGAGGGCAAAGGCATCGCGATAGCGTTCATCGTAGTATCGAGATGCCCCCCGAAAACCTATCATGGGATTTTCCTCTTCGGGCTCGAAATAAGAGCCGCCAATCAAGTTTGCATACTCATTGCTCTTGAAGTCGCTCATCCGGACAATGACATCGTTGGGGTAAAAGGCAGCCGCAATCTTTGCTACCCCCTGGGCCAGCTTATCGACGAAGAAATCGGGCAGATTCGGGTAGCCATAGGCGAGGTCCAGAATTTTTCGCCTCGTCTCCTCGTCCGTTACCCGCTCGAACTGGATTAGGGCCATGGGGTGAATGCTTATGTGTTGATTGATGATGAACTCTAACCTGGCCAGGCCAACGCCATCGTTGGGGATGGCCGCAAGTTGAAAGGCAATTTCCGGATTGCCCACGTTCATCATAATTTTTGTTTTGGGTCGGTCCAGATTCTTGGCATTGATGCGCTGCACCTCATATTTCAAAACCCCTTCGTAAACATTGCCCACTTCCCCTTCGGCGCAGGAGACCGTGGCTTCCTTGACATTTCTTAACACCTCCGTCCCGTTTTCCGTCCCCACGATGCAAGGCACGCCGAGCTCCCGACTCACAATGGCAGCATGACATGTACGACCACCTTTATTCGTCACAATGGCGGCGGCAATCTTCATTACGGGTTCCCAATCAGGGTCGGTCATGTCCGTTACGAGTACCTCGCCCTTCTTGAACTTCCCTATCTCACTCACATCTTCGATGATATTTACCGGGCCCGCCCCGATCTTGGAACCCACGGCCGTGCCCGACACCAGGAGGCGCCCCTTTTCCTTCAGGATATAAGTCTCGAGGACGCTGGCATCTCTCTGGGATTGCACCGTTTCCGGACGGGCTTGGAGAATGAAGAGCTCCCCCGTTTGGCCATCTTTGCCCCATTCTATATCCATGGGCTTGAAATACCCCGCCTGGCCGGAATAGTGATCCTCGATAATCAAGGCCCATTGGGCAAGTTTCAGCACTTCGTCATCATTGAGACAGAAGCGGCGGCGATCTTCAATAGGGGTGGCAACGAGTTCTGTCGCTTCTCCTTCCTTCCCTTCCGCATAGACCATTTTTATTTCTTTCGTACCCAATTTCTTCTGAATGATGGGACGGAATCCCTGCCTCAACGTGGGCTTGAACACATAAAATTCATCAGGATTAACGGTGCCCTGGACAATCGTCTCACCTAAGCCATAAGAGCCGGTGATCAGGATGGCATCCTTGAAGCCGGACTCCGTATCAATGGAGAAGATGACCCCGGAACATGCCAAATCGGACCTCACCATCTTCTGGACACCGATCGAGAGGGCAACCGACATGTGGTCGAATCCCTTATCTACCCGGTAAGAAATCGCCCGATCCGTAAAGAGGGAAGCGAAACACTTCTTGCAGGCATCGAGGAGATCTTTTTTGCCGCGAATGTTCAAGTAAGTCTCTTGCTGACCTGCGAAACTGGCATCCGGCAGGTCTTCCGCCGTCGCAGAACTGCGTACAGCCACATCCGCATCGGGGCCGTATTCTTCACAGAGCTTCTCGTAGGCTTCCACAATCGCCTTTTCCAGGTCTTTCGGCATGGGGGCCTGATAGATGAGGTCGCGAATTCTCTGCCCCCGCGTTTTTAAGTTTTCGATGTTGTGCGTATCCAGGTCGCTTAAAATCTGCTGAATCTTTTCCTTAATGCCCGCCGAAGAGATTAAATATCGATATGCATGGGCGGTGACGGCAAATCCATCGGGAATGTTAACCCCCTTGGGACGGAGCTCGCGCCTCATCTCTCCGAGGGAAGCATTTTTCCCGCCCACCTGAGGTATATCCATAAGCTGTAACTCATCAAACCAAATAACCAATCTTTCAGCCATTTTTGCCTCCTTCGCCGTATTCCTTACGTTCCCCCATGGGAAGGACACGTAGTTTATTGCCTTTATCAACAATGCTCGATTTAGTCAATTGCAGGGTTGTAAAGAAAAAGGCCGGAAGCATCTTCCGGCCTTTCCGCGGCATAGATTTTCAAAAAGTCCTACTTGCTATCCTCTTCTTCCTCATCATCGTAAAATGGCCCTTCACCTTCGGCCCCCGGAGGCACTTCAGCGGCAATAGAACGGGCAATACCGCGAGCGAGAATGGCAGCAATCAAGAACAAAAGGACGATCGAGATAATGAGGATGAGGATGATGGTTGTGGTCCAGGCCTTCGCTTCCTTATCGATGTTCTGACTCGTCTTTATCGCAAGTTCGCTAAACTTCTCTACATCGACACCCATCCCAATCCAACCGTATCCAGCAGGGAATTCCGGCCCGTAGAACTTAATGGGGGCGTAGGCCACAAATTTGGTGTGCCCCCCGAATTTGTAGACCTTCATGCCCGGCTTGCCGGCAGAGGCTTCTTTATGAATTTCCGGAAGGTTGGGATCCAGAAAACCGAGATAGTTAAAATTCAGCACTTCTTTGCCCGCCTTCGATAATTCGGTGGAATTTTCCTGGGTAAGGTAAGGCACATAAGAGCCGTCCTTATCGAGACCGACAATGTGGTAATCGTTCGGATGAGAAATCACGTAGCCACGATAATCCACCATATAGGCATAGTTGCCAGAGGCCGCATCGGCTTCGAACACGGGGGTGGAAGAGGTAGGTACCACGTGGTCGGTAAAGGCCATGAGGTGCCTCGCATCGAGGGCAAGCTGAACGATACCCTGGAGGCCGTCCTTGCCGTAAATGGGGGTGGCAAATCGAATCACACCGTTAAATCTCTTCCCCTGTTCGAACTCGGGACGCGAGACGTACCAGCCCGTTAAGGGTGACACGTAAACCTCGCCCTTATTTAGTTCCTTGGCCTTGGCAAAGTAGTTCTCAGACTTGTAAGTCGTATGGGCGGGATTAGCTACGTTCGCAAGCTTGTCTTTGGAGACGACTTCTCCGTTAGCAATTTTAATTATCTCGTTTCCGTTCTTGTCAATGTAGGACATTTCCGAATAAAGGGGTGCCAGAACTTGGCGGATCTTGTCTCCATCCTTCACCCAGAGTCCCTTTCTGTTTTCGCCCACGAATCGTTTAAAGGCCGCTTCCGTGGTGGGGATGATGGTGGCAACGAGTACATCTTTCTTTCTTTCCGAGAGAAAGTTGGCTACTTCGTCTGCCAAATTGATGGCGCGAATCTTTATCTCTTCCTGGGATTTCTGATCGAGCACCGTTACCGCCCGTTCTTTTACAGTAACCCCTAATTTGAAAATGCCGTTGGCGATGAGAATGGCCATCAGTGATAAGGGGATTACGATAAGCAGGAAGAAGACCCTTGCTACGGTGAATTGCTGCTTATCTTTGGTCTTTTCTGTCATTATTTTCCCCCTTAACTCTATTCGATTCGAAGTTAATCACGATTGTCAATTAACCCAAAAAGTACTTCATGAAGGGGTTGGCAAATAAAAGAACAAGCGAAACGACCAAAGCGTAAATGGCGATGGATTCTGCCATGGCCATACCGATGAGCATGGTCATCATGATTTTGCCCTGTACTCCCGGGTTCCTTCCAACGGCCTGGCAGGCGCCACTGGCAGCCGTACCGATTCCCAAACCGGCACCGATAGCACCTACGCCGATAGAGATACCGGCTGCGACCATGGCACCTACCGCAAACAGTACCTTGACGTAAGATTCACCGGCTGCCGGGAGCTGCTCCGCGGCCCAGACGGCCGGTGCACCCAAGAATATCGCCGCGATCGTGGACACAAGAGTAAAAAACCTCTGACCGAACTTCCTTAACATGTTTTCCTTTCTCCTTTCCCAAAGTACTTTTCCTTTCTCTACCACAAATAATTGTGTAGGGAAACAACATATTTTCCAGCCGCCGCTTATTTGCAAAACATGTGCCATAAACTTTCATTCATTGCAACGATTAAATAGGATTAAAGAATTGTTCCCCGACACAAAATTTTTCGACTCATTGAATTTAACGTTTCTTTCAATTTGGGGGTGACGTTAAACGAAAAGTGAAATGCACCTTGCGGGAGGCTCTTTTTTTATGGTAGAGATTTACAAAAAAGTTCAGAGGGTCCCATATGATTTACAACGAAGAGTTCGAAACACTCCCCAGGGAAGCACTGGAAGCCCTTCAACTAAAAAGATTGCAACAGGTGGTAATGAGAGCTTACCATACCGTGGGTTTTTATAAACGTTCCTTCGATCGGGCGGGAATTAAGCCAGATGATATTAAGTCCTTAAACGACCTACCCAAATTGCCCTTTACCACCAAGCAGGACCTCAGGGACAATTACCCCTTTGGCATGTTCGCCGTCCCCATGAGCAGCATCGTCCGTCTTCATGCCTCCTCCGGGACAACCGGAAGGCCCACCGTCGTTGGATACACCCAGAGAGATATCGATACCTGGTCGGAGCTCATGGCGAGGTGCTTCGTAGCCGCGGGGGTGACGAAAACCGATATCATCCACAATGCTTACGCCTATGGCCTCTTTACAGGGGGATTGGGCATGCACTACGGGGCAGAACGCCTAGGCGCAAGTGTAATCCCCATTTCCGGCGGAAATACAAAAAGGCAGATCTTGATCCTCCAGGATTTCGGACCGACGGTTATCTGTTGCACCCCTTCCTATGCCCTCAATCTGGCGGAACAGGGGCGTGCCATGGGGGTCGATATGGCCTCTTTGCGTCTCCGGGTGGGCATTTTCGGGGCCGAACCGTGGAGCGAAGAGATGCGAAGGCAGATCGAAAACGAACTTAATATCTCTGCTCTCAACATCTACGGGCTATCCGAAATCATGGGACCCGGTGTCGCCATGGAATGTGCCGAGGGCAGAGAAGGCATGCACATCTTCGAAGACCATTTCATCGTAGAAACCATCGACCCGGAAACGGGTGCCGTTCTTTCCCCGGGGGAAAAGGGCGAACTCGTCTTCACCACCCTGACCAAAGAGGCCTTTCCCCTCATCCGCTATCGCACCCGAGACATTTCCCGACTCATTGTCACCCCCTGCCGGTGTGGAAGGACACATGTGAGAATGGACCGGGTAATGGGCCGAAGCGACGATATGATCATCATTCGGGGTGTGAACATCTTCCCCTCTCAAATCGAAGCCATCCTGTTGGACATTGAGGAACTAGAACCCCATTACCAGATCATCGTGGACCGGGAGGAAAACTTAGACACCCTCGAAATCCAGGTGGAGGTGTCGGAGAAAACCTTCGACCAAGCCGACGAGGTTAAGGTCCTCCAATCGTTAGAAAGGCGCATTCAACGAGATATAAAAGACTACTTAGGCGTTACGGCAAGGGTAAAACTCGTGGAACCGCGCACCTTACAGCGAACAGAAGGAAAGGCAAGGCGGGTAATAGATAAAAGACGTATTATGTCATGAGGTAAGGAGGGATGCACAGATGAAAGTAGAGCAACTATCCGTTTTTATAGAAAACAGGCCCGGCGGGCTGGAGGAGGTAACAAGAATTCTCAAAGAAGGGGGCATCAATATCCGCACCCTGTCGCTGGCCGATACATCCGACTTCGGTATCCTTCGCCTCATTGTAAACGACGTAAACAAGGCAAGTCAACTCCTCAAGGAAAACGGATTTCGCGTGAGCCGCACCCAGGTAGTCGCCGTGGAAGTGCCCGATCGACCAGGCGGTTTACACAGCATCCTCGAAGTGCTATCCCGAGAAAAAATAAACGTCGAGTATCTCTACGCCTTTGTGGAGCGAAGCGGAGAAAATGCCGTCATCATCTTCCGGTTCGATAACCTCGAGGCCGCCATTGACGTACTGCAGAAGAACCACTTCACCATTCTCAAGGGGGAGAAACTATACTCCCTGTAACCTATCTGGCCGGCTCCAATACGATGATCTGCCCATGAGTGGGTAAGCTATTAGCATCTACCTGCCAGACGGATTTACCCAACCGCACCACGTTTTTCTTTCCCTTGAGAAATTCCTCCACCCCAGAAATGGGTAGCGAACATCTTTCTGTGCGATAATGCATGGGAATGGTGACCCAAGGGTCAATTTGCTCCATGACCTTACTTGCGCCCTGGGCATCGAGGGTGAAAAAACCGCCCACGGGAATCAAGAGCACGTGGACCTCACCCAATGCCTTGACCGTTTCGCCAGAAAGCAGATGACCTAAATCCCCCAAATGCACGACCCTTAGCCCCTCCGCCTCGATTACGGAGATCAAGTTCTTTCCCCTTTCCCTCCCCGCGGCTGAATCGTGAAAAGTGGGCAGCGTTTTCACCTTGAAGGATTTCACCGTGAATTCCCCCGGTCGGTCCATGAGGGTAAATGTGCCCCTTATATCCTGGGTGTAATTGTGGTCTGCATGGGCATGGCTCGTAATTACCGCCTCCGCCTCTTCGTTTATCTTCCCGTAGCCGATGGCCCCACCAAAGGCCCCGGACTCGTAGGGGTCGATGATAAGGCGCGTCCCATCCTTAACCTGTAAACGAAACGACGCGTGTCCGAACCATGTAATCTCCATGACTCCCCTCTCAACGTGTTTTTTTTGAATATCGCTGACATTTGAAACCTTGTCAAGGCGAACCAACTTCCCTTTTTTCGTTGACAAGTCGGGAGGAGAAAATTATGGATGGTAGGCACGCAAAAAAGATTACCCGTGGGAGCAGAAAGTGAAGACACCTTATCGATGGCTGACAGATTTCCTGGCTGCGATCGGGCGGTTAGTTATCACCCAAATATCCAGTTTGGGGGCGGCGGCCATATTTTTCACCCTCGCCTTCGTCAAGATCTTCCATCCGCGTCAGATGGGCAAAATCTTAAGTCACATATACTATATCGGGGCCAATTCTACCCTCATCATCCTGCTGGTCGGGTTGTTTACCGGCATGGTGCTGGGTCTTCAATCCTACCATGCCCTGATCAAGGTGGGGGCCCAGGGGGCCATGGGGACACTGGTTACCCTCTCGCTCGTTCGAGAATTAGGACCGGTCCTTACGGCCATTATGATTACGGCCCGAGCCGGCTCGGCCATAACAGCAGAAATAGGCATCCAGCGCATTTCAGAACAAATCGATGCCCTCTCCACCATGAGAATAGACCCCATCAGATACCTCATCAGCCCACGTATTGCCGCTTCTTTTATCAGTTTTCCCCTCCTTACGGCCCTCTTCGACCTCATCGGCATTGTGGGGGGATACATCTCCGGCGTACTTATCTTAGGTGCGAACGCGGGCACTTACCTGTATCGGGTCCAGGCGAGCACGGACATGAAAGACATAACCGATGGATTCATAAAGGCATTGGTCTTTGCCGCCATCGTTTCGGGCGTCTCGTGTTACAAGGGCTACTTCGCCCACATGCGGACCGACAGCCACGGGGCCAAGGCGGTGGGATTGGCCACGACTTCATCCGTGGTCACTTCCTGCGTCCTTATACTAATTGCCGATTACGTAGTTACGTCTCTTCTGCTTATCTGAGGAGAAGAAAACCATGACGGCACCCCTCATCGAATTTAGAGACGTGACGAAAAGGTTCGGGAACAAAACCGTCCTCGACGGCATAAACTTGAAAATTTACGAAGGCGAGGTAACGACGATCATCGGTTTAAGCGGGGCCGGCAAGAGTGTACTGCTCAAACACATCATCGGCCTCCTCAGCCCGGACGAAGGAGAAATCCTCTTTCGAGGACAGCCCCTAACCTCCATGAGCCGAGATGAAAGAATCCTCCACTTCGGTCGCATCAGTTACATGTTCCAGAACAATGCCCTCTTCGACTCCTTGACGGTCTACGAGAATGTCGCCCTTCCCCTCGTGGAGACGACTCGTGTGGGTCGGCATGAGGTGCACCGACGCGTGATGGAAAGAATCGAACAAATGGAGCTAACGGAAGCGACGGATAAATACCCCTCGGAACTTTCCGGGGGCATGCAAAAACGGGCCGCCCTGGCCCGGGCCCTCGTAACTGACCCGAACATCGTTCTCTTCGACGAACCCACCTCGGGGCAGGACCCGGTGAGGAAATACGGCATCCTCACCATGATCGCCCAATATCAAAAAAGATTCGGATTTACCGCCATCTTGGTAAGCCACGAGATTCCAGACGTGTACTTTATTTCCAACCGCATCCTTGCCCTTTACCAGGGCAAGATCGTGTTCCAGGGCACACCGGAAGAGCTGGAACACTTTGACCATCCTTTTCAGGACGAGGTGATGAAAAGCTTGGAAGAGTTAGAGCGAGAGCTTACGGGGGTATATTCCAAAAGTTTATTCAAGATACAAAACCGCTCTCAGCTCCGGCGGAAATTAGGGGAAGACTACTTCTCTCTCGTTCTCTTTACGATCGAACCTTCGGAGAGCCAACTTGCCCATGACGTAGGAAAAACGATCGCGAACTGCTTCAGTGTCCGGGGAGGATTCACCGTGCGAAACGCCATGGACGAGTTCGTCTCCTTCCTTCCCTACACGACCCCTGCCGAAGGGGAAGAGATGGTTAAAAAATTATTAGATGAGCGCCTCTTTAACCTGAAGCTCGCGGCAGGTACGACCATTAGGGCCGGCATTGTCTCAGGGAAAGCCGGGGAGGAAATAAACGATTTGATATCCAAAGCAAAACAGGTAAGAAGAGAAATAATGCGCACCTAAGCTCAGGAGGGTATATGGGTAAATATAAGATGGAAATGATCGTGGGCATCTTCGTGGTTCTCGGTCTTTTATGCATCGGCTATATGACGGTAAAATTGGGACACGTATCCATCTTTGGGGACGATTTCTATACCCTTACGGCCCGTTTCACCTCCGTCACGGGCTTGAGAACGGGTAGCCCCGTCTACATCTGGGGTATCGAGGTAGGAAGGGTAGAGAACATAACCATGGACCAAAAGGAGCAGAAGGCCGTGGTGGAATTGAAGATCAAAAAAGGTGTCCTGATTTACGACGACGCCATTGCCTCCATCAAAACGGAGGGACTCATTGGCGATAAGTATCTCAACATCGACCCGGGCGGCAGTGGGAACCTGCTTGCGAATGGCAGCTTAATCGCCGACACGCAACCGGCCGTGGAAGTGGTAGATCTCATAAGTAAATACGTATTCGGAGACATAAAATCATCCCCCAAGGAGACCCCTCAAAAATGAAAGCGACGCGGACCATCTTCCTCATATTAATACTGATCCTTTTTCTTCCACCAGCGGCCAAGGCCACGACGGCCTTGGAGACCGTCCGCAAGAATGTCAACCAAGTGCTCGAAATTCTACGTGATCCCTCCCGTAAAGCCCAGTTTGCGAAAGAAATAAAGGAAGATCGCATCCGACCCATATTTAAGGAAATGTTCGACGATGTGGAGTTATCGAAAAGGACATTGGGGCGCAACTGGTCGGTTCTGAAACCCAACCAGCAGGAAGAGTTCGTCACCCTCTTTAGGCGGATCCTCGAAAACGCCTATGCCGACAAAATCCTTTCCTATAAGAACGAAGAGGTGGTCTTCGACCGGGAGTCCATGATCGGCCCCAATCGGGCGGAAGTTTACACGCGGGTGATCACCTCCTCTAAGCAAATCCCCGTCGTTTATCGGGTTATCCTCAAAGACGGCACGTGGCGGGTTTACGATGTGGTGATCGAAAACGTAAGCCTCGTACAGAACTACCGCAGCCAGTTTAACGACATCCTCTCCAAAGATACCCCGGAGAAGCTCCTTGAAATCATGAGGAATAAATTGCGGGAGAAGAAATCGTGACATGAAAAGAGTCCCGCTTATCTTCCTTCTCATCACGGCTTTTTGGATGATGGGCTTAAGCACCCTTACCTGGGCCGAATCGCCAAAGGACCCTTCGCCTCCACCGACGGCCGAAGAGATGGAGGATGAATACAAAGACGAAGAACCCCTAACCATTCCGGACCCCCTGGAACCGTTTAACCGCGCCATGTTCACATTTAACGATAAGCTCTACTTCTGGGTCCTGAAGCCCATTGCCCAGGGATACGGCGAAGTGGTCCCGGAAACGGCCCGGGTGGGGGTAAACCGCTTTTTCAATAACCTCGGATTCCCCATAAGATTCATCAACTGCCTGCTGCAGGGCAAGTTCAAAGGGGCCCTCTCGGAGTTTGGTCGCTTTACCATTAACACCGTGTGGGGAATAGGGGGCCTCCTCGATCCAGCGGGAGACGAGGACATCAATCTGAAAGCTTATCATGAAGATCTGGGCCGGACGCTGGCCTCTTACGGTATAGGTCACGGTATCTTCATCATGTGGCCCGTTTTGGGACCTTCCAGCTTGCGGGACACGGTTGGCTCCGCAGGTGACTTATTCCTCAACCCCGTAAGTTACGTCGAACCCTGGTATGCAGGAGAAGCCATTAAAGGGTATGACAAGGTAAACGAGGTTTCTCTGAGAATAGGGGACTACGAATCCCTCAAAGAGGCCGCCATTGACCCCTATATCGCAGTGCGAAACGCCTATATTCAATATCGCAAGCAAGCGGGGGGGCGGCAAGGATTCATCACCCCGCCGGCCAAAGAAAAAAATATTGAGGGGAAACCGTGAAAAGATTTTTGTACCTTCTCGTGATGGCTCTAATGTTGACTCTTCTGCCACAGAAAATTTTCGCCCAAGGGTTATTCGGCCTACCCCAGGGCTACTCGAGAAATGGGCACGGCCTATATACGGCCATAGGGTTCCTTCATCTGCGAGATCTAATAGAAAACGATCGCCGCTACCTTTTCTCCCAACAGATCATCTATTCCGAGGCCGGCTACGGCATTTCGCACGGCATTGAGCTTTACGGTCGAATCGGTTGGGCAGACGGCGTCCTATCCGGCCCCATCGGGCCTGCCAACTACCACGTATCTTCTACGGATTTAAGGGCCGATGATCGTCTCGTCGGCACGATAGGCTTCAGGTGGTCCCAACCCATAACTTCCCTCCTCAGATGGGGGGTCTTTGCCCAGGGAAGCTATTATATCAACGATGGAGCGGATGAAGTTTCCGGCCTCCGGTCGGACGGCAAGGCCACGGGTCACGAAATAAGGATCAAAAACCAGTGGTTAATAAACGGAGGCCTCAGCCTGCAAACGGATCTGCCGGGTGGGATAAAGTGCTACGCCGGACCCTACCTCCACTACGAGGAAGGAAAGATGGTTAGTTTGGCCCCCATTCCGGGGCAAAAAGAGAGAATACGATCTAGTTACGCTCTCGGGGCTTTCGGAGGGATCAAGTTGCCCCTCGTCAAGCGATTTTCTTTAACCTGCGAGGGGTGGTACGGGGAAAGGTTTTCCCTGGGCACCATGATAACGTACACGTATTGACCGTCATCGGCCATGGGGAGGGAAGAACATATCAAACTCGCCCTGCTTGAAGGGTGCATCAACGGCTCCCCCATACCGGCCTTTGTCATCGGCCGCGATCATCGGATCCTTTACTGGAATCGGGCCCTGGAAGAGCTTTCCCAAATAAAGGCCCAAGACGTAATCGGCACGGACCAGCAGTGGCGCGCCTTCTATGCCAACAAAAGGCCCTGCCTCGCCGACCTGCTCGTAAGCGGCGCCCTTGAGGAGATCCCCAACTGGTACCTTGATAAATTTGCCCCCTCCTCCCTCATTGACGAAGCATACGAGGCCATAGATTTCTTCCCGGAATTGGGGAATTCCGGTCGCTGGTTACGTTTTACCGCCGCCGTTATCAGGGATCAACAAGGTGAAGTCCTGGGCGCCATAGAAACCCTCGAAGACATAACGGCCCGGATAAAGGCGGAAGAGGCCTTGAAGAAAGCTTACAATGAACTCGAATCCCGGGTAGAGGAAAGAACGCGGGAATTGGCCATTTCCAATGAGGAACTCAAACGGACGACGGAACAGTTGACCCTGATTCTCGACTCCCTTCCCATCGTAACGTACATTCGTGAGGCAGGCGGCAACCTGCGTTTTTCATATCTAAGCAATTCTGTTGAAGAAATCACGGGGCTTTCTCCCCGCCTCTTCTTGGAAAATGACCATTTCTGGGAATCTCGCATTCATCCCGATGACCGCCCTCTGATCTTGAGAAAAATAAGAAAGGAACAAGGCACTAAGGTTAACAGAACGACTTATCGGTTTCTCGCCGCCGATGATTCTTACCGGTGGTTTGCCGATTACAGCCGTATCATCCGCCTGCCGAATGTTCGGGAGCGCTACATTGTAGGGATCTGGCAGGATGTCTCGGAAGAGATACGCCTCCGCCAGGAGAGGGACTTTCGGCTCCAAGAGATGATTCAAACGCAAAAGCTATCCGCGCTGGGGGAAGTAGTGGCGGGAGTGGCCCATGAAATAAACAATCCTGTAAGTTTCATCTCTTACAATGTTCCCCTCTTGGAAGAGATCTGGCAGACGGTGGAACAAACCCTCTTAGACCTCGACGAGGAGCCTTCCCAGTGGAGGCAAAGGGGCCTTAAGAGAAGCGACATTTCTCGGAACATGAGGGAAATCATAGAAGCCTTCAAAATCTCCTCTACCAGGATAAACCGTGTTATTTCGGGCTTGAAAGAATTTGCCCGGGTAGAAGAGGTAGGGAAAAGGGATATCATCTCCGTCGAGAACATTATCCAGACCGCCCTCGTCATTGTTGGCCCCCAGCTCAAAAAAAACATCATTACCCTGGAGATGAGCATTTCTCCCCATTTACCCTCCATAAAAGGACATCTTCAGCGCTTGGAGCAGGTCGTCACCAATCTCCTAATCAACGCCCATCAATCCATACCCCCCGATAAAAAGGGCCGCATCGTCATAGAAGCCCGCCATATTGCCCGGATGGGAGCCGTAGCAATCGCCATCGAAGATAACGGAAGGGGCATGACGAGGGAAATCATGGATAACCTGTTTCATCCCTTTTTTACCACGCGGCGTGATTCGGGAGGAACGGGCCTGGGACTTTCGATTTCTTACGGCATCGTAAAAGAGCACGGCGGCACGATCGGCGTCCTTTCTCAGCCGGGGGTGGGTTCGAGATTCACCGTCTTTCTCCCCGTGGAGACGGGAAGGCAGTTGAGATTGTTTCCCGCCATCTTATGTCTCGACCCGGACGAAAAATACGCCAAAGAAATGGCCGATAACCTCCCCCATGTCCTCATCCCCGATTTCACCACCCCTTTACGAAGCGAATACATCCTGGACTATCTTACCGATCATCCGGAGATAGACATCATCCTCTCGGAAATACAACTTTCGGGCCTGACGGGCTGGGAACTCGTAAGGGCCGTAAAAGCACGCTTTCCTCTAATAAACGTGATCCTCTACTCATCAGACCCCACTCAGTGTGAAACCCCGCAAGACATAATAGGAGATGCAAGATGCCTTTTAAAAAAGCCTTTTTCTATGGAGCAGCTCTTACTCGTAATTAGTGAAATTGGGAGACAAAGGCTATGAAAATCCTCGTCGTGGATGATGAAGAGATAGCACTCTCCTCTTTGAAGAGGATCCTCGAATGGCGCGGTTTCAAACACGTCGATACTTGTAACAACGGTCGGTTGGCGATCCGTCTCATCCGGGAGAAAGATTACGACATCGTTCTCCTCGATCTCGTAATGCCGGAAGTGGACGGCCTGGAAGTACTCGAGGCCACCAAACCGTACAAGCCCTACACGGAATTCATAGTTGTTACGGCCCTTGATGACATACCTACAACGGTTTCCGCCGTGCGTCTGGGGGCCTACGATTACCTTGTCAAACCCGTGGATAACGATCTTTTGCTTCTTACCATAGAGAGGGCGTATGAGAGGAAAGGCCTCATGAGGAGCCTTACGGGCATCTCCCGTGATGAGTCCCTGGAAGTGCCGAAAGCATTTGCCGACTTTATAACGAAGAATTCCAGCATGAAGGCCATTCTTTCCTTTGCCGCCACCATGGCCCGGGGGGGAAACCCCATCCTCATAACGGGAGAATCGGGCACGGGTAAAGAACTCCTGGCCCGCGGGATTCACCGCTGTGGACCGCATCCTGAAGGTCCCTTTGTCGCTGTGAATGTATCCGCCATCCCTACAACCATGTTCGAAACCCAGTTTTTCGGCCACGTGAGGGGCGCTTTTACCGGGGCAGAGACGAGTTTTAAAGGCTTCTTCGAACAGGCACATGGAGGCACCCTGTTTCTCGACGAGATCGGAGAACTCCCCTACGGTCTTCAAGCGAAACTACTCCGGGTGCTGGAAGACAAGGTCGTCACACCCCTCGGCGGGACGAAGTCCGTTCACGTGGACGTACGGATTATTTCCGCTACCAACATGGACATTGACGCCGCCTGCCAGGAGGGGAGGTTTCGCCTCGATTTACTCTACCGCTTGAAATCCACCCATATTCATCTGCCCCCCTTAAGGGAAAGGGAAGGGGATATCCCCGTTCTTGCCCA
>DAORXN010000010.1:0-23203 GCA_035358955.1 Syntrophales bacterium | reverse complement strand
GAAGGCCATGCTTCCGTCAATGAAACTGGCCGATCTGGCCGAAACGAAGGCCGAAGAAATCGCCAGGCAGTGGGTGGTCAACGTACAAAAAAATGCCATGACACCTTACTACCACAACCGGCCACCAGAAAAACTCATCCCGCAGGCTGTGAGATTCTACAAAAACTTTCGAAAGATCTTTACCGAGCCCAAACCCATCGAGGCCGGCCGAGAGTTCTTCACTCGCTACGCCATCGAACGCTACCAGGACGGTGTGCCGCTTCACGAAGCCGTTTACGCACTCATCCTTATGCGTCGTCAACTATGGCTGTATGCGGAATTTCAGGCCGTTTTTACCACGGCCATGGAAAAGCACCAGGCCGTGGATAGTCTGAACCGTACCATCCTCGTCTTTGACTATGCCATGTATTTCATCACCAAGAAATACTACGAGATGATGCAGGAAGGCTGGATGGAAAAAGAAGGGTAATTTGCTTTTTCTTAGGGAAGAAAGGAGGCATCTTATGACGGCGGGATCCCTTAAACTCGTAACCCTCATAGAAACCCACGCCGAGGCCATCGCCGAGCAGTGGGCCAAGGATGTGAAGAAAAACGCCCGAACCCCTTCTTACCATTCCCTTTCCGATGAAACGCTCCTGACCATGGCCACTCGTTTCTACGACAACTTCAGCCAGATGTTCTATACAGAAAAACCGGCCGAGATTTCTCGCCCCTATTTTCACCAATATGCGGAAGAACACTTCCGGCACAATATACCCTTAAGCGAATCCCTTTATGCCCTTATCTTGATGCGCCGGCACATCTGGCTTTACGCGGAATTCCAAACCATTTTCATTTCTGCGGTCGAACAAAAACAGGCGGTGGATTCCCTCGTAAGGACCATTCTCATGTTCGATTACGCCATTATTTTCATTTCCCAGCGATACGAAGAACTCATCCGGGGGGAGATCGAAAGAAAAATGGGCCGCCTGCGGCGCATCTTTTCCGAGGGCAAATGGGCCCAAAAAATGCGCGCCCACCGGTCATCGATCGTCATGATTCTCACCTTACTCATGATGGCCCTAACCACTTATGCTCATAGCGCGCTCCAATCGGATATCCTCTTTACCCATCTTTACTACATCCCCATCGTATTGGGCGCTATTTGGTGGAAAAGGGCAGGCATCTATCTTGCCATCCTCCTCAGCATTTACTTAATTTTGAGTCACGCCCTCTTTCTTTCCAGCGTTCCTCTTTATACGGACCTGATTAGGAGTGTGATCTTCATCGCCATTTCCCTCGTGGTAACCTGGCTGGGACGGGGTCTCGTCGCAGCGGAAGAAATACTGAAACGCAGCCTGGTAAAGGGGGTTGATCAACCATGACCGATGCAGAAACGATGGAAAACGTAGGACGGGTCGTATCCATCCGGGGTAGTGTCGTGGACGTCTACTTCCCCGGAAAGATTCCAGAAATAAGGCACGTGTTGAGGACGGGGGAAAACGGACGCATTAGAATCGAAGTTACCACCCAGCTGGATGCCCATACCGTGAGGGGCATCTCTCTTACCCCCACCCAGGGACTCTCCCGGGGTGAGGCGGTCATAAATGTAGGGAAACCCTTTACCGTACCCGTGGGAAAAGAACTGTTAGGAAGGGTGTTCAATGTTTTCGGTGAAACGATCGATTTTAAAGAACCCCTCCCGGAGATGGAAGCAAGACCCATTCACGGCACCCCGGTGCCCATCACTGAGCAATCCACCGTCTCGGAGATTTTCGAGACGGGGATTAAGGCCATCGACGTCCTTTCGCCCCTTGAAAGAGGGGGAAAGGCCGGCCTGTTCGGTGGGGCCGGGGTGGGCAAAACGGTGCTCATTACGGAGATGATTCACAATATGGTGGGACGTCACGAAGGGATCAGCATCTTCTGCGGCATAGGGGAAAGATGCAGGGAGGGAGAAGAACTCTATAGAGAAATGACCGAGGCAGGGGTTATGCCCCATACGGTCATGATTTTCGGTCAAATGAACGAACCGCCCGGTGCAAGATTCCGGGTAGGGCATGCAGGATTAACGATGGCCGAGTATTTTCGGGATGATGCACGCCAGGATGTGCTCCTTCTCATCGACAACATCTTCCGGTTCATCCAAGCGGGACAGGAAGTATCGGGGCTTCTCGGTCTTCTCCCTTCCCGTCTGGGGTATCAGCCTACCCTCGCCACCGACCTGGCCGAATTGGAAGAAAGGATCTGCAACACCACGACGGGGGCCATTACCTCGATTCAGGCCGTATACGTCCCCGCCGACGATTTTACCGATCCATCCGCCGTCCATACCTTCGGCCATTTGACCGCTTTCATTTCCCTCTCCCGCAAACGGGCCTCAGAAGGCTTCTACCCGGCCATCGACCTTCTTCAATCGGGCTCCAAGATGCTCATGCCTTCCATTGCCGGTGAACGGCACTACCGCATCGCTCAGGAAATCCAGAAAACGTTGAGCACGTATGAAGACTTAAAAGATATCATTGCCATGCTCGGCATATCCGAACTTTCTCGAGAAGACCAGCGACTTGTCAACCGGGCCAGGCGTTTGGAGAGATTCTTTACCCAGCCCTTCTTCACCACCGAGCAGTTCACGGGCAAGGAAGGTCGCATGGTCTCTCTCGAAGAGGCACTCGCGGGTTGTGAGAGAATCCTAAACGACGAATTTGCCGATTACCCGGAAAGCAGCCTCTACATGATAGGCTCCATCGAGGAGGCGAAAAAGCCGTGAATCTGAAAATTCTCTTACCCTCCCATATCCTTGTTGACCAACCCGTGACCAAGGTGATCGCCGAGGCCATAAACGGTTCCTTCTGTCTTCTGCCTCGCCACATAGATTTTGTGGCCGCCCTGGTGCCGGGCATATTCTCTTTTACCACGCCGGAAGGGACGGAGGAAATGTTCGCCATGGACGAGGGAATCCTCATTAAATGCGGACCCGAGGTATTAGTGTCCGCAAGAAACGCCGTTCGGGGCCCCGATCTGGGCTCTCTCAAGAAAACGGTAGAAGAGAGTTTTCTTGCCCTGGATGAGAGGGAAAAAATCGCCCGGGCCGCGGCGGTAAAACTGGAAATAGATATTGTACGCCGCTTCATGGAAATGAATATAAGGTCCTAGAAAAGGAAAAACTATGGAAAACAGAGACGATTACAAATCGAGGCAACGCAAACGGGCCGAATCCTTCGTCCACCAAATTGCCAAGAAAGAAAAGATGAAAATTCGCATTCGCCGTGAGGGGGATGAGACGATTTGGTTCGGTTTGGGGGTATTCGGTGTGGTTGGATGGTCGGTGGCCATCCCCACCTTGATCGGTGTCGCCCTGGGCCTCTGGATCGATAAAACCTGGCCTTCCCAATACTCTTGGACCCTTACCCTGCTCATCGGAGGCGTTATGCTGGGTTCTCTCAATGCCTGGTATTGGGTAAAAAAGGCGGGGATCAGAAAGTCGGAGGAGGAAGAGGAAGAATGATCCCGGATGAAGTAATCTCCGGCCTCGCTATGGGTGTCATGGTGGGAAGCGGGTACTTTTACCTACTTTGGCTTACCGTAAGAAGGATGCCCGGGCACCAACACCCCTTCCGCCTTATGGCCATGAGTTTCGCTGCGCGGGCGGGGGTGGCGATGGTTGTTTTTTACCTGGCTGTAAGTGGCGGCCATCAGATGCGACTTTCTTTCGCCGTCGTGGGTTTTCTCATCGCCCGTGAATTCTTAAAACGGCAACTGGGAGGCGTAAAAACACTTAAGTCTTGTCCTTAAAGGGAGGAAGAAAAAAAATGGAAATCATGAATATTTCCCAGATTAGCCCCGATCAGGTCATTTTCTGGCAGTGGAAATTCATCACCTTGAATGCTACCATCGTTTACACCTGGTTGGTTATGCTCCTTCTCGTCATCGGCTCCTGGCTCGTCACACGAAAATTATCGCCTACCATCCACTGTACCCGGTGGCAAAACTTCCTCGAAGTGGTGGTTTCTTCCATCAGATCCGAGATTAACGAAATAAGTAAAGGGGAGGCAGAACATTACCTGCCCTTTGTCGGCACCCTCTTTCTCTTTATTGCGCTTGCCAATCTGCTGGCCGTCGTGCCCGGTTATGTGCCCCCTACCTCATCACTTACCACCACCGCCGCCCTGGCCATCTGTGTTTTTATCGCCGTGCCTATCTTTGGCATCACCAAGCAGGGCGTCAAGGAATACGTGAAGGAATATTTTCGTCCCACGTTCATTTTCTTTCCCTTTCACGTCATGGGCGAGCTTTCGAGAACCCTCGCCCTTACCGTTCGTCTCTTCGGCAATATCATGAGTCACGAGAAGGTCATCGCCATCCTCCTTTCGGTAACACCGTTTTTCTTCCCCATTGTCATGCAGGCCTTAGGTCTGCTTATCGGCTTGATCCAAGCGTATATCTTCTCGATCCTCGCCATGGTCTATATCGCCTCGGCGACGCAGACGCATGAAGAGGGTCACGAGAAGGCAGAAAAATAAAGAGAAAGGAAGGAAAGCTTATGGAAAACATCAATGTAGCCATTGCCTCCATCATTGCGGCGGCCCTTTGCATGGCCGTAGGTTCCATCGGACCTGCCCTGGGCCAGGGGCGTTCCGTTCATTCCGCGCTGAGCTCCATTGCCCAACAACCCGATGAGAGGAACTCCATCACTCGTACCCTGTTTGTGGGCCTGGCGATGATTGAATCCATTGCCATTTACTGCTTCGTCATTTCCATGATTCTCGTCTTTGCCAATCCATTCTGGAACTTTGTCGTCAAAAAAATGGGGGGATAAACCATGCACATCGATTGGTTCGTCTTTCTGGCCCAGATTGTGAACTTTCTCATCCTTGTCTATCTCCTCAAACGATTTCTCTATGGTCGCATCATCCAAGCCATGGACCGACGAGAAAATATGATCGTCTCCCGTTTTGAGGAGGCTGAGCGATTGAGAAAGGAAGCGGAAACCCTGGCCGCCCATTACGAAGAGAAGAACCGCCTGCTGGCAGAAAAACAGGAAGAGCTATTAAATCAGATGGTCCAGGCGGCAGAGGCAAAAAAGAAGGAGCTCCTCGAAAAAGCGCGGGCCGATGTAGACGCCATCCGGTCACGCTGGCAGGAAACCTTGAAAAAGGAAAAGGAGTCTTTTCTCCAGGACTTAAGCCAGCGCGTGGGAAGGCAAACCTACACCCTGGCACGCCGCATTTTGTCCGCCATGGCCGACGCAGAGCTGGAAGAAAAGATGGCGAAGGTTTTCCTTCGTCGCCTCCAGGACTTGAGCGAAGACGAAAGAAAAAAGCTCAAAGAAGCAATCCAACAGTCGGGTGGCCGAATCGTGGTGCAAAGCGCCTTCCCCCTTTCTCCTGCCATTCAGGCAGAGATTCGGGCGGCTTTTTCAGATGGGGAAGGGGGCATCTTGCCAGAGGTAAGATTTGAAACACTCGAGGAGGCCATCGCCGGCATCGAATTGAGAACGCATGGCTACAAGCTCGCTTGGAGTATAGGGGATTATTTGGAAAATCTGGAAGAAACTTTTACCCGGGCCCTGCTGGAGGAAGCCAGGGTCAGGGCCTGACCGAAAAGGGGATCGCTTATGAAGGTAGAGCTGACGGACGAGAAGGTTCTGTATACCACCCTCGAAGACACCTTCAATCTCATGGATCGTCTCATCGAAGAAGAATACCCTCGGGTAAACCAACGAGAAGTAGGAGTCGTACACTTTATCGGGCAAGGTATCGTCCGTGCCTGGGGGCTGCCCCATGTCAAGGCGGAGGAGATTGTACGCTTCCCGGGAAACACCTTGGGTTACGTTTTCAACATTGATCCAGATGAAATAGGCCTCATTCTTTTAGGACCGACTGAGCACTTAAGGGCCGGGGTAGAGGTGCGTAGAACGGGACGGGTCCTCGATGTCCCCGTGGGCGAGGATCTTCTGGGCCGGGTAGTGGATGCCTTGGGTCGGCCCTTAGACGGGTTGGGGGATGTCAGATCCATCCGTAGGTATCCTGCGGAAAGAGAGGCGCCACCCGTCATGGTCCGCGCCCCTGTTACCGTGCCGCTTCAGACGGGGCTCAAGGTGGTCGATGCCCTGATCCCCATCGGTCGAGGGCAAAGAGAACTCATCTTGGGAGACAGGCAAACGGGGAAAACGGCCATTGCCATCGATACTATCATCAATCAGCGGGATAAGGATGTTATCTGCATTTACACGGCCATCGGGAAAAAAGCCTCGGACGTAGCCAAGGTCGTGGCAGACCTAAGGGAACACGGGGCCATGCCTTATTGTATCGTCGTAGCCGCCACGGCGGAAGACGTACCGGGATTGCAGTTTATCGCACCTTATGCCGCCACTTCCATGGGCGAATACTTCATGGAAAGGGGAAGGGATGTCCTTGTCGTTTACGACGACCTCACCTGTCACGCCCGCGCTTATCGCGAGCTTTCTTTGCTTTTACGTCGCCCACCTGGAAGGGAGGCCTTCCCCGGAGATATCTTCTACATCCATTCCCGCTTACTCGAACGTTCCACCCACCTACGGGAAGAAAGGGGCGGCGGCTCCCTCACAGCCCTCCCCATCGTAGAGACGGAAGCCCAAGATATCTCATCCTATATCCCCACTAATCTCATCTCCATTACGGACGGTCAAATCTACCTCACCCCCCGCCTCTTCCAGAAAGGCATCCTTCCGGCCGTGGATGTGGGGAAATCGGTATCCAGAGTGGGCGGAAAAGCCCAGCTTCCGGCGTATCGCCTCGTGGCAGGAGATTTGAGGCTCTCATATTCACAGTTCGAAGAACTTGAGTCTTTCTCCCGTTTCGGTACGCGCCTGGACGAAGCCACCCGAAGGGTCCTTGAAAGGGGTTGGCGAATCAGGGAAATTTTAAAGCAACCCCAATACAAGCCCATGCCGGCGTCCGAACAAATTGCGTCCCTTATCGCCGTAACCGGTGGGGCAATGGACAAAATACCCATCGAAAAGGTCCTCGAAGCGGAAGCAAAGGTAAGAATGGCCGTGAGGGAAGAAGCGGCGGATGTATGCCAGCGCATTGAAAGGGGCGAAAAGATGACCACGACAGATATGGAAGCCATCCTGAAAATTGCCGAGAAAGTGGTGTGATCTTATGCAGACGATGGAAGCCCTGAAGAGAAAAATCAAGAGCGCCCAAGATCTGCACTCCGTGGTGAAAACCATGAAGGCCCTGGCGGCGGTAAGCATACGACAGTACCAGCGGGCCGTGGAATCGCTTGCCGATTACAACCGCTCGGTGGAAATGGGATTCCATGTAGTCCTCAAATATCACCCCCCGGAGATTAGTGCCCGCCTCAGTGGACCGCCCCAACGCATCGGCGCGATCGTATTTGGTTCCGACCAGGGGCTCTGCGGCCCCTTGAACGAAAACATAGCCCATCATGCCCTCGAGGAAATGGCTTCAACGGGGGTACCGGCAGAGGACAGGTACGTCATCGCCCTGGGAATGAGAATAGAAGGCTATCTCTTAGACGGAGGACAGGAGATCATAGAAACCCTCTCCATGCCCAACTCCGTGGGTGGCATTACCCCCATGGTTCAGGACCTCATCATGATCATCGAAGATTGGTACTTTCGCCGCCAGATCGATCACATTTACCTTTTCTACAACGAATACCAATCCGGTGCCACGTATCGCCCCCGCACCCTGACCCTCCTACCCATCGATCAGAGATGGCTCAAAAAAATGGAAAAGGCGAAATGGCCTTCGCGGGTGCTGCCCATTTATACGATAAAATGGGATACCCTCTTTACCAGCCTCGTCAAGGAATATCTCTTCGTTTCTCTCTACCGCGCCTTTGCCGAGTCATTGGCCAGCGAGAACGCAAGCCGCCTGGCGGCCATGCAGAATGCGGAGAAAAACATCGAGGAAAGGATTCAGGAACTTACCGTTATGTTTCACCGGCAACGACAGATGACCATCACGGAAGAATTACTCGATATCGTTGCCGGCTTCGAAGCCTTAAAGGGGGCGGAAAAAAAGGAGGTGACTGTTTATGGCCATGGATAAACGTTTATGCGTGATCTGTGCCTGGCGGCAATACTGCCAAAAGAGATATTCTGCCACATTTGACAGAATTAGCATGAATTGCCCCGATTTCACGAGAGATTATACCATTAAGGACCTCGAGGCGGACCGCAAGGCATTGGAAAACCAGTTGGAAAAATGGCGCCGTGAGAGAAAGGACAAAAAATACCGACCTTGCATCACCGTTTCCCGGGAAGCGGGGGCGGGGGCAAGCGAAATCTGCCGAAAACTCGCCGAAGAATTGAAGATGGACCTCATCGGCTCACAGATTATCGCCCGCATCGCCGAAAGCGTGAACATGAGCGAGAAAGTGGTAAGTATGCTCGATGAAAAGAAGATTTCCATGCTCGACAGTTGGATCCAGTCTTTCTTCACCGCCCGCCACCTCTGGCCGGATGTCTATCTCCAACACCTCATCAAAGTCATCCGGGCCGGGGCGGGGGAGTATGGCAATGCCATCATTATGGGACGTGGGGCCCAATTCATCCTGCCACCGGAAAAGATCTTCCGCATCCGGTTCATTGCCCCCTTGGAAAAGAGGATCGCCCACGTCATGCAGAACAGGGGCTTAAGTTACGATGAGGCGAAGGCCTATATCATCAAAACGGATAACGACCGAAGTGCCTTCATCATGAAGTATTTTCACGAAGATGTAACGAACCCCGCCCACTACGATCTCGTCCTCAATACGGGTGACATAAGTGTGGATGAGGCGGTAAAAATTGTTAAAGAAGCCTACCTCGCCAAAAAATTTCCCACCCCGTAGTTTCCAAGTAAAGTTTGATGTGCTATAGCAAACGCTGAGCGGGAATACCCCCCCCTGAGGGGTACCCCTTTGGGCGTGAGCATGAATATCCTAATCGCCTTCCTTCTTGGCGCTGCCATCACGGCTTTCTTAAGTTTGGGGTATGCCCTCTGGCAACGAGCGGAACAGGAGCGGATGATGCGCAGCATCATCCAGGGCTTGCCCATTCCGACCTTTGTCATTGACCACAAACACCGGGTTTTATACTGGAACAAGGCGCTGGAATTATTGAGCGGCGTTAAGACAAAACAGATAATTGGAACGAGTAACCATTGGCAAGCCTTCTATCGTGCCCCCCGCCCTTGCCTGGCCGATCTTATTGTGGACGAAAAGCTATCGGAAGGTGAAAAGTGGTATTCCGACCGCATTACCCCCTCCATCCCCTTAAAGGAAGCCTACGAGGCGACGGAATTTTTCCCGGGATTTGGTGCCCATGGCAGATGGGTACACATAACGGCTGCCGCGATAAGGGACTCCCGGGGAAGGATGGCGGGGGCCATCGAGACGCTGGAAGATATAACCGACAGAAAACGGGCGGAAGATGAGCTTATTCGCATGAAGAAGCTTGAATCCTTAGGCACCTTTGCCCGCGGTGTGGCCCAGGATTTCGACGCCCTCCTTACCGCCATCCTCCGCAACATATTCCTCGCCAAATTATCGGCCGATGAGGAAGACAAGATCCTGGAAGAAGGCTTGGCCATTGCAGAAAAGGCGGGTCTGCAGGCCAAAGAGCTCGCCCATAAGCTTATCACCTTCGCCAAGGGTGGATATCCCGTGCGCCATCCGGAAAAGCTCGAACCTATCCTTATGAGGGCGCTAAAGGCGAAAACGAAAGATGGGGTCGAGTATCGTATCTCTATCCCCCCCGACCTGTGGACGGTGAATGTGGATGCCAAACAGATCTATCAGGTATTTGAAAACATTCTGCAGAATGCCCTTGATGCCATGCCCGACGGGGGACGGGTAGAAGTTAAGGCGGAAAATACCACCGAGGAAGAGGAAACGGGCATCCTAAAACCGGGAAGATACGTAAGGGTTTCGTTTCGCGACTCAGGCACGGGGATAAAGGAAGAAGACCTACCCCGGATCTTTGACCCTTATTTCACCACCAAAGGTAGTCGCGGCCGGGGGGTGGGGCTGGGCCTAGCGGTGACTTATTCGATCCTGAAAAACCATGAAGGCCACATTGCTGTCACCTCCACCCCCGGCGAAGGAACCGTTTTTCAACTCTACCTGCCCGCGATCGAGGACTAACCTCCCTCAATCGATGTTTCTCAACTCCCTTCGCAGGATTTTCCCCACGGCGCTTTTGGGCAGCGCATCCAAGATGCGTATCACCTTAGGTCTCTTATAAGCAGGCAGTTTCTCCCGGCAGAAATCCATCAGTTCTTCCACCGTGACTGCCCCCGGCGTCTTAAGAACGACAAATGCCTTTACCGCCTCCCCGTAAACGGGATCCGGCATACCCACTACCCCCGCCTCCAGGACGGCGGGATGGGTATGGAGGATATTTTCGATCTCTTTGGGATAAATGTTTTCTCCCCCCCTGATGATGAGGTCTTTTTTTCTGTCCGTAATGTAAAGGTAACCGTCCTCATCCATGTATCCCACATCTCCCGTATGGAGCCACCCATCCCTGATCGCCTCGGCCGTCTCTTTCGGTTTGTTCCAGTAGCCCTTCATCACGGCGGGGCCTTTAATACAAATCTCCCCCACCTGACCGGGAGGCAGTATGTTGCCATCATCATCAAGTATCTGGATGGTGTTGGCTTTTTGATAGCATTTCCCTATCGATCCATATTTGGGAGGCCGGTTTTCCGCCGCATTGCCGCAATTCACAGTGGTTGCCTCGCTCAGGCCGTAGCCCTCCCAGATATCGACTCCGTAACGCTCCTTCCATAGGCGCGCCACTTCCAGCGGCATGGGAGCGGCACCACAAATGCACATCTTAAGGGAACTCAAATCGTACTTCGGCGCCGCCGGATGGTTGAGAATCTGAATGTACATGGTAGGCACACCTCGGAAATCGGTAACCTTATACTTTTCAATACAGGCCATGGCCTCTTCGGGATTCCACCTCGGCACTAACACGAGCTTTCCACCCGTCAAGAATTCGAGGTTCAGGGCAAAGACCCCATAACCATGAAAGAGCGGTAACGTAATGAGGGAGACCCGGTTGCGGTCGATACCGAAGACCTCGGTCTCCTTCCCATTCACCATCGCCTTTACCCTCACCCCCCACGCATCGAGCAGCACCGTTTCATAATAACCGGAGACGTGGCTGTACCAATTATAGTGGGTGAGCATCACCCCTTTCGGAACACCGGTAGTGCCGGCCGTGTAAATCATCACCGCCGTATCGTCGTTATCCGTTTCCTCGAGGGACAACTCCTCCGATGCTAAAGCCGTGATTTCCTTCAGGGCGAGGGTGCCCGCCGGGATGTTTTCCCCTACCATAATTACATACTTCAACTCTTGGGCCCCCTCGCGGGCTTGCTTTATCGTCTCCCAGTAATCGGGGGCACTGATGAGGGCCGCAAGACCCGCATCCCGGTAAATGTAGGATAAATCTTCCGTCTTCAGAGCCGGGTTGAGGGGGACGAGGATACCCCCGATTTTAAAGGTCGCATAGAAGGTCTGAACGAGCTCCGGGCAATTGGGCAATTGAACACCAACGCGGTCCCCCTTTTTAATACCCAACTTTTTCAATGCATTACCCAAGCGATTTACCTGCTTGTTAATCGTCACATTGGTATACCACCGGTCCTCATGGCAGATGAAATCGTATTCGCCAAACCTTTTGATGTTATCTTCTATTAAGCGTCCTATGTTCATAACGTCCCTCCGTTTAAAAATAGTAGACGAAAAATTTTGAGCCCCTTTTCCAGGGAAAACAACTTTCAATAAACACTTAAATCAACCAGCGTCAAGGAAATAATGGAAGAAAGTTCTTGACAAGAAAGAGCCAATCTAATATGGGTTTTTTAAAAGGTGACCAGAATGAAGGCGAACGGGCATATTTACACCATTTCCTTGTTGCTTAGCTTGCTTAACGGTAACTGCCGCCCGTTGTCTTCAGGCAGTTCTTGAGCAAAGGAAAAAGAACTTTACTTGAAGGCCATGGGCGAAAAACCCATGGCCTTTTTATTTTTGAAAGAAAGGAGAGAAAAGGGAAATGAAAAAGAAGGAGGATCGCATCTACATCTTCGATACTACTTTAAGGGACGGGGAACAATCGCCTGGCGCCAGCATGAACCCCGACGAGAAATTAAGATTTGCCCGTCAACTGGAAGCCCTGGGGGTGGATATCATCGAGGCAGGTTTCCCCATAGCCTCGGATGGCGACTTCCAATCCGTTCAACAGATCGCGAGGGAAATAAGAGGACCTCAAATCGCCGCCTTAGCCAGGGCCAATTACGAGGATATTGACCGCGCCTGGGAAGCTATATCTTCCGCTGCCCATCCACGCCTGCACGTATTTCTCTCTTCTTCCGACATCCATCTGAAGTACCAGCTCCGCAAAACGAGGGAAGAGGTATTGGAAGAGGCGAGGAAGATGGTAGCATACGCCCGTAGATATACGGACAATGTGGAATTTTCTCCCATGGATGCGACACGCACGGATTGGGACTATCTCTGCCAGATTCTCGAAGCGGTAATCGAAGCCGGTGCTACCACCGTGAATATACCCGATACTGTTGGCTATGCAACACCCGATGAATACGGGCGTCTCATTGCCTACATAATCTCCCACGTAAAGAACATATCAAAGGCCATTGTCTCCGTGCACTGCCACAACGATTTAGGACTGGCCGTGGCAAATTCTCTCATGGCGATTCAAAACGGGGCGCGTCAAGTAGAATGCACCGTCAACGGTATCGGGGAAAGGGCGGGAAATGCCGCGCTGGAAGAAGTGGTTATGGCGCTGGAGACGAGAAAGGATATCTACGGCGTAAAAACAGGGATCCACACCGAAAGGATATTTCAGACCTCTAAACTCCTCACCCAGATTACGGGACTGCAAGTGCAACCGAACAAAGCCATCGTCGGTGCCAACGCCTTTGCCCATGAATCGGGTATTCATCAAGACGGCTTGCTCAAGGAAAAAATAACCTACGAGATCATAAAACCGGAGAAAGTGGGTATCTCCGATACGCAGCTTGTGCTGGGCAAACATTCAGGGCGGCATGCCGTGTCCGAACATTTGAAGAAAATGGGCTACAAACTCACACCCGATGAATTGAACAAGGTTATGACCCGGTTCAAAGAGCTTGCCGATGTAAAAAAGGAGATATTCGACGAGGACCTGGAAGCCATTCTCTTCGAAGAGGTCTTCAGGGCGAAGGACAAGTATAAACTCCTGTACCTCAATGTGGTGAGCGGCAATGTAGCCGTCCCGACGGCCGTAATTCGGATGCAAATCGATCAAGAAGAGATCCTCGACGCGGGATTCGGCGTCGGACCGGTGGATGCCACCTTTGCCGCCATCCGGAAAATTACGAAAACCGATTACCCCCTTGTCAGGTATGCCGTAGATGCGGTAACGAAAGGAACAGATGCCTTAGGAGAAGCGACGGTTCAATTGAGATACAATGACCATTCCGTCGTCGGACGGGGTGCCCATCCCGATGTGCTCGTGGCTTCCGCCCTGGCATACATAAATGCCTTAAACCGCCTGGAATGGCTAAAGGGCAACATTAAAAAAGTATCCATCAGGGATTAAAAGGGGGGAAGAGAACATGGGAATGACCATCACGGAAAAGATCTTAAAAGACCATACGGGCCTGACGGAAATCCATGCCGGCATGTTGATCAATGCAAAGATAGACGTCGCCCTGGCCAACGATATCACCGCCCCCATTGCCATTCGCGAATTCCTCAACGCCGGGGGAAAAGAGGTGTTCCACAAAGACCGGGTTATCTTCGTTCTCGACCATTTCACGCCCAACAAGGATATCGCTTCGGCGGAGCAATGCAAATACATAAGGGAATTTGCCCGGAAGCAGAACCTCACTCATTACTATGAAGGCGGCCATTGTGGAGTCGAACATGCCCTCCTGCCGGAAGAGGGGCTCGTCTTGCCGGGAGATCTCGTCGTCGGCGCCGATAGTCACACTTGCACTTACGGCGCCTTAGGCGCCTTTGCCACGGGGGTTGGAAGTACAGACTTGGCCGCCGCCATGCTGACCGGCGAATTGTGGTTCAAGGTCCCTGCGACGATTAAATTCATCCTTTACGGCAAAAGACAGAAATGGGTGGGAGGGAAGGATTTTATACTCCACATCATCGGCCAGATCGGGGTAGACGGGGCCCTTTACCAGGCCATGGAGTTCACCGGCGAAGCCGTAAGGGACCTGCCCATGGCAGATAGATTCACCATGGCCAACATGGCCATCGAGGCAGGGGGAAAAAACGGTATTTTTGCCCCCGACGAAAAAACCCAGAATTACGTGAAGGGACGGGCGAAAAGGCCTTATCGATTCTATGAATCCGATGCCGATGCCACTTACGTGTCGGTCATGGAAATAGACGTCTCCCGCCTGGAACCCCAGGTCGCGCTCCCCCATTTACCCTCCAATGTAAAAAGGGTGGGCGAATTGGATTCTATTACCATCGACCAGGCTTACATCGGTTCCTGTACTAATGGGCGCATCGAAGACCTACGACAGGCAGCGGAAGTACTCAAGGGCAGGAAGGCCCATCCCTACGTGCGCCTGATCATTGTACCGGCCACCCCGCGAGTATACCGAGCGGCCCTGAAAGAAGGCCTAATAGAGATCTTCCTTGAGGCAGGGGCAATAGTAAGCCCCCCAACCTGTGGGGCCTGTCTGGGTGGGCATATGGGCATCCTGGCCCGGGGAGAGCGGGCCATCGCTACCACCAACCGAAACTTTATCGGACGGATGGGGCATCCGGAAAGCGAAGTCTATCTTGCCAATCCCGCGGTAGCGGCTGCTTCGGCAGTGGCAGGTAAGATAGTGAGCCCCGAAGGGCTTTAACGTTGACATAAACGGGATGGTACCTATAATAAACTACAGGGAAACGGCAAGGAAACACGCCTTATGGATGCGAAAGAAATAATAGTCCGCTGCCTTCATTGCGGCACGAAAAATAGGATCCCCCGGGATCATCTCCAATCCAAGCCTTCCTGTGGTAGGTGTGGTGCCTATCTGGACGAGATAATCATCGCCTGCCTGGCCTGTGGTGTCAAAAACAGGATACCCGAAAGTCGCATTCACGAGCGGCCAAAATGTGGAAAGTGCGGGGTACCTCTCGTCATCGAAGGTAAGGCGGCAAAACCCACAGAAGTAACGGATCTTTCTTTCCTGCGGGAAGTGATTCATTCCCAGCAAATAGCCGTAGTGGATTGCTGGGCTAACTGGTGCATGCCGTGCCGCATGATGGAACCCATCTTTGCCGAACTTGCCGTCCGATATGCGGGTTGCGCCCATTTCTTCAAATTAAACGTGGAGGAAAATCCCCTTACTGCCTCCCAATACGATATTCGGAGCATCCCCACCATCCTTATCTTCCGGGACGGGAAACTGGTGGATCGTTTAATCGGTGTCCAGCCCAAGGAGCTCATCGAAGAGCGCCTGCTTTCCATCATGAAGCGTATATGAGTAAAAACAAACTCTACCGGTGCCGCATTTTTTCCGTCCACGAGGACGAGGTAGTTCTACCCAACGGGAGGACGACACGCCTAAGCTGGATAGATCATAAACCCTGCGTGGCCGCGGTACCGATCGATGAGAAGGGCAATTTTCTTCTCCTGCGTCAGTATCGCCATGCCGTCAAAGAGGAGCTCATCGAAATCCCGGCGGGGACGATGGACCATCCTGACGAAACACCGGAAGAATGCATGCAGCGGGAACTTCGGGAAGAAACCGGTTTCCGGGCCGGAAACCTCATAAAATTGTTTGCCGGTTATCTCATCCCCGGTTACGGAAACGAGTTCATGCATTATTTTCTCGCTTCCCATCTCACTTACGCCCCCCTCAAGCCGGATGCCGATGAGGTCATCCGTACCATCCGCTTGGCACCGGACGAGGCATGGGCCCTCATCAAAAACGGGACGATTAAGGATAGCAAAACCGCCTTAGGGATTGCCCTGGCCTTGGACCATTTACATCGCGTTACCTAATAGATCTATTCCGGCGCTGAAGTTCGATATCGAGCTCCCTTAAGTATTCCAAATCGCGTTTTAACTCGTCGATTTCTTTTTGATACTTTTCCTGACTTCGCTTTAGATCCAGTTTGGCCTCCTGAAGTTCCCGCCGAAGCCGTTCTATTTCCCTTTGATCCTGCTCGTTGATGGCCTTCATGGCGTCTATTTCATTGAGGAGCTTTAGATAGACTTCCACGTAAGGCGCAAGCTCGCTCGTGGCATGTTCGTGCAAGAATTTATCAAGCGTTACACGTCCATGGAGGTAATCACCGCTTCGCAATTCCTCTACCCCTCGCCTAAAAAAGGCCCCTGCGCTTTTTCCCTCTTCCCGAGGGCCTTCGATAGGTGCCTTCGTTGGCGAGGCACAGGAAAACATGAAAACAACCAAAGCCATTACCGTCCATCTTCCCATCCGCACTTCAACATCTCCTCCTTCGTGACAAAGTTGCTACCCGGCATGGTCTTGCCAAATTCCTTAACCCTCGCCACTGCCCGTGCCATCTCCACGGCATTTTTGTATAAAGTTCCGTCGTCTGTCACGATCGAAATAGTGATCGTAACCAAGGGAAATTTCTGCACCTCCCCTTTCCTATCCCGGGCTAATATATAACCCCTGGCCCTTTCTTCCTCCGAATAAAAACGATAAGTCCTCTCGGCAAAGCAGCGCACGATATAATCACTCATTCGCAATGCCCGGTCCGGATCGGCTACGAGGACAAAATCATCTCCCCCGATGTGGCCGATAAAGTCTTCCGGCTTCCCTTCCACTTTCTTTGCATCTTGTATAATCGAAGCCGTTTCCTTGATCACTTCGCTCCCCCAAGCATAACCGTAAGAATCGGCAAAAGGTTTGAAATTGTCCAGATCCACATGGCACAAGGAAAATTTTATTCCCATCCTCAATCTTCGATTGATTTCCCGCTCGATGGCCAAATTCCCCGGCAGTCCTGTAAGGGGACTGGCATCTAAATATAGAGACTCTAACTCCTTCAATCGTTCCGCCATGAAATTGAAGGCTTTGGCCAAATGACCGATTTCATCGCTCCGATCCATATCCACTCGAGTATCGAAGATGCCCTCTCCTATTTTGAGTGCCGCCCCCTTCAATGTCTTAACCGGCCGGGAAATGTTAATGATAATGGCGATGGCAAAGGACAAGCCCAATAACAAGCTAAAGGCGGAGATGGCGGCCGTTATGCGCATGGATTCGGCACTTTTTCGATTAATTTCCCTCAGACCTCGATTAATTGCCACTTCTCCCCGCTTTTCCCACCGCTTTAAAATCCCCACCATCTCATCCATGATGGGATCTGCCTCCTGGGAAAAGGCGCGCCTAACATCCAAGTCCTTGTTTTCTCCTAACTTACCCGTTAGGTTCGAAAACAAATGATCGTAACCCTCCTTTTCCTTCTTTAACTCTGCGATTTCATCTTTTCTCTCCCCATCGGTGAAATTTAGGGACTCAAGATATCGGTCAAATTCCCTGCTGCTTGCCCAGTAAAGGCCGGCTATCTCAGAATCTTTGAGAACGAAATACTTTTTGGCCGACCCCTCCATGCTTAGCAGCGTATCCATCATATTTCTCGAAGTTTCCACGATCTCAAAATAGTTGTTGATTATAAAGTCGGCCTTCCGAGTGAGATCGTACAGACGGTATACGGCGTACCCGCTCGTGGATACCATGAGCAAGGCCCCGAAGAAGTAAGCCAAAAGCAACTTTGCTCTAATAGACAATTTCATCAATAAACCCTCACAGCCTTTTTGATTATCAATCTTTACCCATGCAATCAAGGAAATAAAAAAATAGCTTGACAATAGTTTCCTTTTATGAAACATTGTTTCCCAACAGGAAATAAAGGGATCCACATGCCTGGAGAGCCAAATTTCAATGAAGCGGAAATAGGCCGAAGAATAAAGAAGCTTCGGACGGAAAAAGGGATAACCCTGGATGAGCTCTCATCTATGACCGGGTTCTCTAAAGGGTATCTTTCCCGGGTGGAGAAATCGGAGAAAGCCCCCCCCGTCTCCACTTTGGGAAGGGTTGCCCGGGTGTTGGGCACCACCATTTCAGAACTTTTGGGGGAAAACAAGTTAGAAAAGAAATCCTTCAGTATTGTAAGAAAAAACGAAAGGCCCTTGATTGCCCGTGACGGAATAGCTTTCGGCTACTCTTACGAAGCGGTAGCTTACAATTTTCCAGACAAGGCCATGGAGCCTTTTATATTAACGCTCCCCCCCAAGAGAAAAAAAAGAGGCCTTTTCCAGCATGAAGGAGAGGAGCTTCTATACGTCTTAGAAGGCACCATGAGATTTTATTTTGGAGATAGCGAATTTATATTGGAAGAAGGCGATTGCATCTATTTCGACTCGAATATCCCCCACTATGGAGAATCGATGGGAAACAGGGCAGTTAAGTGTTTCATGGTTATATACAGTCCTCGGTAAACTAAAACGGCGTAAATTACAGGCGGAGGGTAAATACATGTCTGAAATTTCGGTCTTCTTTCTTCACGGGCTTGCCTATGCAGGTCTCCTATTCCTCGTTTCGGCCGGTCTTACACTCGTCTTCGGTATGATGAATGTTCTCAACTTTGCTCACGCGGCCATGTACATGTTAGGCGCTTACTTCTCATATACCTTAATGCTGCACACGGGTGGCCAACTATGGCTGCCCATGATTCTGTGCCCTCTTGCCCTTTTCGTGATCGGGGCCTTAACGGAAAGATTCCTTCTCCGCCGGGTGCATGTATACGGCCACGTTTCTGAACTCCTCCTCACCTTCGGTCTGGCCTACGTCATAACCGAGCTCGTCAAGTGGTACTGGGGGAATTACCCTCTGTCGGTAAATATAAGCGGTTTCCTGGGAGAAACAGTTCAGCTCTTAGGCATCACCTATCCGGTATACCGGATCTTCGTTTTTGCCTGCGGCGCCCTGGTCGCCATTATCTTGGCCTTAATCCTCCAGAAAACCAGGTTGGGCATCGTAATCCGGGCCGCCGTAAACGATAATGAGATGGTGGATGCCCTCGGCATCAATGTGCCTCTCGTTTTCATGGGGGTCTTTGCTTTCGGGACCGCCCTTTCTGGATTTGCCGGTGTAATTGCCGGCCCTCTGCTCTCAACCTACCCAGGCATGGCCAATGATATCTTGGTTGATGCCTTCGTAGTGATAGTCGTGGGGGGGTTTGGAAGCCTCGCGGGGGCAGTCATAGCTTCCTTGCTCATTGGAGAACTTCAATCGTTCGGAGTGCTCCTCATCCCAAAACTATCCATCGCGTTAGTATACTTACTTATGGTGATAGTTCTCATAGTTAAACCTTCAGGACTTTTTGGTGAGGAACAGTGATGAATAATGCGAAACGTTTGATTACAAATATTTTGGTGGTATTGGTACTTCTCATCTTGCCCTTCATTTTGAAAAAGTATCATTTGAACATGGTAACGGAGATCGTAATTTTTGCCCTTTATGCGGTTAGTTACAATCTCCTTTTAGGATACGCCGGGCTTCTTTCCTTCGGCCATGCCATGTTTTTCGGGTTGGCCGCTTTCGTTACGGGCATTGCCATCATTCATCTGGAGGGAATCGGGTTATTGACGGCGGTGGTCATGGGCGTCTTCTCCGCCTTTTTGGCCAGCGCCATCATAGGAAGCCTGCTCCTTAGGCATAAGGGATCTTACTTTGCCCTTCTTACCTTGGCCTTCAATGCCCTTTTTTATGCCGTCGCTACAAAATGGCACTCTATCACCGGGGGCGACGATGGTCTCAGCGTGCCAAGGCCGGTACTCAACGTCATCATCGCCAAAATTCCGGTGGAATCAGTCCAGACGTTCTACTACCTAACCCTCATCGTGATTGGGGTGGCCATTCTCTTTTCCTGGTTCTTTACCAAGACCGCGATGGGGAAAACGGTTTTGCTCATGCGGGAAAACGAGGAGAGGATGAAGTTTGTCGGCTACAGCACGAACCTATCCCGGTTGATCCTGTTCATATTTACCGGCACCCTGGCCGGTCTGGCGGGTTCTTTTTACACCTTACACTTTCGCTTTGTCTCCATTTCGGCCATCAGCGTGGAAATGACCACGATCATTCTGCTCATGACCTTCGTAGGAGGCACAAAAACCTTCTGGGGACCTATACTGGGCACCTTCGTTTATATAATTCTGCAGAACTATCTAAGTGATATTACAGATCGATGGCCCCTATTTATGGGTCTCATCTTCATCTTCATGGTGCTGTTTATTCCCGGAGGATTGTCAGGTCTGATCATGGATATTAGGGAGCGACTTGCTAAAAATCGGTCCGTGGTGGTGGAGGGAAGTGAATCATGACGGGATATTTGGAATTAATTGATATTCACAAAGACTTTTCTGGTCTCCAGGTGCTATCGGGGGTCAATCTAACAATTAAAGAGAAAGAACGTCACGCCTTGATTGGGCCCAACGGCGCCGGGAAAACCACCCTCTTCAACATAATAAGCGGTAAATACAAGCCCTCCTCGGGCAGTATAATGTTTCGCGGCGAAAACATAGCAGGAAAAGCGCCCCATATTCTGAACCGGATGGGAATGGCCAGATCTTTTCAAATAACCAATGTGTTCCATGAGCTTACGGTCTTCGAAAACGTTATGACCGGTGTTAGGTCGCGCTTCGGACTTCGCTACAATTTTTTTAAGCGCCCAGAAAGAAACCGTGAGTTGGTGGAAAAGACCGAAGCCATCTTGGAAAATGTGGGGCTTTCCGAGGTGAAGGATATTCCAGCGAGCGCCCTTTCCTACGGGCAGCAAAGGGCTCTCGAGCTCGGCATCGCCCTTTCCACCGAGCCAGAGTTGATCCTTTTAGACGAACCTACCGCCGGCATGACGAGGGAAGAGACGGAGCAGGCGATCAAATTAATAGACCGCGTCACGGCCGGACGCACACTTTTAATAATAGAACACGACATGGACGTGGTTTTTTCACTGGCGGACATTATTTCTGTCCTTCATTATGGAACCATCATCGCGTCGGATGTGCCGGAAAAGATTCGAACAGATCAGAAGGTAAAAGATGCCTATCTCGGGGAAGGTTAAGGAACCATGCTACAAGTGAAAGAAATCCATACCTATTATGGGAAAAGCCACATTCTTCACGGGGTAAATTTGGAGTTGAAAGAAGGAGAAGTGGTTTGTTTACTGGGAAGAAACGGGGTCGGTAAATCGACGACCTTGAAAAGCATCATGGGCATCGTTAGGCCCAAAGAGGGGTCGATTATCTTCCAAGACCAAGAACTCGTAGGGAAAACACCCCATGAGATTGCCCGCCTAGGTGTAGGATACGTCCCAGAAGATCGCCGCATTTTCCGCAGTTTGACCGTTCACGAAAATCTCATCATGGGTCTAAAACCGGGCCAGAAGAACGAAGACGCAAAAAACGTGTGGACCATAGAAAAAATTTACGAACGCTTTCCCCGCCTGGCAGAAAGAAAAGGTAACAAGGGTGGATACCTTTCCGGTGGAGAGCAGCAAATGCTGACCGTGGCCCGCACCCTGGTGGGAAATCCTCGTCTCATCCTCGTAGATGAGCCTACCGAGGGGCTTGCTCCCCTTATAGTTAAAGACGTGCTGGAAATGCTGGCTTCAGTGCGTGATTCCGGCGTAACTATTCTATTGGTAGAGCAGAACTTCAAGGCAGCGCTCAAGATCGCGGACCGGTTTTACGTTATGGGTAAGGGGAAGATTGTTTTCGAGGGTAACACCGAAGCCCTTCTCAACGCCCATGACATCAGAAAAAACTACCTGGAAGTCTAACCAGGTAAAAAAAGGGAGGTATTGAACATGAAAAAAAAGGGTTATTGGCGGTTGTGGGTAGGTGTAACATTAATCGTTCTATGGCCAGTCTTCGCTCTTGGCGCGGACACCATCAAGATTGGGGTAACGGAACCCCTCTCGGGAACCTTTAAAGATGTAGGGGAGCGCTACCTGGATGGGGTTAGCTATGCGGCAAATCAAATCAATAAAGCGGGCGGTTTGCTGGGAAAAAAGATAGAAGTAATTCCTATCGACTCCGAGCTTAAGCCCGATGTCGCCTCGAGAAAGGCCCAAAATCTCATTCTAAAAGAAGGCGTTAAGTTCTTTTGCGGTGGAACTGGCAGTTCTGTTGGAGGCGCCATGTCTGAATTGGCCAAACGGGAAAACGTAATCTTTTTCACCTATGGCATGGAAGCGGCGAGCTTGACGGGGAATAAGTGCAATCGGAACTTCTTCCGTGTGACGAGCAACACCGATACCCGTTCTTACGCCATCGCAATTATGATGGCCAATAAAGGATATAAAAACATTGCCATCATCGCCCAGGATTACTCTTTCGGTAAAGAAGCCGTCTCCGCCTTCAAGGATAAGTTGGCCGAGATAAGCCCGCAGACGAAAATCGTAGCCGAACTATACCATCCTGCCGGCACAAAAGATTACGCCCCTTACGTAAGCCAGATCATAGCCGCGAAGCCGGATGCCATCTTTACCCCCAATTGGGGTAACGACCTTACTCTCCTCATTAAACAAGGGCGACCCATGGGGATGAAGCAGAAAATATTTGGCTACTATCTGAACGACGAAGTGGTGGTCCAATCCCTCGGGGATGATAACCTCATTGTCGGCGATATGGGGGCCGAAGTGTACGCGCTATCTATACCGAACAAGAAAAATAGTGCCTTCATTGCCCAGTTTTACAAAGAAAAAGGATACTATCCTACGGGGCTGCGAGGAAGAGCCTACACCGCCACTATGTTCTGGGCAGAAGCGGTGAAGAAAGCGAACTCCCTTGATCCGGCCAAAGTCATTGCGGCCTGGGAAGGACTTTCATACGACGGGCCCGCTGGCACCTGGTACATGAGGGCAGGTGATCACCAAGCTCATGTTCCCTTCTGGTTCGTTGAAATGTCAAAGAAGAACAAATTCTTCAAGCATGCCTTCGAGGTTTATGCCGGTATGATTCCGGCAAAAGAAGTTGAAGTTCCCTTAGAAAAAACTGGCTGCAAAATGAGCCACTAACTCCCCTATCTCCCCCATCCTCGCCGTACGTGAGGATGGGGGAAGCTTTATCAATCAAGAATGGAGGTACACGCTATGGCAAACAATCCGAACGGCAAGGTTATGACGGCTCGGGAGGCGGTTTCGCGGTTTGTGAGGGATGGGG
>DAORXN010000009.1:62504-81342 GCA_035358955.1 Syntrophales bacterium | reverse complement strand
TCCAAGAGCGAGGGGTTGTTCGCATACCAACCCGCCATGTACCACTGGCCGTTGACCTTAATGTCCAGGGCGCCGGCGGGGATGGCAAAGGCCATGGCAATCGCCATCGCCATGAGTACTACGGTAAATTTCTTCATCCCTTTTCCTCCTTAAAAAGTGTTTTTCCGTTTCTCACTTGCCCCCCACGGGCATGTGGACTGGGGAGCACCTGTTAGACGCTTGAAAAAACCTTTCAAAAACGAACCTGGGCGCCCCATCACCCCCTTTCTTTGCGAATATTTCCTTCGGATGGCCGCTTGCTAACACAAGCCTCTTTCCCTGTCAAGGGGTTTTCGACATTTCTTGCCACCCGCCGGAAACACTTGTCGCCTTTCTTTTTTAAGCAAGGTAAGTGCCACGGTGGGGGCTTACGGTTAATAGCTTGTAAATGCAAAAGATTTCAAATCAGGGGTGGCGATAAGGCGGGGGCGCGCCTCCCTTTCTGACCACAGGCCTGTGTTTTTTTTGCCACAGGTCATCTGAACGCGGGTCAGGGGGCAAAGCGTAAAAATTTCTTGACAGTAGGTGCGTCTTATTATAGGGCGTAGGCGTTAATTTGGGCAGTAACAGGGAAAAACAAACGGAGGTATGGTAAAGAAATGGCAAACGAGAAAGTTCAGCTAAAGGAAGTTTATCCCGTCCCGGAAAAGATTAAGAAGACGGCCTACATCAGCGGTCGGGAAGCGTACGATCGCCTCTACAAGCGCTCCATCGAGGAGCCGGAGGCCTTCTGGTCGGAAATCGCGAAGGAATACGTCGAGTGGTTCAAGCCCTTCGACCGGGTCATGGACTACAACTTCGACGTGCGCAAGGGTGATATCTACGTAAAATGGTTCGAGGGCGGAAAGCTCAACGTCTCCTACAACTGCCTGGACCGCCACCTCAAGGTGCGCCCCGACAAGGTGGCCATCCAGTGGGAGGGAAACGAGCCGGGGGAAGATCGGGCCTTTACGTACCGCGAGCTCCACGCCCAGGTGTGCAAGTTCGCCAACGTCCTAAAGTCCTTGGGGGTGAAGAAGGGCGACCGCGTCACCATCTTCTTGCCCATGATCCCGGAGCTCGCCATCTCCATGCTGGCCTGCACGCGCATCGGCGCCATCCACAGCATCGTCTTCGGCGGGTTTAGCGCCGAGGCCTTGCGGGACCGCATCCAGGATGCCCAGTCGAAGCTCATCATCACCTGCGACGGCACCTTCCGTGGGGCGAAGGCGGTGCCCCAGAAGGATACGGCCGATACGGCCATCAAGGACTGCCCCTCCATCGAAAAGCAGATCGTCGTGCGCCGCGTGGGCGATAAGATCAAGTGTAACTGGAATGCGAATCGCGACATCTGGTGGGAAGACCTGATGGCGAAGGCCTCGCCCGACTGCGAGCCCGAGTGGATGGATGCGGAGGACCCCCTCTTCATTCTCTATACCTCCGGTTCCACGGGCAAGCCCAAAGGTGTCATGCACACAACGGGGGGCTACCTCGTGTACGTGGCCTACACCCACAAGATGATCTTCGATTACCACGAAGAGGATATTTACTGGTGCACGGCGGATATCGGCTGGGTCACGGGGCACTCTTACATCGTCTACGGGCCCCTTTGCAACGGCGCCACCTCCGTCATGTTCGAGGGCGTGCCCAACTATCCGGATATCAGCCGCTTCTGGAAAATCGTGGAGAAGTACAAGGTTACCATCTTCTACACGGCCCCCACGGCCATCCGCGCCATCGCCAAGGAGGGGGACGAATGGGTGAAGAAGGCGGACATCTCCACCTTGAGGATTTTGGGGACGGTGGGTGAGCCCATCAACCCCGAGGCCTGGAATTGGTACTACCACGTCATCGGCCGCGGCGAGTGCCCCATCGTGGACACGTGGTGGCAGACAGAGACGGGCGGTGTCCTCATCACGCCCCTTCCCGGCGCCATTGACATGAAGCCCGGCATGGCCACGGTGCCCTTCATGGGGGTCTGGCCCGTCCTGCTCGACGACGAGGGGAAGGAGATCGAGGAGGTAGAGGCCACGGGTGCCCTCTGCATCAAGCGGCCCTGGCCCGGCATCATGAGGGGCGTGTACGGGGATCCCAAGAGGTTCCAGGAGACGTACTTCGAGCAGTTCCCCGGCTACTATGTGACGGGTGACGGCGCCAGAAGAGACAAGGACGGCTACTACCAGATTACGGGCCGCATTGACGACGTCATTAACGTCTCCGGTCACCGCATGGGGACGGCGGAAATCGAAAGCGCCCTAGTTGCCCATCCGAAGGTGGCCGAGGCGGCCGTCGTAGGTTACCCCCATGAACTCAAGGGCCAGTCCATCTACGCCTTCGTTACCTTGAAGAGCGGGGTGGAGAAGTCCGAGGAATTGAAGAAAGAGCTCGTTGCCCACGTGCGCACCTTAATCGGGCCCATCGCCACGCCGGAGAAGATTCAATTCGCCGATGGCCTCCCCAAGACGAGGAGCGGCAAGATCATGCGCCGCATCTTGAAGAAAGTGGCGGCCGGCGACATCTCCGATTTGGGCGACACTTCCACCCTCGCCGATCCTTCGGTGGTGGACGATATCGTTAAGAACCGCGTCTGATTTTGATTAACGGGGGGAGGTCAAGACCTCCCCTCTTTTTCCAACAATACATCACATCTGAATGGCCCCCAGGGCTCATTCGGGAAGGAGGAAGGTGTGAATATCATTGCATGCGTAAAACAGGTGCCCGATACGGAAGCCCAGATCAAGGTCAAGGCCGACGGGTCCGGCATTGACGAGGGCGGGATCAAGTGGGTTATGAACCCCTACGACGAATTCGGGGTGGAGGAGGCCCTCCGGCTCAAGGAGAAGTTTGGAGGCGAGGTCACGATTGTCTGCGTGGGACCGGCGCGGGCCATGGAAACGATCCGCACGGCCCTCGCCATGGGCGCGGACAAGGGGATCCAGATTGACGACCCGGCCCTCTACGAGGCAGATTCTTACGCGACCGCCGAGGCGCTCGCCGCCGCCATCAAGGGTCTTCCCTACGACATTATCTTCTGCGGCCAGCGGGCGATCGACGATGATTCCGGCCAGGTTGGCTCCATCCTCGCCGAGCTCCTCGGCATTCCCGTCGTGACCATGGTAACGAAGTTGGAAGTGGAAGGTAATTCCGCCAAGGCGACGAGGCCCATCGAAGGGGCCCAGCTCGTCATCTCCACCTCTCTGCCCTGCGTAATCACGGCCACGAAGGGGTTGAACGAACCGCGCTACGCTTCTCTGCCCGGTATTATGAAGGCGAAGAAGAAACCTGTGGACATCAAGAACGCCGCTGCCCTCGGCATCTCGGTAGCCCCGAAGGCGAAGGTGGTGAAATTTGTACCGCCGCCTGCCAGACCTCCCGGAAAGATCGTCTGCGCTGACGATACGCCCGAAGGGAAAGCGGCGGAGCTCGTCAAGCTCCTCAGGGAAGAGGCCAAGGTTATTTAATCACGCGTGAGGGAGGAATGAAAAATGGGTAAAGGAGTATTTTTCGTAGCGGAACAGAGAGATGGTGCCCTGAGGAAGGTCAGTTTCGAGCTTGCCAGCACGGCACGCAAGCTGGCCGACCAGCTGGGCGAGGAAGTCGGAGCCGTGCTCTGCGGTTCGGGCGTCGAGGCGATGGCGGCCGAACTGGCCAAGTATGGGGCCGACAAGGTTTTCGTCGTGGATAACCCCGCCCTGGAGCCCTATACGACCGGTGCCCATGCCCAGGCCGTGGCCCAGGTGGTCAAGGATAACAACCCGGCCATCCTCCTGTGTGCCGCCTCGGCCCAGGGGAAGGACCTCTCCGCCGCCCTGGTGGGAAAACTGGCCACGGGCATGGCGACGGACTGCACGGACCTGCGCATCGAAAACGGCCGCCTGGTCGCCGTTCGCCCCATGTACGCGGGGAAGTGCTACGGGGAAGTGGTGATTGCCACCGATCCCCAGATGGCCTCCCTGCGCCCCAACGTGTTTCCCGTGGTGGAATGCGCCAAGGCGGGCCAGGTAATCAAGGTGGATGCGGCCCTGGGTGAACTGAAGACGAAGGTGGTGGAGGTCCTCAAGGACGCAGGCGGAAAGATTGACGTAACAGAGGCAAACATCGTCATTTCCGGTGGCCGTGGCATGAAGGGGCCGGAAAACTTCGTCATCCTCGAAGAACTGGCCGCCCTCTTGGGCGCCGCCGTGGGTGCTTCCCGCGCCGCCGTGGATGCGGGCTGGCGTCCCCAGTCCGACCAGGTGGGACAGACGGGGAAGGTGGTATCCCCCAACCTGTACATCGCCTGCGGTATTTCCGGTGCCATCCAGCACCTGGCGGGCATGAGTTCTTCCAAGTACATCGTCGCCATCAACAAGGACCCGGAGGCCCCCATCTTCCAGAAGGCGGATTACGGGGTGGTGGATGACCTCTTCAAGGTCGTACCGGAAATGACCAAAGAGGTGAAGAAACTTTTAGGCTAATTCAAATGCTTCGGGGGGCGGTTGCTCCGCCCCCCACTGATTGGAGGCACTATGGAACTTTCCCATTTTAGCGTTGGCCATGAGGGCAGGGAGGTGTTCTGGAATGCCGAGCACTTCGAACCGTTTCTCTTTCTCTTTACCTTCATCGCCCTCGTTATCTTTGCCTACGGCCTCTACCGAAGGTGGCTCATGTGGTCCGCCATCGGAAAGGCCGAACCGGAAGACCGGACGGACAACTGGAAAATACGTTTAAAGAACCTCCTGGTAAACGGTCTCCTTCAAAAGAAGGTCCTGGAGGATGCCTATCCCGGCATCATGCACGCCCTCATCTTCTTTGGCTTCTTGCTTTTGTTCTTCGGGGCGGCGTTCGATGCGAGCGAGTTCCACGTTGCGGAACCCTTGGGTTTTGCTTTCCTGACGGGGAAATTCTACCTCTTCTTTTCCTTCCTCATGGATCTCGCAGGCTTGGCCATCCTCGTGGGCGTGTTCATGGCCCTAAACCGCCGGTATTTGACCAAGCCGGACCGGTTGGGGTACCGGGGTAAACCGGATAATACGCCGGATGATGCCATTGCCCTCCTCCTCATTGCGGGCATCGTCATTACGGGATTCTTCATCGAGGCCTTGCGCATCACCGTCACGTGGAGGCAGACCCCCTGGGAGGTCTGGTCGTTTGTAGGGTGGACGCTCGCCTCTGCGATGAACGGCATCTCCGAGCCCACGGCACGGGCCCTCCACAAGGGCCTCTGGTGGGTCCATACCTTTCTCGCCCTGGGATTTATCGCCTATATTCCCTTCTCCCGACTTCTCCACATCGTTACCACGCCGGCCAACTACTACATGGCTACCCTGCGCCCCACGGGCACCGTCGAACCCATCCGGGACTTCGAGAACGCCGAGTCCTTCGGGGTGGGGACCATCGAGGAATTCACGTGGAAACAGCTCTTCGACGGGGATGCCTGCACGCGTTGCGGGCGCTGTCAGGATGGGTGCCCGGCCTATCTCACGGGTAAGCCCCTTTCTCCCAAGAAGCTCACCCAGGACCTGAAGACCTACTGGGTGGAGAAGGCCCCCGCGGCGATCGCCAAAAAGAAAGAAGAACTCCGGGCGAAAATAGCCGCCGGGGAAGAGGCGGAAAAGTGCACCAAAGTCCTGGCCTGGCTCGATAAGGTGGACCAGGCGATAGATAAATACCTGCCTTACCGCCCCGAGGTGGGAGAGAAGGCGCTCGTCGGTGAGGTCATCGGCCTTGATGAGCTGTGGGCCTGCACCAACTGCATGTACTGCATGGAGAATTGCTCCGCTGCCATCGAGCACGTACCCAAGATCATCGGCATGCGCCAGTACAAGGTGCTCATGGAGGCTGACTTTGCCCCCGAGCTGCAGCTCACCTACCGGAATATGGAGAACAACTCCAACCCCTGGGGTGTGGGCTCTCACTTAAGGGGTGAGTGGGCGAAAGATTTGGGTATCAAGACCCTGGCGGAAGATCCCAATGTGGAGTACCTCTTCTACGTAGGCTGCGCGGGCTCGTTCGACGATCGGGGCAAGAAGGTATCTGTAGCCTTTGCCAAGATCCTGCAGGCCGCGGGCGTAAGCTTCGGTATCCTGGGGGCCGAGGAAGGTTGCTGCGGCGATTCGGCCATGAGGGGTGGAAACGAGTATCTCTACCAAACCCTGGCCCAGACCAACATCGAGGTCATGAAGGGCTACGGGGTGAAGAAGATCATCACCACCTGCCCGCACGGTTACAACGCCCTGAAGAAGGATTATCCCCATTTCGGCGGGGATTTCGAGGTCTACCACCACACGGAATTCATCGCGAAACTCATCGCCGAACGCAAGATAAAGCTCAAAAAGTCGGTAGCCGATTACGTGACCTACCACGACTCTTGCTTCCTCGGCCGGTATAACAACATTTACGCTGAGCCGAGAAAGATCCTCAAGGCGGTGCCGGGTCTTCAGCTGCTGGAGATGGAGCGAAACTTGTCCAAGAGCTTCTGCTGCGGTGCCGGTGGAGCGAGGATGTGGATGGAGGAGCACGGCGACCGGATCAACGACGCCCGGGCCAAACAGGCCATCGAGACGAGCGCCCAAACCATCGCCGTGGGTTGCCCCTTCTGTTTAACCATGATGAGCGACGGCCTCAAGACCCACGGAAAAGAGGAAACGATGAGCGCCCTCGATATCGCGGAAATCGTCTGGAAGGCCATGGATTTGGAGGAAGAGAAGGCCCCGGCCGAGGTGTGTCAGACTTGATGATTGAATGAAGCGCGCCGCTTGGGGAACCCCCAGGCGGCGTTTTATTTTTGCAAAATCTCGAGAAGCTCCTCGGGATGCTCGACGAGAAAGTCGGCACCCGCTTCTGCGAGGCGGTCTTTCTTGTGCCATCCCCACGTGACGGCGATGGTCTTTACCCCGACGGCCTTTCCCTCCTTGATATCTCCCGCCGTATCCCCGATGTAGTAAGTATCTTCCCCCTGGGCTTCGGCCTTGGTCCGGGCGAGATTTATCTTCTCTTCCTTGCTGAAAGCCGTCTCGGCCCCCATGATGGCCTGAAAGCAGGCTAAAATCCCCGCCTCCTGCAATAAAGGTGCAATCGATTCCTGGGAATTGGAGGAAATGACGATGAGGGGGTACCTTTGGGCCAGCGATCGTACGATGGGTATCATGAAGGGATGCACGTGCCTAAAATTTTTGGGCTCGGCTACGGCCTTAATAGCTACCATAAACTGCGTTAGGTCCACGCCCTTCTTTACGAGGGAGGCGTAGAAGTTGTCCTCGAAGAGGGTAAGGTAATCGTCCACGGTTTGGATCAGGTCAAGTCCCATGTAATTGAGGGCACCCTTCACCTTTTCGTAATAATAGTTGAGCGATTCGACGAGGACGCCGTCGTAGTCAAAGAGCAAAAGTTTTCCCATGACACATGTCCCTTTCCATGAGGGTTTTCCCGATGGTTTCTAAATAGGGGGGATGGATGATGCCCCGCTCGGTGATGATGGCACCGATCAAGCGAAAAGGGGTCACGTCGAAGGCTGGATTGGCCGCTTGTGCCCCTTCGGGTGCCCACCTTTTCCCGCTGATCGAGGTAACCTCTTCTTCCGGCCGCTCTTCGATGACTATCTTTGCCCCGTCTTCGATGGCGGGATCCATCGTGGACGTGGGGGCGGCAATGTAGAAGGGGATCCCGTGCGCTTGGGCGAGGACGGCCAGGCCGTAGGTGCCGATTTTGTTTGCCGTATCACCGTTTAAGGCGATGCGGTCGGCCCCGCAGAGGACGAGGTCCACTTTGCCCTGGGCCATAAAGTAGCCCGCCATGGAATCGGTAATGATGGTGAAGGGGATGCCCCATTTCTTAAGCTCCCAGGCCGTAAGGCGCATGCCCTGAAAGACGGGTCGCGTTTCGTCCACGAAGACCCTTATTTCCTTCCCTTCTTCCCAGGCGGCGCGAATCACGCCTAAGGCCGTGCCGTAACCCCCTGTGGCCAGCGCGCCGGCGTTGCAATGGGTAAGGATGGTGCATTTGGGAGGAATGAGACTTTGCCCATGGCGGCTCAAGGCACGGTTTGCCCGGATGTCCTCTTCGAGGATGCTTTTCGCCTCCGCGATGAGGGCTTGCTTCCCCTCTTCGATGCCTTTTTCGATGACCGCGAGGAATTTTGCCCTCATCCTTTCTATGGCCCAGAAGAGGTTGCGCGCCGTCGGGCGGCTTTTGCCGATGAGGAGGCAGATCTCCTCGAAGGCGGTTTTCGCCTCGGCCGTGCTTCCGGGGCGAATTTGCTTGAACGCCAGCGCAATGCCCATGGCGGCGGCGATGCCGATGGCAGGGGCGCCGCGGATGGAAAGATTTTTAATGGCGCTTATGACTTCGTTTATGTTTTTCAAGGTCAGGTAACGCTCCTCGTGGGGCAAGGCCCGCTGGTCGAGGATTACCACCCCTTCTTCGTCCCAGAAGATGGGTCGGATCTCTTCCATGGGTAATCAGATGGCCTCCGGACGCTCGAGTTCGGCGGGTGAAGAGACGAACTCTATCTCCCTCGGTACCTTGTACGGAGAAAGGTAGAGGCGGCAATGCTGGAAAATCTCCTTTTCCGAGGCCATCTTTCCCGCCTTGAGAAGTACTTTCGCCTTCACGACCTCGCCTCGCAGGAGGTCGGCCTTGCCCGAAACCACACAGGCCTCGACGGCGGGGTGAAGCAAAATGGCCGTCTCTACCTCCTTGGGGTAGACGTTGAAGCCGCTGGTGATGATCATCCTCTTTTTGCGGCCCGTAAGGAAGATGTAACCGTCTTCGTCCATGTATCCCAAATCCCCCGTGTGCAGCCATCCGTCCCTGATGACCTGCCTGGTGGCCTCGGGGGCCTTGTAGTATCCCTGCATCACGTTTTCGCCCCGGAAGACGAGTTCTCCCACCTCGCCTGCAGGTAAGGTGTTACCTCTTTCGTCGACGATCCTCGCCTCGGCCCCGGGAATGACGGGGCCGATGGAGCCGGGCTTTTGCTTTCCCTTCAAAGAGGTGACGGCGCAGATGGGCGAGGCCTCGGTGAGGCCGTAGCCTTCGAGGAGCGGGATACCAAAGCGTTCTTTAAAGGCGGGGATGTATTCGGCCGGCATGGGGGCTCCGCCCGTCATGCAGAATTTGAGGGCCGAGAGGTCGTACTTTTCTGCCCCTTCCTGCCAGAGCATGCCTAAGAAGAGGCGGGGCACACCGCAGAAGTACGTCACCCGTTCCCTTTCCAAGGTTTGGAAGACGGCCTCGAGGGAAAACCTCTCTAAGAGGACCGTGCTTCCCCCCACCCTCATCACGACAAGGAGGTTCGCCGCGCAGCCGAAGGTGTGGAAGAACGGTATGACGGCGAGATTACGGAACGATTCGTCCGCATCGAAGAGGAGCTTAAGGAGCACGGACTGGCTGAGGAGATTCCCGTGGGTGAGAACGGCCCCCAGCGGGCGTCCCGTGAGACCGGCGGTATACACCATGGCGGCGGCATCGTCTCGCCCGATGGGGGGGAGGGGTAGGTACTCGGGTGCCTTTTTCGTTATCTCTTCTATGTCGCCCGTGGTGAGGAGAAATCGGCAGTTGGGGAGCTCGTCGCGAATTTCCAAAAATCTCTTCGCCATCCCCTCTTGGGTGATGAGGACTTTGGCCTCGCTGTTTTCGAGGAGATAGTGAAGCTCGTAGCTCGTAGATTGTACGTTCAGGGTGACGGCCACGGCCCCCGCCATCTGCGCGGCAAAGTAGGAGAGGGGAAATTCCGGGCAGTTGGGAAGCATGATGGCAATCTTGTCCCCCTTCTTAAGGCCTTCACTTGTGAACCATTCGGCCAAACTCAGGGCGGCCTGGTAAAATTCACCGTAGGTGTAGCTTCTCCGGTCATGGGTGATGAAAGGCCGGTCGCGGTGAAGCGAAACGGTCTCCTTTAACATGTCTCGCAAATTGTTCATGAACTGGGGGCTCCCTTTCGTTTTTAACGCTGCCATCTAACACAGATTTTCCCTTTTTGCCAGATGGGAAGGAAAAATTTCTTGCCGCCGGAGGGAAAATAGGCTACATAAAGGACGCAAAATCATCGCCTAAGGAGGTCACCGTTATGAAGAAGCTATGGTTTGTCTTCCCGCTCGTCATAGTATTCATCGCTTCGTTGGCTTTTGCCCAGTCACCTATCGGGCAGTGGAAAACCATTGACAAAAGCACGAAGCAGGAAAAGTCCATCGTAGAAATTTACGAATCCAACGGTATGCTCTTCGGCAAGATCATCCGTCTCCCCCAGGAGAAGGATGGAGGTGCGGGGGTACTTTGCACCAAATGCGAAGGAGAGGAGCACAACAAGCCCGTCGTGGGGATGGTCATCATTAAGAACATGAAGAAAGAGGGTGACCAGTATACGGGAGGCACCGTCCTGGATCCGGATAAGGGCAAGACTTACAAGTGCAAGATCAAGGTGATCGAAGGGGGCCAAAAGCTGGAAGTTAAAGGTTGCATTGGCTTCCTCTGCAAGGCCACTTACGATTGGGTAAGGGTAAAGTAAAAAGAACTCTGGAAAAGGCCTCGGGGGGGCGGGGGAGCTTACCGCCCCTTCCGACATTTCCTCCCTTTTTCCGGGGGGCTAAACGCTATTTTCTCTTAGCTTCCTCCACAGGGTGACGCGGCTTATCCCCAAAATTCTCGCCAATTCGTTCTTATCGTTTATCTGCCTTTGCAGGGCGAGGATGAGGTGCCTCTCCATCTCTTTCAAATCCCCGATCTTTACCGCAATTTTTACGGTGTTTTCCTTCGATTTATCGGGGGCTTGACTTCCCAACATGGAGGAGAGAATCTCCTCGGTACGCTTCGGCTCGAAAAGGCCAAAGAGCACCACATAGCTTTCGATGAAGTTTTCTAATTCCCTGATGTTACCCGGCCAATTGTACAGTTGCATTTGCCTCAGCATATTTTTCGATAATTTCGGCACAAATTTGGCGTATTTCTTACGCATTCTGTCCAGGATGTTGTCGGCGAGCAAAGGAATGTCTTCCATGCGTTCTCTGAGGGGGGGTATTTTCAGCTCGAGGATCTTGAGGCGAAAGTAGAGGTCGATCCGGAAGGTGCCTTCTTTAACCAGTTGTTCCAGCGGTCTGTTGGTGGCGGCGATAATTCTTACGTTAACGGGGATCAAACGGTCTCCGCCTATCCTTCGCACCTCCCTGTGTTGCAAGACCCTCAGAAGAGAGGCCTGAAGATGGGATGGGATCTCGCCTATCTCGTCCATGAACAAGGTGCCATTGTGGGCAATTTCGAATAGCCCCTGCTTTCCGCCTCTGATGGCGCCGGTGAAGGCACCTTCCTCGTAACCAAAAAGTTCGCTCTTCAATAGCTCGTCGGGTAAGGACAGGCAATTTATGGCTACGAACGGCCCTGCTTTCCTGCCGCTGGCCTCATGGATGCTGTGGGCGAAAAGTTCTTTTCCCACCCCGCTTTCCCCCGTAATGAGGATGTTAGCATCGGAGTTGCTAAATTGTTTGGCTAACTCTATGATTTCTTTCATGGATTCGCTTCGGGTAATTATGTCTCCAAAGTGGTAATGAGTCACGAATCCTTTTTCGTGGAGTTTTCTTCTTACGTTTCTTTCCTTCTGCTGCATTTCGGATAAATCGTCAAAGGTGATGAGTGATCCCACGTTGATGCTGTTTAGGTATAGTTTCCTGCTGTTTAATATGATCTCGGTGTTGGGGGTCTTTACCAACTCTTCGCTAACTTCCTGTCCCAGATAAATTTTTCTCATCATGCTACTGGGAACGATGTCGGTGATGTTTTGTCCCATTAAAGAGCTTTCTGCCTTCAATATGAGCTCGGCCTTCTTGTTACATAGACTTACTTTTCCGTTTTGGTCTAAAACGACCACCCCCTTGTCTGTAAGGTCGAGGATCGTATGGAGAAACAGGTTGATTTCCCTGTCCTTCTCACGAATTGATAACACTTCCTCTGCCTTCTGAAGGGCGTTGAAGATGGTCTCCATGTTTGTCCGGAGCAGGATGCCCCTCATGCCGTTTTCTTGGCATGCCCGACAGGTTACGATCCCGCCAAAGAGGGTATGGAGCCCGAGTTTCTTGGCGATGCGTACGTTGTTTATAATGTCTTTCCCGTTTTTGTAAGTAAACTGGTGGATTCTTGCATTCAGTATGTGCTCCATCGCCTGAATGTTGTGAGAGGTTTTGTGATAAGTTACGAGGCCGATTTCCGGCTCCCCTTTCCACAGAGATTTCGTGTCGCACATGGAACAGAGGACATCGAAAGAGGTGATTTCTGCATTGAGAACAGGGAGGTCTGTATGATTCCTTATGATATCGGCGGTGCCACCTCGGCTTATGAATATCTCGGTTCCTGAATCGATGAGACCTTTTATGATGGGTATTGCCTCTTCGAGGCAGGCATCTACGACTCGTATGTTGAGTTTGGCCAATTTCGCATAGACATCCGGTCGCAGGGGCTCCGGCGTAACGATGGTTACCTTTTGGGAAAGGAGTCCCCCAAAGTCCCTCATAAAATCCTTTTTGGTCATGTGCATTATCCCCCCTTGACATAGACGCCCTCGCCTAGACGAAGGGTCCTATATCAAAAATGAAACTTGGATGAAGCTCTCCTTTCAAATGGGAAACATAAATGGGGCTCCGTGTCAAGGGGCAGACGCCTTTTTAAATGATGGGGCCGTTTGAATTGGGCGTTTCTTTAGATAATTCGGCGCTTAAGCTCGTATCTCCTGGGGGCATTTTCAATCGGGCATGGCGATTGCTCATTGATCGCAACCGTCATTCATAATCAAAAAAATTTAAAGGGGGGATTTGAGATGACGGAAGAAAAGATGGACAAGACGGGTATGCGGGTGGCGATAGCCATCTTCGTGGCTTTGACGGTGGACGGCATGGATTTGCAGATGCTCGCCCTATCTTTGCCTTCCATCATGAAAGAGTATAACGTATCAACTATCATGGGAGGGGCATTGGGTACGTATACCCTATTGGGTATGGGTATCGGGGGGATTTTGGCCGGTTGGCTCTCGGATCGATTCGGGAGGGTTCGGGTTGTAAAATGGGCCGTTTTGACCTTTTCGCTGTTTACGGCCTTGATAGGTGTTTCCTCCTCTTTCACGCAGGTTGCATGCTTGCGGTTCTTATCCGGCTTCGGCATCGCTGCCCTCTACAGTGTGGGTACATTATTGGCGGCCGAGTACGTGCCAACGAGAATAAGAACGACGGTTTTGGGTACGCTGCAGGCAGGTTGGTCCGTAGGCTATGTCCTGGCTGCCATCCTTTCATCGTGGATCCTGCCGGCGATGGGTTGGAGACCTTTATTTTTGATGGCCATCGTACCGGGGATAATCTGTCTCCTCCTCATGATTGGCATGAAGGACCCCGAAAGCTGGTTTGCTGCCCGCACGGTCGCCAAGGCAGCGGAAAAGCCCCAAAATGAGTTTGCCCTGCTCTGGCAGAATAAGTCGATTAGATGGATATTCCTTCTTTGGTGCTTCACCTCTATTATGCTTCAATTCGGTTACTACGGTGCCAATACGTGGTTACCCAGCTACCTTGTTAAGGACCTCCATGTAAATCTCAAGAGTATGGGCTGGTATGTAGCGGCCACTTATACGCTGATGGTGGTCGGAAAAATAGTAACCGGCTACTTGGGGGACATCTTCGGACGACGGGTTATGTGGGTACTGGCCGGTATCTGCACGGCCCTTTATCTGCCGGCTGTAATTTATTTCGCGACCCCCGGTAATATAGCTTACTTGCTTCTCTTCTTCGGATTCCTCTACGGTGCACCGTATGCAATCAACTCAACTTACATGAGCGAAAGCTTCCCCGCCTCCGTAAGGGGGACGGCCGTGGCAACTGCTTACAACGTAGGGAGAATCGGGTCCACCATATCCCCGCTGGTCATTGGTATCGTGGCCAAAAGCTATTCGGTGGGAGCAGGGCTTGCCATCTTGGGGATTTCTTATGCGCTTTGCGGATTGATTCCCGGCCTATTCATCCGAGAGAAGATGTTCGATCCGAAATCGACTAAAGAAGAAGATATTAAGGCCTGAAGGTAGAGAAAGGAGGATAGGTGATGATGGGAGATGCCATCTGGACAGAGTACAGAAATAAGTTGCGTTCGGCAGATGAAGCCGTTAAGGTTGTGAAATCCGGTGATTGGGTGTTCTACAGCCATTTTGTCATGTTCCCTGAAGTATTGGATGCCGCCCTTTCGAAGCGGGTGGGGGAAATGGAAAATGTCAGTGTCGTGGTATCCACCGGCATGCACCCGGCACAAGTTGCCATCCAGGACCCGGAACAGCGCACTTTTACCTACTACTCAACATTTTGCAGCGCCAACGACCGCCAACTGGCCAAAAAAGGCCTCTGCTACTTTATCCCCGGTACCTATAGAGAGGAGCCCTGGCGCATAAGGATGGGTTTTTATCCCAAACCCACCGTGGCGATGGTAAAGACCACTCCCATGGATAACCATGGATTCTTCAATTTCGGCACCTCCTGTTCTTTTATAGGCGCTGCAGTAGAAAAGGCGGACATTGTCATCGTGGAAGTGAATGAGGCCGTGCCGAGGTGCCTGGGGGGACATACGGAAAATGTACACATCTCCAAAGTGGACTACATTGTCGAGGTTGGTAAAAGGCCATTGGCACAGGTACACAAAGTGGAACCGAAAGAAGAAGATAAGAGAATAGCCGAGCTGGTGGTAGAGGAAATACCGGACGGGGCGTGTCTGCAGCTGGGGATAGGGGGTGTTCCCAATACGATAGGTCATTTGATCGCCGATTCCGATTTGAAAGACTTGGGTGTTCACAGCGAGATGTTGTGTGACGCCTTTGTCGAACTGTTCAATCGGGGGAAGATTACCAACAAGTATAAGTTCACGAACAAAAACAAGATGGTTTATACATTCGCTATGGGTTCGCAGGAGCTTTACGATTTCCTTCATGACAATCCGGCCTGTGCCACTTTTCCGGTTGATTACACGAACGCGGTGGAAAACATTGCCTGCAACGACAACATGATAAGTATTAACAACGCAGTCCAGGTTGACCTATACGGTCAGGTTTGCTCGGAAGCACTGGGAGGAAAACAGATCTCGGGCACGGGGGGCCAATTCGACTTTACCTACGGTGCCTCGAACTCCAGAGGGGGCAAGGCTTTCATTTGCCTTCATTCCACCCGGCTGGTCGGGGATAAAAAGGTATCGCGCATCGTGCCTGAAATTCAGGGCCCCTGCACCGTGCCGAGATCCTGCGTTTTTTACGTGGTCACCGAGTACGGCAAGGTGTGCCTGAAGGGTAAATCGGTGTGGGAGATCGCGGAAGCGGTCATATCTATTGCCCATCCGGATTTCCGCGAAGATCTCATCAAGGCCGCAGACGCCAGGGGTCTTTGGCGACGGAGCCATAAAAAGGCTTGAAAAAGGTTCTAATCGGCAGGATTCGAGCGGAGCCCTCGAGGGGGTTCCGCTTTTTTGTTCTTTATTCTTGGGGGTTCTTCGTCATTTCGAGTACAAGACGGTACCTTGCGACCTTTTCCTGGTGACGAGGCGATTTGCCTAGGGCCAAGGCCGATAAACCTAAGGTAATCAGGCGCCAGCGGGCTTTCCATCTTTCCCGGCGGTAGATGCGCCTTAAGGTTTCCGGACGATAGTGCTTTTTGTAAAATAGATACTCGGCAAGAGTTTTTTTTACGGCTACCTCCGGTCGCGAAGAGGCGCTTTCGCTCCCTCCACCCCAATGATAGACCTCGGCCTCGGGGATGAAACCTACCTCGTAGCCCTGCTCCCGGATGCGCCAGCAGAGGTCTTCGTCTTCGCCGTAGAGGAAGAAGTCCTCGTCAAAACCCTTGATTTCGTCGAGGATTTTTTTCCTGGCAATCATGAAGGCCCCCAAGACACAGGCGATGTGGCCCGAAAGCCCCTTCGTTTCCCCGGAAGCGTACTTTTCCCCGGGGTAGCGGTAGGAGATGGATTCCTGCTCACTGCCATCCGGGTTCAGGATGCGCCCTCCGGCGATGCCCACTTCCGGATGGTGTTCCATAAACGTGACGGCCTTTTCTATGGCCTCGGATTTTACCACCGTGTCGGGATTCAAGAAGATCACGTACTCTCCCCGGGCCCGGGCGAGGGCCACGTTGTTCGCCCTCCCGAAGCCTAAATTTTTTTCGTTCTCGATCAGGATTACCTCCGGGAATTGGTCCCTTATCATCTTTGGACTGCCGTCGGTGGAGGCATTATCCACCACCAGAATCTCTTTTTCGCCGCCGGCCCTTCTTAAGGACGCAAGGCAGGCCTTCGTCAGCTCTAACGTGTTGTACGAAACGATGATGACGGAGACTTTCATTGAATCACTGTTTATCCGCGATTTTTTCTGATATAAGCACAAGAGATTGTGGACTGCAAGCTTGGATGGTCTTCGGTATGGAAAAATTGCCTCTTTCGGTTGCCATCATCACCTTAAACGAGGAAGGAAATCTTTCCCGTGCTTTGAAAAGCGTGGCTTTTGCATCCCAAGTGGTGGTCGTGGATTCAGGGAGCCGCGATCGGACCATAGAAATAGCCCAAGAGGCCGGTTGCGAAATATATGAAAGGAAATGGCCGGGCGGGTTTGGGGCGCAGAAACAATTTGCCCTCGACCAATGCCGACAGCAGTGGATACTCCTCCTCGATGCCGATGAGTGCATCCCCCCTGAAACGGCGGACCGCATCAGGGAGATCTGCCTTGCCCCCGTGGGCGAGGTGGTAGGCTACCGTTTTCCCCGGAAAAACTTCTTCCAGGGGCGATGGATCAGACATGCCGGCTGGTGGCCGGATCGGGTGCTTAGGTTGTTCAGGAAAGGTAAGGGGCGGATGACCCTGGCCACCGTTCATGAAGCGGTTTGGGTGGAGGGCAAAGTGGTTGACTTGCCTACCCCCATCGAGCACTATACGGAAAGTGACCTTTCACGGATAGTGGAGAAGATCAATCGTTACTCTTCCCTCGGGGCCGAGGAGGCCTTAAGGGAAGGGCGTACCTCGACGGAGATGGGGGCCTTTTTCCGCGCCGCCGCCGCTTTCTTCCATAATTACTTCCTCCGGTTGGGCTTTTTGGACGGCTACCCCGGCCTTACCCTGGCGGTGACGGATGCGGTAAATAAGTTCTTCAAGTATGCCAAGCTATCCCAGATGGCGCGAAAGAAAAACGCATAGATGGACGTCTCCTTCATCATCGTCAACTGGAATACGCGGGATTTACTGAGGGCATGCCTAAAATCCGTCTACTCGACGGTGAAGGGCCTGAAGTTCGAGGTATTCGTAGTCGATAATGCCTCTGACGACGGCAGTGCAGAGATGGTAAGGAGGGAGTTTGCTGCCGCTTGCCTCCTCGTAAATGTGGAAAACAGGGGATTTGCAGCGGCCAACAACCAGGCCTTGAACCTCATGACGGGCCGTTATGCCTTCCTCCTCAACTCCGATGCCCGCCTCACCGAAGGGGCGGTGGCCGAGCTCTTTCGGTTCATGGAAGGGCATCCCGAGGCCGCCATGGTCTGCGGGCAGCTGCTCAACGAGGATGGATCGAAACAACGCTCTTTCGCTTCCTTCCCCACGCTCCTTACCCTCCTTACCAACGAATCGCTCCTCGAATTTTTGTGTCCCCGCCGGTTTCCGTCCAAGCGGCGCCGCTACGAAGGGCCCATAGAAGTGGATTCTTGCATCGGGGCGGCCGTGATGGTGAGAAAGAAGGCCATCGATGAAGTGGGGGGGCTCGATGAAAGGTACTTCTTTTTTTTCGAAGAAACCGATTGGGCTTACGCCATGCGAAGGGCGGGCTGGAAGATATATCACGTGCCGACGGCGTTTATTTATCATTTCCAGGGGCGCAGTATCGGCGATACGTTCGGCCCTCGCCTCGAGTTTTATCGGTCTCGATACAAGTACTTCGAAAAGTGGTATCCCCGACCGTATTATCGGGCGGTACGCATCTTGATCTGGGTACGTCTTTTAATTGATTGCGTAGGAACGGGCATTTTCTGCCTTCTCACCCTGGGACTTAAAGGGGAGATAAGAAAAAAATGGAGCCGCTACTTGAGATTGCTCGCCTGGCATTTGAGGGGTGAAGGGTGATGAGACGGGCGCTCGTTGTCCAATTGGGGGATATAGGCGATGTCGTCTGGAGTCTACCCACGCTGGTGGCCGTGAAAAAGGCCCACCCCGAAGCGGAAGTCTCCCTCCTCGTAAGGGAGATGGTCGGGGACCTGCTCGCGGCGGAGGATTACCTTCATCGCATCTGGTATGTGCCGGAAAAGAAGGAAACGGATGGATGGGCGTACCTCCTGAGGCAGATTAAGCTTTTGCGAGATCTGCGGAAGGAAAAGTTCGACCTGGTCGTGGACTTAAGGACGGGGGACCGGGGGGCGGTACTTACCCGCATGACGGGAGCCCCCATCCGGGCCGGCATCGTCTGCGAGGGGGCTTCATGGCTGAGGAACGCCATGTTCAATCATTTGGTTAAACCGGTGGAACTTAAGCCCCGGCCGCTCGGAGCCGCCGAGCAATCCCTGAGAATCGTAAGGGCCCTCGGGATTCCTTCCGTAGCGCATGTGCCCACCCTTCATGTTTCAGAGTCAGGCGCAAGGGAGGCAAAAACGCTGCTTGCCAGGTTGAGGGGGGAAGAAGGAAGGCCGTTTGTGTCGGTGAACATCTTTTCTCGCTGGGCGTACAAGGAATGGCCTCTCGAGAAGTGGGGGGTGTTGATGAAGAGGATACGGGAAGAGATGGGTTATCACGTGCTCTTGGTGGGCGCGCCCAACGAGAGAGCGAGGGCCGAGATCTTTTCCGGATGGGAGGGGGTGTTCAGTGCCATCGG
>DAORXN010000009.1:54314-62404 GCA_035358955.1 Syntrophales bacterium | reverse complement strand
GGGCAAAGCCCGTGCCTCGAAGCCGTAAGCCCCGATGACGTGATGAAGGCTATTCAGGAATTGGTTTCGCCTCTTCCACGAGCATGATGGGGATATCGTCCTTAATCTCGTAGAACAGGCGGCAACGGCGGCATATGAGACCATCGCCTTTTTCCGTGAGCTCCACTTCCCCTTTGCACTGGGGGCAGACGAGGATTTCGAGTAGCTCCTTGCTCAGCGCCATTTTAAGACCTCCTTTCTTTCGTTGAACACTTCTTCCACGTGGGAAAACACATCCTCCACTTCGATATCCGCCATGCACTGGTGGTGGGGGCAGTTTTTGAGCAAGCACGGGCTACAGGAAATAGGGCTACGCAGCACCCTATGTCCTGGGCCGTAAGGCCCCGTACGCTTAGGGTCTGTCGGGCCGAAGAGGGCGACCGTGGGTGTACCTACGGCCGCGGCGATATGCATGGGGCCCGAATCGGTGGTAACGACCAGTAGGGCATGGCGATAGATTTCCGCAAGTTCCCGCAGCGTCGTCTGGCCGGCGAGGTTGATGGGTTTTCCCTTCATCGCGTTTTCTATACGCTTGATATACGCCTCTTCCCTTTTACTGCCCGTAAAGACGACGGGAAGACCGAGGATATCCATTATCATGTCCGCCAGGCGGGCGAATCTTTCTTCTCTCCAAAGCTTTGTCGGCCAAAGGGCGACGGGGTTTACGGCGATGAAGGCGTTCGCACCCATGATGCCCGCCGATTGAAGGATGGCCGAGGCCGACTCCTTCACCTCGACCGGGGCAGGGATGATGAATTCAACCGGTGGATTTTCCCAGCCAAGGTAACGGATGAAATCGAGATAGCGATCGACGGCGTGTTTCCCCATGTCTTCCGTTATGCGTTCTGTGTAGAAAAGCCCGCTTAATTCCTGCATGCTTCTGAAACCTATCTTCCTTTGACTTCGGCTGAAGGCGGCAATAACCGCGCTTTTGAAAAGGCCGTGGAAGTCTATGGTGAGATCGTATCGGCGGTCTCTTAAGGAGGAAATAAAAGCCTTCATTTCCCGCCTCGTTTGGGGAAGGGAGAGATTCCTAAGCCATGTCTTGCGGCGGGAGATGATGATGCGGTCGAGGAAGGGGTGGCCGGCAATCAAATCGGCCGCCTCTTCCTCTATGACCCAGGTCAGATGAGCATCAGGGTACATTTTCCTCAGGGCGGCCAGCGAGGGAAGGGTGTGGACTACATCCCCGATGGCACTCAGTTTAATCAGGCAGATGTTCATGGGCAAGGTCCCTTTCGATCCATTTAGCCGCCTCGAGTAGATCTGGTGCCCGGAAATCGGGTTCCCATTTGGTGATCGTAACCTGGCTCCCATAGCCGGTGGCGACAAGAATGCCCTTCCCCCCCACGCGCTTGATCAACTCGATGTCCTTTTCCTGGTCGCCTACCATGTAGGAGGAGGCAAGTGCGATCCCCCACTTGCGGGCAGCTTTAATCAGCAAGCCCGGCTCCGGTTTGCGGCAGGCGCATTTTTTCAAGTAGGGGCCTTGGCCTTCCGTGGGATGGTGAGGGCAGTAATAGAAATCGTCAAGCCTGGCCCCCCGCGCTTGAAAAAGGTGCTTTATATGGTCATGCACCTGTCTTACAAACGCCTCGTCGAAAAATCCCCTGGCGACACCGGACTGGTTGGTTATGACGATGACCTTAAGACCGAGGCGGTTTAGTATCTTTACGGCATCAAAGGCTTCCGGGAAGATCACGAGCTTGTCGAGGGAGTTTAGGTAGCCCACCTCTTCGTTTATGGTGCCGTCCCGGTCGAGAAATACGGCGCGAATGTGTTTCACCTCTTTTCCTCCCAGAGCTCTTTTACGGCAGAAAACACCTCTTCCACGTGGATTGACTCCATGCAGCGGAAATCCGAGGGGCAAGAGGCTTTGAGGCAAGGGCTACAGGGGACGGGATGATAGATCACCCGCGAAGCACTTCCGACGGGGCCGGTGGCTTCGGGATTCGTGGATCCGAAGAGGGCAACGACGGGTATACCTAAAGCGGCGGCCACGTGCATAAGCCCCGAGTCGTTGGTGACAAAGGCCCGCAGGCGGGCCATGATGGCCATGGCCTCCGTAAGGCTCGTCTTTCCGGCCAAGTCTATCGGGGGACGCTGGGTGAGACTCTTGATTTCTGCCGTCACCTCTTTATCAGCTTTAGAGCCGAACAAAATGACCTGCGCCGAAAGGGATGCTGATAGGAGATCGGCCAGGGCGGCAAAGCGTTCAGGAAACCACCTCTTGGCCGGCCCGTACTGGGCGCCGGGCGCCATGCCGATGAGATTCCCTGCCGGCAAAGGAAAAGGGATATTCCCAGGCGGCACTATGCGCGGCGTATGGTCTGCCACCGCCACCCCCAGGGCCCTTATCATTTCGAGGTAATAGTGAACCTGATGCAACCTGTGCACAGATTTCTTCCGGCGGACAGCATGGGTGAGAAGAAAGAGGCGCCCATCGGTATCGTAGCCGGCCCGGATGGGGATGCGGGCGAGAAAGGCGATGATGGCCGCTTCCATGGCGTTCTGAAAGAGGATGGCGGCTTCGAAACCTTCTTCCTGCAGGTGGGCACATAGTTTCATAAGCCCCCCGATTCCCTCGTGAGGTCCCGGGTCTTCGTAGATGAATACCTCGTCGGCCAGGTGTGATAGGCGATAAACATCGGCCACCCAGGGCTTGGCCAGAACCGTAATGTGGCCTTCCGAAAAGGCCCGGCGCAAGGCCTGGAGGGCAGGGAGGGTCATGACGGCATCTCCAATCCAATTAGCCCCCCTCACGAGCACCTTCTTTATCCCCTTTAAAGGCAGGGACTTGCCCCGCCATACGGGCAGAGGGGTGGGCAATCCTTTACCGATTTCCATCTTTTTTATCCAGCTGGCACATTTTTGTTTTCCACCTCTGGTGGAGCCAGAGCCACTGGTCGGGGTACTTAGTGACCATCTCCTCGAGGATTTTTGCCACGCGCTGAGTGTTCACCTGGAGGTCCCTTTCGTAATCACCCGTGTTTTCTGCTGTAAAGGGGGGAAGGAAGATCATGCGGTATTTACCACTTTTCAGGCGCGGCATGAAAACGGGGAGAATAGGGGCACCGGTGTGCATGGCCAGGGTGGCGAGCCCCGTCCCCGTGCAGGCGGGCCGGCCAAAAAAATCTACAAAGACCCCTTCCCGCGTGTCCACGTTCTGGTCGTTCAAGATGCACAGCACCTTGTGCTGGTAAAGGGCCCTCAAGGCCTTTCTCATGGAGCCTTCTTTCGTAAGGAGGATGTTGCCCGGGTAGGATCGGACGAAGGTAACGATCTCGTTGAGCAAGGGGCTATCCAGAGGCCGGTACATGATGGTGAGGGGTTCGACGGCTTGGGCAAAGGCGACGGCCATCATCTCCCAGTTCCCGAAGTGAGAGACGCTCGCTATGACCCCTTTGCCGGCGCTTTTGGCCTCGTAGAAATAATTTAGGCCTTCGAACTCGACCCAGCGGCGGTAATTTTCTTTGGTGATGAAGGGAAGGTCGAAAAACTCGGCCACGACGACGCCTAAATGCAAGTACACCCGGCGGGCCAATTTTCTTATTTCCTTGAGGGACTTATCGGGAAACGCGTGATAAAGGTTGTGAATGGTAATGAGGCGGTGGCGGGGGAAAAGGTAGTAAAAGAGCAGGGCGGCAAGACCACATCCCGCCTTTCGCCCGATCCGGGGCGTTATTTTCCCCAAAGCAAGAAAGATCTTTACTGCCCGCGTCTTTTCCATGTTCCTATCACATCCAGGATTTGCCTGCTTAAGGTGTCTGCTCCTTCTTCTATTTTCATCTCCACCTGAAGGACGGCAAGATGGCCGAGTTCCCCCCCCTGGGGAATAACCTTGACCGCATCTTTTTCCGTCGTGCAGATGATCTCGCAGTCCGTCTGGGCGGCCACTTGCTTTATGTTCTCCAGGTCCCGGTCCTGATAGCGGTAGTGGTCGGGGAAGGCAAGGAAGTGCTCGACTTGGGCCCCCGTTTCTTTCAACATCTGGAGGAAATACTTAGGTGCGGCAATGCCGGCGAAGGCAAGGATTTTTTTCCCTTGGAGCGCGGCGGGTGGTTTCAATTCCCCCGTACCGGGGAAAAAAAAGGCCGATGCTTCGAGCCGGGCCGTAAACGAGGAAGATACATGAGGGGATGGCGTTTCTCCCCCTTTCCTCGTAAGGATGACGAGATGGGCCCTCTGGACGGATTCTTTCGGCTCCCTAAGGGGACCGGCGGGAAGAAGGCGGCCGTTTCCGAAAGGGCGGGCCGCATCTAAGAGGAGCACATCCAAATCACGGTAGAGGCGCCGGTGTTGGAAGGCGTCGTCGCAGACGAGGCAGTCGGGGAAGAATTTTTCGATGGCAAGCTTGCCTGCCTTCACACGATCCCCCCCGATAACGACGGGCACGCCGGGTAGTTTTTGCGCCATTAAAAACGGTTCGTCACCCGATACCTGGGGGGGGAGGAGCATCTCCCTTTCCGTGGATACGACGCTAACCCCTTTTTCCCCCCGACCCTTATAACCGCGGCTCACGATAACCGGCCGAAAGCCTGCCTCTCGGATCATATTTGTCAGGAAAATGGTCATGGGCGTCTTCCCTGTACCGCCCACCGAAAGGTTGCCGACGCTGATTATAGGGCAGGGCAGTCGGTAAATGGGTAAAAGTTTTTGGTCGTAGAGGTAATTTCTCAGGCGGACGGCCGCTTCGTAAAGGCAGGCCGCGGGATAAAGAAACAGGCCCGCCAACCCCAAACTTTTGCGCTGCCAGATCTCGAGGAGCAGATCCGCCCCTTTCATAACACCTCATGGGGGATTTCGTCTCCCGCAAACTGGAGGAGGTACAGGCGATAGTATTCCCCGCGCTTCTCAATGAGGGTTTCATGGGTGCCTTCCTCCACAATACGACCCTCCGAGATGACCACGATGCGATCGGCGTTCCTTACGGTGGAGAGGCGATGGGCAATGAGGATGGTGGTTCTTCCCTCCATGAGTTTTTCCAGGGCACCCTGAACCTCTGCCTCTGCTTCGGTATCCAGGGAGGAAGTCGCTTCATCCAGAATGAGGATGGGCGGGTTCTTGATGAGCGCCCGGGCGATGGATATTCTTTGCCTTTCCCCACCCGAGAGCTTCGCCCCCTGCTCCCCGATGATGGTATCGTAACCGGCGGGGAGTTGCATGATGAAATCATGGGCATTGGCGGCTTTGGCGGCGCTCACGATTTCTTCCTCCGAGCGGGAGATATCGCCGTAGGCGATGTTGTTTCTTACCGTGTCGTTGAAGAGGATGGTCTGCTGCGTTACCATCCCGATCTGGGCGCGCAGAGACTCGATGGTCACGTCCCGGATATCGTGCCCGTCGATCAAGATGCGACCTTCCGTCACTTCGTAGAAGCGAGGGATGAGATTGGCGAGCGTAGTTTTTCCTCCCCCGCTTGCCCCCACGAAGGCAATAATCTCGCCCGCCTTGATGGAAAGGTTTATCCCCTTGAGGACGGGCTTATCGTCGTAGGCAAAGGAAACGTTTTCGATTTCGATACCCTGGGAGATGGGTGGCAGATCGTAGGCCCCGGGTTTGTTCTTGATCTCAGGCTCATGGTCTATGATCTCGAATACCCGCTGGGCCCCGGCAATGCCCTGCTGAATCGTGTTGTTGACGTTGGTGAGGCGTTTGATGGGTTCGTAGAGCATAATAAGGGCGGTGAGAAAGGAAAAGAGGTTGCCCGGCGTGGTGACCCCGCTTATGACTTGATAGCCCCCGTAGAGGACGATGGCGGCAATTCCCAGGCCCCCGAGAAATTCCATGACGGGGCTCGCGATGGCGTTCACGGATACGGCCTTGATGTAGAGGTTGAAAAGCCTTTCGTTCTCCGTCTGAAAACGGCGATTTTCGTATTCCTCCATCCCGAAGGCCTTCACGATTCGGGTTCCCGTAATCGTTTCGTGGAGGAGGGTGTTCAAGGTGCCCATGGTGATCTGGGAGCGGCGGGAGATGCTGCGCATCTTCTGCCCGAACGTGGCGATGGGGTAGGCCACGAGGGGAAAGATGACCATGCCCAGGAGGGCGAGCTTCCAATCCCGATAGAAGATGACGAAGGTAAGACCCATGATGGTAAAGGAATCTTTGAAAAGGCTGGTTACCGCTTCGGATACGGCCCCCTGGATCGTTGCCACGTCGTTGGTGATTCGTGACATGAGGACGCCCGTCGGAAAACGGGAGAAGAAGGAGAGGGATTGCATCTGGATCTTCCGGTAAAGCTCGTTGCGTAAATCCGCAATGATGCGAAGGCCGATGTATTGCATGAGCCTCGTCTGCATGTAGGAGGCAAAGCCCTTAAGGAAGTAGAGAATGACTATGATGAGCGGGATCCAGACGAGCATCTTCACGTTTTTCTTGAGAAATATCTCGTCGAGGGCGGGCTTTACGAGATAGGCTAAGGCCGAGGTGGTTCCACCCACGATGAGCATGCAAAATAAGGCGATGATAAATCGCTTAAAGTGAGGACGGGCGAGTTTCAGGAGCCTTTTAAATGTTTCCATGACCTATCATCTCTAAGGCGAGGGCCGCAGCTTTCTTTGCGGCCCCTCCCCTTCCCAGTCTTTCCCTTATCGTCTTTAGTCCTTCTCTTATTTCCCTTACTTTGGCCGGGTCGTCAAGGATAGTTTTTACCGTTTCCGAAATGCCTGCGGGTGTGCATTTTCCCTGAATGAGCTCCGGGACCAAATTCTTTTCCGCGATAATGTTGACGAGCCCAATGTTTCTTACCCTGACCACCAGGCGTCCGATAAGGTACGTAAGCCGCGAAAGACGGTAAACAATGCACATGGGTACGCCCATCAGGGCCGACTCCAGTGTCGCCGTACCGGAAGCGACGATGGCGAAATCGGAAGCGGCCAGGACGTGGTAAATTAAGCGCCCCGGCACGAGGGTTAAGTCTTCTTTATAAGGACGCGTCATTTCCTCCACCTTCGATTGGTTTAGCGTTTCGGCGCAGGGGATTACGAAAGAGGCCGTGGGGTAGTGTTGTTTTAACCTGCCGGACGCTTCCAACATGATGGGTAAAAGCCTCTCCACTTCCTTTTCCCTGCTTCCCGGAAGGAGTGCAATCACGGGGAAGGCCCCTTTCAGGTTTAGGGTGTCTTTCGCCTCTTCCTGGGTACCATCCGGCCTGACCAGATCGAGGAGGGGATGGCCGACAAAGGTACATTTCACGCCGGCTGACCGATAGAGTGTCTCTTCAAAGGGCAGGATTACCACCATGTGGTCTACCCATTTGCAGATGCTTCTTATCCTGCCCTTCCGCCAAGCCCAAACTTGGGGGCTTATGTAGTACATGACTTTCAGGCCTGCTCTCTTTGCATATCGGGCAAGGGGCAGGTGGAAATCGGGATAGTCGATGAGGATAACGAGATCCGGGCGGCGCCGGCGTATTTCTCTTCTTACACGCCGCATGGTGGAGAGGATGGCCTTCAAGTGGGAGGCGACCTCCGTTAGGCCCACCACCGCCATATCGGAGATGTGCGCGATGAGTTCCACCCCGGCCTCGGCCATTTGTCTGCCCCCCATGCCGAAGAGGCGTGCTTGGGGGGCCAATACCCTTAAAGATTTCACTAAGTGGGCGCCGTGAAGGTCCCCAGAGGCCTCGCCGGCCGAGATGAAAATAGTGGGAGCCGACTTATTATCCCTCATCGTACCTGGTCGGGGCTTGTTTTCATGGCATCGAGAATGTCCAGGGCGAGCTTGAGCGCCTGTCTGCCTTCCTCTCCGCTTACGGGTGGTAAAGACCGGCTTCGGCAGGCTTCGACAAAGGCCCTGATCTCTGCTTCCAAGGGATCGTAAGGGGTGACGTCCACCCGGTTATCCGTGATGCGGGGGCGTCCCTTTTCGTCGATTTCCCTTTTCAGGGAGACAAGCTCTCTCTTCCCGTAGTCCACGGCGTGGTAGCCTTCCTCACCGAAGAATCTGATTTTCTGCAAGGTCTTTTGCGTAACACGGCTTGCCGTGAGATTGGCGACGCAACCTCCCTCAAAGACCAGGCGCACGTTGGCAATATCCACCTTGTCCGT
>DAORXN010000009.1:52732-54214 GCA_035358955.1 Syntrophales bacterium | reverse complement strand
ATGCCCTTGGCGACCTCGTAGTGGGATTGGGTAGGTACGGCAATGCTGACGGCGTCCACTTGATCGAGCAAGGGTGCGTAGTGGTTGTAGACCTTCGCTCTGTAAGGTTGGGCTGCCTTTTTGGCCTTTTGCAGGTCACAATCGGCGACGGCCACGATTTCGCATTCTTCTATGAGGGCGTACTTGGCCAGGTGGTAGGTGCCCAAATGTCCTACCCCCACCACGCCGACACGCAGCTTTCTCATCAGCGACAAATACCCCGTTTCGAGTTTTCGATAAAAGAAATAAAATGCCTGATTTCCGGGGTGTCGAGCACTTCGGCCCGCACGCGGGCGATGGCTTCTTCAAGAATGAGGGCAGAGCGAAAAACAAGGCGGTAAGCATCTTTCAGGGCCTGGATAACCTGGGGGGAAAAGTTCCTCCGCTTGAGGCCGATTAGGTTGAGCCCGTAGAGTCGGGCGTGATTGCCCGAGGCAAGGCAATAGGGCGGTACGTCCTTCGTTACGGCCGAACAGCCGCCAATCATGCAATGGGCCCCGATTTTTGCAAATTGGTGAATGCCCGTCATCCCTCCAATGGTGGCAAAATCCTCCACTTCGATGTGCCCGGCGAGATTCACCCCGTTGGACATGATGATGTTGTTCCCCAATTTACAGTTGTGGGCAATATGGCAATAAGCCATGATGAGATTATTATCCCCCATGATGGTGACGCCGATATCCGCCTTCGTGGAGCGATGGATCGTCACGAATTCTCTGATGGTGTTATTATTCCCGATTATCACCTTCGTCTCTTCCCCCTGGAATTTGAGGTCTTGAGGGGGGGCGCCGATCGCGGCAAATTGCATGATCCGACAGTTCTCTCCTATTTCCGTGAGGCCCTCTATGACGACGTGGGGTCCCACCTTTGTTCCCCGACCGATGGAAACCCGAGGACCGATGATGGTGTAAGGACCTATTTCCACGTCCTCTCCGATGACGGCATCGGGGGCTATGACGGCGGTTGGATGGATGGTCATGACTCTTTTCCCTCTATGATTTTTTCCAGATGGGCGACGCGGTGGGCGAGGTCGGTGACCTTTCTTACCCACTCCGGAAGGCGGGTCATGGCCCCCACCATGCGCAGCCACTTCTGGTAAGGCATGTGGGGGGCGCCGGCGAGCAACTGTCCAGGGGGAACATCGTTGTGGACGGCGCTTCTTGCCGCCACGATACAGCCGTCTCCTATTTCGATATGGCCCACGATGCCCACCTGTCCACCCAGGATGACCCCATCTCCTATGCGGACACTGCCCGAGATCCCCACCTGGGAAACAATGACGGCCTTCTCTCCGATGGTAACGTTGTGGCCGATTTGCACGAGGTTGTCTATCTTGGCCCCGCGTTTGATCCACGTGCGCCCCAAGGTTGCCCGATCGATGGTGGTGTTGGCACCGATTTCCACGTCGTCTTCTATCTGGACGATCCCCACCTGGGGGATCTT
>DAORXN010000009.1:28627-52632 GCA_035358955.1 Syntrophales bacterium | reverse complement strand
GCGGAAGGGTCTATGTAAGCGTGTGGGCTTACGGAAGGTGATTCCCTCTCTTGTGGGTAAAACCAACTTATGAGGCGCCCGAAGGCCACGTAAGGGTCTTTAACCTTGATGAGGTTGAGACCCGGAAAGTCCATGTCCAAAGATACGACCAGGGCGGAGGCCCGGGTCGTAGAGACGTATCGCCGGTAGCGGGGGTTGGCAATGAACGAGAGATCCCCCGGTCCCGCTTCCGTAATGCCTTTCAGGTCCTTAATGACGAGCTCGGGGTCTCCGGAAACGCATCCCCCAACGTAAGCGGCTATTTCTCCTAACGTCTTTTCCACGGCCTTATTTCTTCTTTACCGTTTTGTTGAATTCTTCGATGATCTTCTGCGTTAAATCGTTATCTTTATTGTAATAGGCAATGGGGACGGAAGCAAGATCCAAGATGGCGCTATAACCTTCCTTCTTCCCGATGGATTCCACGATCTTCAGGACATGGGGGACGAATTTGTTGACCAGTTCCTGCCTTTTGGTGTTCATCTCGTCGTTGGCGTCCTTTACCAGGTCTTGGTAATCTCGAAATTTCTTGTTGTAGTTGTTTTCCTTTTCCCGGAAGGCCTTTTCCGTCAGGACGGATTTCTGCTTCTCCAACTCTTCCTTTAAGCGGTAGAGTTCCTTTTCTCTTTCCTGTATCTTCTTCTTGTTCTCTTCAAAGACCTTCTTTAGTTCTTCGTTCGCCTGTTTGCCCGCCTCGGATTTGTTCAGGATGTCTTCCATGTTGAAAAAGCCGATTTTACCCACCTGGGCAAAAAGTGGGCTCGCCATCAAGAAAATGATAGCTACGATCAGAATTAAACAACTTTTTTTCATACCTTTTCCCCCTTCATAGGTTGTTACATGAGAGTTCCCATCGTAAACTCGAAGCGGCTGGCCGCTTCCCCTTCTTTGCGGTCGAGGACGTAACCCCACTCCAGGCGCAAGGGGCCGATGGGCGAGTACCACCGGACCCCTAAACCCGCCGTCTTGCGCATATCGTCCAGGTGGTATCCATTTTCCCAGGCATTGCCCGTATCGAAAAAGATTACCCCCCGGATGCCGGCCTCTCTTACGAGCGGGAAAACGAGATCGAAGTTAAAGGTCAGCATCGTCTTTCCGCCGATGAGGTCTCCCGTCACGGGGTCTTTCGGACCCACGTAGCGAAGTCCGCGGACGCTGTTTATCCCTCCCACGTAGTAAAGCTCGTAGACGGGTATGGCTTCGCCCTTGATAGATTGCAGACAGCCGATGCGCCCTTTTATATCGAAAACGGCATCAAAGAAGGGCAGCGATTTGTACCACGCCCCGTTGGCCCCGTGCCTGAGAAAATGGGTGTTCCCCCCCAAGGGGCCGCCGGCCAGGGTGGTATAGATGCTCGCTATACTGCCCTTGGTGGGAAAGTATGGGTCATCTGTGGTATCTCTCGTCAGGGTCGGCGTGAGGGCGCTCATGGTGTAGGTGCCTTCCTCCGCCTTTATGATATCCGAGGCGGTGGCGGCGATATCTTTCAGGCGCGATTGGGAATAGCCGTACTGAAGATAACCGTAAATGTTGTACTTGGGCCAAATCGGATAACCCAAGGTAGGGCTAATACCCGAGGTATCGAGGGTATAAGAGTCGTAGTAACGAACCGTATTCCACAATTCGAACCGGCTCCAAATATTCGTATCGAAGAGCCACGGTTCGATGAAGGTTAGATCGTAATAATGGGCGTTTTGCCCGATGGTTGCTTTAAGGGAGAGGGACTGGGCACGGCCGAAGAGGTTCTGCTGGGAGATGGAAGCCATGGCCATAGCCCCGTCCAGGGCGCTGTAGGCGACACCGACACTGAACATGCCCGTTTGCTTTTCCTTTACCCTGATGGCGATATCCGTAAGTGTTTCGTCCGGACCCCTTTCGGCCTGAAAATCGATCTCCTCGAAGAATTTCGTCCGCTCTAAGTTTTTGTAACTGTCCTTCAACTTGGTTTTGTTGTAAAGATCACCTTCTGAGAAGGCCAGGATGCGCCTTATGACCTTGTCGCGGGTTTTCGTATTTCCCGCTATGTTGATGCGGTTGAAGTAGACGAGAGGCCCTTTGGTAATCCTATAGGTCACGTCTACCGTTTGCTCTTTATCGTGGGCTTGGGTTTCCGGGTTTACGTCGGCGTAGGCGTAACCTTCGTCGTTGCACGCTTCGGTTAAAGTTTCCACATCTTTGATTACGGCGCCGCGATCGAAAAAAACGTTCTTCGTTACCGTGAGCTTTTGGAAAAGCTCTGCCCGGGGGGTTTTTAACGTGTCTCCCTCGATGGTTACCTTGCCCACCTTGAATCTCTTCCCCTCGACGATGCTTATCTTGATGTAGATGCCTTTCTTGTCGAAGGTTACTTCCGGCTCTCCTACCTGGGCGTAAATGAAGCCGTTATTGAAATAGTGAACGGTGATTTTGTTTACGTCCTGGAGGAGCTGGTCCCTTTTTAGAATCCCCGCATCGCTGAACCAAGAAAATAGCCCCCTTTCTTCCGTTTTCATTAGCTTTTTTAGCTCTTTATCCTTGAAGGTGTGATTGCCTTCGAAGGATATTTTCTTCACGTAGAGGCGATCGTTTTCCTTGATGTCGAAGACCACCCGCACCTCTTTCGGGCGCACGGGCTCGATACGGTACTTTATTTCCGCGTTGTAGTAACCCTTGCCGTCGTAGAGTTCTTTTAGCTTTTCCAGGGAGCTCGCAATCGCGCCGGTGTTTAGTACCTGTCTCGTTTTGAACGTGATGGTGGCTTCCAGGTCGTCCTTCTTTACCGCCTTGTTCCCCTGAAATACGATGTCGGTAATTAATCCCCGCTCTTTTACTTGGTAGACGATGATTTTGCCTTCCGGGGTATCGGATACATCTACCGCCACGTCTTCAAAGTAGCCCAATTTGTAAATCTCTTTTATGTCCGTGGCGATGAGAGATTCCGAGTAGAGGCCGCCTTGCGTGCTTTTTATGGCCTGGTTGAGGACGGCCGTCTCGATCTTTTCATTGCCCTTGAACTCGATTTTCGCGATTCTCAGACGCGCCGAGACGCGGATGAGAATTTCGTTTTTCAACCTGGATGCAATGGCAGAAATACTTTCGAGCCCTCGCCCATGGGCAGAGAGGGGAAGGAGGGGTCTTTTTGCCTTCACATCGTATATGCGCACATCTGCGTTGAGTTCGTTGCCGATCTCACTTAGACTGCCCGTGATCACGTAGGTGGCCTTAAGGCTTTCCCCCATTTCTTCCATTTTCTTCTCGTCCGGCGGTTTTTGCCGGTACGGCTCGGGCAGGTCTTTTATGTCCACTATTTCCACTTCCTTCGCGCCGCTTAATTCACGGACCAGGGCATCGTGGAAGGCCTGGAACAAAAACTCCTTACTCGCCCGCGTATGGATGTCGAAGGGGGCGATGACCAATCGGGTCTTTTCCTGTGACCAGGCGAGCGGAGCGGTTTTTACGGGCAAAAAAATCGCAACAAAAAAGAAGGCGAAGACAAAAACGATGCGATTACGCAATTTTCCCATCCTGCAAGCCCACCATTCTCGACATCCGATCCGCCAGCCGGGGGTTGTGTGTGACGAGGATCAGAGTAATTTTTTTCTCCTGATTGAGATTGACGAGGATATCCTCTATCCTTTTTCCCGTCTCGGTGTCAAGGTTTCCCGTCGGTTCGTCGGCCAGGATTATTTCCGGCTCCATGACCATGGCGCGGGCCACGGCCACCCTTTGCTGTTCTCCACCGGATAATTCCCCCGGTTTGTGATGGAGCCGATCTTTAAGCCCTAAGTCTTTTAGAATTTCTGTGGCCCTTCTTTTGGCTTCCCCCCGGCTTATCCCACCGATGAGGGCGGGAAGCATGACGTTTTCCAGGGTGGAGAATTCCGGCATGAGATTGTGAAACTGGAAGACAAAGCCGATAGTACGATTGCGGAAGAGGGCGAGGTCCTTTTCGTTCCATGTGAATACGTCTTTTCCTTTGACCATGACCGTACCGGAAGAAGGCCGATCGAGGGTTCCCATGATATGAAGGAGGGTGCTTTTCCCGGCCCCGGAAGCCCCGACAATGGCAATGGATTCTCCCCGCGTAATGAGAAGATCGATGCCTTTTAGCACCTCTATTTGGGCCCCGTCTTTTATGAACGTCTTTTTCAGGTTTTTTACTTCGATGAAGGCCTCTCCGTTCATTCGTACCTCAGCGCTTCGGCGGGATCTATCTTGGAGGCCCGCCGGGAGGGATAGATGGTGGCGATAAGGCTAAGAAGAAGGGTCCCGATCACGATCATCGTCACATCCAAATAATTCACGCGGGAAGGAAGCTCGGTGAGATAGTACACGTCGCGGGGAAAAATTTGGATGCTTAAGGTTCGCTCCAGGAAGTGGGCAATGGCCGTCACGTTGCGGGCGACGAGGAGGCCTACGGCCACCCCCAGGGCCGTTCCGATGGTGCCTATTACGGCCCCTTGATAAACGAAGATCTTCATTATATCCCGGGCTGTGGCGCCCATGGATTTCAAGATAGCGATATCTCTCGTCTTTTCCATGACAATCATGATGAGGGCGGTAATAATATTGAAGGCGGCCACCAGCACGATCAAACTCAAAATGATGAACATGGCGATCTTTTCCATTTTTAGGGCAGAAAAGAGGTTCTTGTTCATCTCCATCCAGTGTCGGGACCAGAAGGGAAGACCCAGCCTGTTCTCTATCTCCCGGGCAATCTTGTCGGCGTGATAGATGTTGGACACCCGCACCTCGAAGCCCGTCACCCTGTCTCCCAGATGGAGGAAGGCCTGGGCCTCTTGGAGGGAAATATAGGCCAGGGAAGAATCGTATTCGTAAAAACCGGAGTCGAAGATGCCCGCCACGATGAACCTCTTCATGGTGGGGACCATACCCAGGGGGGTCGTCTCGCCGAAAGGAGAGACGACGGCCACCTCTTCGAACTGCCCGGCTCCAATGTTTTTGGCCAGTTCTTTCCCGATGATGATGGGAGGAAGGGAAAAGCCCGTTTTGTCCCAATCAAGCAGGTACTTGATGTCCCCCGAGATGAACTTGCCCAACTTCATCACCCGTAAGGCACTCTGGGGGTCGAGCCCTCTTATGACGAGCCCGCTTACGCTGTCGTTTCTCCTTATTATGGCCTGGGTATAGATGAAGGGTGAACAAAGGGTGACGCCGGGCACGCCCCTTATCCTCTGAGCCAAATTTTCGTATTTTCCGATGGGTCCCTCCAGGCTGAGGACGACGACATGGGCATTAAAGCCGAGGATTTTCTCTTTCATATCCGATTCGAAACCGTTCATCACGGCGAGGACGATAATCAAGGCGGCTACCCCCAAAAGAATCCCCAAAATGGAAATAAGGCTTATGACGGAAACGAAGACCTGCTTTCTTTTCGCCCGCAAGTATCTCAGGCTTATGAAGAGCTTGTAGTTCATGGGGCTTCTTCTCTTGACCGCATATGGGGAAATAAAATCACGTCCCTGATGGACGGCGAATCCGTGAACAGCATGACCAGCCGGTCGATTCCAATGCCCTCCCCCGCCGTGGGCGGCATGCCGTACTCAAGGCACCGAATGAAATCTCTATCCATTACATGCGCCTCTTCATCGCCCTTTTCCCTCTCCTTAAGCTGGGCGAGAAACCTTTCCCGCTGCTCCCGGGGATCGTTCAATTCGGAAAAGGCGTTGGCGATTTCTCTACCGGCGATATAGAGTTCGAAGCGGTCAACGAAGCGGGGATCCTGGTCGTTTTTCCTGGCAAGAGGCGAGACTTCCACGGGATATTGGGTAATGAAGGTGGGGTGCCATAAATGAGGTTCCACGAGGAGCTCAAAGAGCTCTACGAGTATTTTGCCCGGGCTTTGAGCATCGTCGATGGGAAGGCCCTTTTCTTTCGCCCATCTTACTGTTTCGGGGGTGTCTTCGAGGACAGAAGGATCGATCTTGCCGTAAGTAGAGACGGCCTTCTTCATGGTGAGGCGCCTCCAGGGCGGTGAAAGGTCGATCTCCTTTCCCTGGTAGGTGAATTGCAATTGGCCGAAGATTTCCCGGGCGAGAAAGGTGAAGAGTTCTTCCGTGAGACCCATGAGGTCTTCGTAGGTGGCATAGGCCTGATAAAATTCCATCATGGTAAATTCGGGGTTGTGGAGGGTAGAGACACCTTCGTTGCGGAAATTGCGGTTGATTTCGAAGACACGTTCGAGGCCGCCTGTGACGAGGCGTTTCAAGTACAGCTCCGGGGCAATGCGCAGGTAGAGCTCCATTTGCAGGGCATTGTGGTAAGTCTTGAACGGACGGGCCGCGGCCCCTCCGGCCTGCGGTTGCATCATGGGGGTTTCGACCTCGAGAAAATCCCTCTGCTCCATGAACTGGCGAATAAGGCTGATGATGCGGCTTCTTCGGATGAATACCTCACGCACTTGGGGATTCACGATGAGGTCGAGGTGACGCTCACGATACCTGATCTCTACATCCGTCAAGCCGTGCCATTTTTCCGGCAAAGGTAGGATGGCCTTGGAGAGGAGTTTTACCTCTTTGGCCTCGACTGTGAGCTCTCCCGTTTTCGTCCTAAATACCCGTCCGGCCAAATAGACGATGTCGCCCACGTCCAGCTTCTTGAAAAGCCGGTAGGCTTCTTCCCCTACATTCTGCTTGCTGATGTAACCCTGAATGCGACCGTGGCGGTCCTGAAGATTTACAAAACAGGCCTTCCCGAAGTCCCGGATGGCCATCATCCGGCCGGCCACCGTTACCTGGGGTTTCCTGGCCTCGAGTTCCTCAGCACCCATATTACCGTAGAGGGCGCGTATTTCACCAGTCGTATTGTCCACCCGGAGGCCCGGGGGGTATAACTTAACCCCTTCTGCCTCTAAGGCGGCTATCTTTTCTCGCCTCTTCTTTATGAGTTCGCTTTCTTCCATGACTTGCCACGCCTATTATTTTGATTTTAAAGGCTATCTCACTATACGTTTTGCTATCCGTAGTCAAGGGCGTTTTGGTGCCCTTAAAATGTTATTGCCTTTCGTCCCTCCCTCCGTTAGTATTTAGCAAAAAAATCGGGGAGGACTTCATGCTAAACAAGGTATTTCTCATCGGTCGGTTAGGGGCGGACCCGGAGGTGCGTTACACCCAGGATGGATTGATGGTGGTCAACTTCAACCTCGCCACCGACGAGGTGAGAAAGGATAAAAACGGGGAGAGGATACAAAAAACGGAGTGGCATAGGATAGTTACCTTCGGCAAGCTGGCAGAAATATGCAGCAACTATTTGGTGAAAGGAAAGCTCGTTTACATCGAGGGACGCATTCAAACCCGTACCTGGAAAGATGACGAGGGCGTAAAACATGCAACGACGGAAATCATTGCCTCCGATATGAGGATGTTAGACAGCAAGGGACAGGGCAAAGGGACCCCCGAAACGGAACCCACCCCTGCTGTCGACCTTGATGCCCTGCCCGAAGACGACGTGCCGTTTTAAGCACTGGGTGTCGTCTTCTTGCTTTCGGATGATGCGTCTGGTCCTTCCGGTTCTTGGACCGATTTTTTGAAGTTGCGGATGCCTTTACCGATGGCACTCCCTATTTCCGGTAGCTTTCCGGCACCGAAAATGATGAGCACGATAACGAGTATAACGAGAAGTTCCGGCATGCCTATGGATCCTAACATGGTAACCTCACTTTCTTACGCCTGTTGCGGCGAAGTTAATTGGCCTTTACTCTAATTCATGGGTAAAAATTTTGCAAACACAATATCGAGGTCTATGAGAAGGCTCCCTACGATCGCCCACAATTTCTTTTATGCGTCCCAAGTTTGTAAGGGGATGCCTCAGGGGAGTTTCAGATGGACCACTTCTCCGCTTTGGCCTAATTTGCCCAACGATTTACCCCGAAAATTCACATCTACGCCACCGGCATTGCCGATATCGAGGGAGATGGAGTTTAAAGCCGTGCGTTCGATTTTCTCCCCCGGCCTCAAGAGAACCTCGGTGGGTGGTTCGTCATCGGCCGTGATCCTGATCCAGGCAAGCTCGCGGGCGGCAATGGTTATTTTCATTTCCGTTTCTTTTTCTGAAACAGGTTCGGCGGCTGCAGGAAGGGAAGCCTTTTGCTCCGGCGGTGTCGGTGGTGGTATCGGGTGAGGACGCTCGGTCAAAATGTAGAAGAGCACGACGGCGAAAAGGGCAAGGAAGGCGGCCGTGCCTATACCCCAGAGGGGGAAGGTTTTTCTTGCCCCCATTTCCCACTCGCTCTGTTCGGGAGGTTTTCTTGCGGGCCTTTGGCCATGGGAGACGTACTCCTCGTAGAGTTTGAGGATGGGCGTGGGATCTATTCCCGTGTACTTGCCGTAAGAGGTGATCAGGTTTCTTGCGAAACTCGGTTCCGGGAGCTGATCGAATTTCAGTTCTTCGATCGCTTTCAGGATGCGGATGGGTATCTTGCTTACGGCGTGAATTTCCTCCAGGGTGATACCCTTTTCTTCCCGTCTTTGCCTTAGATTGATTTCGCTTTCCGGCATCTTTTTTCGGTGCTTTATTATGGTTGAAAATTTGCTACAAGCTACCACAAAGTTTCTAAAAGAGACAAGGAGGATTGTAAATTGTCAGAAATGAACGACACGCTTCTGAATTTCGCCATGGATGTGGCCCGCAAGGCCGGTACGCTCCTGAAGGAAAGGTTTTCTCTCGAACATGAGGTAGAGTTCAAGGGGGCCGTGGACCTGGTGACCGAGGCGGACCGCATGTCGGAGGAGCTCATCTTGTCGGCCATCCGGGAAACTTGGCCTGATCATGACGTCATGGCGGAAGAAACGCCTTACAAGAAAAAGGCATCCCCATGGCGCTGGATAGTGGATCCCCTCGACGGCACAACGAATTATGCCCACGGCTTCCCCGTTTTCTGCGTTTCTCTCGCCTGGGAATTTGAAGGGGAACTTTGGGGCGGGGTAATCTATAACCCCCTCCTCGAGGAAATGTTCTGGTCGCAAAGGGGAAAGGGTGCCTACTTAAACGGCAAGCGCCTTTCCGTTTCCCCCCTTTCCGACCTCTCCATCTCCCTTCTGGCCACGGGCTTTCCCTACGACATTCGAGAAACGAAAGAGGATAACTTAAGTGAATTTTCCTTTCTGGCCAAGAGGGCCCAGGCGATCCGTCGCGCAGGATCGGCTGCCTTGGATCTGGCTTACGTGGCCGCGGGAAGGCTGGATGGTTTTTGGGAATTGAAGCTGGCGCCGTGGGATACGGCGGCAGGGTCCTTGATGGTGAAGGAAGCAGGAGGAAGGGTAACCGAGATAAGCGGCGAGCCCTATACGTTTTCTTCCCGCAGCATTGTGGCGACCAACGGTCTCATTCATGGGGCGATGTTGGAGAGTTTGGGCCGCGCTAAAAAATGCCGGATCTGAAAATGGAAATGAGAAGGCCGAGGCCGATCATCGCGGCTATAGCAAAGCCGAGGGAGCCGAGGAGGGATTGACCGCTTACGGCCAGAATGATGGATGAGCTTATAATGATGGCCCCAAGAATCAGGGCCATGACCAAACGGTTGGTGGCCCGGTTCAATTCCTGTACCGTTTGTTCGAGACCCTTTTGGGCAATCGTAAAGTGCAATTTTCCTTTGTTGAGAAGGCCGATAACTTCCTTGAGGTCGGCGGGAAGACTCTTAAGCAAAAAGAAGGCGTCCGTTATCTCCCGCCCGATCCTCCCTCGTAACTTCCCCTGGGCGAGCTTCTCGACGTAAGGTTGAATCCGGGAAAAAAGGTCGAAGTCGGGATCGAGGTCAAGGCCGATGGACTCCAGTTGGCTTAGGGCCTTGAGCACGAAGAAATAATTCGGGCGAAGGCGAAGGCGGTGGCGGTAGGTGATGTTGAGCACATCGCGCAGGATATCGGCCATGCGCATAAGCTTGAGGGGCTTATAAAGATGGATGTTCATGAAGGAAAGGAGGTCCCTTTCGAGCCGCCTTTCGTCCAGCCCCTCCTCGTAGTCCACCATCTTGAGGAGGGCTTGGGTGATGGTGGATGAATCGCGATGCGTATAGGCAATCAAGGCGTCCATGAAAACGTCTTTATCCGCCTCCGTCAAGAAGCCCATCATACCGAAATCGAGAAAGCAGATGACGTGATCTTTAAGGACGAGTATGTTTCCCGGATGGGGATCGGCATGGAAGAAACCGTGGGTGAATACCTGCGCGAGGATGATTTCTGCCCCGCGGTCGGCGATCAGTTTGCGATTGTATCCGCCACGCTTCAAGGCTTCCACCTCGGAAATCTTGATGCCCTCCACATATTCCATGGTCAGAAGGCGCTCTGTCGAAAGTTGCCGGAAAATGCGAGGCGTGTATACATCTTGGCGACCTTCAAACATGAGGCGGAAACGCTCGGCATGAGCCGCCTCGATGGTAAAGGTAAGTTCTTCCCTGATGGTGCGGGCGAACTCGTCTATAATCTGGGTAGGACGGAAGAAGGCCACCTCTTCAATGTGGCGTTCCAGAAGCTGGGCCAATTCGTAGAGAATGGAAATGTCTTCTTCTATGATTTTTCTGATGCCCGGTCGTTGAATTTTCACGGCCACCTCCTCCCCCGTCACCAGGCGGGCCCGGTGTACTTGGGCAATGGAGGCGGCCGCGATGGGGATCTCTTCGAAAGAGCTGAATATTGAGTCCGGGGGTCCTAAATCTTCTTCGACGATCCTTTTTGCGTCATCGCCGGGAAAGGGGGCCGCTGTGTCTTGGAGGCGCGTAAGTTCGCGGGCCAATTCCAACGGAATGAGATCCGGCCGGGTAGAGAGGATTTGTCCCAACTTGATGAAGGTAGGCCCCAGTTCCTCACATGCCAGCCGGATGCGTTCGTGGCGACTTAAGGGCTTAAGTAAGGGGGTGCGCTTTATGGTGAGGAGCTTCAAGCCGAGGGCAAGGTAACCACCTAATTTGAGACGGCTTACGATATCTCCGAACCCGTATTTGATGAGAACATAAGCAATTTCGCGTAGGCGCGAGCCTATGGCCCTTTCATGTCTGAGGAGGTTCATCGGTTGCTTTTTTGAGGGTTTGCTCCAGGTGCGCTACCCTTTCTTTCAGTGCTTCGAGTTCCTGCCGGGAGGGAATTTGAAGGCGCGTAAGGATAGAGCGGGCGATCTCTTCCATCTTTTTTTCCCAACCCCGACGTAGTTCCTCAATGGTTTCTTTGGCTTCCTGCTCCGTCATTTCGCCTCTTTTCACCAGCTCATCGGTAAACTCCTTTACCTTATCGGCCGTAAGAAAGGCCAAGCCGGCCCCTGCCAGCAGCAATCTTTTTGCCAGATCCGGCATAAATGGATCACCTCCTTGTCTTTTTTGGTAGGAAAATGATAGGCTCGCCCTGACTTTATGTCAACGTAAACCTGAAGTCTTCCTACAGGGAGAAATTCAAGGATTACGAGTTTTCGGCCGCAGTTTTACCTTATGAAACGCGGCGTTGGAGGATTGCTCGAGGAAGCGGCCTTTTTCTCCGTCCCCAGATATTCCACAATTACCTCTTGACCTTCCCGTAAGACGTCGGAGATAATTTCTGTGAAATTGCCGTCACTTAGCCCTACCTTGACGGGATAGCGTTTGGGGCGCTTATTTTCCAGCACCCAGACGGCTGGCCCTATTTTCTTTCCCTCTTTTTCCAGTCTTTCCCTTATTTCCTTGGCCTTTGGGGTATCGAAGCGGAAGCGTAAGGCCGCATTGGGCACCCGCAGGCAATTTTTGCGCTCGGCGTATGTTATGGTGACGTTGGCCGTCATCCCGGGTTTTAGCTTCAGGTCGTCGTTATTTACCATGATGACCACGTCATAGGTGACGACGTTGGAGATGGTGATGGGGGCATTTCTCACCTCCGTCACGGTACCGTGAAAGACCAGGTCGGGATAGGCATCAACGGTAAAAGTGGCTTGCTGTCCTACCTTGATTTTTCCTATGTCCGCTTCATCGATATTGGTATCGATCTGCATTTTCCGTAAATCCTGGGCGATGGTAAAGAGGGTAGGGGTCTGGAAGCTGGCGGCTACCGTCTGCCCCACGTCTACATTGCGGGAGATGACGATCCCGTTTACGGGGGAGATAATTTTCGTGTTTCGCAGATTGGTCTCCGCATAGGATAGATTGGCCTGATTCTGTTTTACCTGAGCGATGGCCAGCGCAAGCTGCGCCTGAGCGGAGAGGTAGTTGGTTTCCGCCGTATCCAGGTCGCTCTGGGCGATAAGCCCCTTTTCCAGGAGTACCTTGTTTCGCTCGTAAGTTTTTTTGGCATCCAGGAGGGTCACCTCAGCTTTTTTCACGGCCGCTTCGGCCTGGGCCAGGTTGGCCCGCGCCGACTCTACCTGGGCCTGAAAGAGGGAGGGATCGATCTGGGCGAGAAGCTGCCCTTTTTTGACGGGAGAATTATAATCGGCGTAAATATGGCTGATCGTACCGGACACCTGGGTCCCCACGAGGACCGTGACCACGGCATTGAGCGTGCCCGTCGCCGTGACCTGGGCGACAATATCGCCCCGGGTCACTTTTTCCGTGCGGAACAGGTTTTTGTTCTTCTTGGCACCCAGCACGTAGATGCCCACCCCCAAGGCGATGATGAGAAACAGGATAAGAACGGTGATTTTGATAAATTTTCTTTTCATCTTCTCCCCATAGCCTTTTCCAGGCTCGCCTCGGCCTGTTTGTAATTGGTCAGGGCCGAGATGTAATTGGTTTGCGCGTTGGCCAGGGCCACGAGGGCATCGGTTACCTCGATGGCATTACCCACCCCGACCTGATATCTACCCGTCGCGAGGTCAGCATTTTCTTTGGCATATTTGACGCCTACCTCCGCCGTTCTAATACTCTCTTGGGCCTCGATCAAATTCGAATAGGCCTGCTCCACCTCGCGCCTGATTTCGTTTTTCAAATTCTCGATCTGGGCCGTGACGAGCTCTAAGTTGAATTTTGCCTCCTCCACTTGATATTTGACCAGAAAGCCGCTGAAGATAGGAATGTTTATATTTGCCCCGACCGTCCATCCCCTGCTTAGAGGAAAATCACTGCCTCCGAACCCGTAATTGGCACTGCCGGAGATGGTGGGGAAGTGATTCTTATAGGCCAAATCCAAGGATTTTCTCGCCGCTTCCTGCTTTAATATGAGAGACTGGAGATCCGGCCGGTTTTTATACGCTGCCAAGACGGCTTGGTCGAGTTCAATCTGGCTTTTGGAAACGGTAAGCTCATCGGCGAGGGTGTAAGGCTGGGCGTCCGGTAGACCCATGGCGTTGTTTAGGCCGATTCTCGCCAGTCGAACGGCATTTTCGGCCCGGATGAGGTTGAGCCGGGCGTTGTTTAAGTCCACCTCTGCCTTGGTCACGTCTACCCTCGGTTTCGTCCCCGCTTCGTAAAACCCCTGGGCCTGTTTTAAATGAAGTTCAAATTGTTTTACCGTCTCTTCGGCTATCTCTCTGTTTTTCTGAGCCTGAAGCAGATTGAAAAAGGCTTGCTTTACCGCCAAGGCCACCTCGTTTCTCACTTCTTCCAAATCGCTCACGACAGACTTGGTGTTTATTTTGGCAATCTCTACCTTGAGGGGGGTGCGGTTAAAATCGAAGATGTTCTGGGAAAGCCCTATGTTGGTGGCGTATTCCTTGTATTGATCAACACCTTCTGAGTAAGGACCGGTGCGGCTCGCATTTGTCTGCCAACTTACCTGAGGATAATAGTTCGATTTCGCCTGCCCGACTTTCGTTTCGTAAAGGCGTAGATTTGCCATGGCACTTAAGATGGTCGGGTTTCTCTTGAAGGCGATTTCGAGGCAGCGCGCCAGGGAAAGCCTTTCTCCCCTTTTTATCTCATCTGCCTGAAGAGACGAGACGAAAAAAATGACAAAACCAAGGGATATAATGAGCGTCAAGCACTTTTTCATCGGCCGTGGTCACCCTTTATAATGGAAATTCCCTCTTCGGTCAATCGATATACCATTCGGTGCCGGTGGGTGCGTCCTGGAGGGTTACCTGGAGGGAATGCAAGTATTTCCTTATTTCGTCGGCCCGGGACCAGTCCTTTGCTTTTCTTGCTTTGGTCCTCTCGGCGATCAATCGTTCTATCTCCCCCCGGTCCAAATTGTGCAGGCGAAGGGCCCTTTCCCGATCTGCCTCCAGAAAGTCTTGCGGGTCGGCCTGGAAAACGCCTAAGACGTTACCCAATTCGGAAAATACCGCGCGGGCTTTTTCCAGGACCTCTTCGTTTACTTTCCCCGAAAGGTAGGAATTGAGAAGCCTTACGTTTTCGAAGATGTAACCCAAGGCCCGGGCCGTGTTAAAATCGTCGTCCATGGCCTCGGTGAACTTGACGCGTAAGTGATCGAGGGACGCAAGCACCTGCCGGTCGCCTTGGGTTTGGGTGCCCCTCTTTGCTTCGGCCAATCGTCTCTGTAAGGCCTTCATTGTCGAGTAATAGCGCCGAAGGGCGGTGCGGGCTTCCGAGAGCGAAGCCTCCGAGATATCGATGGGGCTGCGATAGTGGCTCTGGAGAACGAAGAGGCGAATGACCTCGGGGTGCCACTTTTCCGTGATCTCCCTTATGGTGGTGACGTTACCCAGGGATTTCGACATCTTCTCGCCGGAGACGCGGATGAAGGCGTTGTGCATCCAGTAGCGTGCGAGAGGTTTTCCCGATGCCCCTTCCGCTTGGGCAATTTCGTTTTCGTGATGGGGGAAGATGAGATCTTCCCCACCGCCGTGTATATCGAAGGTTTCTCCCAGTAACCGTCGGCTCATGACGACACATTCCGTGTGCCATCCGGGTCTACCTTTCCCCCATGGGCTTTCCCAGGAAGGCTCCCCCTCTTTGGACGCCTTCCAGAGGGCGAAATCGAGGGGATGTCTCTTTCTCTCTGACGGTTGTACCCTGGCGCCGGCCGCCATTTCTTCCAACTGCCGGTGGGACAGCTTTCCGTAGCCGGTAAATCTATTTACCGCGAAGTATACATCGCCTTCCGGGGTGTCATAGGCGAGCCCCCGGGAGATGAGAGTGGCGATGAAGGCGATCATGTCTTGGACATAATCTGTGGCCCGGGGGGTGTGATCGGGAGAAAGCACATTTAGCCTCGCCATGTCCCGGTTGTGTTCGTCTATGAAGCGATTGGAAATGTCATAAATGGTGCACCCTTCCCGCAGGGCGCGGGCGATAATCTTATCGTCCACGTCGGTAAAGTTCTTCACGAACGTCACCTGGTAGCCCCGGTAGCGGAGGTAACGGACGATGACATCGAAGACGATGGCCGAGCGTGCATGCCCCAGGTGGCAGAAATCGTACGCCGTAATGCCGCAGGCGTATAGGCCCACCCGGCCGGGTTTAAGGGGGAAGAAGGGTTCCTTTTTCTGGGTGAGGGTGTTGTAGATCACTATGGCCATGGGCTTAAGGGTAAAGAGGTACGAGATCGAGGCCGGCGCGTTCGCCCAGATCAAACATGATGTTCATGTTCTGAACGGCCTGGCCGGCGGCACCTTTGATGAGATTGTCGATCGCGGAAAAGACGAGGATCCGATTCGTTCTCTTGTCCAGGGCAAAACCGAGATCGCAGAAGTTCGACCCCTTTACGTCGGATATATTGGGCGTCTGGTCGGGGGGACAGATTCTTACAAACGCGGCGTCTCGATAGAATTCCCTGTACAGATCGACGAGGTCTTGCCGGGTGATCGATTTCTTTGGCTTAAGGTAGATGGTACTCAAAATACCACGGGAGACGGGCAAAAGGTGGGGAGTAAATGTGATACGTAGGTCTTCTCCGGCAAGATGCGAAAGCTCTTGCTCTATTTCCGGGATGTGTCGGTGGCTACCGCCGACCTTATAGGCCTTGAAGGCTTCCCCCACCTCGCAGAACAGGGAAGAGACGACGGGCTCCCTTCCGGCGCCGCTGACGCCCGATTTGGAATCGACGATAATAGCATGAGGATCTACCCATTTTTCTTTCAAGAGGGGGGCCAGGCCCAGGATGATGCTCGTGGGATAACAGCCGGGATTGGCTATTAGTTTGGAATGCCGGATTTGGTCCCGATAGAGTTCCGGCAGGCCGTAGACGGCATGGGGAATAAGCTCGGGTGCTTCGTGGGATTTGTACCACTGGGCGTATACGTCTGCCTTTCGGAGGCGGAAATCGGCGCTCAAGTCGATCACTTTGAGGCCGTGATCAAGGAAAATTCCCGCCACCGACATGGAAACACCGTGAGGCACGGCAAGGAAGGCAACATCGCCTTTGGAGGCGAGCTTCTCGGGCGTGGTATTTATGAACGAAAGCTCTGAATATCCCTTGAGGTGCGGGAAAAGGTCCGAGACCTTCTTTCCTTCATAGCGACGGGAGGTTATGGCGGTAAGTTTGCAGGCCGGGTGGCGGGAGAGAATCCTTATCAATTCTTGCCCTGTATAGCCACTCGCACCGTAGATAAATGCCTTTACCACCTGTCACCTCGATAAAAAAGGGGGCCATCTGCCCCCTTCGGTTAACGCTTGGAGTACTGGAACCTCTTGCGTGCCCCGGGCTGGCCGTATTTCTTCCTTTCCTTGACCCGGGAGTCCCGCGTGAGGAAACCGGCTCGCTTGAGAATGGGCCGGAATTCTTCGTCGTAATCGACCAGGGCCTTGGCAATGCCGTGTTTGATGGCCCCTGCTTGACCTGATATGCCCCCCCCGCGAACGTTGATATAGAAATCGAACTGATCTTTTTTCCCGACCAGTTCCAGGGGCTGCTGAATCATCATCTTCAGGCTATCACGCGTGAAGTAGTCATCGAAGTTTCTTTTGTTAACGAGGATGTTGCCGGAACCCGGCTTCATGTAAACGCGGGCGATGGCCGTTTTCCTCTTTCCTGTGGCGTAAAATCTCTTCTCTATTTCACCCATACCAAATTTCGTCTTCTCCCCATGCGTTATTTGTTGTAGAGCGGCCGTGGGCACTGGGCCTCGTGTGGATGAACACCACCGCGATATATCTTCAGCTTTCTCAACATCGCCCTCCCCAGAGAGTTTTTGGGGAGCATACCCTTGACGGCCCTTCTCAGCACTTCTTCCGGGTTTTCCTTGAGAAGCTGGCCGGCGGTTTTCTGCGTCAATCCGCCGGGATAAAGAGAATGGTGATAGTATATTTTGTCCGTAAGCTTTTTGCCCGTAAGCTTTACCTTTTCGGCATTTACCACGATTACGAAGTCTCCTGTGTCGATATGAGGGGTATAGACGGGCTTGTGTTTCCCCCGCAAGACGGCGGCAATGTCGCTTGCCAGCCGACCGAGAACCTTACCCTCTGCGTCTACCACATACCAGGCACGCTCAACTTCTTCCTTCTTTGCAAAATACGTCGTTTTCATTGTTTTTTCCACCATTAAGAAAATCGGACTGGAACCCTATGCGATTTCTTCCCGTTTGTCAAGGGGAAACCTTGATCGTGTTTTGCCAAGGTCGGGCAGGTGTGGTATGCAAGGCGGCGATGGAGGAGATGGAGGAAAAATACTTGCGTCTCTGGAAAGAGATCAGAAGTTTAGGTGGGGCCATCGTGGCCTTCTCCGGGGGGGTGGATAGCACTTTTCTCCTCCATACGGCCTTCTGCGCCCTGGGGGTGAATTGCGTGGCGGTAACCGTCTGCTCTCCTTTGACGCGAGAGGATGCGATGGCAGAGGCGCTCGCCTATACCCGCTCTCGGGGCATAAGGCATGAGATGTTGGATTGGGATGTCTTTGCCTGTGAGTCGGTTACCTCCAACGGGCCTGAGAGGTGCTACCACTGTAAGAAAGAAATCTTCACGCTCATCTTAAGCCTTGCTCATCGATGGGGCATCCAGCATATTCTCGAAGGGTCGAACAGGGACGATGAAGATGATTTTCGTCCCGGCCTTAAGGCCCTGAAGGAATTGGGTATATTAAGCCCCCTTGCCCTCTGCGGTTTAGGGAAAGAAGAAATAAGGTTGCTTTCGCGCCGTTTGAATATTCCCGGCTGGGAGCGCGCGGCGGATGCGTGTCTGGCGACCCGTTTCCCCTTTGGTCGGCCCCTTACCCGCGAAGGTTTGAGGCAGGTGGAGAAAGCGGAGGCGTATCTGCGCTCCCTGGGTTATCCCGCGGTCAGGGTACGTCATCACGGGGAGGTGGCGAGGATCGAGCTTCCACCCCCCGACATAAAACGCTTCGCAGAGACGGTCGAATTAGAAAAAGTTTCCGACACCTTCAGGGCATACGGTTTTACTTTCACGGCCCTGGATCTTAAGGGCTACCGCCAGGGGAATATGAATACGCTTGTTTCGAAAAAAGAGTAAAAAACTTGTAATAGTTCGGCATCTCGTGTTACAAAGGTTTGAGATCTCAAGTCGGGAGGAGAAAGAAGTGAAGATGGAAGAAGTAGAGGAGATAAGGCAGGATTTGTTTCGAATTAAGGTGCCCTTGCCCAATAATCCCTTAAAAGAGCTCAATTCTTATGTTATCCGGTCGAGGGAGAGAAACCTCATCATCGATACGGGTTTTAATCGTCCTCAATGTCTCGCGGCCATGGAAAAGGGTATTGCCTATCTCGGGCTGGATCTGACGAGAACGGATTTTTTCCTCACCCATCTCCATGCGGACCACACGGGGCTGGTTGTGAGATTGGCTGCTCGGACGAGCACCATTTACTTCAGCCGCATCGATGCCCAGATGTTCAAGCGGGCCGAGCCTTGGAAGGCCATGATTGATTATGCCAAAATCAACGGTTTTCCCGAGGAGGAGCTCATCCGGGCGCTTAACAATCACCCGGGGTTCAAGTACAGTCCCCAATCCATCCCCGAATTCGATTTAATCGATGGGGGAAGGGAAATCGAGGTGGGTACCTACCGCCTTAAATGTCTCTGGACGCCGGGACATACGCCCGGTCATATGTGCCTGTACGATGAAAAGGAGAAACTCTTGTTTTCGGGCGATCACGTGCTCTTCGACATTACGCCGCATATAGAATCCTGGGCGTACCAGATTAATGCCCTTAAGGACTATTTGCACAGTTTAGAGGGCATTTACGATCTCCCTGTCGAGTTGGTACTTCCAGGCCATCGCAATTTCTTCACCGACCTGCGGGGAAGAATCGACGAGCTCAAACGCCATCATCGCTTGAGGGCAGACGAGGTGCTGAACGTTTTGGACGGAAAGAGGCAGACGGCCTATGAAATCGCCAGCCAGATGACTTGGGACATCGATTGTGACCGATGGGAAGACTTCCCCATCGCCCAGAAATGGTTTGCGACAGGTGAGGCCATTGCCCACTTGCGATTCCTCGAAGACGAGGGGAAGGTGGTAAGGGAGGTAGAGGCGGATACAGTCTGGTTTTCACGCCCATAAGTTACCCGGCGGGCAAAACCGCCGGGTAACTATCGGAAATTTTACTTTCAGTAAACGATAAGACCGAGAGTCTCGGCAATACAGGCGGGGGTTTCCTGCCCCTCGATTTCGATGGTGTGGGTGGTGGTCATGAGGATGCGGTTGGCTCCCCTTTCCTCCAGAGATTTCAGGGTGATGCGGTCACGAATCTTGGATCCCACGGGTACGGGATTTAAGAATCTGACGCGGTTTAAGCCGTAGTTGATGGACATCTTGGCGCCCTCAAAACGGAGGGGCATCTGATAACTGAAATAGGGGATGTGGGAGAGGGTAAGGAATCCATGGGCGATGGTCTTCCCAAAGGGCCCATTTTTTGCCTTTTCCACATCTACGTGAATCCACTGATGGTCACCTGTACAATCGGCGAACTTGTTGATCTGCTCTTGGGTGATTTCTTTCCAGTCCGAGACGAAGATCTCTTTGCCAATGTAAGGTTTCATCTTCTCCATTGCTTCTTGTGCCTGCATGTCCGTCTCCTTTCTTCGTGTTCATTTTATCCTCTGAGGTAGAGCCTACATAGCATGTCATGGTCGAAATGCAAAGCCCACCCTTACGAGGAGAAGATGCCGTTAAGCCTTTGGTTCGTTTCCTGGGCCTCGGCTACCATGCGCTCCATGAGTTCGGCGACCGATGGTATATCGTGGATGAGGCCCTGAACCTGACCTACGGGCAGCACCCCTATCTCCGTATCCCCCTCCTCGGTCGCCACCTTTATCATCTTGAAGGCGTTGGCCATGTACGCGAGCTGGCGGGCCGTTGCCCAGCCCGAGGCGAGGACACCGACAAACATCTTCCAGTACGGGACGTTCATTTGCCGGGCGATATCTCGAGAATTTATGAAGGCGGCCCAGAGATTAAGGCCCCTCTTTACCGCCTTCTGAGCGGCCTCGGTTTTCATAATGCGACATAGTAGCCCGTCGAACCGGTCGGAGAAGATGGTGTCGTACACATCCTTTTCCACGGCCAGCTTTTTGTAGTTTTCGTGAAGGGGGCTTTCTTTCGTGGTCATGAACCTGGTCCCCATGGCAATGCCTTCCGCGCCCAGGGCCAGGGCAGCGGCGAGGCCCCGTCCATCGGCAAAGCCTCCGGCCGCAATAACGGGAATCTGAAGGTTTTCTGCGAGATGGGGGACAAGGACGAGGGAGGTTACCTCCTCGCCGTGGGCGGCGGCTTCATTTCCCGTCGCGATGACAGCATCGCAGCCGTAATCCTGGGCCCTTTTCGCGTGGCGGAGGTTGACCACCGTGGCGATAACTTTGCCTCCGTATTGGTGGGCTTCTTTTACTATCCAATCCCCTTTGCCGAGGGCAAAGTTGATGACCGGTACCTGTTCTTCTAAAAGGACGCGGGCGTTCTCTCTCGCGGCGGCGAAAAGCAAGGAGGCGTTGGCCCCGAAAGGTTTGTCCGTAAGTTGCCTGATCTCACGGATGGCCTCTCTGGTCTGCTGGGGGCTTAGGGGCCCGGTGGCAAGGATGCCCAGACCGCCTGCATTGGAGACGGCAGCAACCATTTTGGGTACGCTGATCCAGCTCATCCCGGAGAGCAGGATTGGGTACTTTATGCCCATCATTTCCGTGACTTTCGTTTTCATCTGCCTTCTCCTCCTGCAGCACGATACGCCTGTTCCAGATAAAAACGGGCCTCGGAAGCAATTCTTTCTATGAGTTCCCGACAGGTGGGAATATCGTTGATGAGGCCAATTGACTGGCCTACCATGAGGGGTGCGTAATCCACATCTCCCTTTTCCCAAGCCTCTTTTACCCGCAGGCCCGACATGAGGGGAATGAGCTCTTCGAAGCCGCCGCCTCTTTCCTCGATGGAAATAATCTCTTCCAACACCTTCGTTTTGAGCCCTCGGCCCTGCAGACCGAGAGATTTCCCGTAAAGAACCGTTTCGTATTCCTGGCGCTTGACAAGTTCTTCCTTTATCCTTTCGTGAACTTCACATTCTTGGGTGGCAATGAAACGACTCGCCATCATGACTCCCTGAGCTCCCAGGGCTAAAGCCGCCGCCATGGTGCGACCGTCACCGATGCCGCCCACGGCGACGACGGGTATTTTGAGGCTTGCCGCCATCTTGGCGGTGAGCACCATGGTGGTCACATCGTCGTTCAAAGGATGGCCGCCTTCTTCTATGCCGGCGGCGTATATGCCGTCATATCCGATTTTTTCCGCATGAAGGGCGTGTCGGACGGCCCCTACTTTATGAAACATTTTTACCCCGGCCTTTTTCAGCATTTCCACCGCTTCCATGCCGAGGGCCTTGTCCAGAGGCGTCCCGGAAAATTCAATGCCTGCCACTTGCTCTTCGGCGCACACCCGGATGTACATCCGGTGATGCTCCGGGGTGATCCGCACCGAGGGCAAGAGCGTGATGTTCACCATGAATGGTTTGTCCGTGAGGCGGCGGGTTTCCTGGATGGCGGCCCGAAACTCTTCTTCCGTCTCGTAATTGCCTGCTGTCAGGTTTCCCATTCCGCCCGCGTTGGAGATGGCGGCACAGAGCCTTGGTTTGCACAACCACATCATCCCCCCACAGATGATGGGATACCGGATGCCGAACATTTCTGTAATGGCCGTTTGATACATTTTATCCTCCTCGCCCGGTTTCCCTTACGGGTAAAGCCTCTGCCTGAATAACTGCTCAAAGGGGGACTGTCAAGGAAAATGAAGTATTCAAAATTTGCATGCAACAAATAGAACAATTGAAAATATGAATTTGACTTGCAGGAAGATTTCGCTATTTAAAACGGCAAATTGAGGGTAGGAGGATTTCGGTGATGAAGAATATTTTTGCTTCAAGGATGGGTATTGTAAGCGTCGGGGCGATGATCGGGATCTTGGCCGCCCTTCTCCAGCACTTCGGAAATCCCCCCAATATGGGCATCTGTGTGGCTTGTATGGAGAGGGATATAGCGGGCGCCCTGGGTTTGCATCGCGCCGCTGTGGTTCAGTATCTGCGGCCGGAGATCATGGGTTTCGTTCTGGGCGCTTTCATAGCGGCCCTTTTGGCTAAGGAGTATCGCCCCCGCGGGGGATCGGGCACGCTGATCCGGTTTTTCTTGGGCATCTTTGCCATGATCGGGGCCCTCATTTTCTTAGGCTGTCCGTGGCGCGCCCTGCTCAGATTGGCGGGAGGGGATGGCAATGCCATTTTGGGCCTTCTCGGCTTGGTGGCGGGCATCTTTATCGGGGTTCAATTCTTGAAAAGGGGCTACAACTTGGGGCGTTCTTACCCCCAACACCGGGCGAGCGGTTGGGTATTTCCGGCCTTAATGGTGGTTTTGTTTTTGCTCCTTGTCTTTCGCGTCTCCTTTTCTCCTGGTGGCCCCATCTTCTTTAGCGAGAAAGGCCCCGGGTCGCAACACGCCCCTCTTCTTGTTAGTTTGGGGGCCGGCATCTTAATCGGGGCCATTGCCCAACGCAGCCGTTTTTGCACGATGGGTGCCATCCGGGATGTAATCCTCATTCGCGACTTCCACCTCGGAAGCGGCGTTTTGGCCTTGGTGGTGGCGGCCTTCATTATGAACGTCATCTTGGGGCAGTTTAAGCCGGGTTTTGCGGGTCAGCCCATTGCCCATACGGATCATCTGTGGAATTTCTTGGGGATGGCTTTGGCCGGGCTGGCCTTCGTCCTCGCCGGCGGATGTCCCGGCCGCCAGCTCTTCCTTTCCGGGGAAGGGGACATGGATGCGGGCATTTTCGTCTTAGGGATGATCGTAGGGGCAGGGATTGCCCATAATTTTAATTTTGCCAGCTCTCCCGCCGGGGTTACGCCCTTTGGTCCTATAGCCGTACTCGTCGGCTTCATCTTCTGTCTGGTGGTCGGTCTGACCCAGAGGGACAGGATTTAATTTACTTGAAGGAGGAAGAGACTATGGGTACATACCGAGTTGATGCGCGGGGTCTTTCATGTCCTCAACCTGTGGTCATGGTGGATCGGGCATTGAAAGAAGGGAAGGAAGATTTGGAAGTGCTCGTGGATAATGAGGTTTCGAGGGAAAATGTCTTGCGCCTCCTCTCCAAGAAGGGGCTCCGTGCGGAGATAAAAGAGGAAGAAGGGGCTATCGTGATTAGGGTCTTTCGATGATTTACTTTGATAATGCGGCAACCTCTTTTCCCAAGCCTGCCTCTACCTTGGAGGCGATGGCAAATTACCTCACCAAAGTCGGTGCCTCACCGGGCAGGTCTGGCCATCGGGCTTCCGTAGAGGCGAGCCGGATCGTCTACGAGGCGAGAGAGTTAGTTGCCAAGCTTTTCAACATTTCCGATCCCTTGCGGATCGTGTTTACGAAAAATGCTACCGAGGCCATCAACACCGTTCTTCTGGGGATGCTGAAGCCGGGAGATCACGTGGTGACATCCAGCATGGAACACAACAGTGTAATGCGGCCTTTGCGGTATCTCTCCCGGCGGGGGGTAGAAGTGAGCGTCGTTTCCTGCGCCGAAAGTGGGGTGCTTGATCCCCGGCGGGTAAGGGAAGCGATAGGCCCCCAAACGAAGCTGGTGGCCTTGACCCATGCCTCCAATGTGACGGGGACCATCCTGCCCATAGAAGAAGTGGGTGAGGTGCTAAGGTCCTATCCGAGCATCGGTTTTCTCGTCGATGCGGCCCAGACGGCGGGG
>DAORXN010000009.1:0-28527 GCA_035358955.1 Syntrophales bacterium | reverse complement strand
TAGAAAAAATAAGGAAGAAAGAACGGATACTCACGGAAAGGTTTCTTTCCGGCCTCGAGGCATTCGATGAGGACGTTAAGATTTACGGCGCCCGAGAAGAAAAGGACAAAATAGCCCTCGTCTCTTTCAACATCTCCGGGCTCTCACCTTCTTACGTGGCCCAAGTGCTCGATGAAAATTGGGCAATCATGTGTCGGCCAGGTCTTCACTGTGCCCCCTCGGCGCACCGTACGATCGGCTCTTTTCCCGTCGGCACTGTACGTTTCAGTTTTGGTTACTTCAATACGGAGGAAGAAATAGATTTGGCTTTAGAGGCGCTGAAATCTTTAATCAAAAAGAGGGACAAAGGGGCTTAAATTGGCAGGGTATTGTGTCGTCCTCTTCGAATCTATAAGTCACGCCGTGAAGGCGGAAAAGATCGCCCAGAAAGCTCACATTGCCTGTAAACTCATACCCGTTCCCCGCCACTTGAGTTCGGATTGTGGGATTTGCCTGCGCATTCCGGCGGAAAAAAGGGTGGAGATCGATGAATTGCTACGGCAGAGCCTAAGGGGTTACGTCATTGCTGAGCTGTAGGTAATATTGACAAGGAGAAGCAATTGAAGTAGAGGCGATTCCACGGCCGCCTGAAGAAGGGAAGAGGGGTGAAAGACCCCCGCTGCCCCGCAGCCGTAACGGGAACGAAAGCCCGGAGATGCCACTGCCGCGTAAGCGGTGGGAAGGTGGGTAAGTAGGTATTGAGCCCGGAGCCGGAAGACCGATCAGGCGGATGACCTCGCGGGAGGAAGTCGATGTCCTTTGTTTTCCATGACCTGATTTTTGTCTTTTTCCATCCCCGCAAAAAAAGCGTTTGCGATCCGCGATGGACGGAAGCCGGTGCGAAACCGGCACTGCCCCGCAACTGTGTGCGGAACGAAATCCCCCTCAGAGGCCACTGGTGGTACAAAGCCGCCGGGAAGGCTGGGAGAGTAGGTTTTCTTAGCCGCAAGTCAGGATACGTGCACCGCGGATGATAAATACCATATCCCCGAGGGGGGAGAAGGAGGTTTTTCACATGCGTTTACGGGTGATCTTTGTTGGTCTAACGGTACTGTGTTTCGTTTCGTCTGCTTGGGGGGCGATGGATGCGCTCTCCAAACCCGAGGCGGTGCTGGAGGAAATAGTGGTGACCGCCACACGGGAGAAGGCGGAGTTAAGGCGGATCCCAGCCCATGTCACGGTTATTACCCAGGAACAGATCGAGGCTTTACGGGCTTCCACCTTAATCGAGGTCCTCGATCGGGTAGAGGGCATCCATTTCCGCGATTACAGCGGGAATTCTCCCCAGGCCATGATCGATATGCGCGGCTTCGGGGGGGAAAACCCCTTCGGCAAGACGTTGATCATGTTGAACGGTAGACGTTTGAACCGCCCGGATATGAGTTCCATCAACTGGCTGGAGATTCCCGTAAGTCAGGTGGAACGCATCGAAGTGGTGCGGGGTACCGGTAGCGTCTTATACGGTGATGGGGCCGTCGCGGGGGTGATAAACATCATTACCCGCACCGGGAAAGGCAAGCCGACCGGTGGGGCCTCGGCCACGGTGGGCAGTTACGGATTGCACGATGAGAGGCTCTGGATAAGCGGCTCCCAGGGCCGTCTCTCCTATGCCCTTTCGGGCATGAATCGCTTTAGCTTCGGTTACCGGGAGCGCTCCAAATCTTCCTTTCAGGGTGGGGCGTTGGATCTGGGCTATGAAGTCTCCCCCAAGAACCGCCTCTCTTTGGGGGTAGATTTATCACAGAACCAATACGAGCTCCCCGGGGCCTTGACGAAGGCCCAGATGGCTATCAGCCGCCGACAGTACCAGCCGGGCCACGACAACGACGACGGCAAGGACCGGGACGAAGGGATGAATATCCGCTGGGAGAGCGACTTCGGGGCCAAAGGTCGTTTTTCCCTCCAGCTAACCAATGCCCAAAGGGATGTGGTAACCGACATGGATTCCTGGTGGCAGTGGACGAACATCCATATGACGAAGCAGTCGGTAAGTCCTCAGTATACGTGGGAAAAGGAATTTTCGAAGAGTCTTAAAAATAAAGTGACCGTGGGCCTTGATTGGTTGAGGGAACCTTACAAAAAAGACCTCTACGCAGATCGGGAAAGAAAGACAAAATACGCTTGGGCGGACATGGAGAAGGGAAGCCTTGGCCTATACGGACGCGATGAGGTGACGGTAGGGGAGAGATTGATCCTCACGGCGGGATACCGGAAGGAGAGGGCCCGCATCGAAGGGTCTTATACGGACATTTACAGTCCCCCTGACTGCTTTTCCGATCGAGAAAAGATCTACCACGCCGAGGCCTGGGAGTTGGGGGGAACTTACCTCGTGGGGAAAAGGTCGAAGGTCTATGCCCGTTATTCCACCGTTTATCGTTTCCCGTTTCTCGACGAGGTGGCCTCGATGACAGGTTTCCCGGGCACGGGTTTCCTTACAACCTTGGAGAAGGAAAAGGGCAAGTCCTGGGAAATGGGAACGGAAGTATATCCCGTAAGGAACCTTAAGTTAGGGGTAGCACTCTATCGAATCGATATGAGCGATGAAATTACTTATGTGGGGATTTTCCCCACGGGTTACAACCAAAATATAGGCCAAAGTAGGCACGACGGGGCGGAGGTCAATTTCACGTGGAACCCATGGAAGTTTGTGCGCCTTTACGGGAATGCCACCTATCAGAAGGCTACGTTTGAGGACGGAGAATTTAACAAAAAGGAAATACCCCTCGTGCCCAACCGCCTCGCCAATTTAGGGCTGGAAATTTTCCTTCCCCACGAGATATCCATCAGGCCGGAAGTAAGGTATGTGGGGGCATGTTTCCTTTCTCAGGACAACGCCAATACGGGGGAGAAATTGGGTTCCTACACCCTTCTCAACCTCTACTTGAGCTACCGACCTAAGATAAAGAATTTCAATTTCCACGCCTTCTTAGGCATCGAGAACCTAACCGGTGTGGAATACGAGTCTTTTGGCATAGACATGCGGCCCTGGTCGGCCAATGCCTATTACCCCATGCCCAAAGCCACCGTAAAAGGCGGGCTTTCTTTTTACTTTTAGTCCTCAGGCGGGGTGGGGAAACCCCACCCCTTTTCCTTTCCCTTTTTTTCTGCTAAAAGGCGTTATCCTGACGATGGAATATTTATGCCCCTCATCGAGACGTACGACATACACAAGATTTACGCGATGGAAGAAAACCCCGTCTATGCCCTAAACGGGGTTACGCTCTCCATTGAGAAGGGCGAATTTGTTGCCATCATGGGTCCTTCCGGATCGGGCAAGTCGACGTTTATGAGTATTTTAGGCTGCCTGGACAAGCCCACGCAGGGTGCCTATAAGTTAGACGGCATCGACGTTGAAAAGATGTCACGCGATGATCTCGCCCAGGTGCGCAACGAGAAGATCGGCTTTGTCTTTCAGGGGTTCAACCTCCTTTCCCGGGCCAGCGCCTTGGAGAACGTAGAACTTCCCATGATTTACCGGGGGATCCCCGCTGGGGAAAGGAGAAAGAGGGCCATGGAGGCGTTGGCCATGATGGGGCTGGCCGATCGGGCGACCCATCTTCCTTCTCAACTCTCCGGGGGGCAGCAGCAGCGGGTGGCCATTGCCCGCTCGCTCGTGAATAACGCGCCCCTTCTCATGGCAGATGAGCCGACGGGTAACCTCGATACGAAAACGAGCATCGAGATCATGGAACTTTTGGTGCGTCTCAACCGGGATAACGGAATCACGATCGTTTTGGTTACCCATGAGTCGGATATTGCCGCCTTCAGTCATCGGATTATAAGATTTCTCGATGGAAAAGTGATTAGCGACGAAAGGAAGCATTAATCATGATCGGGGTGGGAGAGACGGTAAAGATTTCGCTGCGCGCCTTGCGCTCTAACAAGATGCGTTCGTTTCTCACCATGTTAGGTATAATCATCGGCGTAGGGGCGGTGGTGGCCATGCTCGCCATCGGTCAGGGGGCGAGCCGTCGCATTTCCGAGCAGATAGCGAGCATGGGGAGCAATATGCTCCTCGTCTTACCCGGCGCGCAGACCTCGGGAGGACTGAGGATGGGTATGGGGACCCAAATGACCCTTACCTACGACGATGCCCTGGCCATTGAGAGGGAATGCTCGGCGGTCAGCGCGGTCGCCCCTTCGGTGCAGGGGGTGGTTCAACTTGTCTACGGAAACCAGAACTGGTCAACGATCGTTTACGGGACGACCCCCGGCATTTTCGCGGTGCGCGATCTGACCATCAGAAGCGGCCGCCCCCTGCTCGACCAAGATGTGCGAAACTCGACCAAAGTCTGCGTTTTAGGCCAGACGGTGGTGGACAACCTCTTCGGGGATATGGACCCCGTTGGCCAGATCATAAGGATTAAGAAGGTGCCTTTTGTCGTGGTGGGGGTGCTGGATGTGAGGGGGCCGAATGCCTTCGGCCAGGATCAGGATGACGTCGCCTATATCCCCCTGACGACGGCACAGAAGAAGATATTGGGAACCCAGTTTTCCGGCACGGTAAGGTCGATTGGGGTGAAGGCGAAAAGTGACGAGCTCTTAGAGAAGGCAGAGGAACAGATTAACGATCTCCTCAAGCAGCGGCACCGGATTGGGCCGAGAGGGGAAGCGGATTTCACCGTGCGTAACCTAACACAGCTCATGCAAACGGCTCAGGAATCGAGCCGGGTCATGACCCTCCTCCTCGGGGCCATTGCCTCTGTTTCCCTCCTCGTGGGGGGGATCGGCATTATGAACATTATGCTCGTCTCCGTTACGGAACGTACGAGGGAAATAGGGATCCGGATGGCCGTGGGGGCCAAGACTTGGGATATAAGGTTTCAGTTCCTCATGGAGTCCCTTACCTTGGCCATTATCGGGGGTATCTTAGGGGTGGCGGCGGGATGGATTACCTCCGTGATGATCGGACGTATGGCCGGCTGGAGTATATTTGTTTCCCCCTTTGCCATTCTCCTTGCCTTTGGGTTTTCCGCTTTGGTGGGGATCTTTTTCGGTTTCTACCCTGCTTATAAGGCTTCCCTCATGCAGCCGGTGGATGCCCTGCGTTACGAATGATCAGGTGCCGGCGGCGCGTTTGATGAGGATGTAGGCTACCACCCCGAACGCGATCACGATGAGGACGAAGAGGACCCCCATCTGTTCGAGAAACGTTAAGTTTCCGTACCAGGCAAGTATTTTGTCGTAATAGTCCTGAATCAAGGCCGTGACTTTTTCCATTGCGTTTCTCCTTTCAAAGGGAAGTGCGGCGGCCTCTCCGTGTGGACCAGAAAAGGGCAAGGAAATAGGCCAGGCCCGTAATGACGATCGTTATAGCCCCGGCAGGAAGGTCGGGACCGTAACTCAGCACGAGGCCTCCGATGGTGAAAATCATGGTGAGAAAGGCCGATAGGACCATAAGCTGCCATAGGCGGCGGGTGAAGATACCGGAGATGGCGACCGGTAAGGTGAGGAGGGCAATGGCCATGACGATTCCTACCACGGTCACAAGCAGAACCACCGTGAGGGCGGTAAGCCCGATGAAGAGCAGGTGGTAAAAGGCTACGTTTACCCCGCGGAGGCGGGTGAACTCTTCGTCGAAGGAGAGGGCGAAAAATTGGTGGTACAGAAGGAAGCTCAGTAAAATTATGACCACATCCAAAATGACGATCAGTACGAGGTCATTGGCCGATACCATGAGGATGCTGCCGAAGAGGTAACTCATGAGGTCTTCGCTCGAACCCGGCGTCCGGGCGATAAAGAGGATGCCGATGGCCATCCCTATGGCCCAGATGGCACTTATGACGGTGTCTTCCCTCTCTTTCGCTTTTATGCTCGTTAAGCCGATGACGAGGGCCGCAATTATGGCGGCCACGATGGCTCCGTAGATGGGATTAAGCCATTCGATATGGTACACGCGTTCCAGGTATCTCGCGATGCCCAACCCGCCCAGGACGGTGTGGGCGATGCCGCCCGCGATGTAGGAAATGCGCCTCGTGACGATGTAACTGCCCACAATGCCGCAGGGGATACTCACGAGGACGGCGGTCCAAAGGGCATATTGGAGAAAGGCATGTACCTTCAGGTCTAAGAAAAACTGGGCCATAAATTAACCTCCGTGTTGGTGCTTAACCATGCGTACGCCGCAGCCGTACAGTTTGGTCACCACTTCACCGGTGAGTTGAGCGGTATCGTGGACCATGACTTCGCGGTTAACACAGACCACCTCCTTTACGTACTGAGAAACGAATCCCAAATCGTGGGTTACGACCACACAGGTCATCCGCTCGCTCATTTCTCGCAGGAGTTCGAAGAGGTCGATTTCGGTAGCAGCATCCACATTCGTAGTGGGCTCGTCGAGGAGGAGGAGCTCCGGTTCGCAGGCGAGGGCCCGGGCAATGAGTACGCGCTGTCGCTGGCCACCGGAGAGGCTGGCAAAGGGGCGATGGGCAAATTTTTCCATGCCCAATCGCGATAGGGCCTCCAGGGCCTTTACCCTCGATTTCTTGCCGAAGGGGCCGATAGGGTGGTTTTGCTTCATCAAGCCCATGAGGACGATGTCCATGACCGTCGCGGGGAAGTGCGGATCGAAATGCAGATACTGGGGCATGTAGCCGACCAAGGGTCGGGCGTTTTCCGGGGTCGTGCCAAGCACCTCAATGCTCCCCCGCGTGGGGGTGAGGAGGCCTAAAATTAGTTTGAGGATGGTGGTTTTGCCACCCCCGTTCGGGCCCACGATCATGGTAAAAGTGTGGGCGGGAATGGAAAAGGAGGCATTCACAATTACGGGGGCACCGGTATACGTGAAATTTACCCGATGAAAGGAAACGGCCGTCTCTTCCGTCATTTTAAATTCTCCCGGATGGATATGGCTATCTTTAAGAGGTTATTTGTGTAGTCGTACGCTAGGGGATCGAGAAAGACCAGGTGGGCGCCGATGGCATCGGCTATGGCTTGCGCCCCTTTCGGGGAAAACTGAGGCTGGACGAAGAGGGCGGTCACCCGATCCTTTCTTGCCTCCGCTATGATCTTGGCGAGGTACTTGGGTGGCGGTTCCTTTCCCTCCCTTTCTATGGGTACCTGTTTGAGCCCGTAGGCATCGGTAAAGTAACCGAAGGATGGATGAAACACGTACATCTTTTTCCCCTTCAGAGGGGCAAGGAGACGTCTTATTTGCCCGTCGACCCGGTCTAATTCTCCCAGAAACAACCGCAATTGATGGGAAAAAGCGTCCTCCGCCTCCGGCGCCAAACGTACCAACGCCCAATGGATATTTTGGGCAATGATCTTGACCCTTTGGGGATCAAGCCAGATGTGTGGATCCGGCCCGGCATGGCCGCTTAGGTTTTCCATCGGTCGGGTTTCGACTCCGGCCTGCGCCGGTATGATGACCATGTTTCTGTTCAATATCTTAATGCGGCCGAGAAGGGCGTCTTCGGCGGGAACCCCAATGGTAAAGTAGGCCTGCGCCTCGCTTAAAAGGGCGACCTGTCGGGGTGAAGGTTCATAGGCATGAGGAGACATGTGGGCCGGAATGAGCACATGCACCAGGCAGCGGTCGGCGCAGATCTTGTTTACGAAGTAGGCCTGGGGCGGGATGGTGACAAATACGGATAGCTTCTTTACTCCCTGGGCCCCCGATGGGCAGGGAAAGAGGGAAAGTAAGAGAAAAATCCCTGCCATGAATACGCTTTTTATTCCCTTGTCCATTAATTCGAGCCCTTCTACCTTTCCCGGCACTTGATGATTATCCCATCACAATCCGGGCAACGTTCCACGGTATGGGAGCGCAAGAATTCATGCCAGTGTTGCCTCTCTTTGCCCGTTAGCGCCCCCCGCCCCTGACACAAAGGGCAAGCATTGTCGAGCGCCGATTGGATGGCCCCGCGAATAAACTCGGAACGATTGGGCATGTCTTTTATGCGTGCCCACAAATCTTCCGTAACCTTGAATGAGACGATGCCTTCTTTCTTTTTGGTCATGGCTGAAATTTGGTTCATATTACCCTTTAATACGAGTTTGTCAAGAGAGGGGTGTAACTTGACAGTTCATGCATCATCATCTATACGACGGTGGGCTTAAAACTCACTTTGGGAAGGTGAAATACCTTATGCATACGTTCTTTTATCCGCAAAGCCTCGTGGTTTTTGGTGTCTCCGTCTCGAAGATAAACTTGGGCACCATCGTAATCCTGAACAACTTGCAGAACGGCTACCGGGGAAGGCTCTACGGCGTGGGCAGCCAGGAGGGAGAAATCCAAGGGGTAAAGGTTTATCGTTCCGTTTTGGACCTACCGGAGACACCCGATGTGGCCATCTTCCTCACGCCCGCCAGAACCGTGCCCCCCCTCATGGAAGAGTGCGGGAAGAAAGGTATTAGACACATTGTGATCGAATCGGGGGGTTTTAGCGAGTACTCTCACGGCGATACGACCCTGGAGGACGAGGTCCTCGCCATAGTTAGAAAGTACGACATGAAGTTAATCGGCCCCAACTGCGTGGGAACGATTAACTTTGATATTAACATGATGATGCCCTTTGGCTTCTTCCGCGATTTCAAGCCGGGGGGAAAGGTGGGTCTCATCTCTCAGAGCGGAGGCATCGGCGGTTCTTATTTGCGCTTCATCGCCGGAAGCGGCATCCGGCCAGGAAAGTTTGTGGCCATAGGAAACAAGCTGGTGCTCGACGAAGCAGATTTTCTCGACTACCTGCTGAAGGATGAGGGGACGGAGATGGTAACCGTTTACCTGGAAGGATTCAAACGGGGGCGTGCCTTCCATGAGCTGGCCATGGCCGCACAGAAGCCCATCATCATCCAGAAATCGAATCGGAGTCCCGTAAGCGCCCGCATTGCCCAGTCTCACACGGCCGCTTTGGCGACGGATGACGAGGTATGCAACGCATCCTTTAAGCAGTCCGCCGTCGTGAGGGTGGAGGATGAGAGAGAGCTATCTTCCGCCGTCAAGGTCTTGCGATTACCCCCCATGAAGGGGAGAAGGGTAGCCGTCCTTTCCCGTTCGGGCGGCCATGCGGTCCTTTCGGCGGATGCCTGCGCCGAGTTTGGATTCGAAATGGTGCCCTTTCCCCGAAGTTTCATCGAAAAGCTGAAGACCATGTATAACACCCGCGTCATTGCCCATCAGAATCCGCTGGATTTGGGGGAGATCTTCGACTACACTATTTTTACAGATATCTTGGAAGAGGTGCTGAAATTAGGGGAAATAGATGGGGTTTTGTTCAATCACCTCTACAGCGCCCATTACGAAGCGGAGTCTTCCCGAACTTTTCTCTCCGGGGTGGAGAAGCTGGTGGGGAAATATGGAAAACCGGTAGCGGTGGCGGTCATATCCGAAAGGAGGGAGATCATCGATCTCATCGAAAATCACCCTTACCCCATCTTCGAAAATCCCCGGGAGGCTGCCCATGCTTTGCATATCGCGGCGACTTACTATGAGAGAAAGAAATTCCGGGATGAGAGGGGAAACGAGGTCCTCCTGGATCTGGATCGGGAGGCCATCGGCGCTATCTTCGAGCAGTGTCGCCGCGAAAAGAGGATGCCCCTCATGCCGGAGGCCTTTGAAGTTTGTGAGAAGGCCGGAATCAGGGTGGTACCGTGGAGGGTGGTGCAAAAGGAGGAGGAAATTTCGCAGGTCTCTTTGTCCTACCCCGTCGTTATGAAACTCATCTCCGAAAAGGCCTCCCATAAAAGTGACGTCGGCGGGGTGGCCTTGGAGGTCAAGACAGTTTCCCAGGCCAAAAGCGTCTGGCGCCGCATGGAGAAGAAATTCCGGGCATGGGAGCCGAAAGGGTATCTCATCCAGGAAATGGCACCTAAAGGGTTGGAATTCATTGTCGGTGGGAAGAAAGACCCCTCATTCGGGCCGGTGGTAATGGTGGGTTTAGGCGGCCTTTACGTCGAAGTATTCCGCGATACGGCCTTGCGCCTGGCGCCGATTACCCGGAGGGAGGCAGAGGAGATGGTGAGGGAATTGAAATCTTACGAGCTCTTAAAAGGCGTAAGGGGGCAAGGGCCTTTTGATGTGGATGCCTTCATCGACGTCGTCTGTGGCGTCTCCTCTCTCATGGCCCAGTGTCCGGAAATTACGGAAATAGACTTAAACCCCGTCATCTGCCATCCGAAAGGGCAAGGGGTGTCCGTCGTGGATGCCCGCCTCGTGATTACCCAAGGGCCCGCATAAAAGAGCGTGAAGAGCAAAATTGTAAGCCATTACGCACAGGGGAAGGCAGAGGAGAAAGTAAGGGAGGCCTTGGCTGCATGTCCCTTGGAAGATACGGCCCTGCTCGACGAGTTTCACGTTCGCGGGCGGGAGGGCACGGCGAGCTTGGTTTCCCATCTCGGTCTATCCCCGGAAGATTTTGTCTTAGATTGTGGTTGCGGGGCAGGTGGGGCCCTGAGATGGATTTCTCAAACGTATGGCTCGCGGGTGTTGGGCGTTGATATTACCCTTTCATTTCTCCAAGCGGCGCGTTATATTTCCCTTTCCCAGGGCATGAGGGAGGCGGCTTTTTTTGTAGCGGCCGATGGCCTGAGACTGCCCTTCGGGGATGCGACTTTCAGTGTGGTCTTGTGTCAACACGTAACGATGAATATCCCTGATAAAGGGGCCCTTTTTCGGGAGTGGTGGCGGGTTTTGAAAAGCGGGGGCAAGGTAGCCTTAAATGAAATCGTGAAGGTGAGGGGAGAGCCCGATTATCCCGTGCCCTGGGCGGGCGATGAAACGATGAGCTACCTGGTCGGGGCCGAGGAGTTAAGGGGCCTCCTCATGGCAAGAGGGTTTGACCTATGCTACTTCGAGGATACCACGGCGTTGGGCTTAAATTGGTTTGCGAGGGCGCCGCGACCGGTAAGTAATGTCAATCTTAGGCTGCTCATGGGAGAAGAAATCGGGCGGATGTCCAGGAACTTAAAAGCCGCCCTCGCCGATGGGAGATTGGGGATGGTTGAGGTCGTGGCCCGGAAGGTAGGTTAGCATGAGGGAGTCGGTCAGGCGTTTTAAAGCCGTTTTAGATGCGCGGGCGGGTTTTTTTACGAGTTATGTGCTTAGGGCCCATCATCCGGAGGCCCCGTATGCCCTTTGGCTGCGGTATTCCATCACGCAGCCCCCGGGACAGGAGGAAGGGGTAATGGGAGAATGCTGGGGGGTATTCTTCGACGGCCGTCAAGAAGCACATACGGTCGTAAGGAAAATCGTGCCCCGTGAAGAGGTTTTTTTTGCCCCCGACCAATTGGATGTGCGCCTGGGAAGTGCCGTTTTGAATACCGACACGGCCAGGGGGGAAGCCGATTTAAATCCTGATCACATGACGTGGCAAATCGATTTCACGGGAAATGAGCCGCCCGTTTTTTTGCTTCCCCCGCGATGGTATGAAAAGGCCTTTCCCCGATCGAAAAGCCTCGTTTTGCTCCCCTTGGCCAGATTCGAGGGTTCACTCGAAGTAAACGGAAAAAAGCACGTCATCGACGGCTGGAAGGGATCGATCAATCACCATTGGGGTAGGAAATATACGGGGGAATACGCCTGGGGGCAGGTGGCGGGTTTTGATACCCACCCCGACAGCTTCCTTGAAGCGGCGACGTCATGCTTAAGATGGGGGCCCCTTAAGAGCCCGAACGTGACCCCCGTCGTTTTTCGCCATCGGGGTGAGGAATTTGCCTTCAATACCTTCTTCCATCTCTGCGACTCCCGAGGCTCCTTTTCCGAATCTGTCTGGGTCTTCCGCGCCGAAATGAGGGGGGTACGCATCGAAGGAACCATCTCCGGGCACAAGGGGGGTTTTGTGGGGCTTCCTTACCGCAACCCCTCGGGTGGATTAAAGTACTGCCTGAATACCCAGCTTGCCGCCTGTGAGGTGAGATTCGAGGATTCTCGGGGCAATCGCTCGGTAAGGGAGACCCTTTTTGCCCGTCATCGGGCGGCGTTCGAGATCGTAACGAATCGAACGGACCTCTCCATTGCCGTGGCGGGCTTGGGGACGTAAATTTCATGATTCTCCTCCTCCATCCGCCGGTAGCCAAGCCGGGTGAACCCCCCGGCGGTCTGGTGCAGATTGCCGGCAACCTTAAAAAAGCGGGGGTCGCCTTTCGGGTATGGGATGCCTCCCTCGAGGGGCTCCTTTACCTTATTCAATCGGCGGAAGTGGAGGAGGCAAGGGACACGTGGACCAGGCGGGCTTTATCCCATCGCTTTAGACATCTCTCGGCCTTCCGTGATCTTGCCCTCTATGAGAATCTCTCGCGCTACCGCCGGGTAGTGGGAGATCTGACCAGGGTCCTGCAGATCGAGGGGGATAAATACGGCGTGCGCATAGGTCTGGCCGATTACCGGGATCCGCTTCATCTGCCTGTCTCCACGAAAGACCTTATTTATGTGGGTGAGCACCCGGAAATTACCCCTTTCTACCCCTATTTTAAAAGGCGCCTCTTCGAAATACTTGAGGAAGAAGAGCCCCGCATCTTCGGCATCTCTTTGAATTTTTTGAGTCAGGCCGTAAATGCCTTTGCCCTGGCCGGACTGATAAGAAGCCTGCTTCCCCAAGCGCGCATCGTGTTGGGGGGAAGCCTCGTTACGTCGTGGGGAAGGATCATAGGAGGGCGTAATCCCTTTCAGGGATTGATTGACGACCTCGTAGTCGGACCGGGAGAAACAGCGCTCCTCAAAATGGTGGCGGGAAAGGGGCATAAATTTGCCCCGGTTTTGCAGGCGTGTTTTTACGATTTCGAGTCGGAATACACTTCTTTTGGCCGGGAATTATCTTATGTGGACCTCGATGGCTTCCCCGCCTCGGATTATTTGTCCCCGCAGTTGGTCTTCCCCCTCGCCCTTTCTCAGGGGTGTTACTATGGCGGTTGCCGTTTCTGCCCGGAGCGCTCGGAGGGAAGGGGTTACCGGGTGTTGAGGCCGGGCGCGTTAGAAGGGAAGATCGAGGAAGTGGTGAAGAACTACCGAACGGGGTTAATCCATTTCCTCGATTCAGCTTTGAGCCCCCGCCTCCTTAGAGACCTCATCAAAATTTCCCCCCGTCTTAGCTGGTACGGATTTGCCCGCATCACGGAGGAGCTTGCCGACTATACCTTTTGCCGCGCATTGAGGGAAAGCGGCTGCGTGATGTTGAAATTGGGTGTGGAATCAGGTTCTCAAGCGGTATTGGATAGTTTGGGGAAAGGTACGCGCCTTCCCATTACATCTCAGGCCCTTAAGGCCTTGCGGGAAGCGGGGATTGCCACGTATATCTATCTCCTCTTCGGGACCCCCGAGGAAGGGTATTTAGAGGCAAAAGAAACGATGCGTTTCGTCCTTGAGCACGCCGATTTCATCTCCTACCTCAACCCTGCTATCTTTAACCTGCCCGCCGGCACCCGGACGGATCTTAAGTGCCGCCCCTTTTATCCCGCAGACCTCTCCCTTTATGAGGATTTCGAGCACCCCCGGGGCTGGCATAGAAGGAAGGTGCGGCTTTTCCTCTCCCGGGAATTCAAGGCAGCAAAACCGATCCGAGATATCCTTTTGCGAACGCCGCCCGTTTTCACTTCCAATCATGCCCCCTTTTTCCATTTGATGAAGGCCCAGGCCAAATCTTGATTAAAAGAAACAAGGCGTTTGCCATCTTTAATAAGGATGGCCTCATGGGCGAGCTCCGTTAGCAACGTTTCGATCTCCTTTTCCTCCCGGCCGGTGGCCGAAGCTATGTCTCTTGCCACTTCTGATACAAGCAGATCCTTTCCCCCTTGACGGACGAGATAGAGGAAGGTGAAAAGGGTTAGGGTGAGTCGGGACGACTGTTCTAAGGCTTCGCTGGTATATTTCAGGCGGCGTGAGAATTCCTGAAGCATAAGAAGGGAGACAGACTCACTTTTTTTCAAGAGTTCCCGGAAGGTTGGCCGGTCGATCACGGCCAGGGTGCAATCTTCCAGGGTAAAGGCCGAGGCCGTCCGGGGGGCATCAATGAGGGCCGCCATTTCTCCGAAGTACTGAGCCGGCCCCATTTCTCCTAAGACCTTCTTTCCGGGCCCCGATTTTTTCTCCATCTGTACGCGGCCGGCAATGACGTAGTACATCTCCTGTCCCGAGTCCCCCTCCATAAAAACGTACGTACCTTGGGGAAAAAAGCGCCCGAACTTTTTGACGACCCGTTCGTCGAGGATGACCCTGTTCCGAGCGGTCCGGGAGAACATCTTTTCCAGGAGGATGAGGTCGCGTCTTAGGTACGAGGCCATCATCTCGGCGCAGAAAAGAAAGATGAGAGAAAGGTAAAAGATCCAAAAGATTAGAATAATTAAGGTGCCAAGGGACCCGTAGATCAGGTTGTATTTTGCGTAGTGGTTGACGTACCAGGGGAAAAGATATTTGGTCGGCTCCACCAGGGTGGCAAAGACGACGGCGACCATGAGGGATAACTTCCAAGGTATCCGCACGGCAGGAATAATTTTGTAAAGCAGGGTAGAGAAGAGGACATTGATGGTATAGGGGATGACAAACCGTGTAAAACCACTTTTCAGAAAACTGAAAGAAGGGAAGTTGAAGATGGCGGAGAGGGAGGACAAAGCGAAACTCGCCGTCCCCACTACCCAGGCGAGGGGGATCATGGAGATGGCGAGTGCCTTGGATACAAGATAGGATCGGGGTTTCTGAACGCGGAAGACGATGTTAAAAGCTGTTTCCACGGCTCCAAAGACCATGGAAGAAAACCAAAGCAGGGTAATGAGGCCCAATCCGCCGAAGACTTTCTGATTTTCTTCCAGCGTGCCCATGTGGTCCATCAAGGTGGAGGCGGCGGTGGGATTCATGTATTGAATGGCCTTAATCAGCTGGATTTTTATCTCCGGATGGGCCCCGAAGATGTAGCCGGCAATCGAGGTAGTAAGAATGATAAACGGAATGAGGGAAAGAATCGCGTAAAGAGAGATGGCCGCCGCCTGGTTGGTCTGACCGTTCTCCCGGAAATTGGCGATGGCATTTCCCATCACGTCCCATAAGGCATGGGTAAGATGCCTCAAATGCTTGTGGAAGTGACGGCGCATACCTTTACGATAAGATAAAAGATATGATAAATCAATCGTAAAAGACTTTGAGCCGCTATGGAAGACTATCCGCGAATAAGAGCCATTGAAATGATACCTTTTTGCCAAGAGGGAAAGGAGATGGTGCTTCTTCGCGATCCCGAAGGGGTGATGGAGGAGCAGCTAATCGTCTCGCGTGAGCTCGCCTTTGTGCTTCTAATGATGGATGGATCCAGGTCTTTGAGAGATATCCAGGTGGAGTACATGAGAGCCTTCGGGGAGTTGATCTATACGGAAAGGCTCGAGGAGATTTGCACCCGTCTGGACGAACGTTTCCTTCTCCACACGCCGCGCTATGAAAGGCGCATCACCGAGCTAAAGGATGACTACGAAAGAAGGGCGCTGAGACCGCCTACCCTGGCCGGGAAAAGTTACCCTGCCCGGCCAGAAGAACTACTTGAATTTCTTAAATCCCTCTTTTCCCGTACCGAAGAAGGGGAAGATGCCCTGATCGACCTCCGGGGCGTCCTTTCGCCCCACATCGATTATCGGAGAGGGGGGGAGGTGTACGCGGCCGTCTATCCTTATTTGGCCAAAGAGAAAGAAAAGCTCGTCGTTATCTTCGGTACCTCTCATAGGCCTTTGAAGCGCATGTGGGCCGTCTCCCTCAAGGATATGGAGTCTCCTCTGGGAGCGGTAAAAGTTCCCCCGGCCCTGAAAGAAATCATCTGGCATTCGCCGCTTGCCCGTTACGTGGATGAGTGGCCCCACCGCGGGGAACATTCCATCGAATTGCAGCTTCCCTTACTTCAGTATTTTTTGGGCTCGGATTTCTCCATCTTGCCCATTCTAATGGGGAACATGGATGATTTCATCTCCGGCCGGAGAAAAGAACCGGACCCGGAGGTGGAGGAGGTGCTTACGGCCCTAAGGGATTGTCTTAAACGGTATGGCCGGCCTTATATCTTGCTTTCCGCTGCCGATTTGGCACATATTGGTCTTCAGTTTGGCGATCTATATCCTTTGAACGAAGTCATCCTCGAGAGATCGAAGAAGAGAGATGAAATGCTCTTGGAGAGGATAAGAGGTGGCGATGCCCGCGGTTTCCTGAGATTGATCCAAGAAGAAGGCGACAGCCGTCGGATCTGCGGACTTGCCCCCATTTACTTTCAACTGCGGATGCTTGAAGGCTGGGCGGGTGAGATATTGTCTTACAGGCAGTGGTCCGACGGTGCTTCATCGGTTAGTTTTGCCGCCGGCATATTTTACGATCAAAAAGAAAGAGGGGAGTGCCAAAATGGAAAAAAAGATAACGACCGATGAGGATCTCAAACAGTTAACCATCTTGGGGAAATCGGGCGTGACGGAGGGGGGACTGGAAACCTTTCCCAATCATCATCGGGAAAGGGAATATGTGGTCACCCTTCAGACGGATGAATTTACCTGTGTGTGTCCCGTCACGGGTCAACCTGATTTTGCCCACCTGGAGATCAGCTATGTGCCGGATGAAAAAATATTGGAGTCCAAGTCCCTGAAACTCTATCTTCAATCGTTCCGGAATAAAGGGGCTTTTCACGAGCATGTGGTAAACGTCATTCTGGACGAGATCGTCCGGGTACTGTCTCCCCGGAGATGCCAAATCAAGGCCAAATTTGCCGTGCGGGGGGGGATAGGCATTACGGTCGAGGCCGAGTGGAAAAAATGACGATTAACTTTTAAGCGAAAATGATGCTTGACAAAGATGGGTGGTGGTGCTTAATGAAAACATCCCTGATTAAAGGGCTATTTTTAAATTATGGTGAAGCAGGAATCGGACAATCTGAGATGCGAGCCTGACGATCCTGGATCGTGGGGCGTCTGTGGCCACGCTGGTTATGTGACCGGTCGATTGTCTCTCTTCTGATCGGGTGGTTCACTTCCGGCCGTGGCCAGATGATACCGTGGCCAAGGGGAAGTGGACCATGAAAGGCAAGAAATCCACGCCAAGCTTTTTTCTTTTCCTCGCGAGGGGGTGCTCTTTATGAAGGTACCTCCTATTCCTACCCGTTTTCCCACTACCCCCCCCGGCGAAAAACGCCTCCGGGAGATATGTGCTCTCTCCATACCCGAAGCCTTGAAGGCAATGGGTACCACCGCCTACGGCTTGAGCGAAGAGGAGGCCAGCGCGCGCATAGAAAAGTTCGGACCCAACGAGCTCAAGAAGGCCAAGAGGCTTTCCTTCTGGGAGGATATCTATGAAAGGATAAAGAGCCCTCTGGTCATACAGCTGATGGTGATCGCCTTGGTTTCCGGGCTTATCGGTGAACTCAAGTCTACCTTTGTGGTCATAGCCATGATTCTGCTCAGCGTGGGTTTGTCCCATCTGCTCGATAGGCGCTCCGTTAAAGCCGTGGAAGCATTGGGAAAGCGCGTCCAATCCCGTACCGTCGTGATCCGCGATGGCAAAGAGGTGGAGATCAAGGTGTCGGAAGTGGTTCCCGGGGATATCGTTGCCCTCTATGCGGGATCTATCGTTCCTGCCGATATACGTCTCATCGCCACCAAAGACCTGTTTATCAGCCAGGCGGCCCTCTCCGGTGAATCCATGGCCGTAGAAAAATTCGCCGAACCCATCTTCTTGCAGGAACAGGTGATATGGGATCTGCCCAACGCCTGTTTCATGGGGAGCAATGTCACGAGCGGCACCGCCCAGGGCGTGGTGGTTAACACGGGAAGCGAGACGGTCTTCGGCTCTATTGCCGAGAGATTGACACAGCGCCGCTCGGAGACGAGTTTCGATTTGGGGGTGAAGTCCTTTACCTGGCTCATGATCCGCTTCATGGTCGTTATGGTGGGTATCGTCTTTTTCCTGGTGGGTGTGACGAAGGGGAACTGGATAGAGGCCCTACTATTCGGCCTGGCCGTGGCCGTCGGCCTCACCCCAGAGATGCTCCCCATGATTATCACCGTTAATCTTTCTAAAGGGGCCCTTTCGATGGCCAAAAGGAAGGTGATCGTAAAAAGGTTGCCGGCCATACAGAATTTGGGGGCCATGGACGTCCTGTGCACGGACAAAACGGGCACCTTGACGGAAGACCGGGTGGTGCTGGAACGACATGTGGATATTACGGGCAACACGAGCGAGGATGTCCTCACCTATGCCTTCTTGAATAGCTATTACCAGACGGGATTGAGGAATTTGATCGATCGGGCCGTTATCGAAGCGGCCGAAACGATGCATGAACATGAGCAACTAAGTGTCGTGGACGAGCTCCCCTTTGATTTCCAGCGCCGGCGCATGTCGGTGGTGGTCAATTACGAAGGGGCGCATGTGCTGATCTGTAAAGGGGCAGTGGAGGAGATTTACTCCTGTTGCTCCCAATATCAGATCGGAGACGAGGTATACCCCCTGATCGACATGATCAGGGCTGATCTGTTCGAAGAAGTGGAGCGGCTAAACCAGGATGGGTTCCGCGTGTTGGGGATCGCCTATCGAGAGTTTCCCCAAAGTAAGCGCATTTTTACCACTGCCGATGAAAGTGATTTGATCCTCTTGGGATACATGGCCTTCTTCGATCCACCCAAAGTTTCGGCCACGGGAGTCATTAGGTCTCTAAAGGAAGCCGGGGTAAGGATCAAGGTACTAACGGGTGATAACGGCCTGGTTACGAGAAAGGTGTGCGATGAGGTGGAACTTCCCTGCGAAAGGATGATGTCCGGGGTAGAACTGGCCCAGCTTTCGAGGGAGGAGATATCGCGGGTCGTGGAGGAGGTAGATGTGTTTATCAAACTCACGCCGTCGCAGAAGGAAGAAATCGTCCACTGTTTGAGACAGAATGGACACGTGGTCGGTTTTCTCGGGGACGGCATAAACGATGCCCCGGCTCTTAGGGCCGCCGATGTGGGTATTTCCGTGGATTCGGCTGTGGATGTGGCGAAGGAAGCGGCGGATATCGTGCTGCTCGAAAAGAGCCTCCTTGTCCTGGAAGAGGGTATCAAAGAGGGACGACGGGTCTTCGCCAACATCGTTAAGTATATCCGTATGGGGGCAAGCTCCAATTTCGGAAACATGTTCAGCGTGCTCGGCGCAAGCTACCTCATCCCCTTTTTGCCCATGCAGCCCATTCAGATCCTGACCAACAATCTCCTTTACGATTTTTCCCAGACGGGCATTCCCACCGACCGGGTAGATCCGGAAATAACGGCCCGTCCTCTCAAATGGAATATTGAAAATATAAAGAGGTTTATGGTGTGGATCGGCCCGATCAGCTCTATTTTCGATTATGCCACCTTCGCCCTCATGTGGTTTTTCTTTGGCTGTAGCGCTTACTTAAGCCCTGACCTGGGGGCGGCAGAAAAAGGGGCCCTCGTGAAATTATTCAATACCGGCTGGTTTGTCGAGTCCCTGCTTACCCAGACTTTAATCGTGCATATTATCAGGACCCCCAAAATCCCCTTCTTGGAAAGTCGCCCCTCGCTCCCCATGGCCATGGCGACGCTTACCGTGATGGCTATTGGTATTTGGCTTCCCTACTCACCGCTTGCGCACACTTTAGGCCTCGTTCCTCTTCCTTTCGTTTACTGGTTCTGGGTGGTGGGTTTTCTCATCGCCTATGGGATTATCACCCACAAGGTAAAAACGTGGTTTTTTGCCCGTTACGGAGGTGATTAAAAATGGATACTTTACTGGACGCGCTGCAGGAAGGTAGGCTAATTGAACTGCCCGATAACAACAAGGAACATGCCCTGCAGTTTCTGGCCCACATTTTGGAAGCCATTCCTTCCGTTCCCATTAATACGGATATTGTGGGTTTGGTGATGGAACGGGAGGCCTCCACCAATACCGCTTTGGGAAGGGGATGGGCTTCCCCTCACGCCCGGGTGAACTTTGAAGAGGACCTCATGTGCGTTATCGGTTGGAGTCCCCAGGGCATTGACTATGGCGCGCCGGATGGGATCCCCGTCTCCGTCATCGCCATGTATCTCGTACCTTCCAACCAGCGAAACCACTATCTGAGGGAGATCTCACTCCTCGCCAAAGCACTGAGGGCCCATCCGGAGTTGGACAGAATGAGGTCTGCCCATGACCTGAACGAGGTGAGAAACTATCTCCTCGATCTGATCAGCACGGCCAAAGAAACGATCGGCCCCGATGCCCGGGCGCGCATGATCCGCCTGCAGGCGAGGCCCATCTTGGACGAAATCCCGCCCCATGATTTATCGCACCTCATCATCGAACCTCTCACCTTGATTGCGGCCCCCGGCATAAAGCCCCTCGTCCTTACACAAAACCTCGAATTGATGGAGGCCATAGAGAGCAAGGTAGGTAGCTGGATCGATCAGTTGGAAAGTGAAGGGGTCGTTCAGAATAACGGCTGGCGCATCGTAAAGAGGGCCATGACCGTCTATCAGGGCAGTCGCGTCGTTTACGACTGCCTGGCCATCAGAAGTGCCTTAAAAAGGTAAAAAGCCAGGCCCCCTATGTTTTTCATAAGGAGCCTGGCCGGACCTGCGAAGCTTTATTGGGCCGTGGGGAACCAGTAAATGGGCACGCTTTTATCTACCTTGGTTATCTTCTTTATGGCCTCGAATTCTTTATTCGTCTTCGGCCACCAGGCGTAGAGGGCCGAGGGGTTCGACTTACCCGCCGTGACCGTCTGGACGGAGGCGAGGATCAGGGTATTTCCCTTTTCGTTGATACCGTAAACTTCATTGGGATATTTATCTGCCAGCATAGGATAAGCCTTCGGGAAAGAAGCCCTGATCTTTTGTACATCGGTCGTGGTTCCCGCCGCCTGAATTGCCCGCGCCAGGGCATGCATAGCAGTGTAATTGAGGGCGCACTCCCAGGTCACCATCCGCTTGTAGGCCTTCGTGTAACGAACGTCGAAGTCCTGGCCGGGATAGGGCGGTAGGCTCGATACCCCTGCCGTTCCGATCAGGTCGCCCATGATCTTGGTGCCTTTGAGAAGCATGGCGATGTAGTCCTGCTTCGCTTGATCGACCAAGACGAAGCCCCCCTTGAATCCCATATTGCGTGCCTGCTCGATGAAAAGGGCGGTCGTGGCCGAGGGGCCGCCGATCAACATGAAGTCCGGTTTGGTGGCAATGGCGGCGGTCAGAGGCGCGGAAAAATCCGTTTCGGCATAGTAGTTGGCCGGTTTCTGGATGGTAACTATCCCCCCCTTCTTCTCCCACACCTCCTTGAATATTTGCCGCTACTCATCTCCATAGGCGCCGAGGGTGCAGGCAATGGCACATTTCTTCCAGCCTTTTTTCTTGGCCCAATCCGTGAAGACTTCCACATACACGGTAAAGGGAAGGGTTGTATTGACCAAAAGTTTGTTCTTGAGCTCCGTGACCTTGGGCGTGCTGGTGTAGGCCATCATAATGAACTCGTTACCCTTTTCTTCGTTGATTTTCATCATGGGGGCGATGGTGTTGAAAACCCCATTGAAGACGGCAATGGCACCGTTGGCGCGGAAACGCCGGGCGTTGTTCACGGCCTGGGTGGGGTCGATGCGGTCATCGAGCTTTTCGAGACGGAAGGTGTACTTTTTCCCCCCCACGGTTACACCGCCTGCGGCATTCAGTTCCTTAACCGCCATGTCGACGCCGTTCAAGATATCCTGGCCGTATTCTGCCCCTGGCCCGCTCAACGGGCCCGTGTAACCGATGACAATCTCGTCGGCAAAACCGGTTGTAACCCAGAAAAAGACCCCCACGAACAACAAAAATGCGCACCATAATTTCCCTTTTTTCATAGTGCTTCCTCCCCTTTTTTGAATTGTGTCTTCTTGTATAATACTTATCTCTTTTCATTTCAAATGATTTGTGGCCTGAAGATGTTTTTCGTGTTAAGAAAAACCCATGCCCGTTTGGCCGCCAAGACCTTTAATCTACGAATTAAACGCCTTTCTTTGGCTTAAGGAGAAGAGTGTTCCGTTCGGGGTAATGCCGTCCCATATCTGGGAGGAAATAAAATCAGGCGGGATCGATGCCGTATGGTTGATGGGCATCTGGCAAAGAAGTCCCGTAGGGAAGGCGCTCCTTTGGCAGGAAAGGGCGATAAGGGAAGCCTTCCCTGCGGGGATAAGCGCCTCGCCTTATTGTATCAGGGATTATACCGTCGATGAGGTATTCGGTGGGGAGGTGGGATTAAACAAAATAAGGGAAAGCCTCTCGAAGCAGGGGATAAGACTCATCCTTGATTTCGTTCCCAACCATACGGCCCCCGATCACCCGTGGACGGTAAGTCACCCGGAATTCTACGTGCCCGGTGAAGGCTTGACCCCGGAGGAAAGCATTCTTTGCGGCCGACATCGGCTGGCCAAAGGAAGGGACCCCTTCTTTCCCCCTTGGCCCGATGTGGTTCAGTTGAACGCCTTTCATGAAGGGTACCGGCAGGCGGCCACCGACGCGCTTCTTAACATAGCCAGGCTCTGCGATGGCGTGCGCTGTGACATGGCCATGCTCCTCTTGAACGAGGTCTTCGAGCAGACCTGGGGGAATTACGTGCCGGAGAGACCAAAGGAAGAATTCTGGTCCCAGGTAATCAGGGCGGTAAAGGACAAGTATCCCTCCTTTCTCTTCCTCGCCGAGGTTTACTGGGGAAGGGAAAAGGATCTCCTTCGGGTCGGTTTTGATTACTGTTATGACAAGGTACTTTACGATATATTGAAAAGCTTAGACGTCTCGGCCCTGCGTAAACACCTCGCAGAAGATAAGGACTACCAGGATCACCTCCTGCGGTTTCTGGAGAATCACGACGAGGAAAGGGCGGCGAAAGTCTTCCCCCTCGCCCCATTAAAGGCGGCCAATGTCGTAATGGCAACCGTGCCGGGGGCCCTTTTATTTCATCATGGACAGTGGGAAGGTCGGCGGATTAGGGTGCCCGTCTACGCCCCCGAACTGCCTGCCGAAGAACCGGACGCAGAAATATGTTCATTTTACCGGTGGGTTGCCTCCCTTAAAAGGCGTGAGATCTTGAGGTGCGGTATTTGGGAGCTTTTGCCCCCCTTTCAGGTCTGGCCGGATAACGATTCGGGTAAAAACCTCATGGCCTGGATGTGGAGCTACGGCCGTGAAAGACTTCTCGTCATCGTCAATTATTCATCCCATCCCGCGCAGGGCCGTTTGCCTTTACCTTTCTTCGGGGATGGTAGGCAAGAAGGGTTGCACCTCTTCGACCTCGCTACGGCTGAGGTGTACTTAAGGAGTGTTCAAGAACTTACTTTCCCCGGTCTCTTCGTGGCGCTCCCCCCGTGGGGATACCACCTCTTTCTCTTTGACCAACCTTAGCCTTTCGCCTTTTTGTAACGCAAGGCCGCGGCGATGAATTTTTTGAAGAGAGGATGGGGATCGGTGGGTCGGGATTTGAATTCCGGGTGGAATTGGCATCCCACGAACCAGGGATGGTCTGCGATCTCCACCACCTCGACGAGCCTCTCGTCGGGGGAAGTGCCCGTTATCCTGAGGCCTTTTTCCGTCAGGATGTTCCTGAATTCGTTGTTTACCTCGTATCGGTGGCGATGGCGTTCTGAAATTTCTCGGGTTCCGTAGGCTTCATGGGCAAAAGAGCCCTCTTGGAGGAGGCAGGGATAGGCACCCAGCCTCATGGAGGCGCCCTTGTCCGTTACGTGTTTCTGCTCGGGGAGCAGATCGATTACGGGGTAGGGGGTGGATACGTCAAATTCAGCGCTGTTGGCGGCCGCAAGGCCGCAGACGTGACGGGCGTATTCCACCACCGCCATCTGCATACCCAGGCAAATACCGAAGAAGGGTATTTTCTTCAAACGCGCAAAGCGTACCGCCTGCACCATGCCCTCCGTTCCCCGGGTACCGAAGCCGCCCGGAACGAGAATGCCGTCTGCCCCTTCGAGTTGATGCCCCAGACCGTCCTTCTCGATTTTTTCCGAGTCTATGTAGCGCAGATTTACGCGGCAATCGTTGGCAATGCCGCCGTGGATCAAGGCCTCGTTTAGGCTCTTGTAGGAGTCCTTCAGGTGTACGTATTTACCCACAACGGCGATGGAAACCTCGTGGGTGGGATGGGTAAACTTCTCCACCACCTCTTCCCAAGGCTCCAGGTGGGGTCTTCCGGTCCAAATGTTCAGAAGGTCGACGATTTTTTCGTCCACCCCCTGCCGGTGAAAGATGAGGGGCACTTCATAGATGCAGGAGACATCCTTGGCCGTAAAGACGCATTCGATATCGACGTTGCAAAACAGGGCGATCTTGGCGCGGATATCGTCGGAAAGGAATTCGTCCGTCCGGCAAAGGAGGATATCGGGTTGAATACCTATTTCCCGCAGGGCTTTTACACTGTGCTGCGTAGGCTTTGTTTTTACCTCTCCCGCCGTTTTTATATACGGGACCCAGGTGAGATGAATGAAAATGCCGTTTTGCCTTCCTATTTCGTTGCGGAATTGTCTTACCGCCTCCAGGAAGGGTAGGCCTTCTATGTCCCCCACGGTTCCCCCTATTTCTACGATGGCACAGTCGAAACCGCGGGCATTCTCCCGGATGAAGGACTTTATTTCATCCGTAATGTGGGGGATGACCTGCACGGTTTTCCCCAAGTAGTCACCCCGCCGCTCCTTGGTGATGACGGAGAAGTACACCTGGCCGGTGGTGAGATTGTTGGAGCGTTTCATTCGGGTTCGGGTAAATCTCTCATAGTGACCGAGATCCAAGTCCGTCTCTGCCCCGTCGTCCGTAACGAATACCTCTCCGTGCTGATAGGGGCTCATCGTTCCGGGATCCACGTTGATGTAAGGGTCCAGTTTCTGATTCGTTACGTTGAGACCTCGCGATTCGAGGATGGCGGCGATGGAAGCAGCCGCCAGCCCCTTGCCGAGGGAGGAGAGGACGCCGCCCGTGATAAAGATGAATTTCGTCGTTTTCATATGTTGTCACCTGTGTTGATTATACGGTTTTTTATTTCTTCGGCAATGATTTCAGCCGGTTCGCCGAAGAGACGAACCAGGGGGATGTCTTTCAAGTACTCGTCGTGCCACGGCAGGTTGTATTCCGTAACGGTGTTTTTGATATCGTGGTACTTGTATCCCAAGAGGTCCATCTTTGATCTCAGGCCGATGCCCTCATCGAACTGCACGTGGAGAAGCAGTAAATGGCCCACCCGCTGGTCGTTAGCAATGAGGGGGATGATGATAATGGAGGCCCCGTCGAGCTTTCCCTGTCCCACGTAAACGTGCTTCATGCTGGTAATGGTGCGTTTAGTGCCGATGAGGGGGCTTTTTTGTTCCGCGCGGGATTTCATCTGCGTGGAGATGCCCCCCCGCGCAACGATGCAGATGGTGGAATCGTCCGTCGGGTTGCCGTCCACATCCAGGTTCTCGATCGCATAAAGGGTGTACCCCTGTATCTCCGATACGGCTTCCTGGACCCGATGTAAGGTGAATACGCTTTTGCTCGTCAGCTGTTTTACCGAAAATCCGAGCCGCACGATGAGATCGTGAATCGGCCCCTGGAGGGAGATCTCTTTCCGGCTGGTGCCCACGGTGACCGTTTTTGCCTGGTGGCGGATGGCGTCTATGGGACGGCTCAATTCGTCTATGATCTGCCCCAGACAGATGTCCAAACGTTCGAGGGGCGTAAAGCCGTACCCGTTTTCCTCCGGGAAGTCCTGCCAAAACTCTTCCAGGGGGATTTTCCCGGCCGCATACTTGATGAGCAACGTAAGGTCGGAGAGGGTATTGCCATCGATGAAGGCCAGGAGGTTTTTCCGGCGGCGTTCGTTGAGCTGGGAGGTAAACTCCTGAATCATCCTGCGGAAGCGGCGATCGGCCATGATTTCATAGAAGGCACCCGGACCAAAGCCTGATTCGGCCATGCTCGTATTCAGACGATTTCTGAATTCCCTGAAGAAGCGAGCCTCTTCGTCCAGGGAGAGGGCGGCGAAGTATCCCCACAGGTGGCCGGCCATGGTGTTGACGATTACAGATAGCGGTTGGGGGCCGGCGGGTAAGTGAATGACGGCATCTGCCAGTCCGATGAATCTCTCCTCATCCCGGTCGGCAAATACCACGACGGCCGCTCGATGGGCACGGAATATGGCCACGTCTTTAACGATGTCGCTTAGCACATGTTCCGGATAGCCGGCGGCGCAGACGATGATGAGGGGTTCGGCGGAAAGATCGATGTGCTTTTTGTTTTCCACTATATCCGATGAGATGGTCTTGTAACATAGCTCGCTCAGCTTGATCCGGATTTCGTCCGAGGCGGCCTTGTTCGGCCCGCTTCCGACCACCGCCCAATATCTCCGCGTTCGGGCCAGTCGATAGGCCGCTTCCTTTATCCGGTCCTGCACGTTCAAGACCTCTCTCATGGCGGGCACCGTTTTCTCCAGATTTTTAATCTCTTGAACGATGGTTTCATCGGGGAGCGTTCCCATAATTTTTGCGAAGTAAAGCCCCAATAGGTGCCCGGCGATCACCTGGGAGTAGAAGGCCTTGGTAGAAGCCACCGCCATTTCTATGTCTCGGCCGTCACTGGTGTAGAAGACCCCGTGGGATTTGGTGGTGATGTCTGACTGGCGGCGGTTCACGATGGAGATAACCCAGGCCCCCCTATCCCGGGCCATGGCGACCGCGCGGTTGGTGTCCGTGGTCGTTCCGGACTGGGTAATGGGAATGACCATCGTGTCCGATAGGTCTTCACGTAGTAAAAATCCGCTCATCTCGGACGCCACGGTGCTCTCGATCCGCATGCCGCTTCCTGCGAGGTACCTTTGTAAGCCGTGCTCCACGGCCAGGCCTGCCACGGCAGCCGTTCCATGGCCGATAATGATGATTTCTTTTATTTTACCCTTCTGAAGGGCTTCTTTTAGCTCTGCCGGTACCGTATCGGGGCCGAAGTTGAACGATATTTCCCCTTCCGGGGTAATTCTGTACTTCCCCAAAAGCGTCTTCTCCACCGATTGGGGGGATTCGGATATTTCCTTGAGGAAAAAGTGGGCGTAGTGATTCCGGTCTATATCCCGGGTGGTGATTTCGGCTCGCACCACATCTGCGGGGGAGAGGTGAATTTCACTTCCATCGTAGAACAGGGCCTTGATGCCGAAGAGGCCGCCCCGGTTGCGATCGAGCACGAAGATTTGACCGTTTGTCTCCGGCCGATGGGGGTCGGAAGCCATCTCCCCGTTCATCTTGACAAAGTAAGGCGTTCGTTCGATGAGGCCGTAAATCTCGGAAGAAAAGACGAAGACGTCGGAGGCGATCCCCACATACAAGGCCTGACCGCTGCCCTTCAGGGCCAGGTAGACGCGGTCGGGTTCGCAGTTGCTCGTGACGGTGATGGCGTGGGAGCCTTCAAATTGGCTCACCGCTCGCCTAAAGGCCTCTTGCAGGTCACAACCTTCCAGGAGATACCGTTCTATCAGGAGGGGAATAATCTTCGTGTCTGTGGTCACCTCCAGGGGGAAGGCTATCCCTTCCCTTTCTACTCTGCCGCGGAGCTCACGATAATTGTCTATATCACCGTTTAAGGCGGCATTTATCACCCAGCGTCCCGCGCCGTAATGGGGATACACCTTGATGCCGTCCATGTCCCTCGGGGTGTGATTGTTCACGGGGTGGCAATTTTCCTCCGTGATGGCCCCGACCGATGCCCATCGGGTGTGAGCCAGGAAGCTTACACCTTCCATCTTGCCCTGACAGAAGGTGTGGAAGATCTCGTCGTTGGCGATGCTTTGTCTCAATACTCTTACGTTTCTTCCCAACTCGCCGACGACGGAAAATGTTTTATAGGTGAAAGTCGCTGTCTCTAAGGCGGAGGAAAGGGAAATGCTCAGGTGGTATAAATCTCCTATTCGGGAGCGTTTCTCGAAGTCGCCCATTAAACCCTTTTTATGCAGTTCGCTTTTTATCTCTTCCCACGTGGAGAGAGAAGGAAGGGCAAAGGTGACCTGCAGGCCCGCCGAATCCCTCCCCCTGACCTCTAACCGATCGATGGCGTTCAGAAGGAGGTTTAGGGCGCGGTAATTTTCCAGGGCCTGTTCACCTAAGCTCTTCACCGGGGCCCCCCCGGCCAACTCGGAGATTTTATCAAGATTGGCGAGGATGTCTCTTTCCAGTTCCCAAGCGAGGTCTTTTAGGGTGGTAAGGCGGCTGTTGATGGTCTCCAAATCCGAAGTGATGAATCGGCCGGCGTTTTCTCTCAAAGCGGCCTCTTCTTGACGTAAGAATGCACACATCCGTTTGGAGAGACCTGTCAGCAGATCTATCTCCCCGGGGGAGGAAAATATCTTCTTAAACCCACTTTTCTCCTTGAGGTGGGAGATGAGGGCCGCCATTTGGTTCAGAGATGCGACCCCTCCTAAGTATTCGTCTGTGCCCAACCTGATTTCGAGTATAGCTTTCAAATCTTTCTTTTCCGCTTCCGCCCATCGGTGCGAAAGTTCTTTCCCCACGGCCCCTTCATCTTTTTTTGCGCCACCTTCCTTGAGGTAGAGGAAGCCGGCCAGGCCACAGAAAAAAGTGCTGTTGAATG
>DAORXN010000008.1:0-91757 GCA_035358955.1 Syntrophales bacterium | reverse complement strand
CTCCCCCCTCGCCCAGGGACTGTTCCGGGGCGCCCTCGTCATGAGCGCCGCTATGAACATCTACAGCCAAGCTTCCGCCGACGCGATGACGGATACCACGATTAAAGGTTTACTTATTCGAACGGGGCGGGCAAGCAACGCCACAGAGGCTGCCCAAGTGTTGGCAGGGATGACCAATGCAGAAATAGAAGCCTTCTTACGCAGCCAACCGGCAGAACTAGTGGTGAGATGTCGCCGGGACGGAATGGGGGCAGACGGTACGGGCAGCATGACGACCCATTCGGCCATAAAGGATGGGACCGTCATCAAACATTCCTCCTGGCTTGAGGCCATCGGGGCGGGGGAATACAACAAGGTACCTGTGATGATCGGCTCGACGGAATACGAATGGAAGGATTTCCAAGGCCTTTACGGTGCATTGGTTAAACTCTATTCGGGTAATAAAGTTCCCTCTAGCCAGTATACGTGGTTTGACGCCTACAAGGTAATCGGCGTGGGGGGTAACCTCGCCCTAACGGACGTGCTACCCACCCAGCGTGACCAGGACATTTACACCTCCGTCGCGACCTTGAGGTCGAGATTGTGGAAGGTTACGGGTGTGGACCAGATCGCACGTGCCCTGAAGACAAACGACGCGAGCAACGGTGTTTGGGCCTATCTCTTCAAATGGGCGGGCGGTGGGGACCCGGCCCTTGCCAACTTTAAATTCCTCTTCGGCGCAGCCCACGCCATGGAAATTCCCTTCTTCTTCGGTTATCCGACGGACGCCTGGAATTACTCCTTCACAAGTGCGAATAAAACCGGCCGAGAGGCGCTGCAGTTGGCCATGATGGACTATCTCATCGCCTTTGTGAAAAACTTGAACCCCAACCCCACGGGATCAAGCCTACCCACGTGGAGCGAATGGAATAATACGGCCGGGGCAAACAAGTACATCTCCTTTGACGCCGATCTGACCAATTACATCATCCAATCGTCTGTGTACGAAGAGACGCTATCCGCCGTTCAAGCCGACGTAGCAACGGCCAAGGCGCTTTACCCCGAGGCGGCCTACGTCTATACCATGTTTGGTATGTAAGAGAAAAAACTCGGAAGGCGAGGGGAAACCCCTCGCCTTCCCATTTTCGAGCAGAGGGGGTCGCATATGAGGAGACGAAAATTTTTCATCGGAACCCTTGTTTTTTCTCTCTTTCTTCTTATCCTTGCCTCCCAAGCCCAGTTAAACAATGTCCCTCAACCTGTCATGAGCTGTTCAAAGGATGCCTTTGAAGCCTTGGGATGGAAGGATGAGGAATTCGGTCGAGCGGTAACCATAATCTCTGCCGAGGTCGTTCCCGCTACAGCTTCCCCTGCCACCCCGGAGTACTGCAAAATCAAGGGGACCATGTGGCCGGAAATAGGTTTTGAAATCTATCTTCCCACCCAGACGTGGAATACACGTTTTCAGATGACCGGCTGCGGCGGGGCAGCAGGGTCCATTCCGACTTCTACGATGCTCACTTATCTTAGACAGAATTTTGCCGTGGGCGGCACGGATATGGGACATCAGGGAACTACCTTTGACTTTACCTTTGCCTACAATCCACCCGACAACAGCAATCCGAACGCAGACCAAAAAGTGAAAGATTACGGCTATCGGGCCCTGCACGAGGTGACGGTGCTCGCCAAGAAAGCCATTCAGGCTTACTACGGCCGAGGACCTTCTTATTCTTATTACAACGGCTCTTCCTGTGGCGGAGGCCGGGGCATGGGTAACATGCAGCGCTACCCTAACGATTTCGACGGTTGGGTAGTGGGGATGCCCGCCTTCAACCGCTGGAATACCATGGGTATGCTCTGGAGCGCCCAGAATGCAGAGCTTGGGGCCGGAAAAATTCCTCTTACCAAACTCAATCTCCTCGCCAGTACGGTAATGACCAAATGCGATGCCATCGATGGGGTCACAGATGGATTAATAGAGGACCCGCGCCGCTGCCCGTTTAATGCCCTGACCGACCTGCCTGCCTGCCCGGATGACGTGGAGGCCACCAATTGCTTCACCCTTGCCCAGCGGACAGCCATTCAGAAAATTTACGAGGGCGTAAAAACGAACAAATTTTCCCTTCCCGAGCAAGGTGTCTGCCCAGGCTCAGAAATTCTATACCCCTATGGAGGGACCGCGATTAGCAATTGGAGAAGTTACATCGTTGGCTACGATGGAACCAATCCCGCCACCAACGTGAACTTGGGTTTCGCCATGAATTCTTACAAGTACATGGGCAAACTGGGACCTGACTGGAACTGGCAGGATTCTTTCGACTACGATAACGACTACTTCAACAACGCCAACTCCTTTGCCCGTGTCCAAACAGCGGCGGAAAGTGTGGACTTACGGGAACTAAAGAGGTTGGGGAAAAAGGTTATTCTATTTCACGGCTGGTCAGATCAGCTGATAAGGCCCCTCACTTCTGTCAATTACTACGAACGCCTCATGCGTTACATGGGCGTGGATGAGGTAAAATCCTTCTTCAAGCTATACCTCGTGCCCGGTTATGGCCATGGCACTGGTTTCGGATGCAGCCTCGTAGACTGGGATGGGGCGCTTAGGAATTGGGTGGAAAATGGGGTAGAACCAGATGCCATGACAGGAACCCGTCTGGCAAGTACCGTCATGGGTACGCCTTTGAGGACGAGGCCCATCTGCCCCTATCCCAAGGTGGCAAAATACAAGGGAAGCGGGAGTATAGAAGATGCAGCCAACTTTACGTGCGAGGACCCACCGACTGCCGCCGCAAGCGGCGCCACCATCACCTCCGTTACATCTTCTACTTCTTACGCTGACCTGCCACTTCCTGGGACAAATGGCATTCCGGATGGATACTCACCGGTAAAAATAGTGGCTTTTACCGCCACGGGCGTGGGGGCGAGCGCTGACTTTTCAGTCGATTTCGGACTCCTTCCCGAAAATCCCGTCTTTTATAAAAAGACCAAGGCCGGCACCTGGAAGCTAATTGAAAGCTGCACCGGCGTCTCCAATGTAAGATACGCCTCCGGCGTTCTTAACTTTACCATGGCCCCGAGCTCCGAATGCAATCTAAGCTCAACGGCCGGTACCATCACCGATCCCATCGTGGCCGGAACCCAATCCTCCGTGCCCATCCTCCCCGGCTCCGGTGGTGGCTGCTTCATTGCTTCTGCCACTTACGGTTCTTACTACCATCCCCATGTCAGGATACTCCAATCTTTCCGCGACCAGTACTTAATCGCCTTCGAACCGGGAAAGGCCTTCGTAAGATGGTACTATCAAGTATCGCCGAAAATCGCCCAGGTTATCCATTCTCATCCCTATCTGCGCTCGATAGTTAAGATTATACTCCTTCCGTGCGTGGGATTTAGTTATCTCGCCCTGAACTTTGGCCTCTGGGTATCTCTTACAATCACGATTCTGCTGGTGAGCGTAATTGTGGTGAGTTGGGTAGCGTTAACTAAAACGATGCCTCGGCGAAAAGTAAAGGCATAGGATTGGTTGCAAAGCGCCCGCCTATTTAAGGCGGGCGCTTTGTTAATCTTTTTCCAGGGCCGTCCTCAAAACCTCCATCATGTCCTCGACAAACTTGAACTCCATCTCTTTCCTCACATGGGGAGGGATTTCCTCGAGGTCTTTCTTGTTCCACTTAGGGAGAAGAACGGTGCGAATCCCCGCCCGATGGGCAGCCAACACCTTTTCTTTGATGCCCCCCACGGGGAGGACCAGTCCGCGAAGGGTTATTTCCCCCGTCATAGCAAGGTCCTTCTTCACCGGCCGCCCCGTGAGGAGGGAGGTAAGGGCCGTAAGAATCGTCACGCCAGCGGATGGCCCATCCTTCGGTATGGCCCCCGATGGCACGTGAATGTGGATATCCGTATTCTCATAGAAATCACGATTGATATCCAAGACCTCGGCATTGGCCCGAATGAAACTTAAGGCCGCCATCGCCGATTCTTTCATCACCTCTCCCAACTGCCCCGTCAGGGTAAGCCCTTTCTTCCCCGGCATAGCCGTGGCCTCGATGAACAGGATCTCTCCTCCGGCGGGAGTCCAGGCAAGGCCCACGGCAATCCCCGGTTTGCCCGTCCGGGCCACCACCTCCGGGATGACCCGAACGGGCCCTAAATACTTGGGTACATCTTTGACCCCCACCACCGTGCGCGTCGTTTTACCCTCTGCGACCTGACACGCCACGGCCCGGCAGATGGAGGCAATTTCTCTCTCCAAATTACGAACGCCCGCCTCTCTTGTATAACCGGATATGATGAGGTTGATGGCGCCCTTGGTAAAGGAAATCTGTTCAGGTGTAAGCCCGTTTTCTGCAATCTGCCTGGGTATCAAGTATCTTCGGGCAATGTTGAGTTTTTCGTCCTGCGTGTAACTTACGAGCTCGATCACCTCCAGGCGGTCCCGAAGGGGAGGCGGTATAGTATCGAGAACGTTGGCCGTCGTGATGAACATGACGTGAGACAGATCGAAGGGCAAATCGAGATAGTGATCCACAAAGGCATAATTCTGGGCCGGATCCAATACCTCAAGGAGGGCCGAAGAAGGGTCTCCCCGGAAATCGGCCCCTAACTTGTCTATCTCATCGAGCATAAAAACCGGATTGTTGGATTCCGCCCTTCTGATCCCCTGGATGATACGACCGGGTAAAGCACCGATATAGGTTCTCCGGTGGCCCCTAATCTCCGCTTCATCCCTCACCCCACCCAAGGCAATGCGCACAAACTTCCTCTCCAGGGCTCGGGCGATGGATTGCCCCAAGGATGTTTTCCCCGTGCCCGGCGGGCCCACGAAGCACAAGATGGGGCCTTTGCTATCGGGTTTCAACTTTCTTACGGCAAGGTACTCTATAATGCGTTTCTTAGGCTTTTCGAGGCCGTAATGGTCTTCATCCAGGATCTTCCGGGCCTTTTTTATATCTAAATTGTCCTTCGTTCCCTCGTTCCAGGGGAGCGCCAAAATCCAGTCCAGATACGTGGATGAAACCGTATACTCCGCCGAGGAGGGATGCATTTTTTCCAACCGGCCAAGCTCCCTTTCCGCTTCCTTCCTCACCTCTTCCGGCAGATTCTTCTGGGCGAGCTTCTCCCGGTATTCCTCGATTTCCACCCTCGTTTCGTCGGACTCCCCCAACTCCTTCTTGATGGCCTTCAACTGCTGGCGGAGGAAGTATTCCCGCTGGGCACGGTCCATATCGCTCTTTATCTCGGACTGTATCTTGTTCCCCAGTTCTAAAATTTCCACCTGATGATTCACTAACTTCGTGACGAGACGGAGGCGCTCCTTGACGTCCAGGGTTTCCAGGACCGATTGCTTTTCTTCCGGTGTCACATTTATGATGGAACAAATGAGATCGGCGAGCACCCCCGGTTCCGTAATGGTTTTGGCCATAGCGCCGAACTCTTGGGGCAAGAAAGGCGTGAGTTTCACCACCCGGTCGAAGAGGCTCACCAAGTTGGCCATGAGGGCTTCAACTTCGATATCCTTGATCTCCACATCGTTGAGCGTCTCTATTCGCGCTTGGAGATATGACTTTCCTTCCACGAATTCTCTAATGAGAAAACGGCTGATCCCCTGCACCAACAGCTGGGCCTTCTTTTCCATCCCCTTGGCCATTTTTAGAATAACGGCCGCCGTTCCTATGGGGTAGAAATCATCGGGGCTATACTTCATTTCCTGCGGTGGGCTTTTCGTAAGGACGAGGCCGATCATCCGATCCTGGGCCATTGCCTCGTCGACCAAGGCAATGGATTGTTCCCCAAACACCTCCAAGGGCAACATCATCTTGGGGAAAACGATCATGTTGAATAAAGGGAGGATGGGCAAAACCTCGGGGACGCGTAAAACCTTTAGATCTTCACCGGTCATGGAATCGGACATCTTACAAGCACCTTCCCTACTTTCTTACGGTCACTTTTGTTACCCCATCACCTTCCGGCAAACGCTTCTTCATCCTGACCTCCAGGAATCCGTCTCGGTAGGTTGCCTCTACTTTGTCTTCGTCCACCGGGACAGGGAGGGCAATCTGCCGCTCAAAGTAGCCATAGGCAATCTCCGCCAATCGGTATTTAGTCGTTCCTTGAAGGGACTTCTGCTCCCTCTTTCCAAAAATGCGCACGAGCCTCCGCCCTACTTCCAAGTGGACATCCTCCACTTTTACCCCTGCCAGGTCGATAATGACGAGCATCTCTTCCGGCGTTTCGTAAACGTCCGTATTGGGTCGCCAGGCATGTTCCCCGACGGCGAATCTGGTCGGCATGGTGACCCCGAACATCTCTTCGAGAGCCTCCGAAAGGCCTCCCTGCAGGGTACCTTGCTCCTTTCTCAAACTTATTTTGATATATTCCATGGACCATCCTCCAGCGATGCGGTTGAAAGTACTCTAACGCATCTAAGTGGGGGATGTCAAATGAAGACCGATTGCTTGCCTACTCCCGAAAGAGTGAGGTTCTCCCCCCGTCTACGACGAGGTCACAGCAATTGACGAAACTGCCCTCATCGCTTGCCAAATAGAGGGCGGCATAGGCAATATCGCGGGGCAAGCCGGCCCGGGGGAGAGGGGTGGCCTTGGACAGGTTGGCAAGGAGCTTCTCCATCTTCCGCTCTTGAACGGTCGTCTCCAAACGGTCGGCCGCCTGAGACCCACCCAGAAAGATGGGAGTGGCAATGGCACCGGGGGAGATGCTGTTTACCCTGATGCCGTAGGGACCTAATTCGACACCGGCGATTCTCGTAATGTGTGTGACCGCTGCCTTCAAGGCGCTGTATAGATAACCTCCCTGATTGAGTCTGATGGCCGCCACACTGGAATTGTTTATTATACAGCCGCTTCCCTGCTTTTTCATAATGGGAGCCACATGCTTCATACCGAAAACGACACTGCCCAAAAGGAGCTTTGCCCCATAAAGGAAATTTTCCATCGTGACGGTCTCCAAGGTGCCTTCCACTCTGCCGCCTGCGTTGTTGAACAGGCAGTCGATACGCCCGAATTCTTCGTAAGTGAAGCGAATCATTTCCTGAATATCTTCCTCTTTCGTTACATCGGCATATTTAAACCGGGCCGCGGCACCTAACCGCTCCTCTATTTTCCTTCCCCTCTCCTCCGAGCGACCGGCAATGACGACCCTCGCCCCCTCTTCAACAAACACCTGTGCCGTCTCCTCTCCAATGCCGCTCGTAGCCCCCGTGATGATCGCCACTTTACCTTTTAATCTCTCGCCCATTCTTTACCTCCTTCTCCTTTCATTTCATGACCATGCTGGGCAACCAGAGAATGATCTCAGGAAAAATTATACAAAGAGCCAGTCCCATTGCCTGCAGCGCAACAAATGGTACTATGGAACGGTATATTTCTGCCATCGTCGTTCCTTTGGGCGCAATTGCCTTCATGTAGAACAGGTTGAAGCCAAAAGGTGGTGTTAAAAAGGCCATTTCCATATTGACTACAAAGAGCACGCCGAACCACAACGGATCGAATCCCAAGGATTTTATCACCGGAACAAAGACGGGCGTGCAGATCATAATGATACCGGCAGGGTCAAGGAAGCATCCCATGATAAAAAACACGGTCTGGATGGTAATAAGAATTGCGTACTTACCTCCCGGTATGGAGAGAAGGATGTGCTCCATAAGCTTGTGTGCCCCAGTACCCGTATAAACCGCCGTAAAACCGTAAGCTCCGATGAGGATCCACATGATCATGGCTGTCAGGCTGGCCGTCCGAAAACAGGCTTCCCTGACCAAAATCCAAGAGAATTTCCTATAGACAAGCGTCGAGACGAAGGCCCCCAAACAGCCAAGGGCAGCTGCTTCCGTGGCCGTGCAGACCCCCGTGTAGATGGAACCCAGCACCATGAGAATAATGACGACAGGCATGATGACGGCTTTCAAAGAAGCTATCTTTTCCTCCCAGGTAGCCCTTTCTTCAGGCAATAAAGGTGGCCCTAATTCGGGCTTAAAGAAGCATCTAATTCCAATGTATAGAATGAACAAGGCCGAAAGCACCAATCCCGGCATGACTCCACCGGCAAACATGGCCCCGATCGACTCTTCGGTCATGGTGGCGTAGAGGATCATAGGAACACTGGGTGGTATGAGTATACCCAGGGCCCCCCCGGCAGAGATGCTACCCATGGCTAAAACCTTATCATAACCTCGCTTAACCATGGCGGGAAGGGCAATGAGACCCATAGAGACGGTGGCAGCACCGCTTATACCTGCCATAGCCGCAAAAATGGTACATATAAGAACGGTACCAATGGCAAGTCCCCCTCTTAAGGGTCCCATCCATTTTCGCATCATCGTGTATAGGTCATCGGCAATACCGGCCCGTTCCAAAATCATAGCCATAAAAATAAAAAGGGGTATGGACAGAAGGGAAAACTTGTTCATGGCCCCCCAGGTATTGGAGGCGATGATGAGGAGCCCCTTCTCACCCCATAGGAAGAAACTCCCTATGACACCGATGCCGCCCAAAACGAAGGCTAGGGGTAAACCGAGAAAAAGAAAAAAAATGAGAGATGCAAAAAGGATGAGGGTAATCAATTCAATGCTCATTTCCCACCTTCCTTTCCCCGGATAAGGACATCAAGCGCCCTCAGATACCGGGCCAGTCCTTGAAGGAAGAGAAGAAAAGCCCCCAAAGGAATCATCATTTTAACGGGGTAGATGGGAGGGGCAAAGGCTGTGGGTTCGGTTTCTCTGAATTGGAAGGAATCCCAAGCTATTTGCCAACCTTTTACCGTTAAGACCCCGGCAAAGGCAAAGAAAACAAGCCAGGTAAACATATCCACGATAGCCCGCACGCGGGGAGAAAACTTGCCATAAATGAGCTCCACGTTCACATGCCCATCATGAATCTGAAGGTAACCGCCTAACAAGATGACATAAACACCGAAGATCATCTGAGACAATTCATGGGCCCAAATGGTCGGGCTGTTGAAAACGTAGCGGACAAAAATCTCATATAGGATTATTATAAGTATGGCGATGAGAAGAAAGCTCACCGTCTTTCCCACGTACTCATTTACCAGGTCTATTATCCTAAGCATCTTGGTCATAAATCCCCCCAGAACAAAACGGGCCGAGATCCTCGGCCCGCCTTTGCGTTCGCTCTAAAGCCTGCCCAGTTGATGGAGGTATTGCTTCAAGATAGCAATGGCCTTCGCCGACTCTGGATCCTTGGCGGCAAGCTTGTCCCATACCTTTATGGCGGCGGCCCTCATCTTTTTCTCATCCTCGGGTGATAGCCTCGAGATTTTAACCTTATAGTCTTTCATCATCGTCTCCAGAGACCTCTTCTCTTCCAGTTTATACTCCTGGGTGCGCTTTAGGGCCCTCTCCACAAGCGCACGATCCAGGGCCTGCTGGAGGTCGGAGGGTAAGGCTTCAAAGGATTTCTTGTTGAGAACAATTATATCCGTAGTCATGGACAGATTGGGTTGGAAATAGTACTTTGCCACTTCACAGAGCTTGATGCTCAAGGCCCCGCTTGCAGCACCCCAGTGGGCCGCATCTATGACCCCTGTCTGGAGGGCCAGGTATATTTCTTCCCCCGGAATCATCGTCGGCGCCGCTCCCAACTCTTTGAACATATCCGCCAAGGCACCAGAAGTACGGATTTTTAGGCCCTTCAAATCTTCCAACTTCACCACCGGCTTTTTGCTCACCATAGCCGTGGGGTAAACTCGTTCCGAATAGTACATGAGATTATGCTTTGCATGGGCCTCCTTCAGCATCTTTTCGAAACCCAGTTTAAACCAAAAATGAACCCCTTCCTCTTCCGTATTGAGGTTCATGGGCAAATTGCCCGCCACGGCCGTAATGGGAATCTGACCCATCCAGTAACTGGGAAAGGCGGTAGCCCCGTCTACCGTCCCCATTCGACAGGCACCAAAAATGTCCTTCGTGGGAACAATGGCGGCCGCGGGATAAACGGAAACCTGAAGACGGCCTTTCGATAGATTGTAAACGTCCTTTTCAAAAAAATCCTTTAAGGGCTTGAAAGAAGCACTACTGGCGGGCCAATGAGATTGAAACTGCCATTTGTAAACCTTTTGCTCGGCAAAGGAAGCACTCGCCACCAAAAAAGACGCAGCCAATAACCAGGTAAAAACTCTAAATATGCTTTTCATTACTTCTTTCCTCCTTTTTTGCGATTATATCTCCGGCGCCATCTTGGCGCTACTGGTTGCATTTCTGATAACCAGCTCCATGGCAAGTTTTCTTCCCACCGCCTGCGCCGGGGCAAAGCGGCGGATAAAATCTATCTCTTCCGCCGTGGGCGGCGTCGTCTCCCTCAGGTCTTCGGCTACCTTAAGTTTCCACGGCACCCGCTTCATAATGTCTTCTAAACGCACGCGAGGGTGAATCTGCGCCAGATAGACCTCCTTTGTTTCTTCGTCGAACCGGAAGACCCCTTGCGTGGAAATAATGACCTTAGGTCCCGAACCTTTAGGGTACAAACCCGATTCATCCCTGGAGGCACCTCCCGCAAGGTAGCCGGGAGAAGTAAAATAGTCCAGCTTCTCCACGAATTCCCCACCCATCATGGTGAGCACCGTCCTTTTGGCATAGGAAATAAAGTCAGGGGCCCCTCCAGCTCCGGGCAATCTCTTTCTGGGCTGGTAATAGTCTCCGATACAGGTGGTATTCACATTGCCAAACCTATCCACCTGGGCTACACCCAGAAAGCACACGTCCACAAAGCCCCGGTAAGTCATGGTGAACATGGAAAAAAGGTCTGTTGCATATTTAAAGCCCCGGATGGCATGTACATCCGCAATGTGGTTGAGAGGCAAGAGGGGATTGAAATCTATAATGCCCGACTCCATCATGAGCGTGGCATGAGGGGCATACAAAGCCTTGGCCAGAGCGCCGGCCGTAGTTGGTATCCCTACGCCGAGAATGACGTTCTCGTGATCGTGAATCTCTCTTGCCGCGGTGATGATGAGTAACTCTTGGAGGGTGTACGGTTTACTCATAAAGTGCCCCCTTCTCCCGTAGAAAATTCTCCAACTCTTCTAGCGTCACCCCCATGTTCCTTTCCCGCCCACTTTCATCCCACATCGACGTAAAGGCGGCACCGTAATCGGCAGGCGCAGAAAAGTAGGGTCTTGCCTTCAATCTCTGAAGCGATTTTACCCCGAATTTATCGATGTAATGTTCCAGATATTCCTCCCGATTGGCGAGCCCGTATACCCATTCGTTCATCCACTCACTCATCCGTCCTTCGTCAGAGCACGCCCGCGCAAACAGGCTGTACATCATTATATCCCGATTATAGTGACCGATGACTTCCATCGGATGAGCCCCCCAGGGTATTTCTACCACTGCGTTGACACGAAAAGCGGGTATAATGGTAAGATGGGGACTTGATTCAACGATGTCGTCCGATACTATCTGTTCGCAGGAAACGATAATATTCCGACTCGCCAAGGCGGCCGCCGCCACACTGCCCAAGGCCCCCCAGTATTGGGCGTTTCCTTCCCGATCGGCACGCTGCACATGGACGATACATACATCGGGATTGGCGGCCGGCACGGTCAACACCTTCTTTTCCGTATAAGGGCAAGTGATGATACGGTACTTGTTTTCGCCCATAAATGTCCTTTTGCGAAAGAGATCGGTGGGTATGACCCCTTCCAGGACGGGTAGAAAGGGAAATCCGTGCACACCCGCAAGAAGCCTCGCATTGTACTCGAAATTGGTGTAATCCTCTATCTCCAGGGTATGATTTTTTAATGCCCTCTCCACCGAGGAGCCACCTTCCCTCCCTCCTCCCCGATAAACATAGGTGGAAACCAGCCTCTTTACGCACCCCCCCGCCACGAGTATTTCTACATCAATAACCCCCGATTGCGAATAAACGGTGAGGTTTCTTTTCCTCTGTCGAACTATTTCGGAGATGAGTTCCATACAGGACCCAACGGTGTAATTGCCTATAGCAAGTTCACATCCGTCGGGCACGAACCTCTCTATGGCCTCCTTGGCCGTCATGACCTTACCCGCTTGAGACATGAATACCTCCTCCCCGCCATCTTTACGATGGCCTTTTGCTTAACACCGACCACATGATGGCACAATGGGGGGTAGTACTTATTTTGGGGTAGGATTTTCCCTCATTTTAAAAAGGGCGCTACCGACAGCGCCTTAAAATAGAACGCATGACCTCTGCATCGATATCCAACTTCTCCCCTAAGGGTAGAACGGCGTGTTCTTCTAACTTCTGCACGACGAGGTCCACGTCGAAATCATGTACCCCGTATCCGCTCATGCGGGTGGAAAGACCCATCTTCTCGAAGAAGTTTCTCGTCAGGGAAATAGCTTTCTCTATTCTCTCATCAGGCGCCCCCTCCTTCATGCCCCATACCCGCTCACCGTACTGAAGGAGCTTCTCCCGCTTCACTTCCCGACGGACATCCATCATGGCAGGCACCAGAACGGCCAGCGTCTGGGCATGGTCAAGGCCGTAGAGCATGGTGAGCTCGTACCCGGCCCGATGGGCCGCCCAATCCTGGGGAACACCCGCTCCAATGAGGCCGTTCAAACCCAAAGTGGCCGACCACATGAGGTTTGCCCGCACGGTATAATTGTAAGGATCTTCCAGGGCCTTAGGCCCCTGATTTAGCAATAGCAAGAGGAGACCTTCAGCCAGCCTATCCTGCACTTCTCCCCCGACGGGATAGGTGAGGTACTGCTCCAAGACATGCACGTAAGTATCCACGACGCCGTTTCCTATATAACGAGGAGGCAAACTGAAGGTCTTGGTAGGGTCTAACGCGGCAAAGAGGGGAAAAAGGTGGTCATTCATGAAGGCCCGCTTTATCCCCACAGAGCGCCTGGAGATGACGGCCCGGTTATTCGCCTCCGAACCGCTTGCCGGCATAGTTACCACCGCTCCTACCGGCAGCGCTCCTCTAATCGTGGCCCCCCGGTCCATGACGAACGTCCAAGGGTCTTGGCTATACCCGACGGCGGCGGCGATAAATTTCGCCGCATCGATGACCGATCCCCCACCGATGCCGATGATGAAGTCTACCCCTTCCCTTACGGCTAAATCAATACCAGGCATAAGCTGGTCATACTCCGGATTCGGCTCCACACCCCCGAACACCACCATCCACCTTTTCTTTAGAGCTGACCTTAATTCGCTTACCACGCCGTATTTTACGGCACTCGATCTGCCATAGAGAATCATGACGCGCGCCTCTTCCGGCACCAGAGCTACCGCCCTCTCGATCGCATGCTCACCAAAGAAAATGCGGGTGGGATTGAAGTAAGAAAAATTTAGCATAGCTAGTCCCACTGAGTCGAAGTCTCCGGTTCCCAGGAAGGGGGCAAGGTGGAGAAATGTTCATCCCAACGGGAAATTTCTTTCCTATCCTCTTCGGTAAGCTCGAAATCGAAAATGGCGGCGTTCTCTAAAATGCGCTCCCTATGAACGGACTTGGGAATAACGACGATACCTTCCTGAATGGCCCAGCGTAGTGCAATCTGGGCCGGGGTTTTCCCGTATTTGCCTGCCATGGCAAGAAGACGCGGATCACCGAGACGCTGCCCCCGGCTTAAGGTACTGTACGCCTCCACCACGATTCCCTGCTTACGACAGTATTCGACCAAGGCCTTTCTTTGGATGAACGGGCTTATCTCGACCTGGTTGACCGCGGGAGGCACATCTGAACGCGCCATCAGCTCTTCGAGGTGCCGCACCATAAAGTTACTCACCCCGATGGCCCTAACGAGCCCCTCTTCCCGGAGGCGAATGAGGGCCTTCCACGTCTCCAGGCGCTTCTCCGGCACCGGCCAGTGGATGAGGTAAAGGTCGATATAATCTACCCCCAGTCTCTTTAAGCTTTCCTCACACGCCTTCAATGTGGAATCGTAACCCTGATCATCATTCCACACCTTCGTCGTGATGAATACCTCTTGCCGAGGAATACCACTCTCCTTGATCCCTTCCCCCACATCCTTTTCGTTTCCGTATATGCGGGCCGTATCCACATGACGATAACCCGCCTCAAGGGCCCATCTTACGGCGTTTCTCGTTTTCTCTCCCGGTTCCGAAAGAAACGTCCCCAGGCCGATGATAGGCATAAAAACGTCTTCCCCTATAGGGACGACCGAACTTATCGCATAGGCCATGATTTCCCTCCCAACTTTTATTTCTCCGGTAGCGCCAGACCCTCTCCCGCAAAGGGCAGGGCCAAGCGCAGTTTTTTCAAGGCCTGTTTTTCCAACTGGCGTGCCCTCTCACGGGTAATGTGAAAGCGATCCCCAATTTCCTGCAAGGTCATGGGTTCATCGGCCATAACGCGATGCTTGATGATGTACCTCTCCTTTTCCGAGAGAGTGGCCAGGGCCCCCTCAAGGTGCCTCTGAACCAGTTCCATCTGCTCCTTTTTTATCAAAGCCGTTTCCTGATCCTCGCTCTCATCGGTGAGAAAATCGATATGCATTGCATCGCCGTCTTCGTTCACATACTCGTCGAGGGAAACGTCCCGATTCGTCATCCTCAAATCCATCTCCTGTAGTTCTATTTCCTTAACTCCCAGCATGTCGGCGATTTCCCTGAACTCAGGATTCTTCTCCGACATGGATTCTAACTTTTTCTTAGCCTGCCCCAACTTGAAGAAAAGCTTTCGTTGGGCCTGAGTAGTACCGATCTTCACCAAGCTCCAGGATTTGATGATGTAGTTTTGCATATACGCCCTGATCCACCACACGGCGTACGAGATAAGCCGGTAACCTTTATAGGGATCGAACTTCTTCACGGCGTGCATGAGGCCGATATTACCCTCTTGGATGAGATCGGCGAGCTTAACACCGTAGTTCCTGTATTCGTGGGCGATTTTTACGACAAAGCGTAAGTTGGAAACGACGAGCTTGTGGGCCGCTTCCATATCGTTGAATTTCTTGAACCGAACGGCGAGGGTAAACTCTTCCTCTGCCGAAAGAACGGGAAACTTGTTTATTTCTGCGATGTACCTCTCCAACGTGCCGGTGACGGCCGGTACATCCATTTCCTCTCTCCTGCTCACAATCTCGCATCCTCCTTATAGAGGTGAGGATAAGTGCGCCCTTATCATGTGTCAAGTTCAATTTCGCCCCTTGTCTTGACACCCATAAGGGGGGTGGTTAACATATAGCTTGAAAAAACAAAAATTTTCTGGGTGGGTCCATGGCGAGTATAAACAAAACCATTTTTGATTTCGGTTACCGCATTGCTTGCGAACTAAAGGCCAAAGCCCTTCTTACTTACGCCGAGGCGGTAGGTGACATTGAGCTCCCCCCAAGCGGGGACGGGAAACCCCAGATCATCCTGGCCACGAAGAGCGAAGACAATCTAACGGGCCTGGCTGATAAGTATCAAACCATCACCGTCCCCAACGTCTCCCTTACCCGCCTCGGGCAGGTGAAAATCGCCATCACCAAAGGTATCGCCATGGGTATTTTTCACCAGGGAGACAAAATCGTATGCTTAAGCGGCGTTCCGCGTTTCGGTTATGTGGATAGCATTTTCGTCATAGATGTAGGAAGGGAATTTGAAATCCTTACCTCCGAAAACTTCAGCGACATCACTGAAGATATCCAGCCAGAAGTCTTCGGAGAGGTATTGAACATTGCCCTCGAACTTGCAGCTCAGGGCCGGGAGGGGAGAAAGGTGGGCACCACTTTCATCTTAGGGGATCACGAAAGGGTCCTTCAGCTTTCCCGCCAAATGATCATCAACCCATTCCAGGGGTACAAGGAAGAGGATCGAAACATCCTGAATCCCAATCTAAAGGAAACGATCAAGGAATTCTCTGCCCTGGATGGGGCTTTCATCATCAGGGGAGACGGCGTCTTAATAACGGCGGGGCGCCACTTAAGCGCCGCGCTGGAAAGCAAGGATTTTCCGCAGGGGCTGGGTAGCCGCCATATCTCTGCGGCGGGAATTACGAGCGTAACCAAGGCCCTCGCCGTGGTACTTTCCGAATCTTCGGGGAACGTAAGCATCTTCAAGGACGGCAAAATCTTCGTCACCATTGAAAAACCGATAGAACACTAAAGGAGTGTCATATGCGATTCGACAAATTCACCATAAAAGTGCAGGAAGCCCTGCAAGATGCACAATCGATGGCCAGTTCCATGGGTCATCAGGCCATAGATGTGGAACATTTGATTCTTGCCCTCTTGCGGCAAAGGGAGGGTATTACAGGGGAAATACTAAAGAAACTTGGGGCACCCCTAACCGCCATCGAACAATCTTTGGAGCGCGCCCTCGCCCGCCAACCTAAGGTCGAGGGAGCGGGAGGAACTTATATCGCGCCCCGCCTGAATCGAGTCCTGGAGCAAGCCTTAACCGAGGCGGCCCGGATGAAGGACGACTACGCCGGGGCCGAGCATGTGCTGCTCGCCATGACGGAGGAAAAAACGGGAGAAGCGGCCAAGGCCCTGCGGGAAGCAGGAGTGACCAGGGACAGCATTCTCCGCGTCCTGGTAGAGATCAGGGGTACCCAGCGCATCACTGATCCCAATCCGGAAGAAAAATATCAGGCCTTGAAAAAATATGCCAAAGATTTCAACGAACTGGCAAGAAAAGGCGTCTTCGATCCCGTAATAGGCCGGGATGATGAAATTCGGCGGGTCATGCAGGTTCTTTCTCGGCGCACGAAAAATAACCCCGTTCTTATTGGTGAACCGGGGGTGGGAAAGACGGCCATCGTAGAAGGCCTCGCCCAAAGGATAGTAAATGGGGACGTGCCGGAAAACCTCAAAAACAAGCGTGTCATTGGCCTTGACATCGGGGCCCTGGTTGCAGGTGCCAAGTACAGAGGGGAATTCGAGGAGCGGCTTAAAGCCGTTCTCAAAGAGGTCACCGATGCCCAGGGAGACATCATACTCTTCATCGATGAGATTCACACGGTAGTTGGGGCAGGTGCGGCGGAAGGCTCCGTGGATGCTTCCAACATGCTAAAGCCAGCCCTGGCCAGAGGCGAGCTGCGCTGTGTTGGGGCTACCACCATTAACGAGTATCGCAAGCACATAGAAAAAGACCCCGCCTTGGAGCGCCGTTTCCAGCCCATAATAGTAAAAGAGCCCACGGTGGAGGACACCATTGCCATCCTCCGCGGTCTCAAGGAACGTTACGAAGTCCATCATGGGGTCAGGATAAAGGATTCGGCCTTGATAGCTGCTGCCACTTTATCCAACCGGTACATTACGGACCGATTCCTTCCCGATAAGGCGATTGACCTCATAGACGAAGCGGCCTCTCGCCTAAGAATCGAGCTCGACAGCCTACCGGCCGAGATAGACGCCATCGAAAGGAAAATCATGCAACTGGAAATCGAGCGTCAATCTCTGAAAAACGAAACTGACGCCCCGTCTCAAGAGCGGAAAAACAAGATAGAGAAGGAGCTAAATGCCCTGCGGTCCGAAATGGCAGAAATGAAAAAACACTGGCAGGCAGAAAAAGAGGCGATAAAACGGATTCAGGAAATAAAGAGCTCCATCGAGTCCCTGAAAATCCAGGAACAGCAAGCCCAAAGGGAAGGGGATTTAAGCCGGGCAGCAGAAATAAGGTACGGAAAGCTGGTCGAGTTAAATAAAGAGCTCGAACAAGAGCAAAAAAGGCTCGAAGAAATTCAGAAGACGAGAAAGATGCTGAAGGAAGAAGTGGATGACAGCGACATCGCCGAAATCGTGGCCAAGTGGACGGGCATTCCCGTTGCCCGCATGATGGAAAGCGATATCCAGAAGCTCATCCACATGGAAGAAAGGCTCTCTCAGAGGGTGATCGGCCAGAAGGAGGCCATTTCCGCCGTCTCCAGTGCCCTCAGACGGGCAAGATCAGGTATGCAGGACCCCAATCGACCCATCGGTTCCTTCATCTTCCTCGGACCTACGGGGGTGGGAAAGACAGAGCTGGCCCGAGCCCTGGCAGAATTCATGTTTGATAGCGAACAGGCCATGATCAGAATCGACATGTCCGAGTACATGGAAAAACACGCCGTGGCCCGTTTGATAGGTGCCCCCCCTGGCTATGTGGGATACGAAGAGGGTGGCTATCTGACCGAGGCGGTAAGAAGGCGTCCCTACAGCGTCATCCTGTTTGATGAAATTGAAAAGGCGCACCCCGACGTCTTCAACATTCTTCTCCAAATCCTCGACGATGGGCGCCTCACGGACGGTCATGGCCGGACGGTGGATTTCAAGAACACCATCATCATCATGACCTCCAACTTAGGTAGCCACTGGATACAGGATCCTCACTTGACGGACGAGGAAAAGCAGGAACGAACGATGGAGGTTTTGAAAAGCACCTTCAAACCGGAATTCCTGAACAGAATCGACGATATAATAACCTTCCGTTCTCTTACCATGGAAGACATTGGGCAAATCATAGAAATACAGCTCAAGCTCATCCAGAAGAGACTGGACGAAAAGAAGATCAAGCTCGTCTTGACAAAAGAGGCTAAAGACTATATCGCAGAATTGGGTTTCAGCCCCGTTTACGGTGCCAGGCCCTTAAAGAGGGCGATACAGAAACAACTCCTGGACACGATGGCACTGCGCATCCTTGAGGGAAGGATCAAGGAAGGAGATACCGTGACGGTGGATTTTGTCCGGGATCAGGGGCTGACCTTCAGCACGTCTAAAAGCTAAAGGCCATCAGGGAGGTGAAATTCATGAACTCTCTCAAAACCGTCATTCTCCTCGGGCTGCTGACAGGACTGCTCATGTTCTTAGGCGGCCTATTCGGCGGGAAATCAGGGGTGATGATCGCTTTTCTCTTTGCCGTCGTAATGAATTTCGGGGCCTACTGGTTTTCGGATAAGATCGTCCTTTCCATATATCACGCCCAGGAAGTAACGGAAAGCGAGGCCCCTGAGCTCTACCACCTGGTGAGAAATCTTGCCATGAAGGCAAATCTGCCCATGCCGAGGGTGTATATCATACCGGAAGAAACGCCCAACGCCTTTGCTACCGGTAGAAACGAAAGGCATGCGGCGGTGGCAGTCACCGAGGGCATCTTGAGGCTCCTCGATCGGGACGAATTGGAAGGCGTCCTTGGCCACGAACTTACCCACATAAAAAACAGGGATATCCTCATAAGTTCCATTGCGGCCACCATCGCCGGCGCCATCATGATGCTCGCCAATATGGCCCAGTGGGCTGCCATCTTCGGTGGAGCAAGGAGCGATGATGACGAGGGAAGTGCAGGCGGCATCATCGGACTCCTCGTCATGGCCATTTTTGCCCCCATTGCCGCCACCCTCATTCAGATGGCGATTTCCCGCTCTCGGGAATACATGGCCGATGAGGGGGGGGCGAAAATATCGGGAAAACCTTATGGACTTGCCAATGCCCTGGAAAAACTGGCGCGGGGCGCGCAGATCGTGCCCATGGAGGCCAATCCATCTACGGCCCACATGTTTATTGTAAATCCCCTTTCCGGACGGGCTTTCATGAACCTTTTCAGCACCCATCCTCCCATTGAGGAGAGAATTGCTAGGTTGAGAAGGATGCGAACGATGTGAGAAGGGGGAAGGAAGCCATGGCAGAGGAAAACAAGGAGAAAGGCTTTGTTATCAAAGATCGCCGCATTTTCGACGATAAGGGGGAAGTGCGAGAAGAATCGACCACAGAGGAGAAGCAGGCGGACAGGGCCCCCGAGGATGAAACATATCTTCTCGAACCCACGTTTTCCAATTTCGTCCTTTCCCTGAGCACGACGGCCATGTATCACTTCGGGGATTTCCCTGATCCCGTAACAAAGGAAAGAAATGTAAATCTCAAGGCAGCAAGGCACACCATCGACATTCTTGCCATGTTGAAGGAGAAGACGGAGGGAAATCTTGATGAAAGCGAAAAGTCCCTCCTCGATAGCCTGCTGTTTGAACTGCGCATGAGGTTTGTGAAGGAAGCCAGCGGCCAAAAATGAGACGCCGCTCTTTTGCCAAGATCAACTTGCACCTTAGTGTCTTGGGTAAAAGGCCCGACGGCTATCACGACATTTTAACCCTCATGCAACGCATAAGCCTGGCCGACGAAATGGAATTCCTTCCGGCAACGGGGGGAATAACCCTCAGATGCCCGGGACATCCGGAACTGGAAAACGCAGAAAATTTGGTATTCAGGGCGGCTTACATGATAATAGCCGCGACCCATTGGCCAGGGGGGGTAAAGATCATTTTAAAAAAGCATATTCCCATCGCCGCGGGCTTGGGAGGGGGTAGCTCGAATGCTGCCACCACTTTGCTTGTCATGAACGAGATGATGGGAGGTCCTCTAAGGCGAGAAGAGCTCGCTCAAATGGGAAAGAAATTGGGGGCCGATGTCCCCTTTTTCATATACGAGAAAAACGCCTGGGCTTCGGGTATCGGAGACATACTAACAGAAGCAGGGGAACTGCCCTTTTTCCACGTGCTCCTCGTCAATCCGGGCTTTCACCTCTCCACCCGTCTCGTCTATGAGAACCTCAATTTAAGATTGACAAAAAACTCCGGTCGTTATAACATCCGCCGAATTTCAGACGTCGGAGATATAGTAGATAATCTCCGTAATGATCTGGAAGCAGTAGCCCTCGGTCTCCACCCGGTTATTGGGGCCATAAAGGAAAAGATACTTTCCTTCGGTGCCGAGGGGGCCCTGATGTCGGGAAGTGGGCCGACAGTATTTGGTCTTTTCCTTAACGAGGAGAAGGCGAAGCGGGTGGCGGAGGAACTAAAAGGGCAAACCAACTGGAACGTTTTGGTAGCTCATACCATTTGAATTTTCAAAAGTTCAGTTGGGGCGTCGTCAAGTGGTAAGACACAAGATTTTGGATCTTGCATGCGGAGGTTCGAATCCTCCCGCCCCAGCCAATACATAATTCCCGGTACGGGATTGCTTGTTATGTTGGAGAAAATAAGAATCTTTTCCGGTAATGCGAACAGGAAGCTCGCCGAGGATATCTGCCGCAACCTCGGCGTTCCTCTCGGTAAGGCCAACGTCACCACATTCAGTGATGGGGAAACGCGTGTGGAGATTGACGAAAACGTACGCGGGATGGATGTTTTCATCATTCAATCTACCTGCCCACCCGTGAACACCACCCTTATGGAACTCCTCATCATGATTGACGCCTTGAAGAGGGCTTCTGCTTACCGCATTACGGCCGTCATGCCTTACTATGGTTATGCCCGCCAGGATAGAAAAGTAGCACCCCGGGCACCCATCACGGCAAAACTCGTGGCCGACCTGATTACGACGGCGGGGGCAAATCGCGTCCTCTCAATTGATTTGCATGCGGGACAAATCCAGGGATTTTTCAATATCCCCGTGGATAACCTCTTTGCCACCCCCATTCTCCTCAACTACATCAGGCAAAACTTTAACAGCGATTGTGTTATCGTCTCCCCTGACACAGGTGGCGTGGTGAGGGCCAGGGCATTTGCCACGCGGCTGGGGGTAAATCTGGCCATCATCGACAAACGCCGGGAAGGACCGAACGAATCCCAGGTCATGAACATCATAGGAAACGTGGGTAACTGTGCCGCCGTTATCCTGGACGACATGATCGATACGGCGGGAACCGTAACGCAATCGGCCCAGGCCTTACTCGAAGCGGGGGCCAAGGAGGTGACCGTCTGTTGTACCCACCCCGTTCTCTCCGGACCGGCCATCGAACGACTGGAGAGTTCGAAAATTAAGGAAGTTGTGGTCACAGATACCATCCCCTTGAGCGAAAAGGCGAAGAAATGTAGCTTTATCAAAGTTTTGAGCGTAGCGGGGTTGTTGAGCGAAGCTATCCGTCGCATATACTACGATGAATCCGTAAGTTCACTATTCGTCTAAGAATGGAGGAGCATTAGATGGAAATAGAAATCGTGAAGATCATCCCCCGACCGGCAACGGGCAAGGAAGTAGCCCGGAAATTGAGGGCCCAAGGCATGGTTCCGGCCATCGTATACGGACCGTCCACGGAACCTATGCCGGTTGCGGTGGAGAGAAAAGAATTGGAAAAAGTGGTGACCAAGAGCGGGGAAAAGAAATTTATCCGGCTGGTAATGGAAGATGCCGCTGGCAGGTCATGGGAAGGCGTATCCCTTTTGAGGGATTTCAGTGTCCATCCTGTGGCAAGAAAAATTATCCATGCCGATTTCTATGTAGTTGACAAGTCGAGGAAAATAACGATCGAGGTGCCCATTTATCTGAAAGGAGAAGCGGAAGGCGTGCTGGCCGGCGGAGAGCTTCAGCAATTCAAACGCCTGGTACGCATATCCTGTCTGCCGGACCATTTGCCGGAAAAGATTGAAGTAGATATCTCCAAACTAAAAGTCGGGGCTTCCATCCGGGTGGAAGATTTGCCCCTCCCGGCAGGGGTAACCATCAAGGAGAGGGGAGATCAGTCGGTTGTCTTTATCGCCCCGACTCGCGCGACGTTAAAAACGGCCGAGGGCTAACGGGTAGAGGAGGTGAAACTGATCGTAGGGCTGGGAAATCCGGGCGCACGGTATGAACTTACACGCCACAATTTGGGTTTTCTGGCCGTCGATAGAATAACCGAGGATTACGGAATCACGGTTTCTCAAAAGGGATTCCAGAGTCTTTACGGGAAAGGGTATTGGAAAAATATACCGGTCATTCTCGCCAAACCGCTTACTTTCATGAACCTAAGCGGCCAGGCGGTAAAAAAGCTCTTTGACTATTTTCGTATCGAAGACCCCACCCATCTGATCGTCATTTACGACGATCTCGATCTCCCCTTTGGCACCTTGCGGATTCGCAAGCAAGGTGGGAACGGCGGGCACAAAGGGCTCATGTCCATCATAGGTGCCATGGGGACGACGAACTTTGTCCGCCTGAGGTTGGGGATAGGACGCCCACCGTTAGACAGGGGGGCAGAAGAATACGTGCTGGACCGTTTCTCACCGGAAGAGATGGATGAGCTGGATAAAGTATTAAAAGTGGCAAGCGAGGCCGTTTACACAATCGTCATTTCCGGCGTGGAAACGGCGATGAATAGGTATAATGGCAAGGCCATTAACTAATTTTATGAGGAGGTTTCGTGATGTTTAAAGTTAAGCGGCGAGTTTTATCACTTATGGTAACCATGGCCGTCATGCTCATTTTCATGGCTTCCATGGCCTTCGCCGGCGAGGCAGACATCAAACTGCCGAACCTGACCCAGGTTTCTTTTGTCGGCGGATCATTAAGCGGCATGCTAATCCTCAACTTGGGCCTCCTGATCTGCATCGTGGGTATGATTTTCGGTCTTATCCAGTACAAGCAGACCAAGGCCCTTCCTGCGCACCAGGCCATGCTAGATGTATCCCAGACGATCTGGGAGACGTGTAAGACTTACCTGCTGCAGCAGGGAAAATTTCTCGTCGTCCTGTGGATACTGATCGCCATCTGTATCGTTTACTACTTCGGCGGTCTTTCCCACATGGAGAGCCACCAGGTCTTTATCATCCTCGTCTGTTCCGTTTTAGGCATCCTCGGTTCTTACGGTGTGGCCTGGTTTGGCATTCGTATCAACACCATTGCCAATTCCCGGGCGGCCTTTTCCTCCTTGAGTGGGAACCCCCTAAGCATCATCAACATCTGTCTGCGCTCCGGTATGAGTGTAGGGCTTTTGCTGGTGAGCATCGAGCTCTTCTTCATGATTATCATCTTGGCTTACATTCCCGGTGAACTTTCCGGTCCCTGCTTCATCGGTTTTGCCATCGGCGAATCCCTCGGGGCGAGCGCGTTGAGAATCTGCGGTGGTATCTTTACCAAGATTGCCGACATCGGTTCCGACCTCATGAAGATCATCTTCCATCTGCCGGAAGACGATCCCAAGAACCCCGGGGTCATTGCCGACTGCACCGGTGACAATGCGGGAGACAGTGTCGGTCCCACAGCAGATGGTTTTGAAACTTACGGGGTGACGGGTGTCGCCCTGATCTCCTTCCTGGCCCTGGCCTTGGCCGACAATCCTGCCATGGGGGGCAAGCTCGTGGTCTGGATCTTTGCCATGCGCATCCTCATGATTGTGACCTCCCTTGCTTCCTATTTCATCAACCATGCCATCAGTGAATCGGCCTTCGGAAACAAGAAAGACTTCAACTTCGAACACCCCCTCACGAACCTCGTGTGGATTACCTCCATCGTCTCCATCATCGTCACGTTCCTTGCAAGCTACATCCTCCTCTATGACATCCAGGCGGCAACGGCCGGTATACCCCTATGGGTTGCCCTCGCCATCATTATCAGCTGCGGTACCATTGCTGGCGCCCTGATTCCGGAGTTTACCAAGGTATTCACCAGTACCTCCTCCCGACACTGCGAAGAGGTCGTAAACGCCTCCCGCCAGGGCGGGGCATCCCTCAACATACTCTCCGGTTTCGTGGCGGGCAACTTCTCCGCCTTCTGGGAAGGTTTGGTCATCCTCGTCCTTATGATGATCGCCTATCTCGTATCCCAGACCCCGGCGGTTTTGGCTATCATGCCGGAGGCCTTCAAATTCGCGGCCCCTGTTTTTGCCTTCGGTTTGGTGGCGTTCGGTTTCTTGGGCATGGGGCCGGTCACCATTGCGGTGGATAGCTACGGGCCGGTTTCCGATAATGCCCAGTCCATCTACGAACTCTCCATGATCGAATCCCGTCCCGATGCCGCTGAGGTGGTGAAAAAGCATTACGGCACGGCCGTCGATTTCGAAGAGGCCAAACATTACCTCGAATCCGCCGACGGTGCGGGTAACACCTTCAAGGCGACAGCCAAGCCCGTGCTTATCGGTACGGCCGTGGTCGGTGCCACGACGATGGTCTTCGGCATCATCATCCTTCTCGAGCGACTTTTCGGTAACGTCATTGCCAAGCTGAGCCTCGTCCAGCCCGAAATCATCCTGGGCCTTCTCATGGGTGGATGCGTGATTTACTGGTTTACCGGTGCCTCCACGCAGGCGGTGGTAGCGGGTGCCTATCGTGCCGTGGTCTATATCAAGCAGAACATCAACCTCGACAAAGAGCAGGCTTCCATCGAGGACAGCAAGGAAGTCGTAAAGATTTGTACGATCTACGCCCAGAAGGGTATGATCAACATCTTTGTTGTGATCTTCTTCATGGCCCTGGGGCTTTCGTTCTTCAACCCCTATTTCTTCATCGGCTACCTAATTGCCATTGCCTTCTTCGGCCTCTTCCAGGCCGTGTTCATGGCCAACGCAGGTGGCTGCTGGGATAACGGCAAAAAGATCGTGGAAGTAGATCTCAAGCAGAAAAATACCCCGCTCCATGAGGCGACGGTCGTGGGTGATACGGTAGGCGACCCGTTCAAGGATACCTCTTCCGTCTCCATGAACCCCGTCATCAAATTCACCACCCTGTTCGGACTGCTGGCCACGGAAATCGCCGTTACCATGACGAGCAAGGGGCTCAAGTTAGGGCTCGGTATCGCCTTCTTCCTCATCGCCCTCATTTTCGTGTATCGCTCCTTCTACAAGACGAGAATCATTGTGGAGAAGATATAAAGGCGATTAAAAGCGAAAAAAGGCGCCCCAAATTGGGGCGCCTTTTTTTGTGGCTAATCGATGCAAAAAAAATGGCGGATATCTAAAGGGGGGATCCTCGTGATATCCGCCATCGTATGTGAACTGAAAGGGTCTTTCTTCCTCCCCACCCTTTCAGGTTTCCACCAGGGGGGGTGGTGGGTGGAAAGGAGGGACAAAAACCACCCACCTATTTAAAAACCTTTCACCTTCTTCCGAAGGTTACCGTCTCATTACGTCTTTTATTATAAGCAATCTGCATGCCAAAAATAATAAAAATGCCGTCGCCCTGAATTAGGCATCAAATCAAAAAAATCCGAGAACTGCCTTTCCCCTTTACCCCCTTTCCCCAGAATAGGTGTTCATGAAAAGCACACCAAAAGAAGACCAATCCGGCCGCCACCCATGTTCGTGCCCCTTTCAACATATGTGCGGAATATACACTTAGTGTGTAGAAAACGCACACTAAGATTCGAGGGAGAGTTTCTTTTCTTCCCGGATCAGTTTGTACCGGGAGATGCCCAACATGCGTGCCGCCCTCGATTTATTTCCCCCGGAAAGGTCCAGGGCCCGACTCAGGATACGGCGTTTGACCGCGGCATTAATCTTGTCCGTAAGGTGGTCGTAATTTATGCCGCTTATAGGTAACTGCTGAATCAACGGTTCGATATTGAAATCTGAGGCCTGATGCACCGAGGAGAGGATCTCCGCGGGAATATCCTCCGGGGTAATGACGTTTCCCTTCGACTTGAGGATCATGATCCGCTCGACAATATTTCTCAACTCCCTTACGTTGCCCGGCCATTTATACCCCATCAAAATCTGCTCGGCCTCCGGGGAAAATCCCTCGATCGATTTCTTGAATTTCCGGTTGAATTCATCTACGAAATGTCGAGCCAAAAGAATAATATCTTCCGGTCTCTCTCTTAAGGGGGGGATCATGATGGGCACTACCCTTATGCGGTAAAGCAAATCTTCCCGGAATTGCCCCGCCGCCACCATGGTGGAAAGGTCCCTGTTGGTCGAAAAAATGAACCGCACATCGATCGGTATCTTTTCTGCTCCCCCCAGACGCCGCACGTAGCCGTCTTCCAACATCCGCAAAAACTTGGCCTGGAGATGAAGGGGCATCTCACCTATCTCGTCCAGAAGGACCGTGCCGCCTGCTGCGTACTCGAGTAAACCAATTTTCCTCTTTTTCGCATCTGTAAAGGCCCCTGCCTCGTAGCCGAAGAGCTCGCTTTCCAACAAGTTGGCCGGTATGGCGGCACAGTTCAGATCTACAAAGGGCTTGGCACTCCTTAAGCTGTGACGATGAATGGCGCGGGCAATGAGTTCCTTTCCCGTCCCGCTTTCCCCTTGAATGAGGACATTGGTGTTATGGTCCGCTATTTCGGCGATGACGTGGAAGATCTCTACCATCTTGGGCGATCGACCAAGAATATCGTGGAAACCGAGAAGTTCGTCTTCCCTCTCCTTTAGCTTCCTTACTTCCGATTTCAGGCTTTCTGCCTCGGCGTAAAGCAGGGCGTGCATGACCGAATTCTCATAAAAGACGGCACAGTTCTTGACCAGAATATCGATTACGTTGACCTGATCGGCATCGAAAGTGCCCTCTTTCTTCGCCAGGAGAAAGATTCCCTGGTAGCGGTCCTTAACGAGGATCGGGACGGCGAGTTCCACTGGATAACCAGGAAAAAGAGGGGGAAATGGGGTGTTTATCTTGGCGCAACCGAGGGTGATGCCTTTACTTAGTGCCTCCCAGGCCATGGTACCGGCCAACATTCCCTCGATTTCCGATAAGTCCTTCACTTCTGCCGATTGTCCGTCACTTACGACCCCTTTGCCCTCTCCCGGCGACCAGATGACAGCCATGGCCTTCTCGGCCCCGGCCATATCTCTGGCCGCCCTCACGGCAATGGCTAATATTTCGTGGCTGTTTTCGTAATTGACATTCATGGCGGAGACCGCATTTTCCAGGGCTACGAGGCGGGCTATCTTCTTTTTGTTCTGATGGAAGAGGTGAGCATTTTGGATGACGATACTCATCTGATGGGTGAGGGCGAGGAACATCTTTATCTCCTCGGGGAAGAATTTCACCTCCCGCTCGCACCAGACGGCAATCACCCCCATGACGCCTTCCCCCGCCTTAAGAGGGGCGCAGATTATGGCCCCCCTTGCCATCCTGGAAGACACCTTATCCAGCCCTGAGATCCCTTCCTCATCCGTCACTACCCCGCCGCCGATCGCGACGGCCCGCCCGGAACGAAACACCCTGGTGGCGAGGGAGTCCTGTTTTTCGAGGTTCAGAGATAGAGATCTCGCCCGTTCCTCTTCCTCCGGGGTGTAGTTCTTTACCACCCGTACCTTCAGGCGCTTTTCCGTTTCGTCGAGGAGGAGTATGCATCCCTGGTCAAAGCCGATGGTCTCCACCAGCTCATCCAAGATGGTGGCGAGCACATCGTTGAGCTCTGCCTGAATGGTCAAAAGACCACTGATGCGGAATATACTCTTAAGCAGGCGATCTTTATCGAGAATGGGTCCCTTGTCCCCCCCTACCATCTGGGCTTTATCCCTCCTTTACGCCCGATCGAAGATGGCAAACTGCATAGTGAACGTGGCCCTACCCTGCGTTAAGGATCTTAAATCCGTCGAGTAACCGAACATGGATTTCAGCGGCACCTTGGCCCTTATTTCGCTTACCGGTCCCTTCGGGGTAATGAGCTCGATTTCTCCTCGGCGGGCGTTTATGTCACCGATGACCTCTCCCATAAATTCGCTCGGTGTAATTACATCCACGTGCATGATGGGCTCCAAGAGAATGGGCTCCGCCTCCTGGCACCCATCCCGAAAGGCGGCCGCGGCGGCCATCTTGTAAGCCATCGGCGAAGATTCCCCTTCCCGAAAACTACCGCCGATGATTTCCACCTTTACATCTACCATCGGATAGCCGGCCATCACCCCCGTCATAATTCCCTCCCGGATGCCCTCCTCGATGGCGGGGTGAAACTCCACCGGCACCATCTCCGGTGTGAGACGGTTTCTCACCTCCACACCTGTTCCCCGGGCGAGGGGAGAGATAAGCAACCGGACCTCGCCAAAGTGCCTCTTGTCCCCTAACTCCCTCTCAAATTTGCGCTCGATTTCCACTTCTTTCGAAATCGTTTCCCGATATACCACCCGGGGTTTACCCACATTCACGCGGACATTGTATTCCCTTATCAGGCGATCGATGATAATTTCCAGATGCAACTCCCCCATCCCGGAAATAACCGTCTGGGCCGTTTCGTCATCGTATTTGAGTCTCAGGGTAGGGTCCTCTTCGAGCATCTTGGATAGGGCTAAAGATAGCTTATCCTGATCTCCCGGTGTTTTGGGCTCAATGGCTTGACTAATCACGGGCTCATAGAACTCGATGGATTCCAGGAGAATGGGGTGATTTTCGTCACAGATCGTGTCCCCCGTATAAGCCTCTTTCAAGCCCATCACGGCAACAATGTCCCCCGCCGAAGCCTCCGCAATTCTTTCCCTCTTGTTCGCATGCATCTTCAAGATCCGCGAGATTTTCTCCTTCTTGCCCCGGGAGACGTTGTAAACATCGTCACCTTCTTTCATCTTGCCGGAATAAATTCTCAGATAAGAGAGTTTCCTCCCCTCGTCCTGCATAATTTTAAAGACCAGGGCCGCCAGGGGCCCATTGACATCGCTCAATCTCGTCTCTTCTCGGAAATCTATGGGATTCTTTCCCTCCACCGGGCGCACCTCTTCCGGAGAGGGCAGATACCTCACCACCGCATCCAAAAGGGGCTGAATGCCTTTGTTCCTCAAGGCAGAACCACAAAGAACCGGCACGATTTTCAGGGAAAGGGTGGCCCTTCTCAGAGAGGCGATGATTTCCTCGGCCGTTATTTCTTGTCCCTCCAAATACTTTTCTGCGATGACGTCGTCGTACTCGGCGATGGTTTCGATCATCTTCTCCCGTTCTCGGGTGGCGATCGATTTCATCTCCGGAGGGATATCCCCCCGCGAAAAGTTTACCCCCAGGGACTCTTCATCCCACGTAATCGCCTTTTCACTGATCAGATCGATGACCCCGATAAAACCGTCTTCTTTGCCCCAAGGTATTGAGACGGGGACGGGAACGGATTGAAAACGCTCCCGCATCATCTGCACGGTTTCCCAATAGTCGGCGCCTACGCGATCCATTTTATTCACAAAGGCCACCTTCGGTACGCCGTATTTATCCGCTTGATGCCATACCGTCTCTGATTGCGGTTCCACCCGCCCCACGGCACAGAAAACGACGACGGCACCGTCCAGGACGCGGAGGCTTCTTTCCACCTCGATGGTAAAATCCACATGGCCGGGGGTATCTATCAGGTGAATTTCGTATCCCTCCCACTCACAGGTGGTAACGGCCGAGGTGATGGTGATACCCCGTTCCTGCTCCTGGGGCATCCAGTCCATCACCGCTTCCCCATCGTGTACTTCACCTATCTTATGCGACCTTCCGGTATAGTAGAGAATCCTCTCCGTCACCGTCGTCTTACCGGCATCGATATGGGCTATGATCCCGATGTTTCTTATGCGAGAAAGCTTTTTTTTCTTTGACACTCTGCTTCAACCCTCTTTCGATCTCTCGAGGACGAGCTCTTTTTCTGGCTTAAATACCCGGCGGGTATCGATATGACCTTTGATGGAATTGATTTCCTTCCCCTCCACGAGGATTTTTACCCCCTTCACCTCCGGTATGTTTTCCGTCAGGGTATGGGTCAGGGAGTAGATGGTGGCCATCTCCGCCGCGCTTCCCCCCGGGTGCCTCTCTACGAAATTGCGGGCGAAATCTACATAGGCTACCCCCCCGTTCACCTTCACGCCCCTTAACGAAACGTGCTCCGGCAACGTCCTCACCAAACCTGTTTTAGAGCCATCGATCAGGGCAGCAACAAGTGACGTCGTAAGGAGGCGGGGATCCGTTTCTTTGGCGATGAAACGCCTCTCCGGCACAAGAAAGCGTTCGTTGGCATCGGAAAAGAAAAGGGTTACTTCGACCTTTTCTTTCTTGGCCGCCGATTGTTTCCCGCCGACGGGTGGATAAACGATGTCATAGATGGTGAGGAAGAAAAAAACGAGGAAACCCACAAAAACAAGCATGACGAGCAAAAGAAGAGACCTTCTTAGCGTCTGTTTCTGCCTTTTCGATTTCTTTTCGTTTGCCCGGAGGCGTTTTTTCGAAGACATTACCCATCACTCCTTTTACATACGCGACATGTCATCTTTGGCCTTTTTAGCGGCGCTGGAATCGGGCAAAAGGGTGAGGAGCTTCTTCCACACCTCTAAAGCCCGAGCCTTATCCCCTTGCTTCAGATATGCCTCCCCTAACCGATAATAGGCATCGGCAAACAGCGGGGCCAACTCCACCGCCTGATGGAAATGCTGGGCGGCCCTTTTTAAGTCCCCTCGCTCGTAATTGACCTCTCCCATGGCATATTCGATGACGGGTAACATTTCCCCACGAAAGTCCTTTGCCGCCGCTTCCTGAAGATAGGTCAAGGCCTGATCGTACTCCTTCAAACGGTGATAGGCCTGTCCCAAATTGTAGAGGGCTACCGCTGGCGTTTCGTAGGTGACATTGTCCAGGGCCTTACGAAAAGCCGAGATGGCCCGTTGGAAATCCCCGACATTTAAATAAAGGGTACCCAGCAGGTTGTAGGCTTCCGAATAATCTGGCTTCTTCTCAATGGCCCCTTTACACTCCTCGATGGCCTTCTCCGGATAGCCCTTGCCCTGATAGGCCAGGGCCAGGTAGTAGCTTACCCGGGGATCATCGGGCGAAAGCTTCTGGGCGTTCAAAAGTTCCTTCAGGGCCGTGGCGAAATCACCGGCTTGGATAGAGGCAATCCCCACATTCAGGGAAGCCTCCGCTTGGGCTCTCACTTTACCTCTATCTGTAGCGCAGGAGGAAAGGGCCAAGGACAGAATCAAAACAACCGCCAGGCCTAATCTAACCTGTTTCATCCTTTTTCTCACCCTTCCTCAAGTTTCCGTTTACCCACCAATCGCTTTTGTCCTTGAACCACCAATGAGAAGAATCGGTGCGGATAATTTCCTCCGCGAGCAGTTTTGCCGTTTCCGTATGGAGCCGCTGAAGGGCATAAGAAATCCATTCTTGACTGTATTTGTTCCCCAAATCCCCGTATTCCTTTAATTGAAGGATAAGGGCGAGCTGGTCTGCATCGCGCGCCAGTTTCGCTTCCAAGGTAGATTGGGCATTGAATTCACCGATAAGGGCCGCAATTTCGTCGCCAAAGGGTAGTGATTCCGTCAGTTCTTTCACGGCCTTGTCTTCATCCACGTAGACGTATTTTTTATTCACGTAGTTCATATCCCCCGTTCGTGCTTCGGGCAGGTCATGGAATAGGCACATTTTCAACGTCTTCATCTCATCTGCCCTTGGATCGAGCTGGCAGAGGGTATAACCGACGTATAAGGTCCTCAAAATATGTTCAGCCACCGACTCGCATCCCGAGCCCAAAAACTGAAACCCCGTGCGGGGCGTTTTTTGCAACATGCCTACTTCAAAGAGAAAGTCGGCCAGTTCGCTCATCTTTCCCCTCTCTTGAGTACCTGGATTCGGGTAGACATCATATCGTAAACCTTCTTAACCTGAAGCTGCAGGGGCCCTATTCCTTCGGGCTTCATGCCGAGAATCTTCCCAATTTGCCCTTGCCAGTACTCGATGACCTCGATCTCTTTTTCCCTCAACTTGCGCTCCAGGCGCTCCTGCATCTGTCGCACTAAAGAAGGGGGCAGTTTTTCCTCCATCTCGATGGCGTAACTCCTCCCTCATTATTTATAAAGTCTCGCTCGTATATCGCATTTTACCTTTCCGTTTCAACCCCTAAGTTTTGCTGAAAGGTCTATCGATTGACAACGGGCCGTCTATGAAATATAAAAAACCCACTTTTTTTGCCCAAGGTCGCCTATGGTTCGACTAATCATCGGTTTCTGTACCACCATTTTATCCCTTTTCTTTATCTTATTTGCTTTCGCCCAGGAGGACACGGCGCGCCTCATTTTCAAGAAAAGGGCCCCCGTTTCTCAAAAACGGGAGGTATGGGAGTACACGGTTAAGCCCAACGAGACTTTAATCATAATCGTCTCCCGACAGCTGGGGATCAAGAAAGAACGCCTGCGCTTTATCTATCGAGAAGTACTCCCCCTCAACCCGGGGTTGAAAGACGTGAACTTCATTCGCCCCGGCCAGAAGCTATACCTCCCCAACCTAAGGAGGGAAGAAGGAGAAGCAAAAGAACCGATGGCCCACCTAAACCTCGATCTCATAAAGACCATCGTCGAAAAATTAGGTGGAAGTATGAGCCTTACGGGCCAATATACCATACCCTTAGGCGAGGCGGGACAGGTGACGATAAGTTGTGCCCAAGTGCCGGTAGCCGACTTCCCGGACGGGACGGTAGTCATGCTCGATTTAAAAAACCGCCTCCAGGCGGACTTGAAAAATCTCATCGTGAAGTCTTGGCCCAATTACCGCGTTGTATCCGCATTGCCTAACTGGGACACTGTTGAAACCCTCACTCATTTCATCAACGCTACCACCCCGGCGCAAAGCATGATCGCCGTCAAGTCCGATTTGCCCCTGAAAAGCGGCCTTCGCCTTAATATCCCTTCTGCCTGGCTGATTACAGGGCCAAAGAAGCTCCTTCTCTACTCCACCTATCCCCGGGACGAGCGCCTTCCGCCTTTAATAAGCACCCTTCTTGAAGAGCAAGGCCTGGAAGTGTTGGAAATAAAGGGAGAAAAGATTTTCCCCTCAGAGACGGGAAAAGGCCCGCTTCCGTTTGATACCCTTCCCCGACTTCACGGGGAGACACAAGAAGGCTTTGTCACGGAAATTTTCAATACATTAGGGTTAAGGCCTCAACCCATGAAGGAAATATCCATCTTCACGCCGGAAGAAGATGGGTTCAGCCTCAGTGCCCCGGCCATCTCAAGCCTAAAAAGGGGAGGAGAGATGATTGTTTTTACCTATCACCCCTTGCCTACCCAATTTCAAAACCTGCTCAAAAAGAAGGCCATCCGCGTCTTTCCCCTGCCCATGGGGAATCGAAGTCGGACCATCAAAGAGATAGCAAGGATATTAAATCTCCCTTACTCGGACGGATGGCGCACATTCGATCTTTCGCCTCCCGGTTATAAGAAAACCTTCGCCGTAAAATTCCGCAGCCTTTTTTTCCCCAAAACTCCCAACGGCCCCGTTCATTTCATAGATTTTGACCTTGACGAGAGGCTTTACTCTTTTCTCAAGGAGAAGTTCGGCTGCAGGTTGGTCAGATATTGAAAGCACAAGCCATTGCTCTACTATCCGGAGGTCTTGACAGTATCCTGGCGGTGAAAGTGATCGTCGATCAGGGAATCCACGTGCACGGCGTAACCTTCAAAACGCCCTTCTTCGGACCCGAAAAGGCCTTAAGGGCAGCCAAGGCCATCGGCCTTCCCACCACGGTCATCGATATTACCGATGCACATCTCGAGATGCTCAAGTCTCCCCGCTACGGATACGGGCGCCATATGAATCCCTGCATCGACTGCCACACCTTGATGATCCACGAGGCGGGGAAATTCATGGAAGCGACGAAGGCCCACTTCATCATCACGGGAGAGGTAATGGGACAGCGACCCATGTCCCAGGGGAAACAGACCCTTGCCCTGATAGCCAAAAATTCCGGGTATGGAGACCTCGTCCTTCGTCCCTTGAGCGCCCGGTTGCTTCCGGAAACGAAACCGGAAAGGGAAGGCCTGGTGGATAGAGAAAGGCTTCTTGCCATCCAGGGTCGTAGTCGGAAGGCACAGCTCGCTCTCGCCGCCCATTACGGAATAACGGAGTACTCTACCCCCGCTGGGGGATGTCTTCTCACCGACCCCGCCTTCAGCCGAAGGCTCAAGGACCTCTTCCTACACTCTCCCCATCCCACAAAGCGGGAGATTGAACTGCTCAAATACGGGCGTCATTTCCGCATCTCTGATCGAATCAAGATCATCGTGGGTAGAAACAGCGAAGATAATAAGGCCATCCTCTCCCTTGTAGAGGAAAAAGACGACGTCTTCCAGCTCGTCAACCACCCCGGACCCACCGTGGTCATCCCCGGCGGTGGTGACGAAAAGAGCAGAGCCCTGGCGGCAGGGTTGTGCGTTCTCTACGGTGGAAAAGAGACCCGCCTCGTCTGTCTCACATCGGCCGAAGGTATGTCTACTATGAAGGCCGAAGCCCCCGATCACGAATTGATTACCCGTTTTATTCTCTCATGAAAGAAATCAGCACATTGCTAAGTTCAATGAACGTGCGCGGTGGGATTGCCTCGGCACGGACACGCTCGCCTATCCCTAAACGATCGAGGATAGCTTTCAAGCAGGCAGCATCTACCCACTTCCCGTAACCTTTAAGGAGATTGTTCAGAAGGGTCTTTCGCCTATGGGCAAAGGCATTCCTTACGAGGCTATGAAAGTGATGCTCATCGACGATGGGCCCAAGAGGCTGGGATGAGAAATCAATCCTTACCACCGATGAAGTCACCTGGGGCCGGGGATAAAAGCAGTGGGCCGAGACAGTGAAAGCCTTTTGCACCCGGCCGTATGTGGCAAACATCACGGTCGGCACACCGTATTCCTTACTGCCGGGTGGTGCCACAAGCCTTTCGGCTACTTCTTTCTGGAGCATAATGACGGCAGTGGAAATCCAACGCCTGGCCTCTAAGAGGCGGAATAAAATAGGGCCCGATATGCTGTAAGGGATGTTCCCCACCACCTTCACTTTTTCGACGCCTAAATTCCTCGCCGCAGTAGATAAATCGAACGACAAGAAATCCCCTTGCACTACCTCCACCCGGCTTATCCCGCCCAAAGATGCCTTCAATGCCTCCGTAAGGTAAGGGTCGATTTCGATGGCGACAAGCTTTTTCACTTTTTCCGCGAGGGGCAGGCTCAAGGCGCCCCTCCCGGGACCGATTTCCACAAATACCTCATCGGCTTTGGGGTCGCATAAGTCTACGATCTTACGGACGATATTGGCATCGTGGAGAAAGGATTGCCCCCACCTCTTTTGGGGATGCCACACAGATTCCGGCATTTTAATTCCTAAACGGGTAGGCGAGAAAAGGCATTTATGGCCAGATTATCCCTCTTTCCGGCCCGGAAGAGTAGGTACCCGGCCGCTGCTACCATCGCTGCATTATCCGTACACAAGAAAGCGGGCGGTATGAACACTTGAAGCCCTTTATCCTCCGCATCCGCCCGTAGTCTCTCCCGCAGACGGCTGTTGGCCGCAACCCCGCCGCAGAGGACGATCTTATCGACACCCGCCTCCCCCGCCGCCCGAAGTGATTTTTCGCACAGTACATCGACGATTGCTTCGAGGTAGCTCGCTGACAGGTGGGGCAACTCGGCTTCGTCAATTACGCCCATCTTCTTTACGAGGTTGATTAGCGCCGTCTTTAGGCCACTAAAGCTGAAGTTGAGGCCTTCCCGGATGGCACGGGGAAAGGAGAAAGCCTTTGGGTCCCCTCTCCTTGCCAGCGCGTCCATGGCCACCCCGCCTGGATAACCGAGCCCCAGGAGCTTGGCCGCTTTATCAAGGGCCTCACCGGCGGCATCGTCTAAGGTCTGGCCGAGTAAAACCACTTCGTCTATTGCCCGACAGAGGAAAAGGGAGGTGTGGCCGCCGGAGACGACGAGGGAAACGAAGGGAAAGTTTATCTCTTCACCTATCAAGAACACACTGGACCAATGGGCAAAGAGGTGGTTAACCCCCACCATGGGAATACCACGGGCATAGGCAATTGCCTTTCCCGCGGAAAGGCCCACCAGGAGGGATCCCACGAGCCCCGGGCCGTTAGTTATCGCGACCAGTTCTATATCTCTCCAAGAGATACGCGCATCCGCCAGGGCAGAGGATAAAATGGGACCTATCACTTCAATGTGGCTGCGGGCAGCAATTTCGGGAACCACACCGCCGAATCTGCGATGGATGTCTACTTGCGAATACACACAATTGGACAGGATTTCCTTTCCATCCTTCACCACGGCCGCGGCCGTCTCATCGCATGAAGTCTCGATGCCCAGAGTCAGCATGCTTGCTCCTCAGGGGAAAAAACGCGCTGGAAAATGAAATCCACATGCTTGAGAAAAGGCTCTAAACGGAAAGCCTCTTTCAACATCTCCGGAGAAACCCTGGCCCGTGCCTCCCCATCCTGCAAGATGAGCTCCTCGAAAGGAGTTCCCGTCTCCCAACACTTCATGGCATTTCGCTGCACTATTTCATAGGCTGCGTCACGACTCATGCCCGTCTCGATCAGCTTAAGGAGCACCGTTTGAGAAAAAATGAGCCCTCCCGTCAGATTTAAATTGTACCTCATCCGTTCCGGATAGACGAGCAACTTCTCCATGATCCCCGTAAAACGGTTGAGCATGAAATCCAGGGCCGTCGTGGCATCGGGGGCAATTACGCGTTCAACAGAGGAATGGCTAATGTCTCGCTCGTGCCACAAGGGGATGTCCTCCAAGGCTGCTACGGCGTAAGAACGAACGAGCCGAGCGAGACCGGAGAGATTTTCGGAAAGCACAGGATTTCTCTTGTGGGGCATAGCCGACGAGCCTTTTTGCCCCGGGGAGAAGTATTCTTCCACCTCCCTCACCTCCGTCCTCTGGAGGAGTCTGATCTCCTGGGCAAATCTGTCAAGGGAAGAGGCGATAATGGCCAGGGTGGTGAAGAACTCTCCATGACGGTCCCGCTGCACAATCTGCGTGGCCACGGGCTCCGGTTTCAGGTTCAAGGCGCGGCATACGTATGCCTCCACCCGAGGATCCACCCACGAATAAGTACCCACGGCCCCGGCTATTTTGCCATAGCTTATTACGTCCCTCGCCCGAACGAGACGCCGGCGGTTTCTGCCCATCTCTTCATACCAGAGGGCGAGTTTGAGACCGAAGGTGATGGGTTCGGCATGAATCCCATGGGTACGGCCGATCATCACCGTGTTCTTATATTGAAAGGCCTTGTCTTTTAAGACGGCCATGAGGAGATCGATGTCTTCGATGAGCACATCGGCGGCTTCCTTCAGAAGTAAAGCGAGAGAGGTATCGAGGATGTCGGATGAGGTAAGCCCCAGATGGATGAACCTCCCGTCTTCCCCCACTGTCTCCGCCACGGCGGCCACAAAGGCGGCCACGTCATGATGGGTTATCTTCTCCAGCTCCTCTACCCTCTTAATATCAACCCTGGCCTTTTCCCTTATGTTTTTGACCGCCTGAGAAGGAATTTGTCCGAGCTCGGCCATGGCTTCACAGGCAAGCACCTCTATTTCCAGCCATTTTCGGTAGCGATTCTCTGTACTCCAGATTCTCTCCATTACCGGCCTCGTATATCTCGGTATCATGGACCAACTCCTTATGTTTTTATGGACACCCTTTACACGGGCCTATTAACCAACGTCAAGAGATTTAGATTTTGCCTTACGGGCCTCAAATCGAAGCATTTGGGCGAGTTTGCCACTCACCACCTCAAAAGTATAGGCAGAAGAAAAAGTCCGATACCCCGCCTCACCTATCTTCCTTCTTAACTCGACGTCCGTCGCCAGGAGAGTAATCTTTTCCACCCATTCCTCTTCCCGGGAGGCGAAAAGCCCATTTACCCCCTCCCTCACCAATTCTGCCTTAACGCCCACCGGGGAAGCAATGACGGGTATTCCGTGGCTCATGAAGATGAGGGCCTTGTAGGCGCACTTTCCTCGCGACCACTCATCGTCGATAAGTGGTATAAGACCAATATCCACCTGGCGCAATACCTCTTCCTCCGCCTCCTCACTCCATGGCACGTTGATCACGGGGAAGTCCGATCGGGGGAATTTAAAGGGTTCCCCACTTACCACATAAAGAGTCACCTTCACCCCCTTAGCTTTCAACCTCTCAAAAACCCCATCCAATAAGGCAAGGTAGCGGTGATTCCATGGCCTCCCGATCCAGGCTATTTTTACCGCTTCACCATTGGCGGGAACATGGTATCTATAATCTCTCTTATCCACCGGGGTGGGGAGTACCGTTACTTGGTCGTTGAATTTTCTTGCGTATCGGGCGAGATGCTCATCGGCCACTAAAACGCGATCCACCTGGGACAGAATGAACTGGATATGCCTTTCGTCTTCCTCATAGCAGTAAATGGCGTCATCGAAATCGAAGATCAACTTTCTTGCCAGTAACCGGATGAGGCGAAAGAGCGGAGGGCGGAAAATCTTTTTCTGAATGAATACCACCTGATGGGTGAGACAACCAGAAAAGAGCCGAACATAATAAACCAGGCGGGGAATCGTTCTTTTTTCCGGCGGCCTCAAAACGGTACACACCAAGCCTTGTTCCTGAAGATACGGGATGTGCTTGTATACTCGATACTTGCTACTTGCCCAGGATTCGTCGTATAAGGGCAGAAAAAGTATTCTATACATTATGCCAGTTAAAGGTTTGCATGTTTGGCGACTCCCCAGTCGTTACGCCTCTTCCTTTTTTTTATCCACTTCCTCACGCCGTTAGGAACGAGCGACTTGGCCATCCGCCTCCACGACCAGTAAAGGACGCTTTCTTCACACCAGTGGCAAATCATATTTGGATCTGAAGGTTTTCCTAAGTAAATCTGTTCGAGGTACCGAGCGAACGCCTCTCCGTTCCACACCTCATAGATCGAATTCTTCTCCAAATTACCCACAACTTCCCTCCTTCCCATATCGTTACAACATAGAATCACGTCTCCATCATGGCAGATAACCATCTGGTAAAGCACCCTTTCCGGGGCACATCCCGCCAGATGTCTCACATATCTCCTCCTTAAGGGCAGAAGTCCACCTCGGGAAATGGGGTTATTAACCTCTACCTCGACCCCCCACTCGGCAAAGAGGGCCCGCACTTTTTCTTCCTCCCCCTTGGGCCAATGGTAATTGAGGACATTGAAGGAGATGTGTTCCTTGGGGTAATGGTCAAGGAGATAGGCGATATTTCTTTTCGCCCCTTCCATCGGTATCCCCATGATCTCCTGGTAAAGCTCCGGGGTTGCAGCATGAAAACTTATGTTGAATGCACCTTTAAAGCCGGACTCGATGAGCCTATTTATCTTATCAGGTGTCATAAGAGAGGCGTTGGTATTTATGTAAACCCAGATCCCTCTTTCTTCCGCATATTTCGTGTAGACTTCGAGATCATCGAAAATAAAAGGCTCCCCCATGTTGCAGTAGGTGAGGACGCCCTCGAATTTAAACCTATCCATAAGCGAGGAGAAATCATCCACGATTTTTTCGTAAAGTTCCCATTTCATCCTCCCCCTTTTTAGTTTGCCCTTCAGCGATTCATAGGGGCACATCCGGCAGCTGGCATTGCAGAAATCGTGAATGTCCACGATGAGACCTATGGGATATTCATTTCTCTCGACGCGTCCGATTTGCAATGACCCAAAATCCTCCCACTTTTTCCGAATTTCACGGTTAGTAAATTATCATAACAGATGAGAAGATTAGATGAAACAAGTAATTTATCCTGCTCTTACCCCAAGGAAAAGAATCGTTTTTTGCTATTGTGAATGCCAGCAAGATATGATAGAGAGCCCTAATTAGGCTTCACAAGAAGAAAACCTAACATTTCAGCCCATTTCAGGTGGCAAGAATTACATCTAAAGTCCAGGCGTCGCATTTCGTGACAAATGGAAGGAAAGGAGAAGAAATGAGAGAGGTTGTTATCGCAAGCGGGGCACGTACCGCCATCGGGAATTATTTAGGTGCTTTGGCCGATTTCAATGCTATAGAGTTAGGAAAGATAGCCCTGAAAGGGGCGATAGAGAAGGCGGGCATCGACCAATCCCTGATCCAGGAAGTTATCTGTGGGCATGTAAACCAGGCCGGAGCACCGGGCAACAGCGCCCGGCACATCGCCCTGGGAATCGGCCTTCCGGTTGAATCATTCGCCTTTACGGTTCATCAGCAATGCGCATCTTCCATGCGGGCGGCAGAGCTTCTCTCCCAGGAGATCATGTTAGGGAAGATAGAGATCGGCGCCGTCGTAGGGGTGGAAAGCATGAGTAACGCCCCATATCTCCTCTTCGGTGCCCGCCGGGGTTACCGCCTGGGTGATGGTGAACAAATCCAGGACAGCCTCATGATCGGCGGGTTGGTTGATGCCCTGCTTGGTTACCACATGGGCGTAACGGCCGAAAACATAGCGGAAAAGTACGGCATTACGAGGCAGGAGCAGGACGAATTTGCCCTCATGAGTCATCAACGCGCTTGCCGAGCCATAAAGGAAGGGTTCTTCAAGGAAGAGATCATCCCCGTGGAGATAAAAACCAAGAAAGGCCCGGCCATCTTCGACACGGACGAACATCCCATGCCCGATACGTCCCTTGAAAAACTGGCCCAGTTAAGGCCGGTCTTCAAAAAAGACGGGACCATCACGGCGGGTAATGCCTCCAGCTTGAACGACGGTGCCTCAGCCCTCATTATGATGGCCGCCGAAACGGCCCAAAAAATGGGCTTAAAACCTTTAGCCCGGGTAGTGGCCTCGGCCCCGGGATCGGTAGAACCCAGGATCATGGGGATGGGGGTGGTGACAGCGGTGAGAAACGCCCTGAAGTTTGCCGGTCTTTCCCAGGATGACATCGACTATTGGGAATTCAACGAAGCCTTCGCCGCCCAGGTTTTGGGCGTAAATAGGGAACTTAAGGTAAACCTCGACCGATTGAACGTGGTAGGTTCCGGCGTTAGTTTAGGCCATCCCGTTGGAGCTACGGGGGCAAGGCTCATCATTACTCTTATTAACGTGTTAAGGAGGGCCAATGCCCGTTACGGCTGTGCCGCTCTCTGTGCCAGCGGGGGACCGGCCCATGCCTTCATCGTGGAGTTGATCAAGTAAAAAGGGGAGGTCGAAGAGAAATGGATTTCAGATTATCGGATGAACACATAGCCCTTAAAAACATGGCCCGCAAGTTTGCGGAACAGGAAATCATACCTGTCATCAGGGAATATGACGAAAGAGAGGAGTTCCCCTGGGAGATAGTAAAGAAGATGCACGAGGTGGGACTCCTTACGGCAGGCGTGCCAGAAGAATACGGCGGCCCGGGCATCGATATGCTGGGCCAGATCATCGTAACGGAAGAACTGTGCTACGGCTCGGCGGGTGTGGGTGCCACCATGGCCGCAAGTTCCCTCCTTTCCGCCGAACCGGTCATAGTGGCGGGAAACGAAGCCCAGAAGAAACACTACTTTGGTGCCCTCAATGAGGGTAAATTAGGGGCCTTCTGCCTCACCGAACCGGGGGCAGGCTCTGACGTGGCCGGTATTTCCATGACGGCGAAAAGAGATGGCGATTATTACATCCTGAACGGGACCAAGCAGTTCATTACGAACGGGGGCGTAGCAGACATTTACACGGTCTTTGCCACGACGGACAAGAACCTCAAGTACAAGGGAATCATCGGATTCATCGTGGATCGGAATACCCCCGGCATCACCGTCGGCCCCGAAGAGAAGAAAATGGGCATCCGCACCTCCGATACCCGTCAGGTAATTTTCGAGGACGTGCGCGTGCCCGTGGAAAACCGATTGGGAGAAGAGGGACAGGGATTCAGTATCTGCATGAAATCCCTCGACCTCTCCCGCCCCTCCGTGGCGGCGGAGGCGATCGGCATCGCCCAGAGGGCCTTTGACTTGGCCGTCAAATACTGCAAGGAACGGGTAGCTTTCGGCCAACCCATTGGAAACTTCCAGGCCCTCCGGTTTATGCTTGCCGACATGGCCATGGAGATAGAGGCGGCACGTCTGCTCACTTACAAGGCGTGCTGGCTGGCTATGAACAACGAGCCTTTTAATTACATGGCTTCCTACGCCAAATGCTTTGCCGCCGATATGGCCATGCGGGTCACAACCAACGCCGTCCAGATTCTGGGCGGATACGGTTACCTAAGGGAATACGGGGTGGAAATGTGCATGCGCGATGCGAAGGTAATGCAAATCTACGAGGGCACCAACCAGATCCAGCGGGTGGTCATTGCCAACCACATCTTCCGTGGATAAATTAAGGTGACCCAGAGAGGGAGAAAGGAGGAAAAACCATGCCTCTCATGACACCAGAAGAGTATGAAAAGAGTTTAAGAAGCATGAAATTCAAGGTTTACCTATTCGGCGAGGAGGTGAAAAGTCCGGTTGACCATCCCATCATCCGCCCATCCATGAATTCGGTGAAGATGACCTATGCCCTGGCCCAGGATCCCCAGTACGAAGACTTGATGACGGCCACTTCTCACCTGACGGGCAAGAAGATCAACCGTTTCTGCCATCTGCATCAGAGCACGGAAGACTTGATCAAGAAGGTAAAGATGCAACGTCTCTTAGGGCAGATGACGGGGTCCTGTTTTCAGCGCTGCGTGGGGATGGACGCCATCAATGCCGTGGACTCCGTCACCTATGAGATGGACGAGAAGTTGGGCACCCATTACCATGAAAGGTTTACCAAGTTCCTGCTTATGGCCCAGGAGGGTGACTTTACCATCGACGGGGCCATGACGGACGTAAAGGGAGACCGGAGTCTGCCGCCCAGCAAGCAGGCCGACCCGGATATGTACGTCCATGTCGTGGAGAAGAACGATCAAGGAATCGTGGTGCGGGGCGCCAAGGCCCATCAGACGGGGGCCATAAATTCCCACTGGGTGCTCGTTATGCCCACGATTACCATGGGTAAAGACGATGCCGACTACGCTGTCTCTTTTGCCGCGCCCGCCGATGCGGAAGGTATCTTCTACATTTACGGCCGCCAATCGTGCGATACGAGAAAGTTGGAAGGAAGTGAAATAGACGTGGGTAATGCCATGTACGGCGGCCATGAGGCCCTCATGGTCTTCGACAATTTATTCGTCCCCTGGGAATACGTCTTCATGTGCGGGGAATACGAATTTTCCGGGATGCTGGTCGAGCGGTTCGCCGGGTATCACCGCCAGAGCTACGGGGGATGCAAATCGGGCGTAGGGGATGTCCTCATCGGGGCAGCGGCACTCGCGGCGGAATATAACGGCGTGGACAAGGCCTCGCATGTCCGGGACAAACTCATCGAGATGATTCACTTGAACGAAACCCTCTACTCATGCGGGATAGCCTGCTCGGCAGAGGGTCACCGGACGGCCTCCGGCACGTATCTCATCGATCTCCTCTTGGCCAATGTCTGCAAGCAGAACGTGACCCGTTTCCCCTACGAAATTTGCCGGCTCGCCGAAGATATTGCGGGGGGGATCATGGTCACCATGGCCTCGGAAAAGGACCTGCGCCACCCCGAGATCGGCAAGGTGCTCGCCAAGTACCTAAAAGGTGTCTCAGACGTGCCCTTCGAAAACCGCTGCCGGGTCATGCGCCTGGTTGAGAACCTCACGCTCGGTACGGCGGCCGTTGGGTACCGAACGGAATCCATGCACGGTGCCGGCTCCCCTCAGGCCCAACGCATCATGATCGCCCGTCAGGGCAATCTCGAGCACAAGAAGGCGATCGCCAAACGCATTGCCGGCATCAAAGACTGACCTAAAGATGGGGCCTCGCACATCCGGGGCCCCATCTTTCTCGTTTAGGGTGGGCGGAAGATGATGATGGGAAAAAGAATCGTCGTGGTCATGCCGGCCTTTAACGCTGCCCGCACCCTGAAAAAGACGTTCGAAGAAGTCATTTCCCTCGGTATCGTGGACAAAGTAATCATCGTCGATGATGCGAGCCGAGACGAGACGTTAAACATCGCCAAATCCCTGCCGGGGGCGCGAATCGCCATCCACGAGCGCAATCTCGGTTACGGCGCCAACCAGAAAACCTGCTACCATCTGGCCTTGGAAGAAGGGGCGGACATCATCGTCATGGTCCACCCCGACTATCAGTATACGCCGAAGCTCATCCCCGCCATGGCGGCCCTCATTGCCAGCGGTCTTTATGAGTGCGTACTGGGCTCGCGCATATTGGGAGGTTACGCCTTAAAGGGGGGCATGCCCATCTGGAAGTACGTGGCCAATCGCTTTCTCACCCTGATCGAAAATATACTCATCGGGGCAAAGCTCTCGGAATATCACACGGGCTATCGGGCTTATTCACGTAATTTACTTCATTCCATTCCCTGGGAGAAAAACTCGAACGATTTCGTTTTCGATAACGAAATGCTCGCCCAAATCATATGGAAAGGATACATCATCGCCGAGATTTCCTGTCCCACCAGCTACTTCCCGGAGGCTTCCTCCATCAATTTTTGGCGAAGTGTACGCTATGGCGTGGGCTGCCTCAGGGTCGCCCTATCATTCAGGCTGGCCCGGATGGGTCTTATCACCTCCCCCCTCTTTCCCCGGTGAAGGATGAAAGATAATTTTATTACGGCCAACCAACTGCCCCATAGGCAAAACTACCTAAGACGACTCTTCAGATTATGGGCGAGCCTGTTCGTTCTTCTTTTGCCTTCGAGGGAGGGGGAAAAAAGGCCTGGGGGCATCTCCGTCTACATGCGGGTGAAGAACGAAAGGGACTGGATTACGCCCTCCATCCAATCCATCCGTCCTATTGCCGACGAGATCTGTATCGTCGACAACGGCTCGACGGACGGCACCTATGAAATCCTTGAGGAGCTCGCCGGAAGGGAGCCGGGTTTAATCCGCCTCTGGCGGCGCCCGGATCTTTCGCACGTGGACTTATCGAACTTCATCCTCCAAAAAACCCGATTTCACTATGTTTTTCGCTGGGATGGGGATATGGTTGCCCATACCTCAGGCGCCTATGACATAAGGAAACTAAGGGATCGGCTTATGGGGCTCAACCCCCGGCGCTACTACGTCATATACCTGCGCCACACGAATCTCTCCGGGGACCTCTTTCATCAGGACCGCCGGGAGATGGTCCACATCGAGGAATACATCCACACTTATTCTCCTTCTGCCCGATTCATCCACCCCGGACGCTTCGAAGCGGTAAAGTTTCCCCTATACTACCTTCCCCTCTTCTGGTATGAACCTTACGTGTTTCACGTAAACGTCAAACCCCGGGAAAGAATGCTCATGCGTTCCTTCTGGGAAGAGTGGATGGAAAAGAAAGCTTACGACCGTTTCCCGACTTTAAAAGATTATGTGAAAGAACGGATAAAAGACGCCTTCGGTACGGGTGACATAAGAGAAGCCGCCGACCGGTATCTGAAAGAAGTGCTACCCCTTCACATCCGTTACGATGAAAAAAAGTTCGGCCCCTACCCGGACCTCCTCCAGCCCTATTTGGCTAAACCTCCATATCTAATCGAATATCGGGATGAAAGACCCGAAAACCGCCGGGAACCCTATGCAACTTAAGATCCTCTTCGTCATCGATGGGCTCGAATTTGGGGGCGGTGAACGGGTATTTTCGCAAATAATAAGGGGGCTTGCGCCCGAAAGCTACGACATCCATGCCGCTTCCTTCCCGGAGGGGGCCTTTCGCTTTTCCCTGCCGGCGCATGTCACGTTCCATGCCGTTGATTTCTCACGGCGCACGGATTTTCGCCTTTTCCTTCAACTCTACAGCATCATTAAAGACCACGGTATCGAAATCGTGCACGGGCAAGGGGGCCGGGCCGAATTTTTCGCCCGGATCGCCGCCCGCCTGGGCGGAGCCAAGGCCTACATCTCCACCATTGCCATGCCGGTAGAAGGTTACGACGTACCCTCGGCCAAACGCATTCTTTACGAAATCCTCGACCGAACTACGGAGCGGCTGGTAACCCGTTTTCTCGTCTGCTCCTCGGCCCTTGAACGGGTTCTTATCGAGGACCACGGCATAGAAGAGAGTCGGATTACAAAGATTTACAACGGGATCGAATGGCAAGAGTACGATCCCCATCTGTTAGGGGAGGAAAGGTCTGAAATAAGAACAAAATTAGGGCTGGCAAGCGAGGTGCCTCTCGTCGGGGCCATCGGGCGCCTCGTTTGGCAAAAGGGATTCATCTTTTTCCTGAAAGCGATCCCCAATATCTTTCACGCCGTCCCCCAAGCCCGCTTCGTTCTCGTAGGCGACGGCCCCTTACGGGCGATATTGGAAGAGGAAGCAAAAAGATTGAAGATTCTCGAAAGGACGACGTTTGTAGGGTACACAAAAGAGGCGAAGAAGTTTCTTGCCGCCATGGATGTGGTAGTAATACCTTCCCTGAGAGAAGGTTTTCCCATGGTCACCCTGGAAGCCATGGCCCTGGAGAAACCCATTGTCGCCACGGAGATAGACGGCATTACAGAACAGATACACTCAGGTAAGGAGGGCATCCTCGTACCACCGCAATCGCCCGAATCGCTCGCCCGGGCGGTTATCTACCTCTTACAGGAGCGCGCCTATGCCGAGCAACTGGGTAAGGCGGCGAGGAAAAAGGTCAGAGCTCAATTTTCCGTGGAGAAGATGATCGGCGAAACGACAAAGGTATATGAAGAACTTACCGCCCAATTTCACCGTGGAGAGGTGACATGAGAATCCTCTTTCTCGCCGATGTCTCCATTGAACATGTAATCGGGGGGGCGGAACGCGTCCTCTACGAACAGACCGTCCGCCTGGCCCGCAAGGGTCACCAGGTTTTCATTCTCACCCGGTTTCTCCCCGAACACACAGAAAAATACAAATTCATCGACGGTGTCCACGAATGGCGTTATACGGTAGACTATCAAAACATCTTCACTTTCCTCTTTTCCACCCGTGTAAATGCCCCGGTTATCCTGTCGAATCTCCTGAAAGATGGCGTTTTCAACCTGGTAAATGGCCATCAGCCTTTTACGTCGTGGGCTTTTTTGTGCACCCACTTTGCGAGAAAAATACCTTTTGTCTACACCTGCCATTCTCTGGCCTTCGAAGAATTCCTGACTCGCCATGCCAGGCCCACGCATTTCCTAAAAAGATGCCTCCAACAGATGCAGGCGTTTTACTTAAAACGGATGGAAAAGGGGGTCTTAAGGGCCTCCGCCGCCATCGTTGCCCTCAGTGAATTTACCCGGCAAAAGCTTTTGTCCATCCACGGCATGCCGAACGATCGCATCCACATCATCCCCGGTGGCGTGGATACGTCTCGATTTACCCCCCCGCCAGACCGCCTAAAAATGAAAATGGCCCTTGGCCTACCGCTGGACAAACCCGTCCTTATTACCGTGAGAAACTTGGTGCCCCGCATGGGACTGGAAAATTTAATCAATGCCCTCCCAGAAATAAAAAAGGCGATAACTGAATTCATCGTCATCATTGGGGGAGAGGGCCCCCTCAAAGAGACCTTAAAAAGCATGGTGGAGAAGCTGAACTTAGAAAACTTCGTTTCTTTCCCCGGTTTCCTACCGGAGGAGAAACTCCCCCTCTATTTAGGGGCGGCCGACTACTTTGTCCTCCCCACGGTGGCCCTGGAGGGCTTCGGCCTTGTCACCGTCGAGTCCCTCGCCTGCGGCACCCCCGTCCTCGGCACACCCATAGGGGGAACGTTAGAAATCCTGAAACCTTTAGATGAGGGCTTGCTCTTTCCCGACATCTCCCCGCCGAGCATGGCCACCTCCATCATAGAACGCTTGAGGGCATGGAAAGAAAACAAAGAAAGCTACCTAAGCTTGAGGGAAAAATGTCGTAAGTACGTAGAAGAAAGATATGCCTGGGAGGTAAACGTGGAGAAAACGGAACAGCTCTTCTACCGGATGGCGAGGTGAGCCATGTGTGGCATCTGCGGCTTCGTAAACCTTAAAGGAACTGACCCGGATGAAGAGCTCCTTGAGCGCATGACCACCCACCTCTCCCACCGGGGACCCGACGATGGGGATACCTACCACTACCACCGGGGGGAAATGGCCGTCGGTTTAGGGCACCGGCGCCTTTCCATCATTGACCTTTCGTCGGCCGCACGCCAACCCATGAAAAGCGAAACGGGAAGGATACGTCTGGTGGTAAACGGAGAGATATACAACTTTTTAGAACTAAGGGAAGAACTGGAAAGTAAAGGTCACCGGTTCATTTCCCGCTCCGATTCCGAGGTTATCATCCATCAATATGAAGAAATGGGCCCGGCATGCCTTTCCACCCTCAGGGGTATTTACTCCTTCGCCCTGTGGGACGAAGAGGAAGAGCTCCTCTTTCTGGCCCGGGATCCGGCGGGGGTGAAACCCCTCGTCTACTTCTGGGACGAAAAGAGATTTCTCTTCGCCTCGGAGCTCGCAAGCCTCCTTCAGGATGCCTCCCTTAAGCGCGCCATCGACGAAGCCGCCTTAGACCTCTATCTTACCTTAAACTACATACCTGCCCCCTACACCATCATCAAGGGGTGCCGGAAATTAAGGCCCGGCCATTACCTCACCCTCCACCGGGGGCATCTTAAAGAGACGTGTTTTTGGCACCCCCGAAAGGGGGTAAAAGAGGTTCCCTCCGCGGAGGAAGAGATAAAGGAAGGGCTCTTTCAACTCCTCTCTCAGGCCGTGAAGGAACAAATGGTGGCCGATGTCCCTCTCGGCGCCTTCTTAAGTGGGGGTATTGATTCAAGTGCTGTCTGTGCCCTGATGGCCATCAACTCTTCCAAATCCATCAAGACGTTCACCATCGGTTACTCCGATCTGCCCCTCTACGACGAGACGGCCTACGCGCGGGCGGTGGCCAAACGCTTTCAAACAGACCATCACGAAATCGTCCTCACTTCCCGGGACATGCTAAACGTGGTTCCCTCGGTCCTCGCCGGCCTTGATGAACCCTTCGGCGACTCCTCCGCCATACCCACCTACGTGGTCTCGAGAGAAACGAGGAAGCATCTGAAGGTGGCCCTCTCCGGCGATGGAGGAGACGAGCTCTTTGCGGGGTACCGCCTGTACCGGGCGGAGGCATGGTATCGCCGGTACCGGCTGATCCCTTCCTTTCTACGCCAGGGGCTGATAGAACCAGCCATCCGCCTTCTTCCCGCTTCCCGCGAAAGCCTCCTCGGTGATTATATAAGGAGGGCAAAAAAATTCATCCACGGCCAGGGCGAGAACTTGTGTCAGAGGTTCCTCGCCTTAAACGAAGTCTTTCCTCCCGAACTGCGCAAGGAAATCCTCCTCCGCTTCCCTTTACCATCCACCGCCGAGATGCTCTTTCGCCCCCTCCTCGAGCCGGAGGAGAAAGACTACTTGAACCAGCTCCTTCTTACCGATTTCTTAATTTCCCTGCCGGGGGATATGTTATGGAAGGTGGATAAGATGAGCATGCTCAACTCCCTCGAAGTCAGGGTACCCTTACTGGATCCGCGCGTCTGCGAATTCGTGTTTTCCCTACCCGGTCACCTGAAGTTAAGGAAAGGAAAAGCCAAGTATGTCCTGATCGAAGCCTTCAAAGACCTCCTGCCTCGGGAGGTAATGGGTAAGGCCAAATGGGGATTTGAAGTGCCCATAAGTAAATGGCTAAAAACGGACATGAGGTATCTCATCGAGGAATATCTGTCTGCCGAGAAAATCGAACGGGCAGGTATATTCCATGCCCCGGCGGTCGATTCCCTCGTTCGCGGATTCCTCACCAAGGGCACCGAAACGGGTTGGCAAGTATGGAACCTGATCGTCTTTCAGGCCTGGTATGAGAAATTCTTCCGCCCATAGACAAGTAAAGGTCGTGCATGTAATTACGCGCTTCGACAAGGGGGGCTCGGCGGAAAATACCTTCCTTACCGTCACAGGACTGGACCACGAGAAATACGCGGTTACCCTAATCTACGGCGTTGCCATCGATGAAAACACCTCGCCCCTCGAGGCCAGCTCCATTGCCGAGAATTTTTCCTGCCTCCAAGAAAGGGAGATCAACGTGATTCACGTACCCCATCTGGTGCGCCCCGTCTCGCCCCTGAAAGATACTTGTGCCCTCATCGCCCTCTATCGGTACTTGCGGAAGGAAAAGCCCCTCATCGTTCACACCCATACCTCCAAGGCAGGCATCTTGGGTCGCTGGGCGGCCTTCCTTGCCCAGGTTCCCATTATCTGCCATACCCCCCACGGTCATGTCTTCTGGGGCTACTTCGGCTCCCTTCTCTCAAGGCTCTTTATATTCCTGGAAAAGATAACGGCCCCCATCACGGATCGCCTGATCATGCTCACGGCCCAGGAAAGGGACGACCACCTTCTCTTCCGCGTCGCCCCGAAGGAAAAGTTCGTCGTCATTCACAGCGGTGTCGATTTGCAACCCTTCTTCCAGCACGATCCCTCCAGGAAAGAAAAAATGAGATCCTCTCTATCCCTCGGGGCAGATGACTTCGTCATCGGCTCAGTGGGAAGGCTGACCCAAGTAAAGGGGCACCGTTATCTCCTGAATGCTTATGCCCGGTATCTCGGCCGGGGTGGCAAAGGTACCTGCGTAATGGTGGGAGAGGGGGAGTTGAGAAAGGAGCTAACAGAGCAGGCACAACAATTAGGGATAGAAAAACTCGTTCGCTTTTTGGGGTGGCGTCCGGATGTGGCTCCAGTCATGAAGGCTTTCGATGTCTTTGTCCTTCCCTCCTTAAACGAGGGCATGGGCAAGGTAGTGGTAGAAGCCATGGCGTGTGGCCTTCCCGTCATTGCCTCCAACGTGGGAGGCATCAAAGACCTGATCGTTCACGGAGAAAACGGGCTGCTTGTACCCCCCACTGACGAAGAAAGTCTTGCCGAGGCCATCATGTTGTTGTATAGAAAGCCCCATCTGCGAAAAGAAATGGGCGAAAAAGGAAAGCAAAAGGCGCTCCTTTATTCGAGAGAGGCCATGGTGGAGAAGATAGAAGACCTTTACCAAACGCTCATCAGGGAAAAAACCAAAGGCCATGGCGCAAACCTTTAAAATTCTCCTCCTCGTTTTTGCCATCTTCCTGCCTGCTTTCCCGGTACAGGGGGAGTACCTGGAAGTAAGGGGTCTAATCGATTTGAGATCTACCTTCAGCGACGGTGACTACTCCATCGAGGAGTTGGCCCGTCTCGCCCAATCCCGGGGCTTTGACGCCATCTTCATAAACGACCACGACCGCCTTGTGATGGAATACGGCTTTCCACCGTTTCGGCACATCCTGAAAAAATCTTACGAGCTCAACTCCATCAACAAAAACGGCGCGGAAAATTATCTAAAGGCAATCGAGCAAGCCCAGAGAAAACACCCGGAAGTGATCATCATTCCCGGCGCCGAAACGGCTCCCTTTTACTTCTGGACTGGCACCCCCTGGGGCAAGGGACTTACCGCCCACAATCACGAACGGCGTTTGCTCGTAATAGGCCTGTCCAAACCGGATGATTACGCCTCAATGCCCATCCTGCATAACCGACTTCCCTTCTCGGTAGGAAACCTCAGCGGGCCCTCCCTTATGTACCTGCTCGCGATGGTGCTTTCCATTCCGCTTTTCTGCTGGCCCGGGAAAACGCGGGTGGCAGGCGCCATTTTATTCGTCCTCTCCGCGATCTTCTTCTGGAACAGCGCACCTTTGAAAGCCTCCCCTTTCGATCCCTATTCGGGAGACCAGGGAGAAGCGCCCTACAACCTCGTAATAAAATACGTCAACAACCGCGGGGGGTTGATTTTTTGGAATTATCCGGAGACGAGGTCCGGTGTCCGTCGCCTGGGCCCCATTGCCTTGGAAACGAAACCCTATCCGGAGATGCTGCTCAAAACGAAAGACTATACAGGATTTGCCGCCCTCTATGGAGAAAATGTAACCGTAACCGAACCAGGCAACATATGGGACATGGTGCTGAACGAGTACTGTTTGGGCCAGCGCACCTGGCCACCCTGGGCCATTGCCACTGCCGATTACCATGGTGAAGGAAAAGACGGGGCCCAGCTGGGAGACTATCCCACCGTCTTCTGGGTAACAGAGAAAACCCGGAAAGGGATACTAAACGCCATGCAGACCGGCAAAATGTACGCCTGCGCCACCAAGTATCCGATAAGGATAAAACTGGACGAGTTTACGGTCTCTTCGCCCGATAGAAGCACCAAGGCCAGCTCTGGAGAGGAAATAACGCTCAAGGGAAACCCACGAATAAAGATAACCATCTCCGTGAGCGGTACGGATAAGACGGGACCCGTGCGGCTGCGCCTCATCCGCTCCGGCCAGCTCATTGCTACGAGCGAAGGAAATCTCCCCATGACACTCGAATACGAAGACCCGTACTTCCGTCCGGGAGAAAAGACATACTACCGGATGGACATGCGGGGTAACGTAGGGCAAATGGTATCCAACCCCATTTTTGTTACCTTTGCGAGGTAGAGCTTGATCTGCGCCGTCCATCAACCCCAATACCTACCCTGGTTGGGTTACTTCGACAAAATAGACCGGGCGGATGTTTTCGTTCTCCTCGATACGGTGCAATACAAGAAAAACGAGTGGCAAAACAGAAACCGCATCAAGACGGCAAACGGTCCCCAGTGGCTCACCGTGCCCGTTTGCTTCCGCTACCCCCAGCTCATCCAGGAGGTAGAGATAAACAATCGCGAAAGATGGCAACATAAGCACTGGCAGGCCCTCAAAACCAACTACGCCCGGGCACCTTACTGGGACTTTCTTAAACCCTTTTTCGAGGAAATCCTTGACCAACCATGGGAGAAGATCGCCCCCCTCAACATCACGGTGGTCAGAAGGCTATGCGAGCTCCTCGGGATAGAAACCCCCATCCACATAGCCTCGGAATTAGGCACTTTCCCAGAAGATCCGGATGAACGCCTCATTGCCATAACGCGGCATTTCGGCGCCGATACGTATCTAGCAGGAAGTGGGGGATATAACTACATGAACCTTGACGCCTACCGCTCAGCAGGCATCAAGGTCATCTTCCAGGAATTCCGCCATCCCGTTTACCGCCAGTTGTTTTCAGATGAATTCATATCTCACCTTTCCGTCATTGACCTTGTTTTCAACCACGGCCCGGAAAGCTTAAACATAATAAGATCGACGAGAAATTAGGGAGGAATTCCATGAAAATTGTGGCCATTGGCGCCCACCCGGACGACATAGAATTTGGATGCGGGGGAACCCTCGCCCGATACGTCGAAAAGGGACACGAGGTCTTTCTGTTCGTTACGACCCAGGGCGAGAGGGGCGGTGACGGGGTGACACGGCGTCAAGAGCAGGAAGAGGCGGCCAAGATCCTGCAGGCCAAAGAGGTCATCTGGGGGAAATACGTCGACACGGAGGTAACCCCTCACATGAATGAGCTCATTCACGATGTAGAAGCGGTAATAAAAAAATTCTTACCCGATCTCATCTTGGTCAACTTTCCTGGCGACACCCATCAGGATCATCGTACCCTGGCGGAGGCTACCATCAGTGCCACGCGCTACGTAAAGAACGTGCTCTTTTATGAAGGCCCCACAACCCAGCATTTCTCTCCCACTTTATTCTTCGATATCACCCATACGATGGCGACCAAGATCCTTCTCCTTCAAGCCCATAGTTCCCAAGTCGCAAAAACCAATATCGAAGGTCTTTCCATCATCGACATCGCTCATTCTACGGCGGTTTTCCGTGGCATTCAGGCAAGGGTGCCCCTGGCGGAAGGTTTTATCCCCTTGAGATACTTGCTTACCTGAGGAGGCATGGCATGATCCCCCACTTTCGCCCCTTGTTTGACCTCTCCGATGAAGAGGCGGTGGTGAGGGCCCTTCGTTCGGGATACATCGCCCAGGGGGCAGAAGTTGAAAAATTCGAGGAAGAAATGGCGCACTTAATAGGGGTAAAATACGCCGTAGCCGTAAATTCGGGCACGGCCGCCCTGCATTTGGCCCTCCTTTCCCTTAACATCGGCCCAGGCGACGAAGTCATAATTCCATCCTATGTATGTAGTGCCCTTTTAAACGCCGTCCGATACACGCAGGCAAAACCAGTTATAGCCGATATCGACGAGCTTACCTTTAACATCTCGCCGGCCGACGTGGGAAAGAAGCTTTCGCCTAAAACGAAGGCTATAGTCGTCCCCCACATGTTCGGCCTGCCGGCCGACCTAGAGGGGCTATCTAAATTCGGCATCCCTCTGATCGAAGATTGCGCCCAATCATTAGGTAGCCACTATCATGGGAAACTCACGGGGAGTATAGGTCGCCTGGCCGTCTTCTCCTTCTATACCACGAAAGTGATTGCCGCAGGTGAGGGGGGGATGGTCCTAACCGATGAGGCTCAGCTGGCGAAACGCATCCGGGAGATCAGGGCCTACGATGAAAAAGACACGGATGCCGTCCGTTTCAACTACAAGCTTACGGATCTCCAGGCCGCCTTAGGTAGGAGCCAGTTAAACAAGTTAGATTCTTTCCTTAACCGTCGGCAGGAAATTGCCCGTTTCTACCATGAAACCTTAAAGAAAATAGGCATGCCCAGCCCTCACGTACCGGAGGGATCCAGGCATATTTACTTCCGATACTGCCTCTCGTTAAATCAACCGGATGTTTTCATAAGAAAAATGGCTGACCGGGGCATCACCTGTCGGCGTCCCGTTTACCGCCCCCTTCATTATTACCTGAAAGGCGAAAGCTGTCCCGTGGCAGAGAGGGTTTGGCAAAAGACTATCTCCATCCCCCTTTACCCGGCGCTTACGGACGAAGAAGTTTCCCATATTGGCCAAGTTTTAACAGAATTGCACAAGGAAGGGTTTGTCTGGTGAGTTTAAAAAGAAGGGGCAACGCATACTGGATCCTGGCCATCTTGGTCTTCCTTGTTTTCCAGTTTCCTTACGTGAGGCATTTCTTCTTCGATCACGTGGGGCGCTGGGTGTACATTTTCCTTTACTCGACTTCCCTTTCCTTCGCGCTCACACCCCTTGTAAGGGAACTGGCCCTTAAGTTCCACATCCTCGACCATCCGGCAGAGCGAAAAATTCATAAGGAGGCGACCCCTCTTTTGGGGGGACTAGCCATTTTTATCTCTTTCACGCTTGCCCTCTTATCGAACATGATTATCGACCAAAAGATGTTCGTAATCCTCCTTACCGGTTCCATCCTGACCGTCGTCTCCCTCCTCGACGATTGGCGGGGTATTGCCGCCAGAACGAAACTGGCCGTTCAACTTATTATGTGCTCAGTACTGATGATAAACGGCATTGTCCTCGAATTTTTCCCCATTTACACCTGGTGGGGGCAGGGCCTCAATTACCTCTTGACCGCCATCTGGGTGATAGGAATTACCAATGCCATGAACTTCCTCGATGGCATGGACGGATTGGCGGCGGGTGTGAGCATTATCATTTCCGGGTACCTATGTATCATTGCCTTTCAGACCCATCAGCCGACCTTGGGATGGATCGCCATTGCCATGTTGGGAAGCTGCCTGGGATTTCTCCCTTATAACTTCCGAAAGAAAAGGTCGGCCCTCCTTTTCCTGGGAGATACGGGCAGCATCTTCATCGGATATGTACTGGCCGCTCTGGCCGTGGTGGGCGACTGGTCCGAGAGGGACCCCATTGTTTCTTTTGCCACACCGGTCCTTATTTTCTGGGTTCTCATCTATGACATGACCTTCATTACCGTAGAAAGAATCTTGACGGGAAAGGTAAGAACCGTGAAGGAATGGATAGACTACGTGGGAAAAGATCACATTCACCACCGCATGTACACCCTCTTGGGGGACAAACGACAGGCGGTCATGCTCATTTTTCTCCTCTCATTGACCCTGGGGGTTACGGCCATCACCCTGCGAAATGCCAGAACCATCGATAGCGTCCTCCTCGTCATCCAAGCAGCCCTGATCACGGTAATCGTTTCCATCTTGGACCACTTCGGGCGCAAGCGGATAGGGGAAATGAAGATTGACAAGGAGAGGTCTGATGATTAACTTGGTGGCACCTAATTGATGAGGAGGAGGGTTTACCTTGACCAACTTCTACCGCTGTAAAAAGAAGGGGCACTTGATAAGAGAAATCTGCCGGGATAATACGTGCGAATGGTTCATCAAGAACGAAAACTTCTACAATTGCACGTGGGTCGCCTGCAACTTCGGTCCCTTTACCCTCGAAGAAGTGGGAGAAATGATGGGGGTGACAAGGGAACGCATCCGGCAGATTGAGGCCAAAGCCCTGAAAAAACTGCAGCACAAAAAAAGAAGGGACCTCTTGAAAGACTTTGCCTCCCCCGATAACGAGTGGGAATACTAACTTCGCTTGATCCAAGCAAAATTAATAGTTTGCGTAAGGTGGCAATTTCAACGTTTCTTCAGTTTGCCAATCATCTCTCGGGTCAGGAACTCACTCATGCGGAGTTTCCTCTCCGTGCTGGAGAATAGCTGGCGGGTCATGTCGAATTCCAACTCGAGGGCCTGACCTTTATCCAGGTGGGGCGTCATCTCGGACATCTTCTTCACCGCGTAAATGGCACCCTCCGATTTCTCGGCCAGCCTTTCGGCCAACTTCACGGCCTCGGCCATGAATTCTTCCGGGGTGCAAAGCCTCGCCACCAAACCTATGCGATAAGCTTCCCTGGCCCCGATCGGCTCACCGATCATGGTGAGTTCTTTTGCCTTGGCCATGCCCACCAAGTCTCTCAACATATGGAAAAGGGGGTTGAGGCCAAACCTCAATTCCGGGTGCCCAAAGATAGCGCTTTCCGAGGCCACGATAAGGTCACAGAGGGTGGCGAGATTAAAGCCCCCGCCCAAGGCAATGCCACCCACGGCCGCAATGGTTGGTTTCCTACAGGTATATACACTTCTGAAACACTTCTTCAGCAGATCGAAAAAGGGAGGGATTTCCTCATCCGGAAGCGTGGAGAGCTCTTTTATATCCATCCCGGCACAGAAGACCTGGTCACCCCCCGTTACGATGATGGCCCTTATGTCGCGGTCTCCTTCGAGCAAGGTTATGGCCTCGTACAACTCTGCTAGCATCTCCCTCGATAAGGCGTTCATCTCCCGGGGGCGATTCATCGTGACTATGGCGTAACCTGTCTTTTTCTCCACCAGGATGGAACTCATTGCCATGGCCTCTTGCCCATTTGTCCCGGCTCGTAAATAAAGTAGAGCCCCGTTTGGAAAGGCTCCTTCTTCAAGATTTCCGAGGTGACCGATGAGAAGCTCTCCCTCAATAAAAATTCCCAGAGCGTTACCTTTTTCTTGGGGGCGTAGATAGTCTCTGGTTTCTCCTTAAGGCCCGCCGATTGCGCCGCGAGTTTTACCGCTTCATCCAGCCCACCCAGTTCATCGACGAGGCCAAGGGCCTTGGCCTGCCGTCCCGTAAAAATGCGACCGTCGGCCATCTCCTTTAGTTTCTCTTTCGGTATTTTCCTTTCTTTTACAATGATGTCGAGAAAATGATCGAATATATCGTCGACCACCAACTGGAGGAGTTCTTTTTCCTCGGTCGTCATTTCCCGCAGGGGAGAACCCATATCCTTGAATTTTCCACTTTTGACCACCTGGGATTTCACGCCCACTTTCTTTAGCAATTCCTCGATGTTCGCAAAGTGCATGAGGGCCGAAATGCTGCCCGTTATCGTACCGGGATTGGCCATTATTCTTTCGGCTCCGCAAGCCACCAAGTACCCTCCGGAAGCCGCCACCGCCCCCATCGAGGCAACCACCTTCTTTTTCTTCCTCAATTCGCGAACGGCCTGGTATATCTCCTCGGAAGGCACGACACCACCGCCGGGGGAGTTTATCCTTACCACTACCGCCTTGATTTTCTCCGCCTCCTCGAAATATTTTATCTGCTCCAAAACATCTCGGCTGTCGGCGAGAATCCCTTCTATCAGCACGACCCCCACCTGGTTACCCGCTATGGTCGGAGACTTACCCGTCCAAGATGAAACCAGGTAGACCACCACCCCCAGTGCCACCACGGCGACCATGATGACAATAAAGGCAAGGAGGATCGGGTGTTTTCTCATCTATTATTCTGTGCCGGGAAACTTAACGTCCGCGAGCACCTGCCCCAAATTTGATACGAGCTTCTCCCGATTGTTCAGGTACTGCTTAACCGCTTGCTGGTCTTGCTCTTTCGGGACCTGTAGTTCCTTGATACTCAGTCGAATCTTCCGATTCTTCGTGTCTATACTCTTTACCGAAGCCGACACCTCATCACCGGCCGAATAAAGCTCCGAAGCCGATTTTATCCTCTTATGGCTTAGCTCCGAAATGTGGATGAGACCCTCTATACCCTCCCCGACCTCCACAAACACGCCAAATTCGGTTACGTTCGTTACCTTTCCCTGAACCACCGAACCGGGGGGGCATTTCTCGGCGAATTCTTCCCACGGGTCTTTCTCTAACTGTTTGAGACCCAGGGAGAACTTCTCGTTTTCCACATCCACCTTGAGGACCATCGCCTCGATTTCTTGCCCTTTCTTGAACAATTCTGCCGGGTGTTTAATCTTCTTTTTCCAGGAAATATCGGATAGGTGAATGAGGCCGTCGATACCCTCCTCCACGCCCACGAAAATGCCGAAACTCGTCACATTTCTTACCACGCCCTTCACAATGGACCCTTCGGGATACTTTTCTTTTATCTTCTCCCACGGATTGGGCATGGTCTGTTTCAAGCCCAAGGAGATACGCTTGGCCTCCTCGTTAACCTCGAGCACCTTGACCTTGACCATCTGTCCCGGTGTTACCACCTTGGAGGGGTGCTTTATTTCCCTCGTCCAGAACATCTCGGAGATGTGGATCAGTCCCTCTACCCCCGGCTCCAGCTCTACGAAGACCCCGTAATCGGTGATGTTCACCACTTTACCTTCAACGGTGTCCCCCGCGTGATATTTATCCTTGATGTTTATCCAGGGATCCTCGGTTAGCTGTTTCAATCCCAGGGACACCCGCTCCTTTTCCGGGTCGAAGGAAAGGACCTTAACGGTAATCCGATCCCCTTTACGAAACAGGTCGGAAAGCTTACCCACTCTCCCCCAGGAGACATCCGTCACATGAAGAAGACCATCCAAACCGCCCAGATCGATGAAAATACCATAATCCGTTATGTTCTTAATGGTGCCTTCCAAGATCTTGCCCTCCGAGATATTGGCGAGGGTCTCTCTTTTCTTCCTTTCCAGTTCTTCCTCGAGCACCGTCTTTCGCGAAAGGACCACGTTATTTCTCTTGCGATCGTATTTGAGGATATGGAAATCCAGGGTCTGGCCTACGAACCTATCCACGTCCTTCACCGGCCTCACATCCAGATGGGAACCCGGGAGAAAAGCGGGCACCCCTATATCCACAGAAAACCCACCTTTGACCTTTTCGACGATCGTTCCCTTAATCACGTCCTTTTCATCATACGCCGCCTTCAGGCGATCCCAGACGCGAACCCAGTTGGCCTTCTCCCAGGAAAGCACGAGATTCCCATCCTGATCTCTCCTGTCTACTAAAACCTCAATTTCCTCTCCTTCTCGGCAACGGAGGTTACCCTGCCTATCCCTGAGTTCCTTGATGGGAACGTAACCCTCCGTCTTCCATCCCACATCGACCATCACCACATCGGCGGTGATTTGAACCACCCGGCCCGTAACTATCTCTCCCATATGAAGACTTTGAAGGGACTGTTCATAGAGTTCCTTGAACCCGATTTCCTCAGCCTTTCCCCCTTCTTCCTGTTTGCCTTCCATCGGGTTCATCTGAGTTTCGTTAACCATTACCTAAACTTACCCCCTAACGTTTGTCGATCGAATGATCTTTTAGAGGCTCCGTAGCACACTGAATATCAAATATCAAGTTTATTCAGCCTAAATTTGCCTTTCCCTTATGAAGGTCAACATTTTTTCTACTACCTCGTCCACGGAGAGATTTGAAGTATCGATGATGATGGCCTCAGGATGAGGCTTAAGAGGCGCCAGAGACCTGGCCATGTCCTGTCGGTCCCGGGTCAGAATGCTTTCCCGAATGGCCTTTCGATCCACGCCCTCCTCGCCTCGGAAGATAAGCTCACGATAACGCCTCTTAACCCTCTCTTCCACCGAGGCATCGAGGAAAAATTTCACCTCCGCCCAGGGGAAGACAACGGTACCCATGTCCCTACCTTCCGCCACTATATCACCAAGACTTGCGGCCTGGCGCTGGATAGCTAAAAGCGTCTTTCGAACTTCGGGCAGACGCGATACCTTGGACGCCAGCATGCCTATTTCTTCCGTCCTGATTTTGTCTTCTACCTCCTCTCCCCTCACCTTTACTCTTAGGTTTGCATCTTTTTTATACAATTCAATTGGCGCCCCTTTGAGAAAAAGATCAAAGCTTTCCCCTTCCTCGAAAGGAACGTTCTCTAACAAGATTAAATAGGCGAGCGCCCGGTACAGGGCTCCCGTATCGAGATAAAAAAACCCGAGTCGTTGGGCCAGTATCTTGCTGACCGTGCTTTTACCCGCCCCGGCCGGTCCATCGATGGTTACAATCACATGCTTTCTCCTTGACGCTGAACGATTCATCCGGCATATATCACAACAGTAAAAAAAGGGAAATTTAATCAGCCCATGAGATACGCAAGAATCGCCGTCATCTATTTATTCCTCTTCACCTTCCTCGTTTCGCCGGCCGTGGGGGCCTTCAGTCTGGAAGACGAAAAGAAGATCGGCCGCGAAACCTATAACGAGCTGGAAAAGAATAATGCCCTCCTGAAGACGAAAAAGGTGGTCGACTACCTCAACGCCGTCGGCCAGAAAATCCTTGCCCAAGCAGACAACAAACAGCCCTTCGACTACCAATTCAACATCATAAAGAGTGCCTCCATCAATGCCTTCGCGACCCCGGGTGGTTACGTATACATCCATCGGGGACTCATTAATCTGGCGGAAAACGAAGCCCAACTGGCCTCCGTCATTGCCCATGAACTCGGTCACGTCAATCTCCGTCATATCGCCGATGCGATAGAAAAATCGAAGAAGATCAATCTTGCCACCCTCGCCGGTATCTTGGCCGGGGCATTATTGGGAGGTAGCCCCGAACTTGCGGCCGGGGTGATGAGCATGTCCGTCGCAGGTGGGGCCCATATGTCGCTCAAATACAGCCGGGAGCATGAAGAGGAAGCGGATCGTATGGGCATGTATTATTTGGTCCGCGCGGGTTACGACCCCAGCGCCATGGTCGATTTTCTCAAAGTAATGAAAAGGCAGGAACTCTATTCCGGCCTCGTCCCCTCTTACTTCCTCACCCACCCGGGCACGGAGGACCGAATAAGCTATCTCGATTCATTGATTAAGACCGTATATCGAACCCCCGGAAAAACGGAATTGATAGGCAATTTCAAGCGTATTCAGACCATTCTCCTCATCATTTCCAGTCGAGACCAGGAAGCGAACAGACGCCACTTCGAGGAAAATCTAAAGAAAAATCCCGAAAGCGTAGACGATCTCTACGGTCTGGCCGTGACGGAGGCAAAATTGGGGCGTTTCGATCGGGCTTTGAGTTTATTCGAGAAAGCCCGAGCCCTTGCCCCTCAAGACCCGGATATCTTGGGGGATCAGGGTATTACCTATTTTCTTGCGGGAAAAACGAAGGAGGCCCTAAAGCCCCTATCGGAGGCAATATCAAGGGGAAGCGAGGATCCGGAAGCATACGTTTTTCTGGCCAAAACATACGACGCCTTGGGAAATACGGCGAAAGCACTGGAACAATTAAAACTCCTCGAAAAGAAGAAATTAGGCGACGAGGAAGACCTCTACTACAATATGGCCTCCCTTTACGGGAAATTGGGGGACGAGATTTCCTCTCACTATTACTTTGGGCTGTACTTCAAGAAGAAAAACAGGGCCGACAGCGCCCTCTACCACTTCCGCGCCGCCCGGGAAAAGATAAAACCGGGAGACGAAAGGATAAGGGACATCGAAAGGGAAATACAATCCTTGGGCAAGGACAAAAGGTCTAATCCCCCCTCCCCTGGGCGGACAGTTCCTTGAGGGCGTACTCCTTGTATATTTCTTTTTTGACGAAAAGCGCGAAGAGATCCGCATCGATATGGCCTCTTTGGGCCATATCGGCCATGATGCGAATAGATTCTTCGAGGGGTATCGCCTTCTTATAAGGCCGATCCCGAGCCGTCAGGGCCTCGAAGATATCCGCAAAGGCGAGAATGCGGGCCTGAAGGGGCAGTTTATCCGCCGTAAGCCCCCCGGGATAACCGGTCCCGTCTAATTTTTCATGATGACTGCCCGCAATGAACGGTACATTGCGGAGCTTCTTGGGAAATGGCAGGCTGGATAATATTTTATACGTTACCCGCACATGGTTATTGACGATATCCCGCTCTCGATCGTTCAAAGTCCCCCGTCTGATAGAGAGGTTCTCCAACTCATCGGGATAAAGAAGGGGCTCCTTTTGGCCGGCGAGGGAGTAAGAGTATTGAGCTATACGTTGCAATCTGGCCAGCATCTCATCCGTCACGAACTCTCTTCCCTGGTTGAGACGTTCGAGAAACGATAGGTCTTCTTCCATCTCGTCCTGATCGAAATCGCCGCTTGGGCTTTTCCGGTCCCTTTTCATCAATTCCATTCGCAGGCGGATAAGCTCTATGCGGTCGAATAAAGTTTCCAGTTTCGTCGCCTTGTCTATTACATACTCCGGGGTCGTGATCTTCCCCACATCGTGCAACCACGCGGCTATTCTCAGCTCTTCCAACTCATCATCCGTAAAATGTACCGCCGCAAAAGCCCCTTCTTTCTCCTCATTTACCGCCCGGGCCAAAGCCTGGGTAAGCTCTGCCACCCTCCTTACATGCCCACCTGTATAGGGGGATTTTTCGTCAATCGCCTGACCGATGGCCACGATAAAGGCATTGATGAGACGCTCGAGCTCTTCTATGAGCCTGCTCTTCGACAAGGCCACGGCCGCCTGAGAAGCCAAAGCCTCTCCCATCAATTGGCTTTCTGCGTCGAAAGGAATGACTCGCCCCGTGTCAGGTTCGATGGCATTGATGAGCTGCAGGACACCTATTATATCCCGCTCGTGATTCCTCATGGGCACAACGAGCATGGACCGAGAGCGATAGCCTGTATGCCGATCGAATTCCTTCGTCCCCTCAAAGTTGAACCCTTGAGCCTCGTATACGTCCTCGATGTTCACCACTTCACCCGTTAAGGCCACGTGGGCCGATACATGGGAGTGATTTTCTATACCTTCGGCCTGATATAGAGGAACAGGTGACCAGGTGATTTTTTCATCTTTCTCCCCCAGCCTTATGCCCAACGTTTTATTCTGTACGATGGCAAAATGGAGGTAACGACCATCTTCGGAGAGAAGATAGAGGGTGCCACCATCGGCACCCGTAACGAGGCAGGCATTATCGATGATGGCGCTAAGTAGCCGACCCAAATCCCGCTCGGCAGAAAGGGCTACCCCAATCTCCGCCAGCAAGCGGACCCTTTCCATCGAGGTGAGGTGTCCACTTTTCAAAATTCTCATGAGATGGTGAACTACCTAATTCCTTATGACCACGCAAGGAATAATTTCTTTAAGTGCCTTCTTGAGATTTTGCAATTCTCCTTCGGATGGGGAACGCAAATCCTCGATGGTCCTCATCATCCCCGATTTCGAACTGAATTTCTGGAGCACGAGGCGCTTTGCTCCCTGGAGGGCGCGACCTATGGCTAAGACATCGACGTCGGAGATGAGGGGATAGGCCACGGTGACCCGAAACTCGTATTCCATGTGGGAGGCAAGGATCATCTCGACGGTTTCCTTGATTTTTTCCACCTGCCCCTTTACCCCAACAACCTTGGCATAAGAGGACCAGGGGGCCTTCACATCCACGGCCAGGTAATCTATCTTCCCCGTCTCCATAATATGTCGGAGCCTCTCCGGGTACGAACCGTTGGTGTCGAGTTTGACGAGAAAGCCTTTCGCCTTTACCTGCAAGACAAAATTTAGAAGATCCTCTTGCATAAGCGGCTCCCCGCCCGTAATGACCACGGCATCTATCTTTCCCCGCCGGCGCTCTAAAAAATCAAAAATTTCCTTCTCATCAATGGGTGGCCCGAAGAGATGGGGATACACCAGCTCGGGGTTGTGGCAATAGACGCAACGAAAATTGCAACCCTGGGTGAAGACGACGGCGCTTATTTCCCCGGGGTAGTCGATGAGGGAGACTTTCTGCAAACCACCGACTTGCATGGCGTTAAAAATTAAACACCTTTCGCTGGGCAAATTCTGCTTGTTTTCCCATATTCCACTGCCTGACCGGCCTTAAGTAACCCACCACCCGGGAGTAAATCTCACATTCTTCTCGGCATTCCGGGCAGAGCTCATGTTCGCCCTTCAAATACCCATGAGAGGGGCATACACTGAAGGTAGGCGTAAAGGTGAGATAAGGGAGATGGTAACGGGTACAGATCTTTCTTATGAGCTGCCGCACCGCCAAGGGGTCGTCGATTCTCTCCCCTGCATAGATATGAAAGACGGTTCCCCCCGTGTACTTCACCTGAATCTCGTCCTGGAGATCGAGGGCCTCGAAGATGTCATCCGTGAAGTTGACGGGTAGCTGGGTAGAATTGGTGTAAAAAGGTTCCACCTTTTTTGCCCGAAAAACCTCTTCATTGGCGCAGATGATGTCGGGATACTTTTCTTTGTCCAGTCGCGCCAGGCGATAGGAAGTCCCCTCCGCCGGGGTGGCTTCGAGGTTGTAATTATTCCCCGTCTCCTTCTGATAGGAAAGAAGGCGGTTCCTCATGAAATCGAGCACCTTTTTTGTGAATGCCTGCCCCCTGTCGGACGCAATGTTTTCTCCCAACAAATTAAGGCAAGCCTCGTTCATGCCTACCAGGCCGATGGTGGAAAAATGGTTTTTCCAGTATTCACCGAACCTTTCCTTCACCCCTCTCAGATAGTACCTCGTGTAGGGATAGAGGTTCCCGTCCGTGAATTTCTCGAGGACCTTGCGCTTCGTCTCCAAGCTTTCCTTCGCTATGTCCATAAGCTTTGCCAGCCTCTGGAAGAACTCCTTTTCCGTTTTCGCCAAGTATCCCAGGCGGGGCATGTTAATGGTAATGACGCCGATGGATCCCGTCAGGGGGTGCGAGCCGAATAGCCCCCCACCCCTCTTATGCAGTTCCCGGTTATCGATCCGGAGTCGACAACACATGCTCCGGGCATCCTCGGGATTCATATCCGAATTTATGAAATTGGAGAAATAGGGAACCCCGTACTTGGCCGTCATCTCCCAGAGCCCCTCGAGGACGGGGTCGTCCCAGTTGAAATCGCGGGTGATGTTGTATGTAGGAATGGGAAAGGTAAAGACCCTCCCCTTGGCGTCCCCTTCTGCCATTACCTCGAGGAAGGCCCGATTGAACAGATTCATCTCTTCTTGAAATTCACCGTATTTTTCCTTCTGCGGCTTTCCCCCTATTATCACGTTCTGATCGGCATAATAAGGCGGAACGGTGACATCCAGGGTTACATTGGTAAAAGGCGTCTGAAACCCCACGCGCGTGGGGACGTTGATGTTGAAAACGAACTCCTGGAGGGCCTGCTTCACCTCTTTATAGTTCAACCCGTCGTACCTAATGAAGGGGGCAAGCAAGGTATCGAAATTGGAAAATGCCTGGGCCCCGGCCGCTTCTCCCTGTAACGTATAAAAGAAATTAACCACTTGCCCTAAGGCACTGCGTAAATGGTTGGCCGGTCTGCTTTCCACCTTACCCGCCACACCGCGGAAGCCTTCAAGGAGCAGATCGTAAAGGTCCCAACCCACACAATAAACGGAAAGTAGGCTCAGGTCGTGGATATGAAAATCCCCCTCCACGTGGGCATTGCGCACTTCGGGAGAATAGATGCTGTTCAACCAGTAAACCTTGCTTACTTCCGATGAAATGTAATTGTTGAGCCCCTGGAGGGAGTAATCCATATTGCTGTTTTCGTGGATCTTCCAGTCTATCTTCTTCAAATACTGGTCCACCAGGTCCACTTCCATCTTGTTGGCTATTTCCCTCAACCGGGCATGCTGATCCCGGTAGATGATGTAAGCCTTAGCCGTCTTCCGATAAACGGAGGAAAGCAGGACCTCTTCGACGATGTCCTGAATCTCCTCGACCCCCATGATCTTGTTCCCGTAGAGCTTCTCCGCCAGGTTCAGAACCCGAATCGTGAGCCTTCTGGCCACCTTCTCATCAAATTCACCCGTCGCCTTCCCCGCCTTGGCAATGGCATTGGTGATTTTATCAGCGTTGAACTTTACGAGACGCCCGTCTCTCTTGCGGATTTTCGCATTCATGGCCACCCCTCCTCATAAAAAAACGCTATATATAGTGTATATGCGCAAGCATACCACTATATATAGCTTATAGCAAGGGGTAAATGGGGGTTCGGTACAATGATTTTTTAGCGCATCCCGAGCAGTTTTCTGGCAATCACGATGCGCTGAATTTCGTTCGTCCCCTCGTAAATCTGGCAGATTTTTGCATCCCGCATGTGCCTTTCGGCGGGATACTCTTTGCAGTATCCATAGCCACCGAAAATCTGGACACACTCGATGGCCGCCTTCATGGCCACATCCGCGGCGTACATCTTGGCCATGGCGGCCTCCTTTTCAAAATCGTAACCGTTGTCTTCAAGCCAGGCCGCTCGCAAGGTAAGCATTTCCGCTGCGTCGAGTTCTGTCGCCATGTCGGCCAGTTTAAACTGGATGGCCTGGAATGCGGCAATGGGTTGGCCGAATTGGACCCGTTCCTTGGCATAATTGATGGCATCTTCCAAGGCGGCGCGGCCGATACCGCAGGCTTGGGCCGCAATCCCTATGCGTCCCGCATTCAGCCCGGAGAGCATTTGCCGAAAGCCCTGCCCTTCTTTTCCGAGGAGATTCTTTGCCGGCACTTCGGCATCTTCGAAAACAAGTTCCGCCGTGGAAGAGGCGAGAATGCCCAACTTTTCCTCTATTTTTCCTACGGAAAAACCGGGGGTGTTCTTCAGGTCCACGAGGAGGTTTATGATCCCCTTATAACCCTTGGCCGGATCGGTGGTGGCGGCCAAAACACAATACCTGGCCACCCCGCCGTTGGTTATGAATCGTTTCGTCCCGTTCACAATGTATTTATCACCCTTGAGCACGGCCCGACAGGCGAGGGCAGCAGCATCGGAACCGGCCCCCGCTTCGGTGAGGGCATAGCAACCTTCGTATTTGCCACTCGCTACGGGGTACAGAAACTCCATCTTCTGTTCATGGTTGCCGAAGGCCTTCACTGGATAACCGTAAAGGGAATTGTTTACGGACACGATGACCCCAGTACTGGCACAAGCCTTGGAAATGGCAATAAGGGCGAGCACATAGGTCACGTTATCCATTCCCGCCCCACCGTACTCCGTGGGGACGGCTACCCCCATCATGCCCATCTCACCTAATTTGCGACATATCTCTTCCGGATGACGATGAGTCCGGTCCAACTCGGCCGCGATGGGTTTGATCTCCGCCTCGGCAAAGCGGGTCACCATGTCCTTGACCATCTGTTGTTCTTCGGTTAAAGCAAAGTTCATCTGATTCCCCCTTCTTTTATTTATACTCGTAAAAACCTCGTCCCGTCTTCCTCCCCAGGTATCCGGCATCTACGTATTTTCTCAAGAGAGGGCAGGGACGATACTTGTCATCCCCAAAGCCTTTATGCAGCACTTCCATGATGGATAGGCACGTATCCAGACCGATGAGATCGGCCAAAGCCAAAGGCCCCATGGGATGGTTAGCGCCGAGCTTCATGATTTCGTCGATGTCCTTCGCCTCTCCCACCCCTTCCATGAGGGCATAGATGGCCTCGTTGATCATGGGGATAAGGATCCGGTTGGCCACAAAACCGGGAAAGTCATTACACCTAACGGGCGTCTTTCCCATTTTTTCTGCCAGGGAAAACGTCACCTGGAAGGTTTCATCGGAGGTGGCCAGGCCCCTTATGACCTCCACCAAGCGCATCACAGCGACTGGATTGAAAAAGTGCATTCCGATCACTTTGTCGGGCCTTTTAGTGGCGGCCGATATGCGCGTAATGGGAATAGATGAGGTATTGGACGCGAGGATAACCTCCGGCCGGCATACCTTATCGAGCTCTCGAAAGATGTTCATCTTCAGGTCTTCCCTTTCCGTGGCCGCTTCGATGACAAAATCGGCCTCCTTCATATCGGCCAAGCTTAAACTTTTCGTTATCCTACCGTAGATGGCCCCTTTCTCTTCCTCCGAAAGGCGCCCCTTCTCCACCAGTCGGTCTAAATTGGTGCTTATGACCTTAAGCCCCCGGTTTACGAACTCCTCGGCGATATCGTTGAGAATAATCTTGTAACCTCCCACCTGGGCCGCTACTTGGGCTATTCCACTGCCCATCTGTCCCGCCCCGACAACACCGATCGTTTTTATTTCCATCTCCCCTTTCCTCCTTTCACCATCTTTCCAAAGCAATCGCCATTCCCTGTCCGCCACCGATGCAAAGGGAGGCAAGTCCGTAACGAACCCCTCTTCTCTTCATCTGCACGGCCAAAGAATACGTGATACGGGCCCCGGTGCATCCTATGGGATGCCCTATGGCAATGGCCCCGCCGTTCACATTACAAATCTCCTGGTCTATCTCCAACTCCTTTATGCAACAAAGGGCCTGGGCGGCAAAGGCCTCATTTAGCTCGATCAAACCGAAGTCTTTTATGGTCATGTCCAGTCTCTTTAGAAGTTTTCTAATGGCGGGGATGGGTCCCAAGCCCATATACTGAGGATCGACTCCCCCGGACGCATAACCCATGATTCTCGCCAGGGGTTTTACGCCTAAGGCCTTTGCCTTCTCTGCCGTCATCACTACCACGGCGGCCGCCGCGTCATTTATGCCCGAGGCGTTACCTGCCGTAACCGTCCCGTCTTTTTTGAAAACAGGGGGTAGCTTGGAAAGGAGTTCTATACTCGTTTCCCTCGGCCTCTCGTCCACTTTGAACACCTTCGCCTCCCCTTTCTTCTGGGGTATCACAACCGGGACGATTTCTTCCTCCAGGGCCCCGGAGCTGATGGCCGCCCTCGCCCGCTGATGGCTCGTCAAGGCAAAACGATCCTGCTCTTCCCTTGATATGCCGTACATGGCGGCTATATTTTCTGCCGTCATACCCATATGGTAGCCGTAAAAAATTTCCGTCAACCCGTCAAACACCATGAGATCCGTGATCTGACCGTAGGGCATGGTCATCCGGTAACCCCATCTGGCCTCGGGGAGACCGAACGGGACGTTGCTCATGTTTTCCATCCCACCGGCCACGATAATTTCCGCATCACCCGCGTTAATCGCCTGGGCAGCCAAGGCTATGGCCTTCATACCGGAGCCACAAACCTTATTTACCGTATAGGCATTAGTCTCCTCCGGTATCCCCGCATGAATGGCCGCCTGTCGGGCCGGGCTCTGCCCTTGCCCCGCCTGGATTCCGTTACCCATAATGACCTCGTCAATGTAGACGGGCGTTAGTCCTTCGTCGTATTTATAATTACCTTTAACCAGCGCGGTCATCTCCACATCTTTGACCGGCAACGGACGTAAGCTCTTCAAAAAGTCACTGACCGCCGGGCGGAGGCCGGCCCGAATCAGAGCTTCCCGGATCACAAGGGCCCCTAAATCGACTACTCGCACTCCTTTCAAAGACCCGCCGAACTCTCCTACGGCCGTTCTTGCCCCACTTGCTATCACTATGTCTTTCATCTTTTCCGCCTCCTCATGCGAAATTAAAGCTCGCTCACCATATCCATACTTCCTTCCCATGTCAAGAAAGAGCCACACAGGTCAAAAATAAAACCCTTGACATGTTCACCCAATGGGGTAGAATAAAATTGAACGGGTTTCTGCGGTACACGTGTCGAGTCGATGTGCTGGAGACGAACATTGAGTAAGGGAAAGGGTCTTAGTGGTCATGGCGACCCCAAATAGACCAACTTTATTAGGTGAGACGACTCCAGCTAGGGCGAGACGGTACAGGCGGTGCCCGTTCACTATTTTCGCCCATCGAGAAAATTCTCTTAAGGGGCCTGGGTAAGCAAAAGGGCTCTAATTAACACCCCGAGATTCGTTCACCAGGAGAGAAGAAGGGTCGAGGATGAGATCTGCCCCGTCCGCAGGCGACGGAAGCAGCGATTTGATTCTAATTCCCCTTCCTTCGGAGGTAAGAATGAAGAGCCTGGAAAAGAGGTCTTCCATGCCTAAGACGGGAAGGGGGATACCGGTTCTGCCATCTTCCAGATGCCGGTGAATGGGGACGGAAAACCACACCCCTACCCGAAGATCCCGGGCAAATGTTTTCATTTCCTCCAAGGTCGGCCTTACGTTTTCGCCGAAATCTAAGCCGTCTACAATCAAAAGATCGGGCCGAAATATGCCCTGGACGACAAGGTCGTTGATTCTCTCTTCCAAGCGGGGGATGCTTAAACCTTCCACTCTAAAGGTCAGGATGAAACGGTGGGGTAAGATGGATTCCAAGAGAGGCCTTGAGACATCTTTGCCATAGGGCTTAGCCAGATGCAAAAAAAGCTCTTCATACCAAAGCATGACCTTCTTCACGGGCTCTTTCAAACTCACGTGAAGCACGTTCTTTTCCCTGAGCATAGCATTGATGGCAATTTGAACCAGCAAGGCCGTTTTCCCCACCCCGCGACGGGCGAGGATGGCCCCCATCTCACCGGGGGCCAAAACGTCTCCTTCCTTTCCGCCCAACATAGAAAGCGGGTGCTTTTGGATGAGGGTTTCTCTCAACATGCTCACCATCCGGTATTTATTGAACAAAGCGGGCCGCAACCACAGGATTACGCCGCGTTTCTTTTTCGGGCTGCGCATTCTTCGGCAATTTTTTCCGCCAGGGACGAGGGAACCTGACGGTAAAAGGCAAATTCCATGGTAAACTGTGCTTTCCCTTGGGTTGCCGATCTCAAGACGGTGGAGAATCCGAACATCTCGGCGAGAGGCACCTGGGCTTCGATCACACACATCACCCCTTCATCTTGGGCACCCATAATAATCCCGCGCCTCTGATTCAAGAGGGCCATAACCCCACCTTGGAATTCCGTTGGGGTTTCTACTACTACCTTCATGATAGGTTCCTGGATTACGGGCTGCGCCTTCAGGTAGGCTTCACGAAAGGCACCCTTTGCTGCCTGCTGGAAGGCGATATCGGATGAGTCGACACTGTGAAATGCCCCATCCGAGAGCACTACCTTCACACCCACCACGGGAAATTCGTACTTCGGCCCCTTTTCCATGGCCCCGCGGAAGCCTTTCTCGCAAGCCGGGATAAACTGGGTGGGGATAACCCCGCCCGTGATTCTGTTCTCGAATATAAAATCCCCCTCCGCCGTGGGCTCAATGTAACCTGCCACGCGGGCGAACTGGCCGGCACCACCCGTCTGTTTCTTATGCGTGTAATTGAATTCTGCCCTTTGGGTGATGGTTTCTCGGTAAGCTACCCGAGGCGAACCGGTAACCACATCGGCGCCGTATTCCCTTCTTATCCTCTCCACGTAAATTTCCAAGTGCAACTCTCCCATCCCGGCGATTATCGTTTCGTTAGTTTCAACGTCCGTATAAGCCTTGAAGGTGGGATCTTCCCTGGTGAATCGATTAAGGGCCTTGGCCAGGCTCACCTGGGACTTATTGTCCTGGGGAATGACAGCGAGAGAGATCACCGGTTCCGGCACATAGATGGAGGAGAGGGCAAGATTCAATCCCGGAGAGACGAACGTATCACCCGATGCACATTCTACGCCGAATAGGGCGCCGATGTAACCCGCCGGAATGGATTCAATATCCTCCATCTGATCCGCATGCATCCGAACAACACGCCCGATTCTTATTTTCTTTCCCGTCCTCACATTTACCACGGTGGCGCCTCGATAAATGGTTCCCTGATAGACCCGAATGTATGTTAGCTGGCCGTAGGGTCCGTCTTCCAATTTGAAGGCAAGGGCCACGGCCGGCAAATCGGGATCGCTTTTCAGCAATACCTCCTCCCCACCCCGGTCGAGATCGCTCGCCGTATTGGTGATATCCGCCGGGCAGGGCAGAAGCTCCGTTACTTTATCTAGCAAAGGCTGAACGCCTTTATTCTTGTAAGCCGAACCCATGAGCACAGGGGTTATCTCGCCTCTTATCGTCCCTTTTCTCAGGCCCGCAACAATTAGTTCCTGGGGAATTTCCCGGCCCTCCAGTACGGCCTCGACGAGCTCATCCGAATAGAGAGAGGCCACATCTATTACCTCCTCCCTCTTTGCCAGGGCCTGAGGAATCAAATCCTCCGGTATATCCTCTTCCCTGACGATTTCCCCGTTTTTGCCGTCAAAAAAGATGGCCTTCATGGAAAGGAGATCCACGACTCCCAAAAATTCTGCTTCCAAGCCAATGGGCATCTGAAGAACGACGGGGTTTCTGTTCAAGCGCGATTTAATCTGTTCTACCACCCGATCGGGATTGGCCCCGCTGCGATCCATCTTGTTGATAAAAGCTATGCAGGGCACCTTATAACGCCTCATCTGCTGATCGACGGTGATGGACTGAGACTGCACCCCCCCCACGGCACAGAGGACTAAAATGGCCCCGTCTAATACGCGAAGAGACCTCTCCACTTCGACGGTAAAATCCACATGACCGGGGGTATCGATGATGTTAATCTCGTGGTCTTTCCATTCACAGTATGTGGCAGCCGATGAAATGGTAATGCCTCGCTCCTTCTCCAACTCCATGGAATCCATGGTGGCACCGACGCCATCCTTTCCCTTCACTTCGTGAATGGCATGAATACGCTTTGTATAGTAGAGGATCCTCTCCGTCAGGGTAGTCTTACCAGAATCAATATGAGCACTGATTCCAATGTTCCTTATCTTTAAAGCATCTTTCTTCATAAACGCGTCTTACCTCTAAACAAAAATAAAAAATCCCTCATCGGGCTTAACTTCCCAATAGGGACTCGCTTATCCGACTTATAGGATAATCTAATAACCGATTATCTCGTTTATGTCAAGGACTTAATGGGCAAAAAAAGAAAGGTGGGAAAAGATTTCTCTTCCCACCTTTCTTTTCAATGAAAAGATTACTTTCCCACCGCTTCTTTTAGTTTCTTGCCCGCCGTAAATTTGGGAACCTTCTTTGCCTTGATCTTGAGTGGCTTCCCTGTCTGCGGATTTCTCCCCGTCCTGGCCGCCCTCTTGGCCACCTTGAACGTGCCGAAGCCCACAAGGGTTACCGAATCACCTTTCTTGAGGGCTTCCGTAATCGTGTCCAGCACACACTGTACCGCATCTTCCGCAATTTTCTTCTTCCCTACGACCTTTGCTACTTCATTTACCAGATCACCCTTATTCATTCCTCACTTACCCTCCTTCGCTTTTTTATTAACCGCGAGCCGCGGTTTGAAGCCTTTTTTCGTCCCTAAATAGTTTTCAATGCTCACTAAACCTGAATTATACAATTGTCAAGAAAAAAATTTCAAAATTACCGGATGCAAACCCTCTTCACCTGGCGAAAGTCTGTCCACCCCTGAATAGCCTTCTGTATTCCGTCCTGCAAAAGGGTCGTCATTCCTTCTTCTATGGCCATCGCCCTGATTTCTTCCACCGTCGCGTGTTTCTGTATAAGTCGCTTGATGTTGTCGCTCGCAATGAGGAGCTCATGTACGCCTATTCTTCCCTTATAGCCGCTTTTGTCGCACACCTCACAACCCTTGGGCCGATAGAGGACAAAGTTGTCATCGTAGGGAATGTTGAGTTTGGCAAAGTATTCCGGGCCATAACTTTCCACTATTTCGTCGTATTCTTCTCGGGAAGGATGATAGGCCTCTTTACAGTTTTTACACAACGTCCTCACGAGTCGCTGGGCCAAGATCCCCAACAAGGCGTCGGCAAAGTTCAGGGGATCGATCCCCATATCGAGGAGACGGGTAATCGTCTCGGGGGCACTGTTGGTGTGCAACGTGCTGAAAACTAGGTGGCCCGTGAGCGATGCCTCGACCCCTGTCTTGGCCGTCTCGTAGTCCCTCATCTCACCCACCATGATGACATCCGGGTCCGCCCTCAGAAACGCCCTCATGGCGGCGGCAAAATCGAAACCGATCTTGGGTTGTACCTGAACCTGCCGAAGCCCGTATTGAGTAATTTCCACGGGGTCTTCCGCCGTCCAGATCTTCTTTTCCGGCGTATTTATGTGGCGCAAGGCCGCATGAAGGGTGGTAGTCTTACCCGACCCGGTGGGGCCTACCACGAGAATCATCCCGTAAGGTTTTTCGCAGATTTTGATGAGCTCTTCGTAGTTGCGCTTGGACATACCCATGGCCTCCAGGGGCATGGTCTCCCCCTTCGCCAGAATCCTCATGACCACGTCTTCCACCCCGCCCTGGGTAGGAATGGTAGCCACCCGCAGCTCGATTTCCTCCCCCGTAGGACGCCTAAACTTTATTTTACCATCCTGGGGCAGCCTTTTCACCGTAATGTCCAGGTTGGACATGATCTTGATTCTTGATACCAGGGCGGCCCTGTAGCTGTAAGGAACCGTCTGATAGGGAACGCAATCGCCGTCTATCCGGAACCTGATTTCCACGTTCTTCTTCATCACATTCGGTTCGATGTGAATATCCGAAGACCTCTTCAAGTACGCATCGTTTATGATCTTATTAACCAGCTGCATGATCACGCTGTCCGATTCGGAGACCCGTTCCTCCTCCCCCGTATCCTCTTCTTCTTCCTCCTCCACCTCCAACTTTCCGAGCAACTCGGAAATGGACGTATCGTCATCGGGCGATTGGAAGAAGTAATTGATGAATTTGACAATGTCCTCCGGTAGGGCCACGCTGTAGACGATGGCCTTTGTCTTCATTATACCCTCAATGGCGTCTCGCTTGATGATGTTGTTCGGATCGTCGACGAGGACCTGAATCCGACCGTCTTGCTTTCCTAAGGGTACCCACAATTCGCGACGGAGGTATTCCCGCTTCAAATTCTTGATGAGATCGCCGGGAATGGGCACTTTGTCGCTGAACTGAACGAAGCTGCACCGGTAGAACTCTTCGAAGGATTTTCCCAGTTCTTCCTTGGAGACGCCGTATTTCTTCATGAGAACGTTTTCCACGTACTCTTTTTCCTCTCGTGCCATCTCCCAGGCCCGCTCCAGGTCCTCCTCCGATATGATGCCGCGGTTAATGAGATAATCGAATTTGGTCTTCCTTCTCCTCGTGAGCCTTTCCTGATTGTAAAAAGCGACCCCCAGGACTTCGGCAATCTCCTGGACAAAGGCCACCTCTTCCTCGGTAAATTTGCCAGCGCCTGCCTTCTTATTCAAAATCTGGATAACTCCCATGAGGCGGCCGGCGTGATTGATAGGGGCGCACAGAATTTCTTTCGTGCGGATACCGGATTTCTTATCCCAGCTCTTATCAAACGAGAGATTGGGATCTATGGCTTTAAGCTCCCCATCATCGTAAGCATCGGCGATATTCACAATACGACCCGTGCTGGCCACGAAGCCTGCAATGCTCTTCGGGTTCACGGGCACGCGTATTTCGTTCAATTTATCACTCGATTGCATGAAAAACGAGTAGATCTCGTTTTTCACCCGATCGTAGGCGTAGATGGTCAAATAATAGGCGTTGAAGAGTAGGAGAATGCTATCCCTCAGATCCACCATGATCTGGCGCAGGTTCTGGGCCGAATGGATGCGATTGGTTATCTCCTGGAGTTTTTTGCGCAGAAGGAGCTTTTCTTCCAGCTCGCTTATCTTGTTTAGCTCGGAATTAGCCATGAAACTTTTCGCGTTTTCTTTGTTGGTTTTCCTTTACCCGTTTCTCCGCCGTTTCGTCAAGCCCTTACCCTTCTAAATTGAGACGGGAAAAATCTGCAATCTGCCTAAAAAGGGTGGCAATCTGCCCTAAGAGAGAAAGGCGGTTCTGCCTTGTGGCCTTCTCTTCCACCATGACCATCACGTGATCGAAAAAATTATCGATGGGCCCCCTCAGAGAAGCCATCTCCTTTAGGGCGGAAAGGTAATCCTCCCGGGGAAGATGCTCTGCCTTTATTCGCTCCTCTACCTGCCCAAACGCCTCCCAAAGGGCTTTTTCCTCCTCCACCGTAAATAGGGCAGGGTCCACTTCCCCCAGTGGCTGCCCTCGAATGATGTTGCCCACCCGCTTGAAAGCAAACGAAAGGGGGACAAAGGCAGGCTCTTTCATGAACCCCTCTAAGGCCTTTATTTTGGAAAGACAGGTAAAGAGATCCGCAATCCCTTCGGCCGTGACCGCCTGCACCACGTCCAATCGATGCCCCTGGGAGATCAGATAATTTTCCAAACGACCGCGGAAAAAATCGAGCACCGCCTCCTTCACCCTTTCCAACGGCTCGGTTGCTTTCTCCTTCAGAAGAGAAAGACTAAAATCCACCATTTCCGTGAGGTCCAGACGGTAACCCTTGGCAAGGATGATGTTTATTATGCCCAAGGCCTGACGCCTTAAGGCGTAGGGATCGGCCGTGCCTGTGGGTATTAGATTGACACTAAAGAAACCGCAGATGGTATCCAATTTATCGGCAATACTTACAATGGCCCCCTCATCCGTCCGAGGCAGATCTCCACCGGCACTTATCGGCAGGTAATGTTCATAGATGGCTTCGGCTACCCAGGGATCCTCCCCCTGGGCTTTGGCGTATTCCCTCCCCATGATCCCCTGTAATTCCGGGAATTCTCCCACCATCTGGGTATTCAAATCGGCCTTGGCAAGACAGGCTACCCGATCAACCCTTTCTGCCAATTTCCCATCCACCTTTTCCACGATGAAACGCGCCAGGGACCTGAATCTCGTAACCTTCTCGTACGACGTCCCCAAAAGACTGTGATAGACCACACCCTTGAGCTCTTCCAAACGCTGCGTTAGGGGCACTTTTAGGTCCGCCTCGAAGAAAAACTTGGCATCCGTGAGACGGGCCCGAATGACCTTTTCGTTCCCCTTTATTACCACGCGGGGATCTCGGGGGGCAGTATTGGCAATGGTTACGAAATAGGGGAGCAGACGGCCATCCTCCCCTAGGATGGGAAAATACTTCTGATGGGACATCATGCAGGTAATAAGCACTTCTTTAGGCAGGGCGAGAAAATCGGCATCGAAAGAGCCGAGCAGTGCAACGGGGTATTCGACGAGGAAAGTAACCTCTTGCAGGAGTTTTTCATTCTCCAGGGGCTTTCCGGATACGGTCTTGGCCACTTCTTCTGCCTGATATTTTATCAACTTTCGTCTCTTTTCTGGATCACAGACGACAAATCGTTCCTCCGTCTTTCTTAGATAATCATCGAAATCCTTTACTTCAAAGGCCGCCGGGCTCATGAACCGATGCCCGTAGCTTCGGTTGCCGCTTGCTATGTACTCAAGGGTGATGGGAATCACCTCACTGCCGAATAAGGCCAAGATCCAGTGGATCGGGCGGGCAAACCGGAGGTTAAAATTTCCCCATCTCATGGACTTGGGAAACGGAAGGTTCAAGATAAGATCCTTCATCATTCCGGGAAGAAGAGATTTCGTGTCGGCACCCGCGATAGCCCGGCGGGCACACACATACGCACCCTTTTCCGTCTCTACCACGATGAGATCTTCTACCTTAATACCCTGGCTTGCGGCGAAACCTTGCGCCGCGCGGGTGGGGTTCCCCTTTTCGTCGAAAGCTACCTTCTTGGCCGGGCCTAACTTCTCCAGTACCTGATCTTCCTGCCTTTCCGCCACTTCCTTCACACATAAAACCAGCCGGCGGGGAGTGGACATGGTGGTGACTTCCCCGTGTGTAATGCGGGAGGCTCGGAAGGACCCCCTTATCATCTCACTTACGTCATCCATAAGACGGGGTAAAAAGGCAGCCGGGATTTCCTCCGTTCCTATTTCCAGCAATAGTTCCTTTCCCATACTCTTCCTCGCCTAAAGGGTCTTCCATTTCCTGTTGAGGAGGGGATAGCCCATCTGCTCACGCTGGCGCAGGTAAAGCTCGGCGCTGAGGCGGGCAAGATTCCTTACCCGGGCAATGTAATTGGTTCTTTCAGCCACGCTGATTGCCCCCCGCGCGTTGAGAAGATTGAAAATATGAGAGCATTTGAGGCAACAGTCGTACGTGGGTAAGACAAGCTCCCTTTCCGACATCTTTATCCCTTCCGCTTCGTACATATCGAAGAGGCGTCTAAGCATTTCGACATCGGCCAGTTCGAAATTGTATTTCGACCATTCCACCTCGCCCTGATGGTGCACATCCCCGTAAGTGCACGTTTCGTTCCATTGGAGATCAAAGACGTTGTCTATACCCTGTATGTACATGGCGATGCGTTCTATCCCGTAAGTAATCTCCACACAAACGGGTTTTAAATCCACTCCGCCTACCTGCTGAAAATAGGTAAACTGGGTGATTTCCATCCCATCTAACCACACCTCCCAGCCCAGCCCCCAGGCCCCCACGGTGGGAGACTCCCAGTCATCCTCCACGAACCTGATGTCGTGATCCAGGGGATCGATGCCGAAGCTCCGCAGGGAATCGAGGTAAAGCTCCTGGATGTTTAAAGGAGAAGGTTTCATGATCACTTGATATTGGTAGTAATGCTGCAGTCGGTTGGGATTTTCCCCATACCGGCCGTCCGTCGGTCTCCGGGAGGGTTCGACATAGGCCACGTTCCACGGTTCGGGCCCGAGGGACCTGAGAAAAGTGGCCGGATTGAAGGTGCCGGCCCCTACCTCCACGTCATAAGGTTGTTGAATGAGGCAACCCTGATGAGCCCAGTACCGCTCGAGGGCAAAGATGAGTTCTTGGAAAGTCACAACCAGTCCACCTCTTTATCGTTTCTTTCGCCCAAACGGGTAAAAATGCTGATTATCACGCACCTTGGGGGGTGTCAATATAAATCAAGCTTCTAACACGTCCTTGACAAAGGGGAAAAGATGTGGTTTTCAAAAAAAGCGCATAAGGGGAGGTCGTAGACTTCGGCCTGAGAGTTCCGCGGGAAGCGGAAGACCCTCACTACCTGATCCGGGTAATGCCGGCGTAGGGAATGCCTTCTACGTGAAGAGACCCCTTATGCGGAACGACGCTAAGGGGTTTTTCATGTGAGGAAGGAACCCTTCATCTACCTCATTTTAACCTTGCCAGACGGTAACCCACCGGCTGCCCTCGCCATGGCCCGAGCGGCTATCTCAGGGGGCATCACCTGGCTCCAGATGAGGATCAAGGGAAAGAGAAGAAGGGATCTCCTCCCTCTGGGACGGGCACTTCACGCCCTTTGCCGGGCACACGGGGTTACATTCATCGTGAACGATGACCCGATCCTCGCCCGGAGGCTTCGCGCCGACGGTGTCCACCTCGGCCAGGAAGACATGGCGAATTTTCCCATCCCCTTTGTCAGGCGCCTCCTGGGAAAGGGTAAGCTCATCGGGGTTTCCACTCACTCCCTCTCCCAGGCAAAAGCCGCCTTATCCCAGGACGTAGACTACATCGCCTTTGGACCTTTGTTCCCCACGCCGGCGAAACCTTACAGTATCGGAACCCAGGAAATTCCCCTCGTGCTTTCCTTGACGGAAAAACCGATAATTTTGATCGGTGGCATCGATGTAAGTAACATAGGAATGCTCAAAGACATGGGAGGAAAGTACTTTGCCATGATCCGGGGCCTTCTCGACGCCCCGGACATCACCGCCCGGGTGAAGGAAATTCGTGCCCGGTTAGGCTTATAAAAAGGAGACTAAATGGCAAAAGTAAGAATAAATGGAAGGGAAGTGAAACTAGGGGAAAAGGTGCAAACCGTCTTGGACCTCATCCTCGCTCAGGGCCTTTTACCTGAGGACGTGGTTATTGAGCACAACGGGAAAGTCCTGCCGCGGGCGGATTGGGGAAAAACGAAGGTAGGAGAAGGAGACAAGTTAGAGATCCTGAGTTTCGTAGGGGGTGGATGATGCCAGACGTCCTCAAGATAGGGGGAAAAGACATAAAAAATCGCCTTTTCGTGGGTACAGGCAAATTTGCCAGCATTGGGGTTATGCATGAGGCCCTTTTGTCTGCCCGGGCGGAAGTGGCGACCGTGGCCCTCCGGCGGGTAGATACGAAGAAACGGGGGGCCAACATCCTCTCTGGCATCCCGGAAGGATGTAACATCATGGTCAATACTTCCGGGGCCAGAAATGCCGAGGAAGCCATCCGCATTGCCCGTCTCGCCAGGGCTGGGGGGATGGGAAATTGGATCAAGATAGAAATAACGGCCGATCCCCGTTACCTCCTGCCGGATAATATGGAAACCCTGAAAGCAACTGAGGTCCTCGCCGAAGAAGGTTTTTTCTGTTTCCCTTATGTAAATCCAGACCTGGTCATGGGTAGATATCTCATGGAAGCGGGGGCCGCGGCCGTCATGCCTTTGGGCTCACCCATCGGCTCCAACCGCGGCCTCAAAACCAGGGAAATAATCAGCATCATGGTAAAAGAGCTTCCTATCCCTATCATTGTAGATGCAGGGCTCGGGCGACCCTCCCATGCTTGTGAGTGCATGGAGATAGGCTGTGCCGCCGTTCTCGTTAACACGGCTATCGCCATAGCAGAAGACCCTGTTTCTATGGCAAGGGCCTTCTCTTTGGCCGTAGAGGCGGGAAGGATGGCTTACTTAACGGGGCTTCCCGACCGCGTTTCCGTGGCAAGGCCCTCTTCTCCCCTGACGGGCTTTCTCGATCGAATGGAAGGACAGAAATGAGCTTCTTTAAAACCCTGAAGTCCTATGAAGGAAATTATAACTTTGAAGCCTCGTTTGAAGAGGTAGAAAAGGCCATCACCAAAAGGGTATTAGACGAGAGGGATTTTCTTTGCCTGCTTTCCCCTGCGGCGGATGCATACTTAGAAGAGATGGCCAGACGTGCCCATCAAGAAACCCTCCAGTACTTTGGCAAGACCATTCGCCTATATACGCCCCTTTACATTTCTGATTTCTGCGAAAACGCCTGCGTGTACTGTGGGTTCAGTCGGCACAATCCGTTTACCCGAAAAAAACTGTCTCTTCCAGAGGTGGAAAAAGAAGGGGAGATAATTTCCCAACAAGGCTTCCAAGATCTCCTCGTCCTTACGGGAGAGTCGCGCACTTTTAGCCCTGTAAGTTACATCGCCCACGCATGCAAGTTGCTTCACCGAAATTTTCCCGCCCTCTCCGTTGAAATCTATCCTTTGAACAGGGATGAATACGAGTCATTGTCCCGCGTGGGGGTAAACGGCCTTACCCTCTATCAGGAAACTTACGAGGAGGGCCTCTATGCCGCCGTTCATCCCTCCGGTCCCAAGAAGGACTTTTTGTACCGCCTGGAAGCACCGGAAAGAGGTGGAGAAGCAGGCTTCCGATGGATAAATATTGGCGTGCTTTTGGGATTGGGAAATTGGCGACGAGATGTCTTCCTCCTGGGCCTTCATGCCCGCTACCTCATGGAGAGGTTTCCCCATTGCGATATCGGCGTAGGAATACCGCGCTTAAGGCCACACCTCGGCTCTTCCCTTCTGCCGAAAAGGGTAACGGATCGAAATCTGGTCCAGATTATATGCGCCCTCCGCCTCTTTCTCCCTCGCCTGAACATATCACTTACCACCCGCGAACGACCTGACCTGCGGGACAACCTCCTCCCCTTAGGCCTTACCCGTCTTTCGGCAGGCTCCGTTACAAAAGTAGGCGGTCATGGGAAGAAGGTTAGCTCCAAATACCGTCCACCCCAGTTCGAGATTTTAGACCATCGCTCCCTGAAGGAAATCGTGGAAGTTATAAGAGCGAAGGGTTATGAACCTGTAACCCACGACTGGTTGGACGATGACATATAAAAACACCCTCTTTTCAGACGAGCTCCCGCCGGGAGCGACAAAACGTCTTGAGGAAACTTTAGTGGGCATAGCTGGCGCCGGGGGCCTGGGCTCCAATCTCGCCCATCTCCTCGTGCGAAGTGGGTTTACTCGTCTCAGGGTGGTTGATTTCGACCGCGTCGAGGCCTCCAATTTAAGTCGTCAGTATTACTTTCCCCATCAAGTGGGTATGCTCAAGGTCGAGGCGCTAAAGAGAAACCTTTTGGCCATCAACCCCCATCTGGCACTCGATGCCGTTGCCATCCGGATTGAGGCGGAAAACGCCTTGCGTCTGTTCGCACCCTGTCACATCATTGCCGAATGCCTCGATGAGGCAAAAGAAAAGAGCATGTTTATCGCTTCCGTGCTTCCGGCCAACAGGTTCCTTATCTCCGTCTCGGGCATCGGGGGTATTGGCGATGCTTCCACGGTGGGCGTACATCGCATTAAAGACAATCTAATTATCGTCGGGGATCTGACATCCTCAGTAGAAAAACGTCCTCCTTTCGCTCCCAAGGTAAACGCGGCTGCCGCTTTCGTCGCCGATCTTATCCTCCATCACACCGTTGGCAGTTATTGACATAGGATACGCAATTTCAGATGATAAGTTCATGGATGCCTTAAACGAAAAAACAGTCATTCTCATCGACCAGGGGCTTTTCCCTGGCGTTAATTCATACTTAAGGGAAAAGGGGAAAAGTATGCCCCTTGAGATGCTCCCCTACAAACCGGAATTGACATTGGCACCCATTAACGTAAATCGCGCCTTCTTCCTCAGCGATAAGCGAGAAACGATAGAGCATCTGATCTCCCGGGGCTTCATGGGGCTCTATATCCCCATCGGTCAGGGTCTTACCTCCATGGGGGATCTCCACCCGGAGGCGATAATTTTCCATCACCTCGAAGAAGCCCTCAGGTGGATCATCGAACATCCCCTGGGAAGAGAAACCTTTCTTCAGGACCTCCACCGGGCCGCCGAAATTATAAGAGAGGGGGGACTTGTCGCCTTCCCCACAGAAACCGTTTACGGACTAGGGGCCGATGCGCTTAACGTTCACGCCGTCACGCGCATCTTCGAAGCCAAGGGGCGTCCCCTTCACGACCCACTCATCGTGCACGTCTCAGGTATCGAGGAAGCCGAAAAACTCTCCGCCTTCTTCTCTCCCCTGGCGAGAAAGCTGGTGGAAAAATTCTGGCCTGGACCTCTAACCATCGTCGTCCCCAAGGCCCCGATCGTACCGGACCTGGTGACGTCTGGTCTCCCCACCGTTGCCATCCGCATGCCGGCAAATCCCTGGGCGAGAAAGCTTATCTCTCTTTCCGGTACCCCCATCGCCGCCCCCAGTGCCAACGCCTTTGGCAGGACGAGCCCCACCTGCGCTGAACACGTAAGGGAGCAGCTCGAGGGGCGCTACGACTTTCTCATCGACGGTGGGGCATGCCGGGTGGGGGTAGAATCCACCGTCCTCTCCCTTTTGGATAACCGGCCTGTTATCCTTCGACCCGGCGGGGTCACGCAAGAAGAGATAGAAGCCACCATAGGACGCGTGGAGGTCCTTACTTTAGCTACAAAAAAAGAAGGCCCGAATCGCAGCCCCGGCCTTCTTGCTTCCCATTATGCCCCCCGCACCCCCCTTACCCTCGTCTCCGACCTAAGCGCCTTTTCAGAGATGAAAGACGTGGGTTTTCTTACCTTGCAAAAACCGGACATAAAAGTGGCAGGCCCCCTTATTGCCCTAAGTCCAAAGGGGGACCTCGAGGAAGCGGCGGCCAACCTCTACCGCGCCATGAGGGAACTCGACCAGATGAACCTTAAGCTCATCGTCGCCCAGGAGGTGCCCAACGTAGGGTTAGGGGCCGCCATAAACGATCGCTTAAAACGGGCAGCGCGGAAGGCGAAATGATTCAAGGATAAATTAAGGCGTTCTTTCTTACCTTTGGGTAATCTTGAGCATCGTGAAGGCGACCCGCTGTTGATGGGATACGCTTACTCCCACCACCTTCAAGGGATAAATACTCTTGATGGAGGTGAGAAAATGGTCGTTGACGTAGTAATACAACTGATTCCCCCTCACCTCCACCCTTTGGCGGTTTTCTACCGTTCGTCCGTCTCCGAATCTGGCCGTCCCCGCCCGCCAGGGCATGGCATCATCTTTAGGCATGTTATTTTCCGTCACCCAGATGACGGACTGCCCGTTTCCCGAAACCCCGAACAGGTAATGGCTTTCTCTACTTTCACCGAGAACGAGGCCGTAAGCGGAGTTGTTAACGCCTTTGAGCCATATACTCACGCATTCGACGTCGTAATTGACGGGAAGCCCGGAAGGTAAGGGGATTACTTCCACGGATTTTCTGTTATTCTTCGTCTCCATGATGTAGCGACCATCTTGAAAGAACGTATCGTAATAAGGCGCATTCTGATAGATGGCCCAGTTGTTTTTATTGGAGGAAAAATCCTCGAAAAACAGGATTTTTCCGTAATCTCCCTCCGTTCTCACGGGAGTCTTTACCGAGGGTGTAGAGACCCGGCTGATCACGAAGAGGGAATCCACCAGTTCCCGGCTTAAGTCCGTAAGGGTATTTAAGTCCCCTCCCGTTACGTTTTTTCCCAGTGTGGCTTCTCCCGTCTTTACGTCTATGAGACGGGCATTTATGGTGTAATTATTCCCTATCCTCACCACCGAACCTATTACGACCTTGTCGGCCCCGAGAATCTTGCCTATTTCCACGGCGTTCTTGTCGTCTACCAGTCCGGAGTAATGCATCTTCTGCTCGGATAGAATGCGGTTCATCTGCGACCTTTCCACGACCCGGTACATCCTCGTCCCGATGATTTCCGTCCGCACGATCTCCGCAATGGCCCGGCCCAAATGCCCCTCGGCCCCAATAGCCTCGAAATCGATTACGGCGATGGTTGATTTCTCCACGGCCGAACCCGTGAGGGTACAAAGGAGACAAATCAAACAGCTTAATAAGGCAAAGAGGCCTTTTCTCATTTGGCTTTCACCTCTTGCACAAAATCGGACACCACCCCGATGATTTCATCCCAGGCGGCAGGCGGCACTTCATGGCCCATGCCCGCAATCATCTTGAGCTTGGCCCCCGGGATGGCCTCGGCGGTCGCCACCGCATGGGGGGGAGGAATGAGGGGGTCCTTGTCTCCATGAATCACCAAGGCAGGGATTTTCACGTTCCTTAACGCCTCCCGTCGGGAGCCGGAAGCCAAAATGGCGGCCAACTGTCTTGCTAAACCCGGCAGGTGCAATCCCCGTTCATAGAATTTACGCGCCCTTTCTGCCAGCATCTCGTCGGGCATGGGCAGATAAGGCCCCCCGATCACCTTCCAGGCCTTGATGGAAGCGTTGATGAACCCTTCCCGATCCTGAGGTAGGGGTGTTATCAAGACGGACGCCGCCTCCGGTGTGGCGGGAGGAAGCGTGGGGTCTTGCGTTCCCGGTGAAGATGAAAGGGAGATCAAACTCTGCAGGCGCTCTCCATATTCAAGGGCCATGGTCTGGGCAATCATGCCTCCCATGGACATACCCATCACGTGAGCAGATTCAATTCCCAATCCGTCCATCAAGCCCACCACATCACGGGCCATATCCCTCAACAAATAAGGGGCGGAGGGTTTTTTTCCCTCCGCTAATTCCTTCATGATCTGTCCTATATTTGGCACCCCATACTCCGTAAGCCACGTGGAGTGGCCGATATCGCGGTTATCGAACCTAATCACCCGAAACCCATGACCCGCGAGCTTTGTACAGAAGTCTTCGTGCCAGGCGATCATCTGCATACTGAAGCCCATAATGAGAAAAAGAGGGATGCCCGCCAGGTCTCCGAATTCATCGAAGGCGATCTCTACCCCGTTCACCTTGATCCTTTTCTCTTCTCGATGGGGAACTTTTTGAGACATCGTACTCCTCCTTGGAAAATGCATGTACATCTTATAACCGAAAAAAGCATGTTGAGCAATTATTTATCATTGACGCCAATTTTACAATTGTGCTTTAGGAAGAAAAATACCGAAGAGGAGGAATTTTATACCCATGTCATCGGAAGAAGTCTTATATGAGAAAGAGCAATTTACGGCCACAATTACCTTGAATCGCCCGGAAAAGATGAACACCATTTCCGCCTCCATGTTAAATGATCTCTCCCAAGCCCTGGTGGAGGCCAATAGGGACCCAGCGGTGAGGGTGGTAGTGCTCACAGGAAAAGGCCGCGCCTTCTGTGCCGGACTTGACCTTTCGGCCCAAGCCCAGGGGGGAGACCAAGCCCTCCTCGACGGCGAGAAGGTCATCACCCATCTTGATTTGAGACAAGCCCCACCTGTGGTGCTCTTCGAAATGGACAAGCCCGTAATCTGTGCCATGAACGGCTCTGCCGCCGGTTACGGACTTGATCTTGCTTTAGGTTGCGACATTCGCATCATGTCCCAGGAAGCGAAGATGGCCGCCGCTTATGTGAAGAGGGGCATCGTCCCCGAATCAGGGGGAACGTGGTTTCTGCCTCGCCTCCTCGGCTGGTCGAAGGCGGCAGAGATCATATTCACGGGGCGCACCCTCCCGGCCGACGAATGCCTAAAATTAGGTCTGGTTTCCCACGTTGTGCCTCCCGAGGAAGTTATGCCCAGTGCCCTTTCTCTCGCCCAGGAAATAGGCGCCAATGCCCCCCTGGCAGTCCAAGCAGCCAAAAGACTTATGCGTATGGGATGGGAGGAGCCATTTCCTATCCACGTTCACCACGTATTCCTTCAGCTCCTTCCCCTTGTGAGAACCGACGATTTCGAAGAGGGGGTAAAATCATTTTTAGAGAAAAGGCCGCCCAAGTTCCAGGGCCGCTAATTCATTCCGTCACCCCCGCCGCCCTCTTGGCCATGGTTTCGTAGCGTTTGAGGGGCGCTTCGGCCAGAATCATCATTTTCTGCGCGGCCATAGAACCTTCTGCGTGAACGGTGGTCACCTCGTGAAAGGCCGATTCATGTGAGCACACGTGGCGCATGGTTTCATGGACCATCTTCAGGCGATCGAGGGTGGTATACTTATCCGCGCCGCCTAAATAATGCTCCAGATAATCGTGAATTTCTGGATTTTCCCAATCCATTTTATCCGGACAGGTGGCAATGATACCCCCTGATATATCCTGAATGAGCTTCACGAACTGATGGTAATTGTTGGCAAAGTGCAGTTTTGCCATATTGGTAATGAGGGGATTAGGCACAGCTATATCTCCGTACATGACCGGGTTCTGGGCCGCTGCATCGGCCAGAGCACGAAGCGTCTCCACGTATCCCGCTATATCGGCGAGTTTATCTCTAATGTGACCCACGGAGAAAAGGCCATTATACTTAGACATGGCAACGGCGCAGCCGGCCATGACCTCCACCGCCGGCACCTTGTAACTGATGGCGGTGAAGCGATGGAAGGTGGCAAAGGTATATGCGAGAAGCATGGAATACTGCCACTCCCCGCACATGAAGATCCTTTCCCAGGGAACGAATACGTGATCGAAAACGATCATGGCCTCCGTTAGTTCTCGAACCGGTCTTTCTCCATGAAATTCATGGGGTGTCCACTGACCCCTGCCTCCACGACAGATGAAAGTGATGCCCGGGGCATTGGCCGGAATGGCGAAACTGACGGCATAATCTGCTTCTCCGTCTCTCATTTGTCTCGTGGGCACCACTATGATTTCATTGGCTGCCGGTGCACTGGTGATGTGAATCTTTGCCCCTTTCACTATGATCCCTTCCTTCGAGCGTTCTACCACGTGGAGATAATAATCGGGATGCTTCTGCTTCGCCGGCTCCTTAGACCGATCCCCTTTGACACAGGTCACAGCCCCGCAGGTATGAAGGTCGTTTTTTCTCAGGTGCTCCAGGAAATTTAAGGCATTCTTCTGATACTCCGGTTTCTTCATCTGACCGGCTACGACGAAGGCGGCATTGAGACAATCGGTACCTATATCCTTCCCGAAAGGCAAGCCTCCGGTAAGCTCGATGGAACGCTGAATCATCCGGGTTCGATTGGCCAGGTCCTCTTTGGTGCGGGGCGTAATGAAAAACCTGTTGATGGGCTCCCCCGTCTCCGGATGGGAAGCCACAAAGAGGTCCCTGATTGCAGGGTCGGTTGATTGGGTCAGCGCATATCCGGCCGCGATGGTATCGCACGTTACCCCTAAAATGGGGTGCTGCGTGATATCCGCCACTTTTTCTCCCCGAATAAAGACCCTACGCCCATCCTTCAAACTTGCCTTGTATTGTTCCGGTGTACGCAACCCCATGATTGTCCCTCCTGATAAAAAATTTCTCGGTCTTAAAAGGCCGCTCTCACCTATGCCCTATTTGATCTAACACCTTGGTCGTCTTCAGGTTTCTCCCCAAAAGGTGCCTGACAAAAATATCGATGAGGAGCCTGCCTTCCCGGAGGACAGGAAAAGAGAATTTAACTCGTGGGAGCCTTTCCGGGGGGCTTATAAAGGCAAGCCTCAGGGTTTTCAGTGTGCCCGTGGAAACACGAAGGGGAGATTTGTCCCGCGCCGATAAACAAGTGTCACATTTTATCCCCCCGGCCTCGGCGACAAAAGAAAAAATACCTTCCTCAGATACGGGCCGCTCGCATGCCACACAGTGCTCCAGGACAGGGGCATAACCCACCTCGGTAAGTAGCCGCGCTTCGAAACATAAAAGCAACGATTCCCGGGGTTTGTCTTGATCGAGGAGGGCAAGAAAGTCACGGAAGGCAAAGAAAAGCCCTTCGTTTTTCTTTCTATCCGGGGAAAAGGCCTCCACCATCTCGCCGATCTTTGCCGCGTAAACCGTCTTTACGGGATCCGACCGCAGATGACCAAAATAATCTACCGGTTCACAACGTTCGAGAAAAACGAGACGATCGGGAGTCGTCTGGGTAAAACTCACCCGCGAAAGACACCACGGCTCCAGGGTGCCGGGGAATCGACGACGGCTATTTTTTGCCCCCTTGGCTATCCCGGCAATTTTGCCGTAATCCAGGGTGAAGAACCTAACCACCCGGTCATAGTCCCCATAGTTAAAAGCCTGAAGGACGATACCTAACGTTTCATGACGGGTTTTTACCAGCATAAAATCAGCTATCCCGGAAGGTAACCTTCCCCCCCATCATGGTGAGGACGGCCTTTCCCCGGAGCTTTCGACCATGGAAGGGATTATTTTTTCCTTTCGATCGGAACTTGTTTACATCTACCGTCCACGGACGCTCGAGGTCTAAGACGGTGATGTCTGCCTGCGTACCTTGCTTGAGTGTACCCCCTTGCACCCCCAAGATTCTCGCCGGGTTGGCACTCATCCTTCTAATAAGTTCGGCGAGGGTGAGGTCGCCGGAAAAGACGAGACTTAGAGATAAAGATAGGGAGGTCTCCAGTCCCGAGATGCCATTGGCGGCATACTCGAACTCCACCTCCTTGTCCGTAACGGCATGGGGCGCATGATCGGAAGCAATGACATCGATGGTACCGTCTTTCAGCCCTTCCCTTATGGCTTCTACATCTTCCCTTCCCCGAAGAGGTGGATTCACCTTGGCATTGACGTCAAACTCGCCTAGTGCCTCTTCTGTTAGGGTAAAGTAATGAGGGGCCGTCTCCGCCGTCACCTTTACTCCCCGGGCCTTGGCCTTACGGACAATTTCCACGGCCCGTGCCGTGCTAATATGGGCTATGTGAACCGGAGAACCTGTGTATTCGCTTATCATCACCTCCCGCGCCACCATGATCTCTTCGGCGATGGCCGGGATACCCCTAAGGCCTGTTTCCACCGCGGTAGGTCCCTCGTTTATGACCCCGCCGGCAGAGAGACTCAAATCCTCACAATGGGAAATCACGGCCATGCCGAGGGAGCCGGCATACTCGAGGGCCCTTCTCATAAGAGCGCTATCCATTACGGGACGCCCATCGTCAGAAATGGCGACCGCCCCTGCCTCCTTTTGATCCCAGTACTCCACCAGCTTTTTCCCCTCCAGTCCGATGGAGAGGGCACAGACGGGATAAACATGCACCAGTTGCGCTTCTTCCGCCCGACGGAGGATGAACTCCGTAATGGAGCGGTTGTCGTTGACGGGTTGGGTATTGGCCATGCATGCAACCGCCGTAAACCCGCCGGCGGCGGCCGCCTTCGACCCCGTTTCGATGGTTTCCTTATACTCATATCCCGGCTCACGCAGGTGGGTGTGCATATCGATTAGACCGGGCACAACGACCTTACCGGATACATCGATGACCTCCATGACGGCGGGATCGGCCCTAAACCCTTTTCCCAGTTGCGCGATTAAGCCCTGAACCACAAGAACGTCGAGGTTTTCATCTATTCCCTGGAGGGGGTCGATGACCCTGCCCCCCTTGAGTAATATTTTCTTGTCTTCTTTCTTCATTTCACACTTCCCGGGCGCCACCGGCCAGCAGGTACAAAAGGGCCATGCGGACGGCTACGCCGTTTGTTACCTGATTTAGGATGACCGAGTAGGGACCATCCGCCACCTCCGGAGATATCTCCACCCCCCGGTTGATGGGGCCGGGGTGCATGATGAGAACATCCTCCTTGGCCAGTTTGACCTTTTCTTCCGTCAGGCAGAATCGTTGGGCATATTCCCGAAGAGAGGGGAAGATGTTCTGTTTCTCCCTCTCCAATTGAATGCGAAGCATCATGATCACATCGGCATCCCGAACGGCCTCTTCCATGGTAGTGTAGACAGGGATACCCATGATTTGAGCGAATCCCCGGGGAAGCATGGTAGCCGGCCCCCCTACCACCACGTGGGCCCCCAACTTTTTCAAGGCGTATATGTTCGACCTCGCCACCCGGCTGTGGGCTATGTCCCCTACGATGGCGACCTTGAGCCCCCCTATCTTCCCCTTCCTTTCCCTCATCGTCATAAGATCGAGGAGGGCCTGCGTCGGATGCTCGTGGGCCCCATCGCCTGCATTGATGATGGAAGCCTTCAGCCTCTTTGCGAGCAGGTGAGGTGCACCGGCGGCAGAGTGCCTGATAACGATAATATCGGGATTCATCGCTTCCAGATTTAACGCCGTGTCGATTAGAGTTTCCCCTTTCACGACGCTACTCGTGGAAGCGGCGATGTTTATCGTGTCGGCGCCCAACCTCTTGCCCGCTATTTCAAACGACGTTCTCGTTCGTGTACTGGCCTCGAAGAAGAGGTTGATGATGAGTTTGCCGCGCAGGGTGGGAACCTTCTTTATCTCCCGCGTCGAGACTTCAATGAAGGATTCGGCCGTTTGAAGGATGAGTTCGATTTCCTCCACCGAGAGGTCTTTCGTCCCTAAGATATCCTTTGTCGTGAGGGCCGTGATCATGGCTTTTCTCTCTTGTGGCTCTCCGTCTCTGCCTCGATGAGGACACAGTCCTCGCCGTCTTTTTCCATAAGGTGGACGGAGATGGCCTCCCAAAGGGCGGAGGGTAAATTCTCGCCCACGAAATCGGCCCTGATGGGCAGCTCCCGGTGTCCCCGATCGATGAGGACGGCAAGTTG